>UQRE01000005.1 GCA_900543415.1 uncultured Dorea sp. | reverse complement strand
ATCTATTTTTGTAAAATCATTTATTTTCTACACTTTGAATTATACAGGAAGCTTATTTTTAAGCAAACGAAGCGTAAATGACATAAATTTCCTCTAACAAAGCAATTCCAAGGACTCCATCTGTCATTAGATTATATTGTACATCTGTCAAAAAACTTTTTGAATGTATCAAGAAAGAAGATTTCTATTTTATTTTCAAAATCGTCCGCTATTCCATTTGCAAAATGCACCGGGATCATTTGCGGCAAAAATACAACACCTGCCAACGCCAATAATACACCTGTGCCACAAATCACCCACGTCAACTTTCTACTGCCAATCAATTTCATGTAAACTCCTTCTTTCTCTGTTAAATAACGCTTTCCAAATAATATAACAAATCTTCTTTCTCCAAAACATCAATATAATGACTGTCCTTTGATTGCTTCATAAAAATCTTTGACATGGCAGAACGAGTAGCTCGCATCAACAGCCAAAGAATATTTCTCTCCTTTAACATAAGCCAACATAGGTCTGTCAACTTCCGGCTCATGAGGTAAATAATCATTCCTCCGTTCTCCTTCTCGCCTTTGATATCCTTCCTATATTTTAACATTCCTAATACCATCTGTAAATTTTTCTTGTCTGACAAGATACCTTTTTTGATCTTTTCTAAAGCAGTATTTCATACTTGTATCTCATATTTTACTGTAAACATATTCACAAACATTTTACGTTACACTTCTACAATCTTCGTCGCGATCTGATCTCTGAAAGTCACGTCATGCTCAACCAGCAGCATCGTGGGGGCAAATTCTTTGATCAGCTCTTCCATCTGCATTCTTGAATACACATCGATATAATTCAATGGTTCGTCCCACACATATAAATGCGCAAGTTCGCATAAGCTTTTGGCAAGCAACACTTTTTTCTTCTGACCTTCTGAAAATTCGCTCATGTCCTTTTCAAACTGTATTCGCTCAAAGTCCATTTTCCTAAGTACCGCTTTGAATAGACCTGCCTCTAACTTATATTGGTCGGCAAATTCCGTCAACGTCCCCTCTAAATAAGAAGTATCCTGCGGCACATAAGAAATAATCACTCCCGAACCTAGTTCCACCTTCCCGGTATGCTCGATGGGATATTTCAGCAATAATTTTAATAGACTGCTTTTTCCACTCCCATTCTTTCCATCGATGATTACTCTTTCTCCTCGCTCCACCTTAAAAGTTACCGGATCACAAAACTGGTTATGATCGTAAATGATCGCTGTATCTGAAAAAGAAACAAGCGTATTACTATGATAAATAAGCGGGTTTAGTTTTAACGAGTCTACAGACTCTTCATTTTTAAGTAATTTTGATTTCTCCATAAGCGCTTTTTCCTGCCTTGCTTGGGCTACTTTGGAACGTTTCATCATTTTTGCCGCTTTATGTCCCACATATCCTTTATCCGCCGCTCCTCTTTTTGATGCCTCTACTTTATTCGACCAGCCTTCAGACTGTTTTGCTGATTCCTTTAGGCGCCGGATATCTTTCCGCAACCGTTCGTTTTGATTCCGTTCAAATTTCTGCTGTCTTTCAAAATTTTCCAGCCACGACGAGAAGTTCCCGCTTTGCACCTCGATATCTGCCCGATTCAACGACAAAATATGATCTGTACACTCATCCAAAAGATATCGATCGTGAGACACAAGAAGAAAACCTTTTTTCTTTTTCAGATAATCGGCAACCTGTCTACGTGCACAAACATCCAAATGATTTGTCGGTTCATCGATTAGAAGAAAATTTCCCTCTTTCAGGAAAAGAGCCGCAAGCAGTACCTTGGTCTGCTCTCCATTTGATAATGTTTCAAACGGACGCCACAACACGTCTTCTTCCACTTTAAGATAAGATAATTCTCGCATCAGCTCCCATTTCGGAGCGTTTGGACAGATTTCAGCCAGAATCTCGTCTGTAATTTGTGTCTTATCTGAAACAGGAAATGGAAAATAGTCAAACAACACAGAACTTATTATTCTTCCGCTATATTCATATTCCCCAAGTAATATTTTCAACAAAGTTGTTTTTCCTTGTCCATTTCTTCCAACAAAGCCAAGGTTCCATTCTGTATCAATTTGAAAGTTTGCATTTTCAAAAACCGGATCAACGCTTGATGGATAATAGAATGTAAGATTTTCAATCCGAATCATTGACATTTCAAAATCCCCCTTTATTTAAACCTGTTTGCTGCAAAGAAAAAGGCTCTTTTGCATACGCAAAAAAGCCTTACATCACAACACTTAACTATACAATTGACACAGAACACCCGTCAAATAGTATAAAAGAATGATGAAAGATAATTTGATTAAGCGTACACAAACAAAGCTGTCCATTACAGCATTTACCTCTTACTTTTGTGTGTTACTTAAAAAATTATCTATTAATCATTTCTTCACCTTACACGAATGTGCCCTTTCTATTTATTGAATCCATTCTAACATACACTCCATATTTGTCAATATGTTTTCTGAACGCACAGGATTATCACAAGTTTCAAGATTATTTGCACACATCAATCCATGTCACATTTTCTATGCACTGCTCCAATTCCTGCGGGGTTAATCTCACCGCACTGTTGGCGCTTCCCGCCGCCGGATATACTGTTTCGAATCTTTTCAGCGATTCATCGAGATAAGTGCGGACACCTTCTTTCACTGCAAACGGGCATACTCCGCCCGGCGCATGACCGATATATTCTTCCACTTCTTCAAAAGGAATCATTTTCGCTTTTGCGTGAAAGTATTGTTTATATTTCTTATTGTCTATTTTTACATTTCCCGCTGTTACAATTAAAATCACCTCTTCATTTACCAAAAAGGACATGGTTTTGGCAATCCGCTCCGGCTCACATCCAACCGCCTGAGCAGCAAGCTCTACCGTAGCGCTTGATACATCAAACTCCAAAATCCTTTCTTCCATATGATATGTCCTCAAATATTCTTTTACCTTCTCTACCGCCATAAGTTCCGATTTCCTCCAATACCAATCATCATTTGTCTGTTATTTATTCTGCTGAATTTCAAAGCAGATGTCAACCTGTATCCGTTCACTAACAATATAATTTTTAAAAAATTTTTAAGTATTATATATTTTTTGTTAATTCACTTTCCCCTTTTTCATTTTTGGAGTATAATAGCAGAGTTCAAAAGATACATAAGGGTTTTTATTAATAGGGGATTTGTATACATATGAAAAAAAGAAACTTAACTCAAAAAATCAAACTGCGGCATAAGAAAAAAGTAGAACGTACGATTATAATCTGTAGTATTTTCGCTATACTAATTGCACTTTATTGTCTTGCATGTTTCGAACTTGACAGCAAAGTCATCTGGAAAAATGTGACTGCCAATGGAATTTCTCTAAAAGGAATGACCAAAAAAGAGGCGACAGATGCTCTTGCGAAAAATTTAGAAAAGAAATACAAAGACACAACTTTAACCGTTCAGTATAATAGTGAAACTTACAAAGTAAATATTACTCCGGTTCTTGACTATAACGTTTCAAAAGATGTTGATAAAGTCTACAAGCTGGGACACCGTGGCTTTCTGCTGCGTGGCATTGACTGGGTATTATCAAAGACGCTTTATGGCAAGGAAAAAGAGGTCACTGTATATCCTGTTTCAAAATCAGCCAAAACACTGACTGATTCCATTGCCGAATCTGGGCTCCCTCAGAGAGATCCGGCATCGGAGACTACATGGGAAGTGACTGACACAGCGCTTGTGATCCACAAAGGTATCAATAAAGAGGGCGCTGACTGGGAAACATTGGAGAAACAGATTATAAAAGCAGTAGATAACCATGACTATTCCAGTTCTATCACCTGCCCAATGACAGAAAAAGGTCCACAGGATGTGGATTTCCAAAAAGTATATGACGAAATTCACAAAGAAAAGAAGAACGCGACTTTGGACAAATCGAATAACTATGAGGTTGTCCCATCACAGAACACCATTTCTTTTGATGTCAAAGAAGCGCAAAGCAAATATGATGCCTGCGAACTAGGCGGCGAGATTGAGATTCCACTTTCAGTTGAAGAACCGGAAGTTACTACCGAAAAACTTAAGAGCAATCTATTTACCACAGAGCTTGCCAGCTACTCTACAACCGGAGGCGGAAGCGAAGGGCGAAGAACAAATATCTCTCTTGCAGTTCAGTCTTGTAACGGAGTGATCCTGCTGCCCGGAGAAACCTTCTCCTACAATGACGTACTGGGTGAACGTACCGCAGATAAAGGTTATCAGCCTGCCGGCGCTTACTCCGACGGAGAAGTGGTAGAGCAATTAGGCGGCGGTATTTGTCAGGTCTCTTCTACTTTATTCGCAGCCGTCCTTCACACGGACCTTGAAATCGTTACCCGCGCCAATCACTCCATGCCGGTTTCCTACCTTCCAATGGGTATGGATGCAACAGTATCATGGGGCGGACCGGAATTTAAATTCAAAAATAATTTCTCTTATCCGATTAAAATCTCTGCATCTTACAGTGGCGGAACGATCAATTTCAAGATTCTGGGAGCTGCTTCTGATAAGAAAAAAATCGAAGTAGAGATTAAAAAGACCGGTGAAATGAGTGCAGAAACTTACCGTAAATATTATGATGAAAATGGAAATGTAACTTCAACAAAGAGAGTTGCAAGAAGTAATTACAAACCACATTCATAAAGTGGAATCGATTTTATTCAAATTCATTTAAAAGAAACACTTACTAAAAAAAACGAGGATCACGTTTTGCACATGATTCCCGTTTTTTATTTTTATAAGAACTTTATTTCACAATTCCAACCATGTCTGAAACATGCTCAAAACCGTTTTTCTTCATATAAGCCTCAATACCGTCAATGACTTTCAGCGTTGTTGCAGGATCATGGAAATTCGCAGTTCCTACAGATACTGCGCTTGCTCCTGCCAGCAGGAATTCAATCGCATCTTCTGCACTGGAAATACCGCCCATTCCAATGATTGGAATGTTGACTGCCTGCGCCACTTGATATACCATGCGGACAGCAATTGGTTTCACGATTGGTCCTGACACGCCTCCTGTCTTATTTGCCAGTGCAAATGTCTTGCGGTTAATATCAATCTTCATTCCAGTTAATGTATTGATCAAAGACACTGCGTCTGCTCCGCCTGCCTCTGCAGCTCTTGCAATTTCCGTCACATCTGTCACGTTTGGCGTCAGTTTCATGATCACCGGCTGTTTTGCAAGTTTTTTGATCTGGCTTGTCAACTCTTCTACGTGACGAGCATCTTGACCGAATGCAAGGAAGCCTGCATTTACATTTGGACAGGAAATATTGATTTCCATCATATCGATGGGCTCATCTGCCAACCGTTCCACAACTGCCAAATATTCTTCCGGTGCATGACCGCATACATTTACAATGATCTTCGTATCATATTTCTTCAGAAAAGGGATGTCTCTTTCACAGAAGAGATCAATTCCCGGATTCTGCAAGCCAATGGCATTCATCATTCCACCGTACACTTCTGCAACTCTCGGTGTGGGATTTCCTGCCCAAGGAACATTTGCTACACCTTTTGTTGTCACTGCCCCCAATTTGTTTAAATCTACAAATTCAGAAAATTCTTCACCGGAACCAAATGTCCCCGATGCAACTGTCACCGGATTCTTCCACTCTACTCCTGCGATGTTTACACTCATATCCACGGAATTCTGTTTCTTCGTACTCATTAGATTTCCACCTCCGTTGATAAGAATACCGGACCGTCCTTGCATACCCGTTTATTGTGTACATTGCTGTGACCGTCTTTTTCTTTGCTCTTGCAAACACAGGCGAGACATGCGCCGATTCCACATGCCATTCTCTCTTCCAGAGAAATGTAGCACTCAATTTCATTTTCCTCAGCATAAGCCTTAATAGCGCGAAGCATAGGAGTCGGACCACACGCATAGATCATGTCAGCTTCTAAACCTTGCTCTTTGATGGCATCCATAACATTTCCTTTTGTACCCACGCTTCCGTCTTCTGTGGAAATGTACAGCTCTCCATTTTCTTCAAACTCTTCCTTCAAGAATGTCTGAGCATCCCGATATCCAACCACGATCTGCTTCTTCTCACAATCCATTTCCTTTGCAAGTTCCAGAATCGGCGGAACACCGATACCGCCGCCCATAAGAAAGACTTTCTTACCCTTTGCTTTCTCTACAGGGAAACCATTTCCAAGAGGACCGATCACCGGAACCGTATCGCCGGCTTCCATCTTAGAAAATTGCTCCGTTCCTGTATTTTCACCCGTCACACGGTACACAACTCTTAACATTCCTTCTTCTCTGTCAATCTCGCAGATACTGATCGGGCGCGGAAGCAGCTTGCTTCCATCGTTCGTATACATAGAAATAAACTGACCCGGCTTTGCATCTGCTGCCGCCTCTGTTTTAATCCACATACTGAAAATGCCTTCTGCCAGCATCTTCTGAGAGACAACAAGTGCCTGCTCTTTCTTCTTTTCTGCCATGATAATCTCCTTTTGGGACGTAGACTTTTTGCACTTTGCTACGTCCCCAGTTAATTTTTTAACATTTTATTTACTGCTTTCCAACGCTCCGCGGATATCAGCGATCATGTCTTCTACTGCTGCTCTTGATGCGTCTCCGAAGTTTTCTGCACCTATCGCTGCGTATTTTTCTTGTTTGTATGCTGCAATGATTCCTCTTGATGAATTTACGATTGCACCTAATCCGTCTTCGTTGAAGAAGTGTACAAGGTCTTTTCCTTTTCCGCCCTGTGCGCCGTAGCCCGGTACGAGAATATACGCTTTTGGCATGACTTTACGAAGCACTTTTCCCATTTCCGGATAAGTTGCCCCTACGACTGCTCCTACATAGCTGTAGTCAGTTCCCATGTGCTGCTCGCCCCATGCTGCTACTTTCTCTCCTACCAATTCGTACAACGGTCTTCCATCAACAAGCTGATCCTGAAATTCACCGCTGGATGGATTGGATGTTTTTACAAGCACGAAAATTCCCTTTTTCTCTTCTTTACAAACATCAAGGAAAGGATTTACTCCATCGGAACCAAGGTAAGGATTTACCGTTACGAAATCTTCATCAAATGGCACATAGGTCTTACTTCCCACTTGAACTTTACCAAGATGTCCTACTGCGTATGCAGCGGATGTGGAACCGATATCTCCTCGTTTGATATCTCCGATTACAACGAGCCCTTTCTCTTTACAGTAATCTACAGTCTTTTTAAATGCCTCTAATCCTGGAAGTCCAAACTGTTCGTACATAGCAATCTGCGGCTTCACTGCCGGAATGAGGTCATAAGTTTTGTCTACGATTTCTTTATTAAACTGCCAGATTGCCTCTGCAGCGCCTTCCAGTGTCTCTCCGTACTCGGCAAATGCTTTCTTCTGTACCTGTTTCGGAATATAGTTCAACATCGGATCTAATCCTACTACGATAGGCGCTCCTGTCTTCTTAATGTTTTCTACTAATTTGTTGATCATTGTATTCTTCCTCCCTAACCTTTCTCACTCTTCTTTTTATTTGTTACGATCATATACAATTTTTCCATCTACAAGTGTATATGCAACTTCTCCGCATACTTCGTATCCGTCAAATGGTGTATTCTTTCCTTTGGATGCAAAGGTACTCTTATCAATCTTATACTGTTTGTTCGGATCGAAAATAACAAGGTCTGCCATCATACCTTCTGATACAGAACCTTTATCTTCAAGGCCCAATACTTTCGCCGGATTATAACTCATTTTCTCTGCCATTCCCATTACGCTTAAGTATCCCGTCTTCACAAGTTCGGTGTAAGTCAATGCCGCAGAAGTTTCCAGACCTACGATTCCAAATGCCGCCTGCGAAATGGAACGGTTTTTCTCTTCTTTCGCATGGGGTGCATGGTCAGTGGAAATCACATCCATCGTACCGTTTTTCAATCCTTCCTTCAAAGCTTCCACATCTTCTTTACTTCGAAGCGGAGGATTCATTTTATAATTTCCGTCATCCTCTTTAATGTCATCCGATGTCAAAATAAAATGGTGCGGGCATACTTCTCCGGTCACCGGAAGCCCTGCCTCCTTGGCAAGCGCGATCATTTTCACACTGTCTGCTGTAGAACAATGACATAAATGCAGCTTTACACCTGTTTCTTTGGCAAGCAAAATGTCTCTTGCAACGATCACATCTTCCACAGAATTTGTAATACCTTTCAAGCCCAATCTCTTGGCATTTTCATCCGCATTCATAACGCCGCCTTCCACCATGGAAATGTCTTCGCAGTGTGCAAACACGCTGATTCCGGCTTCTTTGGCAAGCTTCATCCCTTTTCGGTAAAGAGAAGCGTTCATCACAGATTTTCCATCTTCACTGATGGCATGACATCCGGCTTCTGCCATTCCCTTAATGTCTGCAAGTTCTTCCCCTTTCTGTCCGACCGTCACTGCGCCAAGCTGTATCACATGTGTCAGAGATTCCTCTGCTGCTCTCTTATGAACATCCGCAACCTTTTGCCCTTGATCGATCACCGGTTTTGTATTTGGCATAGCGCACACGGTTGTTACGCCGCCTCTTACCGCTGCCTTTCCACCTGTCTCAAGCGTCTCTTTATATTCCAGTCCCGGATCTCTCAAGTGTACATGAAGATCGATAAATCCCGGCATTACATAGCAGCCTTTTGCATCAAGCACTGTGTCAGCTGACACATCAATATGTTCTGCTACCTCTTTAATCTTCTCATTTTCAACGAGAACGTCAAAACATCCATCCTGTTTCGTATGCGGATCAACTACATGTCCATGTTTGATCAATATCGTCATATTTTCAATCCTTTCCGCCTTACATAAAACTCGGCATAAAATTCCATACTACATTTATTTTATCACAAGGCAATACAAAAAGGAATGTCAAACCGACATTCCTTTTTAACTTATTTTCAATTTTTACAAACAAAACTGTTCCTTACATTTTCTGTTTCAACACTTCAACCGCACGTTCCAGTTGATTATCCGCTTCCGGCTCTTCCTCGTTGTATTCGTACTCTACTTCTACATCCGGCTTGATTCCTTTGCCGTTGATGCTTCTTCCCTTCGGTGTAAAATATTCTGCCACCGTAAGCTTCACACAAGTTCCATCTTTCAAGGCATAGACAGATTGTACAACACCTTTTCCATAGCTTGTTGTCCCCACGATATCTGCCTTCTCATAATCTTGCACAGCACCGGCAAAAATTTCCGAAGCACTTGCACTGTTCCCATTGATCAGGACAGTCATAGGCACATCGTATTCATAGTCTGCATCGGATGTGTATTCCTGTTTTTCCCCATTTTTATCTTCTGTATAGACAAGAAGACCTTTCGGAAGAATCAGATCCAGCATCTCGCACACAATATCAAGATTTCCGCCCGGATTATTGCGAAGATCTATCACAAGCCCTTTCATCCCTTGTGCTTCCAGATCTTTAAGCGCTGTTTGATACTGCTCATATGTGACGGAGTCAAATTCTGATACAGCCAGATATCCGATTTGATCTTCCATCATCTCATACTCTACGGTCTGAACTTCAATGGTATCCCGGACAACGGAAGTCGTAACTTTCTCTCCGTCTGCCCCGCGCAATACCGTGATCTCCACTTCCGTACCTTTTTCTCCTTTGATCTCTGTCACGATCTCTTCCAGCTTCTTACCGGAGATATCTTTCCCTTTAACTTGAAAGAGAATATCGCCTTCCTTCAAGCCTGCCTTCGCTGCCGGTGACTCTTTATAAATCTGCACCATAGTCACAAGACCGCTCTTCTGATCCTGACTCATGACTACGCCGATCCCGCTGAACTCACCGCTCATATTTTCATTGAACTTCTCAGTCTCCTCAGCATCATAATATTCCGAATACGGATCACCAAGTGCTTCCAGATAGCCTTTGTACAAACCTTCTTTTAGGGCATCTTCATCCACATCACCCAAATAATCACTTTCTATGAGACTGTCAAGCTCTGACAGTTTTCGCTTTTCTTCTCTTGATACAACATTTTTATACCCAAGTACCCCGCAGGACACAAGGCTGATTCCCAATAATGTTACAAGGGCGCCTGTCAGCGCCCCTTGTAAAAACCTTTTTTTATTTTTCACGATTTCAAGTCCTATTCTACAAATACTTTAATGGGTTTACCGGTGTACCATTTAAGTTCACCTGGAAATGCAGATGATTTCCTGTGGAGTTACCGGTCGTTCCAACTGCCGCAATGTTCTGCCCCTTGCTTACCTTTGTTCCTGCACTCACATATAATGTGTGGCAATGCATGTAGATGGTTACAAGGCCATTCCCGTGGTTGATCACGATTCTCTTTCCTGCCTTGCCACTATAGCCCGAAGAAGTAACTGTTCCGGCTGCAGCCGCATAGATCGGCGTTCCCTGTGGCGCAGCAAAGTCCATCCCCTTATGGTTGGTACTTGCTCCTGCAAGCGGCTGTTCACGATATCCAAAGTAACTGGAGATACGACTGTAACCCGGACATGGATGAGTAAACATTCCGTTTCCTGACACAACAGAAGCTCCTGCGTTCGGAGATATACTTGAATTCTTCTCCTGCTGTTTTCTTGCCGCATCTGCCGCTGCCGCTTCCAGCTTGGCAATCTCGTCTTTATTTGCAGCGATCTCACTGTCGATGTCACTGATCTCATCACTCTTCGTATCAATCAGCTGTTGTACGGTATTCTGCTTCTCTACGAGTTCGTTCTGCATCGTTTCCATCTCATCGTACTCTTCTTGGATTGCCTGTTCCTGTTCTTCAACGGTCTTGACAATCTTCTGGAACTCTACCAGCATATCTCTGTCATACTCTGAAATGGTAGAAATATACTCTGCATTATTCAGAAAATCACTTAACGTTTCTGACTGGAACAGAATCTCCATAAATTCAGCGTTACCGTTCTCGTACATGTATTTGATCCGTTTCTTCATGTCCTCATATTGATTATTCTCATCAATCTGAGCCTCGATCAATTCATCTTCTTTCTGTGCTAATTCCTCTTCCTTCTCTGCAATCTGCTTCTCTAATTCTGCAGACTCAGTCAAGATTCCTTCCAGCTGTGTGGACAGCGAATCTTTTTCAGACTGGGCAGCCTCCTTTTTCGATTCCAGCTCTTCCGCCTTTTTCTTGGCATCACTCAGATTAGCAGCCTGTGCCTGAAAGGTCATCCCCATACACAGAACCATAACAAGCATAAGACTTACAACTCTTCTCTTTCGCATCATTCATACCCCCTGATGTTATAAATTATACCCCTGATCTATATCATCTTTTCTTTCTGTGCAATTATACTTTTAAATGCTTGCGGATTGTAAAGAAACTTCCTACAAAACCGATTCCTACACCAAGCGCGATTCCTACCGGAAGTAATGTCTTATACACCTGCATAACCGGAAGGAAGTCGATAATATTATTTAGAAGACTGAATCTTGTCATTATATAAGCCACTGCCTTGTCATACATAAAGTACAGCATTACAAGCGGGATGATCGCTCCCACAAGGCCAATGAGCAGACCTTCAAATACGAACGGAGCGCGGACGAAGCCATCCTTCGCACCAATATACTTCATGATCGCAATTTCCTCACGCCTTACTGTAATACCCATGGTAACGGTATTGCTGATCAGGAAAATAGACACAGCAAGAAGAATGACAATAATTGCTACAGATACATAACCGACCAGCTTATTGACACTGGTAAGCGTCTTAGCAACAACATCAGACTTATTGACCTTACGCACCCCTTCCAGACTTTCTGCATAACTAACTACGTCTTTCTGCTTGGATACATCGGACATATACACTTCATAGTTATCAGAATTTGCAAGCGGATTATCGTTTTTGAATCCCTCTGCTGCTTCTTCTGAGCCCTTAAAATATTCTTCCTGGAAGCTTTCCCATGCTTCTTCTGCACTTACATAATTAATCTTCAAAACTCCATCTGCTTTTTCAAGCTTTTCTCCGATGGCTTCTTTCTCCTCCTTGGTGGTGTCCTCATCGAATAATACAGTGATTGCAACACCTTCCTCAGCTTTTTCCACAATATAGTTAAAATTCACGATAATGGAGTAAAAAAGACCAAACAGAAAAATACATGCCGCCATAGTCGCAATGGACGCAATGGAAAACATTTTATTTCTCCCGATATTCTTTACCCCTTGTTTCATCGAATATCCAAATGTACTAATCCTCATTATTATACCCACCTTTTTTCTCATCGCTGACAATGACTCCCTTTTTCATTGTCACAACGCGCTTTTTCATCTCGTTTACAATCTCCTGGTTATGTGTAACAACAACAACGGTTGTTCCTCTGTCGTTGGCTTCTTCCAACAGCTTCATAATCTCCCATGAGTTTGTCGGATCAAGGTTACCGGTAGGCTCATCTGCCAGGAGAATCGCCGGCTCATTTACAATGGCTCTTGCAATCGCAACTCTCTGCTGCTCACCACCGGACAATTCCTTCGGATACGCTTTGTATTTCTGCGCCAGCCCGACAAGCGACAATGCAGCAGGCACCTTTTTCTTGATCACTCTTGTAGGCGTCTCTGTAACCCTTTGTGCAAACGCAATATTTTCATAAATATTTCTGTCTTTTAACAGACGGAAATCCTGGAATACAACGCCTAAATTTCTGCGGTACATTGCAATCTTTTTATGCTTCATACGGTTCAGATTATTGCCGTTTACAATAATCGTTCCCGATGTAGGGTCCAGTTCTTTCATGATCAGACGGATCAATGTTGATTTTCCCGAACCACTGTCTCCTACAATAAATACAAATTCGCCCTGCTCAATCTTAAGATTGATTCCATTCAGAGCTGCAACCCCTTTTGAGTACTCTTTCGTTACTTCTTTTAATTCAATCATACGCTCCTCCTAAGTTACTAATATTCCAGCGACTCCATATACTTCATGTACTTCACGACCATAAGCGCGATCTTAAATGTAATCGCATCCTCGAACACGCGAAGATCAAGCCCTGTACTTTTCTGAAGTTTATCCAGACGATACACCAGCGTGTTGCGGTGGATATAGAGCTGCCTGGATGTCTCTGAAACATTCAGGTTGTTCTCGAAGAATTTGTTAATCGTTGTTAACGTCTCTTCATCAAAATCATCCGGTGATTTTCCCTCAAAAATCTCGCGGATAAACATTTTGCAGAGTGGAATCGGAAGCTGATAGATCAGACGACCTATTCCCAATGTGCTGTACGCAATGATACTTTTTTCACCAAAGAAGATCTTGCCGACATCAAGCGCAAGCTTTGCTTCCTTGTATGATTTCGACACTTCCTTGATATCATTTACCACTGTACCGTAAGCGATCAGGATCTCTTCCTCGCCATCGTTCCTGAGAATCTCGTACATATTCTCTGCCATCTTCTCAAGTTCGGCGTGTCCGTCGGACACTTCCAGCTCTTTCACTACTATAATATTCTTTTCATCTACTGCTGTCACAAAATCTCTGGATCTTCCACCGAGAAGTGACCGGACATTGTCAAGGGCACTGCTGTCCTTTTCGTGTTTTGTCTCAATAGTAAAGATAACACGTCTGACTTCTGTGTCAATATGTAATTTTTTGGCACGATTATAAATATCTACTAACAACAAGTTGTCGAGCAGAAGATTTTTAATAAAATTATCTTTATCAAAGCGTTCTTTATATGCCACCAGCAGGTTCTGTATCTGAAAGACCGCAATCTTTCCCAACATATAAACATCTTCTCTGTCCCCATCAGCCAAAAGGATATATTCCAACTGATGCTCATCATAAATCTTAAAAAACTGATATCCCTTTATAACCTGACTGTCCGCCGGTGATTCTACAAACGAACGAACCTCTTCTCCCTGATTCACCTGCTCTGCAAATGTGCCTGCAAGTACCTTCCCTTCTGTGTCCATAACACAAAAGTCAATCTTAGTTATTCCTTTCAATCCTTCAATTGTATTTTGAAGTATTTGATTAGATATCATATTCCATCTCCTCCACTCATTGCAATATACATTTTCCACAACAAAATTATAGCACTTTTTAGAAAACTGCATACTTATAGAACCTATACTAATATATTTTGACAAAAAAATAAAGAGGAAATCATAATTTTTTGTTGATTTCCTCGCTTTTTTGACTATAAAACGCATTTTTCGAATCTGTACATAGTAACCAAAAGATATTTCTTATGATTTTCTTATCTTTTGCTTTTCTATCTCTTTTTTGAACAATGCTTTCGTCAAAAACTGACTGATCTTCCGACTTCCAAATCTTCTCTTCTCCTCCGAAATCATAGTTTTTCCAAGGCACAGAAACAACCGGACATTAAAAAGATTCTTATTCTTTACCGCGAAATCTTCCCGAAGCGGCGAAGGAAGCAACGAGAGCACACAATCAACTTCCGCACCATTGATCGCATTGACCAGCATATCGTCTGCACGATCCTGCGCGGAAACCTTCGCCATTCCGCACACTTGAATACCACTGTATTGGTGTTCCAGATATTCGTAGACCCGCCGTCCTTCTTCCTCTGACTCCACAAGGAGATAGATCCGTTTGTGGTTCTTGTGAAGATAGCGGAAGAACATTTGCAGATAGAGTCTGTCATCTGTTTCCTGAAGCCGCTTTCTCTCGCTTACTTCTGCTGCCTCCAGAACGGTTCTGTCGCCTGCCAGCACAAGGTCAAAATCCTTCATCTGTTCCTTTAGCATAAGCTCTGTATTCGTGTCCATCAATACATCCACCGTAGCAACCTCTATCATATTGACCGGTTCTGTCGTCAGATACTCAATCGATTTTTTCATCGTTTCCTTGGCGGTGTAATTGTCAATCTCTATTCCTAAAACATTTATCTTATCATTCATATGTTCACCTGCTAACACATCTTTTCAGTTTTTTGATTATAGCAAAAGGTTCCCATACCTTCAACCTCTGTCAGCAAATGTTCATACTAATTAATATTCGTAATATTTTTGTTACTTTTAGATGCTTCCCGTTTCTTCCTTGCAAGAAGCCCCCCGATTCGACCGGTTTCCTTAGATGACAGCGACTTCCACCCGTCATTTAACACTTGATCTAAGAGCCCTAACTCTTCAGCAATCTCGTATTTTAACTTCTCTTCCTTCGTCAACTCTTCCAGCTTAATTGTTTTATTTTGTTTATTTGATCCCACAGCAATGATCCCCTTTCTTTTTAGAAAGTGTTGACAATTTTATCGGGGAATATACAGATCCGTGGATGGCTTAAGCCAACACCACGAATTTGTATATGAGTTTCTTATCGATTCCAAAAACCAGAAATGCGACCGCATTGACTATCAGGAGATAGCCGGCTTGAACTTCGGTCATAGCCTGATTTCCTTTCCCAGCGCAAAGGAGTAGATCAGCTTTTCCTTCACCTTCTTCTCTGTGAGCTGCTCTAACGCTTTTGCATAATAATCAAGCTGTGCGTGATACTTATCTACCAACTCTTTTTCGTCGGAAACTCTGTCAGTCTTATAGTCCAGCACAACAAGTCCGTCTTCTTCTTCAAAATATACGTCAATAATTCCCTGCACCAAAATCCATTCTTCGGTCTTCTGTTCATACAATTCTGACGCCGGAACTCCCAGAACAAATGGCTGTTCTTTATATAATTTCCCGCATCTGGCACTCTCTGCCATTCGCTTTCTTGCAGATGTGTCGAAAAACTTAAGGAAGTCTTTAACACGGATCATTTTTCTGGTCTCTTCCGTAATCTTTCCCTGTTCCCGGAAGCTTTCTATTGCTTCTTTCAGGCTCTTCGCATCGTATTCCTCAGTAAAATCAAGAAGTTCAAGCACTCTGTGGTATGCAGTACCGCGCGCTGCGCCTCCCTTTTCTTCCTCTTCCTGTAAAAAGCGCGGAAGAAGAGGTACTACCTCCGGTTCTTCATACAGGAATTCTCCATCCGGAACATTTTCTTCCTGCATAGTTTCTTTCATATAGATACTTTTTTTCAATTCTGAAACAGTGAATTTCATCTTTCTCCCTCGCTCTTCCTCATATGGATAGCGATAGTCAAACTGCTCTTTTAATCTTTCTTTCATTTCAAGATCGTATACCCTGTCTGTATCCCACTGTTCCAGAACCGCCCGTTCCATTCGTTCTTTTGTCACTTTCTGCAACTCTATTCCAAGCAAATCATCCGGTCTTATTTCCTGAACTTTGATCGGCACCTCACAGGTCAGTCTCATAAGCGCCGGAAGGAGAAAGCTCCAATAATTGGTCGCCTTACTAAGTTGTAAGAAATCCAGCTCTTCGCCCCGCTGATGTTTCACACGCTCTAATGCCGACAGCTTCTTTTCCAGATTCTCCACAGTCCCGGTAATGATCAGCTTTTCCTTTGCACGAGTGAGCGCTACATATAAGACACGCAATTCTTCTCCCAGACTCTCCAACGTCTCTTCCTTCTGAATCACCTTCTTGATCAGGCTCGGGCTTTTCGTACTCTGCTCAAGTTCTACATGGTTCATTCCGATTCCAAGCCGGGCATGAAGGACGACATTACTCCTGACATCCTGCATATTGAAACCTTTTCCCATTCCCGCCACGAGCACAACCGGGAATTCCAGCCCTTTACTCTTGTGGATCGTCATAATCCTTACCGTATCGGACTGCTCATCTTCTACATTTGCTTCCCCGTAATCCACATGGTACTTTTTTAATTCTTCAATATAGCGCACAAAATGAAACAATCCCTTATAACTGGTAGCTTCAAAAGCCCGCGCCTTTTCACAGAGCATCTCGATATTCGCTTCCCTCTGCGCGCCGCCCGGCATTGCAGCTACATAATCTCCATACCCGGTATCTGACAAAATACGGAACAGCAATTCATGCATCGGGGTATACGGAACAATTTCACGAAGCCTGTCCATCACGCCCATACACTGTTCCATCTTCCTTCGAAGGTTCTCATCTTCCCCTTCTGTCCGATACTTCTCAACTGCCTCAAAGAATCTGACATCTGGGAATTCGCTTTTGACCTTTGCAAGTTCTTCATCTGTACACCTCCCTATGGGCGAACGAAGAACTGCCGTCAACGGAAGGTCCTGTCTCCGATTATCCAGTACCCGCAGATAATCCAGCATAGTCCCGACCTCCAACGCAGAAAAATATCCTTCTCTCGTACCTGCATAAGCCGGTATTCCTTCTTCATTTAATACTTCCGTAAATACATCTGCAAATCCTCGCATACTTCTCGTAAGAATTACAATATCGGAATATTTTACCGGTCGAAGTTCTCCTGTCGCCTTATCCGTCACTTGAAAATTCTCCATCAGTTGATGAATTCTCCACGCTGCCACACGAGCTTCCCGCTTCCGATCTTCCCATGAACTTTTCACCGCATCAATAAGATAAACTTCTGTCTCATGATCCGTTCCCTCCGGATAATCCGCTCCCACATAGAGCGCTGCATCTTCATCATAAGCAATCCCGCCAAGAGGTCTTGTCATAATCTGCCGGAAAATATAATTGACACTCTCTAACACCTCCGCTCTGCTTCGGAAGTTCTTATGAAGATCAATCCTCTGGGTGTCAGAATCTTCGGTACTGTATGTGTCATATTTCTCCATGAAAAGCTCCGGTCTCGACAGGCGGAAACGATAAATACTCTGCTTCACATCTCCAACCATGAAAATGTTGTATTCACCTCTGGAATATCTGGACACACTGGTAAGAATGGTTTCCTGAATCAGGTTACTGTCCTGATATTCATCGATCATAATCTCCAGAAACTGCTCTTGATATTCTTCTGCTGCCGCAGTCGGACAGAATCCTCCCTCTGTCTTTTCTGTCAGTATCTTCATGGCATACTGCTCCATGTCGGAGAAGTCGATCATGTTCTTCGTTCGCTTCTTTTCCTCAAACCGCTCCGCGAATTTTTCCACCAGTGATGTCAGCTCTCTGACCATTGGTTGACACCCTTTGATATCCTTAAGGATGATCTCCGGCTCTGCATAAAAATACTGCTGATTTAAGTCTTTCATCAGCTCCTTCACTTCATCCCGAATCAGTTTTACCTGATCTGCTTTATCGGAGGACACCGTCTTATCCCGGTTCGGCGGAAGCTTCATCCACGAAATATCTCCCATATACTTTGACAGTCCCTGATAAGTCTCTGCTCCCAGAACGCGCTCCACCATTCTCAGATCATCTTCCAGCGCATCTTCATACATATATGGACCGAATTCTTCCCTACAGATCTCGATTCCCTGATAAAGTCTCGCTCTTGCATCCTCCAGATACAATTCCACATACATTTTCAACAAATCTACATAAGGGCTTTCCTCCAGTTCATCCAAATTCTCCAACTCATAGCCCTTCACACATTCGCGAAGCCATTCTTGAGCGTCCGGATAACTTCTGGAATATTCGTAGACCTTCAAAATCAGTTCTTCAATTTTTTTATCATTCTTCCCGGTTCCATAAGCACTGACAAAATCTAGAAACTGCGAACGTCCTTCGGTATATTCTTCTTCCAGCAGTTCATCCAGTACATCATGGCGGAGCAATTTCAGCTCTCCCTCTTCTCCTATGCGAAATGCCGGATCTAATCCGATCATCGGAAAATGATCGCGTATTACAGACAAACAGAAGCTGTGGATTGTTGTAATCCGCGCATTATGGATCAGTGTTGCCTGTTGTTTGAGATGTTCATTATCCGGCTCTTCTTCAAGCTTCTTCTCAATTGCTCCCCGAATTCTCTCTTTCATCTCTGCTGCCGCGGCTTCTGTAAATGTAACGATTAGAAGTCGGTCTACATCCACCGGCTCCTTGTCATCGGTAAGCATAGTGATGATTCGCTCTACGAGAACTGCAGTCTTACCGGAACCTGCCGCTGCGGATACAAGAATATTCCGTTTCCGAAGATCGATTACTTTCTTCTGGCTCTTAGTCCACGTTACACTCATGACTGCCTCTCCCCCTTTATTGCCTGGATAACTTTGTCCACGCTCATCGCATCGATTTCTCGATAACGGTATCCTTCCATCTTTGTATCAAATCCGCAGATCTGACGATAACTGCAATAGTCACAGCTTGTCTCCGTCCCTCTTCGATATGGATTCACCTTCACATCACCGGACAGGATTTTCTGCCTGATTTCTTCCACCTTATTGACCGCATACTTCATCATAAGATAAAAGTCCTGTGCAGACGCCGCTTTTGAGCTCTTCGAGAGACTTCCGTTTTTATTATATTTTACCGGAATTACTGATGATTCGCCGACCATGCAGTGATCCAGATGCTCCAGCACTTCTTTTTCAAGAGAAATCATTCCATCCGGCTTTAATTCTTTCAAAATAGATTCCCGCTCTTCTCCCTCTTTGGGACGGTCGATCAACGGGTCTTGAATCCGATAATAAAATACGCCTGCCGGAAGAATCTCCTTCTCCGGATGTTTTTTCTGCTCCAGCTGAAGCGCTGCATCCATATAGACCATCAGCTGAAGCTGAAGCCCATGGTAAAGAGCGGTCACGTCAAAGCTCTTGCTTCCGGTCTTATAATCTATCACTTTCACATAGATACAGTCTCCGTCTTCGCAAGTATCTACCCGGTCAATCTTACCGTTAGCAAAACGCATCTCATACGCAGACGGTTTAAAATCTCCCGCAGCAAGCTGTTTCGTAAGTGCCCACACTGTTTTTTCTAACATTCGTTTCATTCGGACGATCAGATACGCATTTCTTGACGAGCTATAAAGAATGGAATTCCCATAATCTGCAATTGCTTCTTCCACACTTTCCTCTACATACTGATTTCGCTGCTCCTCGGTAAGCTTCAGCCAGTCTCCTGTTTCTCGCTCCACTTTGTAAGAAAACCGCTCCAGTGCACGGTGGCACACATTTCCAAGATCCGCCGCCTGAAAATCGTACTCTTCCCGCTCCCGAAGTCCGAGCCCATACGTAAGAAAATGTGAAAATGCACATACTGCGAACCGCTCCATACGTGTAATACTCGTTTCAAATTCTTCCCCATAGAGACGTTTCGCCGCCTCTTCTGTCAGTGCGTCCAAAGGCTTGCGATAATATCCCGCCTCTAAGAAACGCTCCACCTTTTCCTGCCACTTTGGATTTTTCTTATACCAGCTATAAAGTTCACACCATGCACCATCTGTCTCATGTCTTTTTTGCACAAACTCACGGATCATCCGGTCAAATCCGATATTCTCTGTCAATTCCTGTTCCTTCAAATATCGTTCCTCGTCTCTGACCTTAAGCTTCGGGAATAATTTTTGAAGCTCCTGAATCAGATAAGACGGACGCACACTTTTTCCGTCCGCCGAAACTTTACTATAATAGATATCAAGCTTCTCGGACGGCTTTGTTAAATTAAGATACAGATAAAATTTTTGTACATACGCTTTTTCTTTCCCACCGGCTGACAGTGTTAATTTCTCTCTTGCGAATTTCTCCCTGTCAAGCTCCGACAAAAGACCGGTGCGAAGCAGTGCACCCGGAAGGTACACGTCATTCGCTCCTGCAAATAATAATGCTTTGATGTCTTTTAATCTTGTCCTCTGCATATCACCGATCACAACCTGATCCACTTCCGGCGGGATAACGCCAACCCTTGCTTCCTCAAGTCCTGCGTCCAGGAGCTTACAGTATTCACTTAGGCTCACCTCTTCATCGCCCAGAAGTTCTACAAATTTGTCAAACAGTTCGATCACAATGCGGTAAATCTGTGCGTATTCCCTGGCAAGCGCTAATTCCCCCTTTGCCTTGAAGAGCTCTTCCTGCTCTGCCAGACGTACCTGAAGATTTTCCTGCACCATAAATTCATAAATTGCCCTTGTAATATCCGCAACTGTCTTTCGTCTCTGTCGAAGCACATAGATCAGGCCATCGACTTTTTCCACCAGTTGTCTCCGATAATGATTCATTTTATCCAGATCTTCCTGAGCCATGCCCTTTAATTTCCGGGTCCACTTCTCCTGCCAATGCTTATACCCTTTGATTCCCAGACCGATCACATAATTTTCCAACTCATCGATTTCTTCATAAGTGAAACCGGCAAGATTCGTGCGCAGAAACCGGAATACGCTCTCATAGCTGAAGCTCTGCTCTGCCATGTGGAGCACACTTCTTATATATTCTACAAAAGAGTTCAGCAAAATACTTCTCTTATGATCCATAAAAAACGGAATGTCGTATTTGATAAACGCCTGTTTCAAACGATCGGCATACACATCCATATCACTGACGATTACACCGATATCCCGAAGCTGGTATCCGTCCTCCCGCATCATACGGCGCACCTGTTCCGCCACTGCATACGCTTCTTCCCTTGGATTCTTCGCCAAATGAAGCTTTACCTGTTCCTGTTCTTTCTCATATGCTCCTGCTCCGTACCGGAACAGATGCTTCTCCAGAAATGCCAAGGCTTCCTGCTCCTTAAAACGCCATGGCACATGGTCATACAATTCCACCGACTCTTCCACCGGGATTTTATTTTGCTTTGCAATCTGAAGCAGTGAGGTTACCATCTGCTTACTCAACGCAAAGAGCTGATACGGGTGTTCATAGACATACGGATTTTCCCGCCGATCCATGGTGACCGTTACGATCACTTCTCTGCAGTGTCTCATCAACTCCCCGAGAAGGCGGTCCTGAACCGGTGTGAAACCGGTAAATCCATCCAACACAACCGTACTGTTTTTTAACCGCTCTGATTTCTCAACTTCACGGCTTAACACATCCAGAAGCTCTTCTTTCGTAATATATTTCTCCCGAAGATAGTCCGTAAATCCACGATACAGCAGACGAATATCTGCCAACTTATAATAAAGTCTTGACGATTCTCCCGCCGACTCCATCACGCGCTCAATCTCATCTTCCCCAATATCATATTGAGTAAATTCGGAGATCACTGACTTTACTTCACTGATATATCCCTGCTTCTTCATATGTCCGCCAAGCATTTTCAGTTCGCTCTCATAATCTCCGGCAATCTTTCGAAGAATCAAATTCTTTCCCTCATCATCCAGAACAGGGAGTCCTCCGCCCCCTGTCTCTTCAAACACACGATAAGCAAGACGTGCAAAGCTAAGCACGTCTATATTCATGATTCCTTTGCGCTCATGCATCATCACCAAATCTTTTTGTGTCTGCATGGTAAATTGCTCCGGCACCAATACAATATAATTTCTCTCAGGATATTTCATAGATTCCTGAATGACATGTTGATATAAATAACTTGATTTTCCTGACCCTGATGGTCCAAACACAAATTTTAAAGGCATAGGATTTCCCTCCTATGCCTTAGTATATCATATCTCTATCTTATACGCTTCTTAATTTTTCTATGAACTCATTGCTCAATGTCAGCTTCGCAACGTAGAACACGTCACCGGTCATATATACCGTCCAGTCGTCTTCCACTTCTACCTGAAGCTCTCCGCCCGGCATATGTACCACAACTTTGTTGTTCGTCATACCAAGCTTGTAAGCAACGCCTGCCGCCGCACATGCTCCGGTTCCTGATGCCAGTGTATAACCCGCACCTCTTTCATAGATCTCAATGGCAAGATTCTCTTTGTCGATCACTTTCATAATCTGTGTATTGATACGATTTGGGAAGTATCTTGCAATCTCTGCATAATCTCCGATCTTCGTTACAAGCGGTTTGGAAATCTCTCTCATCGGGATTACACAATGAGGATTACCAATGCTGACACAAGTTACCGGATAAAGTGTTCTTCCAAACACCATATCTTCATTGATCACTTCACGACGTTCACCGGTCACCGGAATATCATCACTCCAGAAAGATAATTTACCCATAGATACGCGAAGTCTGCTGCCGTCCTCATTTAAGAACGTAACTTCTACCGGGCCATTTCCTGTGTGCAGAACAAAGTTTTTCTTCTGAACATAGCCTGCGTCCTTCAAATACTTGGCGAAAATACGAACTCCATTACCACTTGTCTCCGATTCACTTCCATCCGGATTCCATACTTTTACATACATTCCTTCTTCTTTCTGAATCGGTCCTTCCAACACACCATCAGAACCAAGACCTGCATTACGGTCACAGATCATTTTCACATTCTCCGGTGTAAGTTCAAATTCATTTTTATTTGGATCGAATACTACATAATCATTTCCGAGTCCATGATAACGTTCCAATACAACTTTCATATTCTACCTCCGGTTTCGGGAATCTTTCCCGTTCATTCATATACATCTAGTACTATCATAACAGGCATGATACGTCATTTCAAGAAAAATCACAGCGAAGCTGATACTTTTGCATACACCTGTACCGGCACATACGCCCGTACGAAGATACCGTCTTCCCGGTATTCTTCCGTTTCCAGTTCTCCGTACTTGCGGATTAACTGTATCTTTGCCGCATCGCTGTACGGATAGATTCTCTCGATAAAAACCTTCTGCTCCCGCAACACCGCCTCGATCGTTTCTTGAAGCTCTGTCAATCCTTCTCCCGATTTTGCCGACGTCTTCACCGTATAATCCGCCTTGAAATCATGGATCACACTATCCTCTTCCAGTCTGTCCTGCTTATTAAAAACCGTAATGATCGGTTTATCTTTCACGCCCAGATTCTGAAGCGTCTCATAAACTGTGTACATCTGGCTGTCCATCTGAGGGCTGGATGTGTCCACTACATGCAGGATTATATCTGCATACTTTGCCTCCTCCAGCGTACTTTTAAAAGCTTCGATCAAATGATGCGGCAATTTCTTAATAAAACCTACCGTATCGGTCAATAAGATTTCCTGTCCTTTAGGCAGCTTTAAACTCCGTGTCGTGGGATCAAGTGTTGCAAACAATTGATCTTCTGCCAGAATGTCAGCCCCCGTCAATGTATTTAAAAGCGTAGATTTTCCGGCATTGGTATATCCTACAATTGCAACCACCGGTACATGATTCTTACTTCTTCTCTCCCGGGTCACCTCTCGGTGTCTCTTTACTTCTTTTAATTCTCGGTTCAACTGCGCGATTCGATTCTTGATCAGGCGCCTGTCCATTTCAAGCTTCTTCTCTCCCGGTCCTCTTGTACCGATTCCGCCTCCCAATCTGGAAAGCGCCGTACCAAATCCGGTAAGTCTTGTCTGACGATATTTCAACTGTGCAAGCTCTACTTGAATCTTTCCTTCACTTGTGGACGCTCTCCCCGCGAAAATATCGAGGATCACCAAGGTACGGTCCATTACTTTGACATCCAGCTCGTCTTGAAGATTCTTCATCTGTACCGGCGAGAGTTCATCATCACAAATAATACCTGTTGCGTCAAGCTCCCACAACAGGTCTTTGATTTCATCAATCTTTCCTTTTCCGACATAGGTTCCCGGGTGAATCTGCTCCCGGCTCTGAATCACCTGCCCTACCGTCTGGGCTCCTGCTGTCGCTGCAAGCTCTGATAATTCTTTCAAAGAATCTTCCACATCATCCTGCCCCGGAAGACCAACACCTACGAGGAACACTCTCTCTGATTCCTTCTTTAATTCGATCATATATATCCTCTGCTATCTTGTCTCTAAAAATTCCGCCTCTTTTTCTGCTTCTTCATCTTCCGGATATTTGTCCGTATATTTTTCAAGCCTTTCTTTCGCCTGTTCCCAGTCTTCCATACCTTCACATGCGACAATCGCATTGTACTCCATTTCCTGCTTCAGCGCCTTACTGTTTCCCTCAGCTTCCAGCCCCTTCTCATAACAGGATAACGCCTCTTCATAATTTCCAAGCTCCAGTTCACAGGCTCCAAGAAGATTGTAGATTGTTCCCGTCTTTTCTGTTCCTTCCTTTAACGCCTGCTTCAGTGCCTTTCGCGCTCCTTCGTAATCCTTCTGTTCAAAACAGGCTATCCCAAGTCCACGGCAAGAATCTGCCAGATTCTTTTCTTTCTCAACTGCCTTCTTAAAATTTACTTCTGCTTCTTTATATTGCCCGGCTTCCAGCTGTTCCATTCCTTCTTTATAAGGATTCTTCCCACAACCCGTCAAAAGGATCATCAGCAACAGCACTGCCGGAAATACACGCCATACTTTTCTCATACGTCCTCCTATGCTACATATCTTACTACTCCTACTGCATTCAGAATCGCGATAAACACAACAGCAACTTCTGCAATAATCGCCTCCCACATTCCGAAATATCCTACAACTGCAAAAAATAATATCATAAACTTGATTGCTAATGCAAATGTAATATTGTGATTCACTACACGAAGAGTTTCTTTGGAAATGCGGATCGCATCCACAATTTTAGACAATTCATCTTCCATCAGCACAATATCCGCCGCCTCTATCGCAGCAGCCGAACCAAGCGCTCCCATGGCAATCCCCACATCTGCTCTGGCAAGAACCGGAGCATCATTGATACCGTCTCCCACACATACAAGACGCTCTCTCGCATCCTGCACCATAAGGAAATCTTCCAGCTGTTCCAGCTTATCTCCCGGCAACAGATCCGTATACGCATAGTCCATATCCAGTTCCTGCGCAGTTTCCATAGCAGAACTTTCTGTATCACCGGTCAGCATGACAAGAACGCCCTGACATTTCTCCTTCAGATATCTCAGTGTCCATCCGGCATCCTTCTTAAGCACGTCCGAAATAATAATATAGCCCGCATATTTCTTATCCACCGCTATATAGATTACGGTTCCTGCAGATTCAACCTCGTCCACCGGAATCTCATATTTCTCTAGCAGATGATAATTTCCAACAAGAATTTTCTGACCATCATAAACCGCAGTCACTCCGTAACCCGGAAGCTCTTTTACATGACTGACCTGCTCTTTTTCTACCGCTTCTCCGTAAGCATCCAGAAGCGCACGCGCAATCGGATGATTCGAATAACTCTCTGCATGTGCGGCAATCTCCAGAAGTTCCTCTTCTCCTACCTGTACCGGATGAATCTCACGCACTGTAAATACGCCTTCTGTCAAGGTTCCGGTCTTATCAAACACAAACGTGTCCGCCTGCGCCAGATCTTCCAGATAATTTGCACCCTTGATCACAATCCCCTGTCTTGCCGCAGAGGCAAGCCCGCCAAGGAATGCAATTGGCACAGACATGACAAGTCCGCTTGGACAGGCAGCAATCAAAAAGATCAGACCGCGATATACCCATGTCGACCAGTTCCCGTAAGAAAAAGTAAGCGGCGGATAGATCATAACAAACAGCGCAAAGAAAAACATCACCGGTGTATAGACTCTTGAAAATTTCGAAATAAATGTCTCGCTCTCGGATTGTCTCTTCTGTGCGTCTTCTACCATGTCCATAATCTTGGAAACTGTAGAATCATTGTACACTTTCACAGTCTTCGCTTCCAGCACACCACTCAGATTAATACATCCACTGTAAATAAAACTGGATTCTCTGACTTTGCGCGGTACCGGTTCACCAGTCACAGCCTTCGTATCCACCATAGAAGATCCAGTCTGTACAAGTGCATCCACCGGAATGCGTTCCCCAGGTCTTATCACGATCACATCGCCAACCTCAAGTTCTGCCGGCTGTACTTTCACCTCTCCGTCCTCTGATTTCCTTGTCGCATAAGGCGGACGGATGTCGATCATCTCTTCTATTGACCGCTTCGCACTGTCAGTGGAATATGCTTCAAAGATAACACCAAGTTCAAAGAGGAGCATCACTAACACGCCTTCGGTATATCTTCCGATTCCAAAAGCTCCAACTGTAGCTAAAGTCATTAACGTATACTCCGTTAAAACCTTCTTCTGAAACAGCTTCTCGCACAGTGTTTTAAACACATCAAATCCTATAATAAGATACGCTGTCAAAAACCATATGAACTTTGCCCAGTCCCCCATCATATTATACGTAGTTGTCGCGATAGCACACACGTAAATAAATACTCCGGCTCCATAAATAATACTTCTCTTTTTCAATTCCGCTGTCATACTTCTTTTCCTTTTTATAACTATATGTAAATCATTCTAAAATATGTTCCATTCCCTGACTGATGATGTTCTGTATATGGCCATCTGCGAGGGAATAATATACCGTTTTCCCTTCTCTCCTGTTTTTGACCAGCTTCATTTGTTTCAACACTCGAAGTTGATGAGAAATAGCCGACTGCGTCATTCCCAATGTCTCTGCAAGATCGCATACACACATCTCCGCCTGTAAAAGAACAAACAGAATCTTCACCCTCGTAGCATCTCCAAATACTTTATAAAAATCTGCAAGTTCTTTTAGCGTCTCTTCGCTTGGCATCTCTTTCAGCACTTCTTGAACCTTCTGGTCATGAACAAGCAACTCTTCACAACATTCTACTTCTTCTCTTTTCATAGACTCCTCCCTTTCGACTCTATGAGCATTGGTCTATTGGTTAATTATGCCAAATGGTCGAAATCATTTCAACCATTTGGCACAAACACAACCAAAATTAATATTTTCGTAACTATTTCTTCAGATTTTTCATCATATCGTCTTATTTTCGATACAAAATCCGAATGGAATTTAACACACAAAGCATTGCAACTCCGGTATCGGCAAAAACTGCCATCCACATATTTGCATAACCGGCCAGACCGAGAATCATAACTAAAAACTTTATAGCCAGTGCAAATACTACATTTTGTATCGCAATCTTCCCCACATTCTTTGCAATTTCTATAGACTGTGGTATCGCCTCCACAGAAGAGGTCATGAACACAACATCTGCCGCCTCAATGGCTGCGTCTGCCCCGCTTCCCATCGCAGCTCCCACATCTGCTCCTGCTAAAACCGGAGCATCATTGATGCCATCTCCTACAAACAGAACAGAACCTCTCTTCTTTCGAATGTCTTGAAGATGTGTCAACTTATCCTGCGGAAGAAGTTCTGCATGCACTTCATCAATCTTCACCTGATTAGCAATCGCCTTGGCACTGTTTCTCTCATCTCCGGTCAGAATCGCTGTTACAAGTCCAAGATTTCTTAATTGCTCTACAGCGCCTGCTGCCTCCGGCTTCACCACATCCGCTACAACCAGATATCCTTCCAGTCTGCCATCTACCGCTAATAAAGCTTCTGTTCCATATTCTTCGTTATCATAACCATCCATATCTACATGATACATTTCCATTAGGCTTCTATTTCCACATAACACCGTACCTTCCGGAAAAACTGCTCGGATTCCCTTTCCCGAAATCTCTTCCACCTCGGTTGGTCTTGTCAGCTTTAATTCCCTCTTTTTCGCTTCGGCGACGATACTTACAGCTACCGGATGTGTGGAAGCAAGTTCACAGTCTGCTGCCATAGTAAGAATCTGCTTCTGCGTCAACCGGTGAAGGCTGATTATCCTTTGTACTGTAAAAGTACCTTTTGTAATTGTGCCGGTCTTATCCATTACAACTGCTTTTATATTTTTTAACGCTTCAATCGCTACGCCGCCCTTGAACAAAATTCCTTTTTTAGAGCCGCTGCCGATACCTGAGAAAAACGCCAGCGGTACGCTCAACACAAGGGCGCATGGGCAACTGATGACAAGGAAGGTGATTGCAGTATACACCCAATGATTCCAATCTCCTGTGAGAATTGACGGAATGATCGCCGTTGCCAGAGCCAGCACAACTACTACCGGAGTATACACTCTGGCAAATCGCGTAATGAATCGATCAATCTTAGGTTTACTTGCCGCCGCATTTTCCACTGAATCAAGAATCCTGCTCACCATAGATTCACTGAGCGGCTTCTGCACTTCGATTTTAAGCACACCTCCGGTATTGACACATCCAGAATAGACTTCCACACCCGGATATACACGAACCGGCACCGGTTCTCCTGTCACCGCCGATGTATCAAGCTGACTGGTTCCATCAAGTACTTTACCGTCCAATGGGATTCTGTCACCGGAACGTACCAGAAGGATATCTCCAACTTTTGCCTCTTCTGCCGGAATCATTGTCACTTCTTCACCATCTATGCGTCCGACAACCTCTGGTCTAAGGTCAACTGCATCCATAATCTGCGAACGGCTTCTGCTTACAGCAATTTCTTCAAATAACTCTCCCACTCGGTAAAATAACATAACGCCTACCGCCTCTGCAAAATCACCGATCACAAAAGCAGCAATCGTAGCTACGCTCATGAGAAAATTTTCATCAAACACATGCCCTTTCATCAAATTTTTCACTGCACTTACGACAATCTCTACACCCAAGATTACATATGCCAGAGCAAAGCACACAGCCGAAACAATTCCCGCAGAGGTGTCTTCTATTAAGATACCAATCAAAAACAAAATTGCTCCCACACCAATCTGGATAAAGGTTTTTCTATTTTCAGCAAAAATTGATTTTTTTTCTTTCTTTTTAGGAGCCTTCTCTTTTTTAGGAATGACTCGAACCTCTTCTTCAATATCAGCGCATATTTTTTGTATTTCCGGCAAAAGATTTTCTGTGTGTTCTCCCACTATAATTAACTGTTTGGTAGCATAAGTAATTACCGCTTCTTCCACATTCGGAAGCTCATTAATCTTTCGCTCCATCTTCGCTGCACAGTTGGCACAGCCTAAATTCTCCAATATATACACTGTTTTTTTCATGCCTACAGGGACATTCACCTTACTGCTCTTAGCATGATGTCCGTGCTCGTGAGCATGGTCGTGATGATGCTCATGCGTGTGGTCGTGATGATGCTCGTGACCGCAGCCTTCGTGGTGATGCTCGTGGTCGTGATGTACTCTTTTTTCTTCCTGCATAATAACTCCTCCGTCTATAATTATCTTTTTCATGTTTATTTATTATTTTCATATGAACAATTATTCATATGTTCATTTATATAATAATCTTAATCGAAGGAATTGTCAATATATTACATTGAAATCCTACAAATTTCCTCCGGATATCCCCTATATCACCTTGTCATCTCCCATGCAGTAAATTCCAGCCGTACTGACATAATTAAAGGCGATACTAGTCTCATACTAATACCGCCTTGCCACTATTTCATTATTTTCTTCTATTCTATCTGCCAGTCAATCGGCTCCACACCATGTGCTTTCAGAAATTCATTTGTCTGACTGAAAGGTTTGCTTCCGAAAAATCCGCGATATGCGGAAAGCGGGCTCGGATGAGGCGCTTTCAAGATCAAATGATTCGGGTTGTTCAACATTGCCGCTTTTCTCTGCGCCGGGGCTCCCCACAGGATAAAGACAATGGGGCGATCCTGCCTATTCAGTGCCATGATTGCCGCGTCGGTAAATTCTTCCCAACCGATTCCCCGATGAGAATTGGCTTCGTGGGCACGCACAGTAAGTACCGTATTCAACATAAGCACCCCTTGCTCTGCCCATTTGGTAAGATAACCATGATTCGGAATCGTACACCCCAGATCATCGTTAAGCTCTTTATAAATATTCACAAGAGAGGGTGGAATATCTACGCCCTTTTTTACTGAGAAGCATAATCCGTGCGCCTGCCCGTGATTATGATACGGATCCTGCCCAAGAATTACCACTTTCACTTTACTTAACGGTGTCAAATGAAATGCATTAAAAATGTCATCCGCAGGCGGGAATATAAGATGTGTCCGGTACTCCTGATTCACCGTTTCAAATAATTTTTTATAATATGGCTTTTTAAACTCCTCCTTCAGAGCATCCAGCCAGTCATTATTGATTGCTGCCATAACTCCTCCTACAATCTTACAGATACGCCTTTGTTCCGCAAATATTCCTTCACTTCCCGAATTGTAAGTTCTTTATAATGAAAGAGGGATGCCGCAAGCGCCGCATCTGCTTTCCCTTCCGTCAATGTTTCATAGAAATGTTCTAATGTTCCCGCGCCTCCGGAAGCGATCACCGGAATTGACACTGCTTCCGCAATGGCTTTCGTAAGCTCCAGATCATATCCTGCCTTGGTACCGTCTCCATCCATACTGGTAAGAAGAATTTCTCCCGCTCCCAGACGCTCCACTTTTTGCGCCCATTCTACTGCATCAATCCCTACATCAATGCGTCCGCCGTTTTTATAAATATTCCAGCCGCTTCCATCTACTTTCTTCTTGGCATCAATTGCAACTACCACGCACTGACTTCCGAATTTATCTGCCGCATCCGAAATCAATCTCGGCGTATTGATGGCAGAAGAATTAATCGAGATTTTATCTGCTCCTTCTCTAAGAAGCGCTTTAAAATCATCTACCGTACGGATTCCTCCCCCTACGGTAAATGGAATAAATACATTCTCTGCCACTTTTCTCACCATATCGACAACCGTCTCTCTGCCGTCAGAAGACGCCGTGATGTCAAGAAATACAAGTTCGTCCGCTCCTTCTTTATCATATGCCATCCCGATTTCTACCGGATCTCCTGCATCTTTTAAATCTACAAAATTAACGCCCTTTACTACACGCCCGTTATGTACGTCCAGACAAGGAATAATTCTCTTCGTGTGCATCTTTCTTCCTCCGCCTATAATTCCACAAAATTCTGAAGTATCTGAATTCCAATGTCACTGCTCTTCTCCGGATGGAACTGACAGCCAAAGACCTGTCCCTTCTCCACAGATGCGTGAATACAAGTTCCATACTCCGCAGTTGCAGTCACAATCTCTTCCTCTTCTGCTTTCAGATAATAAGAATGGACAAAATACACATACGGTTCACTGGGAAGCCCTTTAAATAATTTTCCATTCCCGTGAAATTCCAGTGAATTCCATCCCATGTGCGGAATCTTAAGTCCAGAAGTCTCCGGAATGCGAAGAATCTCACCCTTTAAGATTCCAAGTCCGTCCACTTTCGGAGTCTCATCACTTCTTTCGAATAAAAGCTGCATTCCAAGACAGATTCCAAGAAACGGAATCTTCTTATCCACCACTTCATAGATCACATCTTTCAATCCATAATTTACGAGCTTCTCCATAGCATCGCCAAACGATCCTACTCCCGGAAGAATTACCTTATCCGCATGTAAGATTTCCTCTCTGTCTCTCGTAACCTTGACTTCCTGTCCAAGACGCTTCAACGCTTTCTCTACACTTTTAATATTTCCGGCATCATAATCTATGATCGCTATCATGCTGTATCCTGCCTTTCTCATTGATATAACTTTTATTTTACATCAAGAGTAAACCAAAATTCAACACCATTGTCATAATTGTTCACTCCATATTGCTGATGAAGTGATTTCATAATTGCTTTCACAATCGACAACCCAATTCCATTTCCTCCGTATTCTCTTGTGTGCGCCTTATCCACCTTGTAAAACTTATCCCATATATGCGGAAGATCCGCCTCCGGCATCGGAGTTCCTGTGTTAAAGACCGTTACTTTTACCCTCTCTTCATCCACAGCCATTTTCACTTCCACAACTCTGTCTCCATCTAAATGGTGGAACGCATTGCTCACATAATTCCGGATGACTTGCTCCGTTTTAAATTCATCCGCCCACACATAAACTTTTTCCTCTTGATGGAATATCACCTTTGCCTCTTGCTGTTTCGCTAAAATATCCATACTTTGGAGAACACCGCGAATCACTTCTGTCAGATCAAACCGCTCAAACTCAATCTCATCCACTCCAAATTCTAATTGATTCAAAGTCAAAAGATTTTTTACCATACGGTTCATTTTCTCCGCTTCATCCATAATCACATCACAGTAAAACTCCATGCTCTCCTTATCACAAGTAACGCCTTCTTTCAGCCCTTCCGCATAACCTTGGATCAGCGCAATCGGAGTCTTTAACTCATGAGACACATTTCCCATAAAATCATTACGCATCTGCTCCAGTTTTTCTTTTCTTTCAATGTCTTCTTGCAGTTGATTATTAGCGCTCTTCAACTCAGAAATCGTACTCTTTAATTTCTCAGACATGCGGTTAAAATTGGCTCCCAGTTCTCCAATCTCATTGACGCCTCCGCTTGTATATTTCGCCTCAAAATCCAGATCTGCCATACGATTGGACAAATCCGCCAGCTCACGGATCGGATTGGTAAGTTTCTTAGAAAAATACCACACAAAAATCCCGCACACGATAATCGCAACGCATCCCATGCTCATTAGGAAGCGGTTGGAAATGGAGGCGCTCTCTTGAATACTTTCCAATGGACTTCGTATCAAGAAATGGCTTCCGTCTCCAAATACTCCCCACATTTCAATATAATCGGTCTGCATCCATGGATCTTTCGCCTGATAGATCTGATAGTTCTTCGTACTTTCCAGTACCTTCCCTGTCTTCTGCGTCTGATTCAAAAGGTAGCCCATCAACTGATTTTTCAATAGATTCATGTCGCGTACATTGGTGATCACATCAATATCTTCACCGCTGATTCCTTCCAAGATTAAAAAGGAAATATTATGTTTTTCTGCCAGATTTTGTAGCCCCGTCATCGTATCCGTCTGCTTGATTGTTCCGGTTAAAAGTGCATCGTCCAACCGCTCATACATTTCCACAAACTCAGTCTCTTTGTTTTGGATATAATAAGGTCCCAAAAACTTCACATTTACCACAAACAGCACCATAAATACACACACGATCAATCCGGTAAATAATATAATCATCTGGCGTTTAATGGAACGTTTCATAGCTACTCCACCTCAAACTTATAGCCCATCCCCCAGATGGTTTTAATATAGTTCCCTTTCTCGCCCAGTTTGCTTCTCAGCTTTTTCACATGCGTATCGATGGTTCTTGCGTCTCCAAAATAATCGTAGTTCCATACATTATTTAAAATCTTTTCTCTGGATAACGCAATGCCTTGGTTTTCCACAAAATAAGTTAAGAGTTCAAACTCTTTAAAACTCAGATCGATCTCTTGTCCATCAATCTTCACCATATGAGCCGCTTTATCGATGAAAATTCCACCTGCATCCGTAACCTCTTCTTCCGAAACAACTCTGCTTCTTCTAAGAATCGCACCTACTCTCGCCACCAGAATCTTCGGACTGAACGGTTTGGAAATATATTCGTCCACTCCAAGCTGAAACCCTTGCAGTTCATCCCGCTCTTCCGAACGTGCAGTCAACATAATGATCGGCACCTTCGAAGACTGTCTTATTTCCCTACACACCTGCCAGCCATCCATCTTCGGCATCATGACATCCAAAATAAGAAGTGCAATGTCTTTCTCTTCATAGAAGAGTTCCATTGCCTCCAGACCGTCTCCTGCTTCCAGAACCTGATAACCTTCTCTTTCAAGGAAATCTCTGACTAACTTTCTCATTCTGCTCTCATCATCTACAACTAATATTTTAATCTTATCACCCATAACTTTTTGCTCCTGTCTCACTTGCGCCTGCTTTACCTGCGCTGTCTTAAAGTTATTCTCATATTAGCAGATAAATATGTCCGTTCTGTGAAGAAGTCCGGTTGATTTCTAACTAATTAAACCCCAATTTCCCGAGTTTATTCACATAATATGAATACACAAGCGTCATAACAATATTGCAGACCGTCAACATTACAATCGCTGTCAGGCACCCGCCGAAATACATTTCCCCGAGAATACAGACGCATACTGCAACTAAAAGAAGCGTTCTTCCCACCGTATATGCTTTGTACGACGCTTCATAGATCACTCTCTTTTCCACTTCGTCACAGCTTCTGATCCAGTCCTTTTGAAAGCGAAGATCCGCAGCGTCCCCATGCTTCATCGGATCTTTCTTCTGAATCTGCTTCACGGTTGCCACCTGATATATCGCACACACTGCACCTCCCAACAGGAAGAATACTGCCCCGATCAAAATCTGCACTGCGCCTTCTTTTCCTTTCCCCCACAGTCCAAATGCGAAAATCGCAATAGACAGATACAGTAAAACCGTACTTCCCGTCATTCCTATATTTCCCCAGAAGTCATATTGCCTATCCAATTCCTCCTGCTGTTCATCGTCATTGCTGTTCAGATACTGTCCGACGATTCCCTCTCCCTTGCGATAGCATACAATGCTGATTACCACTGACAATACGAAGAGAACTGCGAGAAGCAACACGGTATGTGTTCCGATCCACATTCGCATATCTGCAAATGCTGTCTGTAAATTTCCTTCTGCTGCAAACGTTCCCAAGCCGACAACCGCTCCGATTACACCTCCAAGGCACATCCATAGTAAAATTTTGATATAGGAATTTACTTTCTTTTTTGTCTTTACTTTATTTTTCGTCATTGTCCTCATCCTCCCGATAAATAAAAATGTCCTCTACTGATACTTCAAAAATCTGCGCCAGCTTAAGCGCCAATGTAACCGACGGAGAATAATCCCCTCTCTCGATCAGACTGATGGTCTGCCTTGACACGTGTGCCAGCTTCCCAAGTTCCGATTGATTTAAGTTTAATCTTGCCCGATGTTCCTTAAGTCTGTTCTCAAGTCCCATGATCACCTCTCCTTTCTTATCAAATCGCTCGTGACGTTAAAATAGCAACAGATGAAACACAGTTGCAAATGCCCACACACAAAACAGAATCCCCTCACACTTTGCCAGAATGTCTAAACTCTTATTTATCGCCTTCTCTTTCGTAAATAAAACTTGAGCATTCAATATGCTGAATGCAATAATCAAAAAAGGATAGCTTGAAATATTACTGTTATTTCCGTTATATAGAGAATAAAAATATCCCGCCCAGAAAAATACAAGAGCGATCAGTGTAAGTGGCTGAAATACCTTCGCATACCTGTCATTTCTCTCTTGAACAATTCCTTCTGCGGTTTTTGTAAAATTAGTATTTGTCATAGTTCAACGCTCCTCCCGATTCATTCTTCTTTGACAACTATATGTTTCAAAATGACAACTATTCTTGTCATCCTCAATATACCATATAACAACTTTCCTTGTCAATATATTTTGACAACTTTATTTGTCATTTCTCTTTTTCATACAATGACCACTATAAAGATGCGCAAAAAAGGACGGATTCAAAATCCGTCCTTTTTCCGCTCATGTTCAATACATTTTATTCTTCTTCATTCAACCCCAAAATCTCGCCTAACACTTCGATTATAATCTCATTTGTACAGGACTTCACATACCCCATCATATGCAGGGAAATTTCATCCTGTTTCTGAGCCTCTGTCAGCTGTTCATTGTGCTTGGTTTCATCGATCAGACGGATCAGCTGCGGTGTCAATTCCTCATAGATTTCGACGGTTGTCTCCGTCACTAATTTTCTTAAATCTTCTTTCTTAACCGGTACCATTCTATTTCTCCTTCGTCACACTCGAAAATATTTCGTCTTATTAGTATTACACGCGCAGACTTCTCACCTTGAAATCTCGCTCCGCTTCTCTCTTCTGATCTTTTTTAGCAATATCCTGCCGTTTGTCGTAGAGCTTCTTACCTTTTGCAAGACCAATCTCCACTTTTACAAGGCTTCCTTTAAAATAAACCTTTAAAGGCACAATGGACATTCCTTTTTCCTTTGTCTTTCCGAGCATTTTGTTGATCTCTGCCTTGTGAAGCAGAAGCCTTCTTACACGAAGCGGATCTTTATTGAAAATATTTCCTTTTTCGTATGGGCTGATATGCATTCCATAAATAAACATTTCTCCGTTTTCTACACGGATAAAGGACTCTTTGATACTGCATTTTCCCATTCGCAGAGATTTCACCTCTGTTCCGTGAAGGGCAATGCCCGCCTCGTAAGTATCTAAAATAAAATAGTCATGATACGCTTTCTTATTATTGGCGATCAGTTTCCCATTCGTCTTTGCCATTTTCTATATCTCCTTCATTTGCAATCTCAAAATCAATCGTGCGGAGCACTTTGTCCGCTCCAATCACGCGCACGAAAATTCTCTGTCCCAACTTATATGTTATGCCGGTGTGGACGCCCACCATTTCATGGCGTTCCTTCACATAATCATAATGGTCGTCCGTCATATTCATCACATGAACAAGTCCTTCTACGGTATTATCAAGCTCCACATACATTCCCCAACCGGTAATACCGGAAATAATTCCGCTTTGGGCTTCCCCGATATGTGCTGCCATGTATTCTACTTTTTTAAGCTTCACGGTCTCGCGTTCTGCCTCTTCTGCTCTTCTTTCACGTTCACTGGCCTGCTTGGTCACTTCCGGAAGTATCGCCTCGTAATGCTCCCGCTTTGCCTCATTCATCCGTCCCCTTAAATTGTCTTTAATGATCCGGTGGATCTGAAGATCGGGATATCGCCGGATTGGGGACGTAAAATGCGTATAATAATTTGCCGCCAGCCCAAAGTGCCCGATATTTTCCGGCGTATACTTTGCCTGCTTCATGGATCGAAGAGCAAGTCTGCTGATCAACGCTTCCTCCGGCGTTCCTTCTACTTTCCCAAGAAGCTTCTGCACTTCTTTCGGGCGGATCTCATTTGCGCCAATGTGCATGGAATATCCGAAATTGTTGATAAATGTAGCAAGTGTATGGATCTTTTCATCATCCGGCGTCTCGTGTGTCCGGTAGACGAACGGAAGCTCCTGCCAGAAATAATCCTCTGCAACCGTCTCATTTGCAAGAAGCATAAAATCCTCAATAAGCTTGGTTGCCACATTTCGCTCATACGGACGAATCTCTATCGGTCTTCCCTGTTCATCTAAGATAATCTTCGACTCCGGAAAATCAAAATCAATGGAACCTCTTTTCTTTCTCCGCTTCCTTAGTATAGCAGACAATTCTGCCATTTGCTCAAACATTGGTACAAAATCTTTATATTTCTTTCGTTCTTCTTCGTCATGATCTTCTAAAATCTTCTTTACACTCGTATACGTCATTCTTTCATTTACATGAATCACGGTTTCTGCAATCTCATGGTCAACTACGACACCTTCTTCATTAACCGTCATAATACAACTAAGCGCCAACCGGTCTTCTCCTGCGTTTAGTGAACACATTCCATTGGATAATGTATGGGGAAGCATAGGAATCACGCGATCTACCAGATACACACTTGTCCCCCGCTCGTAAGCCTCACGGTCAAGAGCGCTGTTTTCCTGCACATAATTGGTAACATCTGCAATATGAACTCCCAGAACATAATGTTCTCCTTCTTTCACTACAGATACCGCATCATCCAGATCCTTGGCGTCCTCACCATCAATCGTCACCATCTGCCAGTCTCTTAAATCTTTTCTTCCTGCCATATCTGCTTCGCTCACCGGTTTCGCCACCCGCTCCGCTTGATTGAGCACCTTCTGCGGAAATTCAACCGGAAGATCATATGCCTTTACAATCGACATAATATCAACCCCCGGATCATTTACATGACCGATGATTTCCTGCACAACGCCTTCCGGCTTATGGCGGTCGTCACCATAGCTTGTAAGCTCCACCAGCACCTTATGCCCGTCTACCGCCCCTTTCGATTTTTCAACCGGAATAAAAATATCCTTTACGATTTTCTGATCATCCGGAATAACAAATCCGTAACTTTTCCCCCGCTTCATTTGATAGAGACCGACTACTTTTTTCAAACCTCTCTCTACAATATGCGTAATTTTTCCTTCTCGGCTTTTTCCTTCCGGCTCTCGGATGATCGTAAATTCTACGATATCTCCGTCAAATGCACCGTTTATATTTTCTTCCGCTACAAAGACATCCGGACTTTCATCCTCCATCATAATAAACCCAAAACCTTTTAAATTACCGCGATAAACACCTGTCAGCTTCTTAGCCTCACCCTTACAGTATTTTCCGCGCTTGGACAGATAAATCTTTCCTTCTTTCTCCAACGCTTCCAAAATCTTTCGAAGCTCATCTCTATTTTCCTTTGGAACCTGCAAAAGCATTGCAAGCTCTTTGAATTTCATAGGTGTGTACAGGCTATCACACATCAGATCATATACTACTTTTTTTCTTTTCTCAAATCCCTTGTCCACTGCTTACAAGTCCTCCCTTTTCTTTCTTGTTTATAAAACAAAAAAAGACACCCCTTTTTACAGGAGTGCCCAATTGCTCTCTAAAATACTTCTGCTTACGCAAATACTTTTAAATTCAACACTGCTGCCAGTACAATAAACAGAACAGCCAGAAACTTTGTAGATTTCACAAGTGCGCCTTCCATAGAACGTCCCTTGTTCTGTCCCCAATAAGAATCTGCCATACCGCTGATTGTTCCGAGCCCTGCTGATTTACCTTCCTGTAATAATACGATCGCAGATAACGCGATACAATCTATTGCAAATATAATCATTAAAACTGTCTTTAAAATTTCCACCTTTTTACACCTCCTGCGGATAAACCATACTTAGTGTACCACATAGAAGTGAGGATGGCAAGTGTTAATTTGGGACGTAGCCTTTTTGCAAAAGTCTACGTCCCAAATTGTCAAATGACCTGTCCTAAAATGGATTTTTATATTCTGCCACATCCGCCAGCCGCTCTTCAATTCTCAATAATTGATTATATTTTTCCACACGTTCTGACCGGCACGGAGCTCCTGTCTTAATCTGCCCTGCATTAAACGCAACAGCAAGATCCGCAATAAACGAATCTACCGTCTCCCCTGACCTGTGGGAAATAATCGTGCGATACCCCGATGTCTTTGCCAGCTCTATGGCGTCAAATGCCTCTGTCAATGTACCGATCTGATTCACTTTTATTAAAATAGCATTGGCAGCTTTCCTATGAATTCCTTTCTGCAAACGTTTCGTGTTTGTCACAAACAGGTCGTCTCCTACCAGTTGAACATTAAGCCCCAGTCTCGTTGTAAGAAGTTCCCATCCATCCCAGTCTTCTTCATCCAAAGGATCTTCCAATGATACAATGGGAAATTCTTCCAACAACTCTTCATAATAATCGATGAGTTCTTCCGCAGAACGTACTGCCGCTTCTCTCTGTTCTGTCTTTTCTCCTTCGAATACATACTTTTTAAATTTCTGGTCATATAATTCTGTTGCTGCAATATCAAGTGCAAAACAGATATCCTTTCCTGTCTGATATCCTGCTTTTTCCACTGCATTTTTTATCCACCGAAGAGCAGCTTTGGCATCGGGAAGGTTCGGTGCAAAACCGCCTTCATCCCCAACCGCTGTGGAAAATCCTGCGTCTTTCAACAGTTTCTTTAACGTGTGATAAACTTCCGCACACATACGTAAACCTTCTTTAAAGCTGCTTGCACCAACCGGTAAAATCATAAATTCTTGAATATCGATACTGTTATCGGCATGTTTTCCACCATTTATAATATTCATCATTGGCACAGGGAGTCTTTTTGCGTTTACTCCTCCAAGATAAGCGTACAACGGAAGTCCAAGGGATGCTGCCCCCGCCCGCGCTACTGCCATAGAAACGCCTAAGATTGCGTTCGCTCCTAAATTGGACTTATCCTTTGTTCCGTCCAATTGAATAAGCACCTCGTCAATTTCCGCCTGATCGAAAATATTCATCCCTATGATTGCCGGCGCAATTCTCGCATTGACATGATCTACTGCCATTTCTACGCCCAAACCGCCGTATCGTTCTTCAATATCCCGAAGTTCTAACGCCTCGAACTGCCCCGTAGATGCGCCCGATGGAACTGCGGCTCTTCCACAGAATTCATCTCCCGCCAGCACTTCAACTTCTATCGTCGGATTCCCGCGGGAATCTAAGATTTCTCTTGCGTAAATATCTGTAATCGGCAAATATTTATACATAAGTTCTCCTTCCTTTTTCACATGATTCTATAGTATGTGTCAATTTTGAAAAACTCATGCAAAAGAAAATCTGGGACAGATTTTTATCTGTCCCGAATCACTTTTTCATTCATTATTCAACAATCAAGCCTTCTGCTTTAATCACATCTACCACCTGATTTACATATTTCTCACACAACTCGTCTGTCGCTGCTTCTACCATTACACGAAGCACCGGCTCGGTTCCACTTTCTCTTACAAGAATACGTCCATCATCACCAAGCGCTTTGGTCACTTCTTCGACTGCTTTTACGACTTCTTTGTTCTCTCTTGCAGTCTGTTTATCAGCTACCCGCACATTTTTCAGAAGCTGTGGATAGATCTTCACTTCTTCCGCCAATTTACCAAGGCTTAATTTTCTCTCCAGTATAACTTCCATAATCATAAGAGAAGTCAAGATTCCATCTCCGGTTGTGGCATGTTTACTGAAAATAATATGTCCGGACTGTTCTCCGCCAAGTGAGTAATCGTTTCTCACCATATTTTCATAGACATATTTGTCTCCAACTGCGGTCTTTTCATATTTCATTCCAATCTTGTCACAAGCTTTGTAAAGACCTAAATTTGACATAATCGTTGTCACAATGGTGTTTCCGTTCAATCTTCCGTTTTCTTTTAAATATTTTCCACAGATATAAAGGATCAGATCTCCGTCGATCACATTACCGTTTTCATCCACTGCAATACAGCGGTCCGCATCACCATCATATGCAAATCCAACGTCCAGCTGGTTGTCTTTTACGTATTTCTGAAGCACTTCAATATGTGTAGAACCGCAGTTCGTATTAATGTTTGTTCCATCCGGCTCACAGTTGATCACATAAGTTTTTGCGCCCAATGCATCATAGACACTTTTCGCAATGGCAAATGCACTTCCGTTCGAGCAGTCAAGACCAACTTTCATATCCTCGAAAGAACGTGTTGCAAGAGAAATCAAATATCCGATATAACGATTTCTTCCTGCTGCATAGTCCACGGTACGTCCGATTTCTTCCTTCTTTGCCAAAGGAAGTTCTGCAATCTCGCCGTCAATATACGCCTCAATCTTCTCCTCAACCTCAGCTTCCAGCTTATGTCCTTTTCCATTGATCACTTTGATTCCATTGTCATAAAATGGGTTGTGACTTGCAGAAATCATGATTCCACAGTCAAAATTATCAGTTCTTGTCACATAAGACACACTCGGTGTTGTCGTAACATGCAGAAGGTAAACGTTCGCTCCTGACGCGGTAAGTCCTGCGACAAGCGCATATTCAAACATATAACTGCTTCTTCTTGTATCTTTTCCAATCACTACACGGGCTTTATGATCTCGTCCGTAATACCATCCGAGGAAGCGGCCTACCTTAAATGCATGTTCTACTGTCAATACTTCATTGGCTTCTCCACGGAATCCGTCTGTTCCAAAATATTTTCCCATAGTGAAATCTCCTTTTTCATTTGGCTTATTTACCGTTTTTTTTGCACAATCAGCTTTGCACGTCTGTTATTATATAGCTTTTTTATAAGATATGCAAGAAAAATATGAAAAAACTCAATTCTCTCCCGCCCTACATCCCCCGGATCAGCCTTCTTAAGTCCGTCGTATAGAATGCATTATCTTCAAAAAATGTCTGCACCGGCTCTGTGGACAAAATTTCTCCTTCAAACAAAAGACTGCATACATCCGCATAGACTGCCGCGAACTCCACATCGTGTGTCACACACAATACCGTATGCCCCTGTTCCACATAAGCACGCAGATAATCTCCAATCTGTTTTTTAGCTTCCACATCCAGCCCTTTTGTCGGCTCATCAAGAAGCAGTAGTTCCGGTCCACCGGAAAGTACCATGGCAAGTCCTAGTCTTTGCTGTTCACCTCCGCTTAGATCATATGGGTGCTGATTCTTAAGTTCTGTGAGCTTCAAAGACTGCGCCAACATTTCACTACATCCCGCATCTTTCAATTCTTCTTCTACGGTATCCCTTGAAAACATTGCTTTCGGATTCTGTGGAAGAAGCGCTGTGACCGGACGTTTTCTCTCTTTTCCCAAACGAATCTTCCCTCTGGAAGCATACTGACGTTTCCCGAGAATGGATAGAAGGGTAGTTTTCCCGCTTCCATTTCCTCCCAATATTACATGAAATTCCCCTTTCTCGATTCGAAGTGTCAAACCTTTTAGGATAAATGGTGTCTGCTTTTGATATTGAAACCAAATATGATCTACAAGAAGACAGGCATTTTCCCTATCCATTCCTTCTCCACGTATTTTTTCAAACGTACGCCCTACGCAGATTTTTTTCACATTTTCCCATCGATTCTCATCCTTAACATCTCCGGTCATTTGAAGAAGGTAATCTTCTATATACTGTCTTCCATCCCGCACAGTCAACGGATATTCTCTGCTGACTCCTCTCAGCGAAAATGCGATCCGTACTGCTGCCGGCAGCGCTTTCAAATACGCCGGCTCTTTTGTTAACACATAATTTACATAACCATTCACTTCCCCTGTATATTCTAATTTCCCATCTTTCATATAGATTACGCGGTCGGCAAGCGGAAGCATTTCTTCTAAGTGATGCTCACTTAAAAGAACCGCTATACCAAGCTCCCGGTTCACGCGCACCAACACATCAAGGAAATTTTTTCTAGCCAATGGATCTAACTGAGAGACCGGCTCATCAAGAAGCAAAAGTTTCGGTCTCATAGCAATCACGGACGCCAGATTAAGAAGCTGTTTCTGACCGCCGCTGATCTCATGAACCGACGCGTCGATCCATTCATCAATTCCAAAAAACAGCGCAGTTTCTGCCACACGCCTTCTGATCACTTCTGTAGGAAGCCCCATATTTTCAAGTCCAAACGCAAGCTCATGACGTACCGTATCAGTGACAATCTGATTCTCCGGATTTTGAAATACGTAACCGACTTCTTTCGCGGAATGCTTGGTCACACTTCCTTTTCGTTCTCCCACCGGAGCAATTTCTGCTTTCATACAACGAAGAAATGTTGTCTTCCCACACCCCGACGGTCCACATAGAAGAACAAATTCTCCTTCCTCAATTGTCAGATCAATTCCGTGCAGAATTTCTTTTCCACTTGGATATGCAAATGTCAAACCCTTTATATCCATAACGCTCATGACGTTCTTCCTCCTTTTCGGAATACTTCTGTTCCAATGGGCAGCAGCAAAAATGCAACAAGCAATATAGCTCCTATCCCTTCTACATACCACTTTCGAACTGTCCAATGTAACGTCGGGTAATAAGAAAAGGCTTCCCCTGTTCCTACCACTTCACAGATAGCTGCTATATATAAAATCACCATCATTATTAAAAAAGCAATATCAAAATGATAAAACCGGTACTTCTGGTAAGAACTTCTCCTTCCTTCTCCATATCCTCTCGCTTTCATTGCATCCGCAGTCTCTATTCCATCTTCCATACTCCACTCAAGAAGGCTCGACATCTGCCTCATACTTCTGGAAAAGCGAACTTTTGGCGACTGTTTCTCCTCTCCATCCTCCACCATCTGCGCCGCATGGATGCAGCGGATCTTATATCGAGTCTCCGGGAAAGGCTTCAGGATCATAGACAATAGCAGTGCCACTGTCTGGAATCTTCGCCCAAACAAATACAGAAATTTATCATTGGGCACAATTGCAGTAAAGCATCGGAACCATAAAATTACCGTTCCCAGCATAAGTCCGTTCATCAATCCATAGCACATGCTTTCCAGAGTAAACAATCTACTTCCGATCTTAAATAACTCTGTAACCCCCATTGGATTTGACAGCATATTTAACGCAGAAACAAAAATCACTACAAATAAAATTCCTTTCAATCCATCCTTCGTGGACGCTCCGCCAAGATAAAACCAGTGCACAGACACCGCGCACAAAAACATCACGCCCATTGTCACCGGATTGTTTCCGAACATGGCAAGCACCGGTGCTCCTAACGCATAAAAAAGAAGGAGAGCCGGATGCACTGTTGAAAATAATGTAAATGGACGAACATACATCTCTATTCCCTCCTTATGTCTAAAATTCCATATTTTACCTTTAACCGCTTCAGCTTTTTCCCCCACGGTCTTTCTAATATGAATAAAAAGATTAATGTTGAAATTCCATGCGCCAGATCAAAGGTAATGCTTGCAACACAGGACGCAATGACCGCTCCCATTGTCAGCGGATACACATATCCGATCAAATACTGCAAATTCATAAACCATCCGAATAATATTCCTGAGAGAAATCCATACGAATACAAGAGTACCCGATGCTTAAATATACCAGTGCGCTGAAATACACCTGCAAAACATCCCATCATTCCCCATGCAGTCATTTGCCAGAGTGTCCATGGCCCCTGTCCAAGCAGCATATTACTTGCAAGGGCAGACAGTGAACCCGTTAGAAATCCTGCCAACGGGCCAAACTGCATACCGGCAATAATTACTACCGCACTATTCGGATTAAAGCTTGGAATCACCGCAAAGACCGCACGCCCCAGAGCGCCAATCACGCTCAGAACCGCAATCGGCATTAAATCTCTGGGTTTTGGTTTTTTCATTTCAAATGCTATAAAAAACGGAATCTGTACCAGAATTAAAACAACTGGCACGATTACTTTTAATATGCTTTCAGTACATAACTCCATTGCACACGATCTCCATCCTGAAGTGTATAATCGACACAGCTTTTATTAGGTGCTGAGCCATTTACATAATATTTCCATCCGCTCTGTCCTCCAAACTGTTTCTCACTTAATCCGCCAATCGCAGTTATGTAACTATCTCCACTATGACTGACGCCGGATGCCGCCAGAGCATCGTATACGGTAGCTCCTTTGTCAAGTGTCATAACTGCGGAATAAGATACCGAGCCATCCGCATTTGAGGAATCGATACTGAAATTAATCTCAATCGTTCCCTTGGAAGATTGTGAAGAACCATTTCCTGATGCTCCCGAATTTCCGCCGCTATTTGATGAACCTGATGTTCCCGATGAATTCTTGCCACCAGAACTGTTCTTACCAGCGAGTGATTTCTTTGCATTGTGAACGGTTCCATCTTCCTCCACAATTTCCATCTGATCGGAAGCAGTCTCCTCTGCCTCTTCATTTTCTCCCGCCGGAAGAAGATCGGCAGGAATCTCTTCCTGCGCTTTCTTAGTTTTATCCTCTTTCTCCTGATCTGCGTTTACACTATTATCTGTATTTTGTGTTTTTTGCACCTTCCCCGAACTATCCGCAGAGGATGCCGCATCACTTCCGCAAGCGGTCAGCGAAAACACAAGAACACATATAATTGCAACAATACTATTTCTTATTTTTCCCATGTATCTTTCCTCTTTCTTGCATTCATCACCTTCACCGTAATCAATCCACTGATAAGAGCACCTGCCCCAAGTCCGATCAACAAATATACCCAAACCGGAATACTTGTAGTTTTCTCATTCACCGGCTTGATCTCTTCTGATATTTCTACTACTTCAGCCTCTTGTGCTTCTTCTACTTTTTGATCAGACAGAATAAATTCGCCTCCGTTTTCCAATACGAACATGCAGTATGGTTTCTGCTGGATCACTTCCTGCGCTTCTGTATTTCCTAATAAATCATAGAGATACAAAGCTTCTGACTGCTCGAACTGCTCTCCCAATTTATACACAACGGTAATCTTTGCCGGAAGAGGACCTGCCTGTGCATAAACCATCTGTTGATAATTTCCATATTTATCCGCTTCTTCCTTAGACAGAGTGTTCTCAAGTTCTAAAAGCTTTGTCGTAAGGGTTGCATTTACATTCGTAACATCAGATCCCTTCATACTCAGCGTATAGGTTCCACAATCAAAAACAAGACGAAGTTCCGGATATTGGGCAAGCTGTTTGAATACCTCTGCTCCAACGACTTCCGGTGGATTTTTGATCGTCAGACTCTTTTCCTTTTTATCATAACTCTTCTGGATTGCCTTTACAATATGACTCTCGGAAGATACGTTATTCTTAGTGGCTGCGTTCACCTTCACGGTTCGTTTTCTAGGTGCAAAACTTTGCGCGCTCACTGTTGCGGTCGACTTTTTATCCGGTTTCAGAGACGGGGTTGTTCCTGCAGTGTTGTCATTTGCACTGCCATCATTGTTACCATTATCCTTATCATCCGCTCCGTCATCCTTGCCACCGTCGCCACCATCCGGGTCTGTGCCGCCATCCGGTTTTTCCGGCACTTCGCCAAATTCGCCCCGGATTGCAAAAAGGTAGCCGGAATCGTTTGTATAGTAAATTATTCCGTCAGAACCAATGATAACTTTACTCATAGAATATTGCGGATGTTCCGGTGTATAAATCTTTGTCAGCGTAATTTTATTGTTCGCTGTCACTTCAGCCATATAAAGACTTCCTTCCGGACCATTTTCTGTAAAGTAGGCAAAAACATTATCATAGGCTGTTGTTACCGTTGGAGTATTAAATGGATTTTCTCCTTTCTCCTGTGCCAGAAGTGTTAAATTCATATCGTAAACTGCCAAGAATCCAGCTCCCCAGACACCACCGGTAATATATACCTTTCCTCCTGTAACTACAGGAGACGCATTGCTGATATTAGGTAAATCTGCCTCTTCTGCAACAGTAATCTTTCCACCTTCTGATAATAACAACTTATATATCTTCTTGCCCTGCGTTGTTGTCCAAATATATCCGTCCTCATATACTAATGGACATCTGATCTTTCCTGATAACTGGAGTTTTGAAAGTTCTTCTCCGGTCTTTGCATTTCTTACCGATACAATTCCTCCATCTCCGCCAATCACAACCATATCTTTGATTGTCACTGCTCCCGAACCGTAATAGCTTTGATCCTTTTCTCCTGTTATCCAAAGAGGCTTAACCACTTCGTATTCATCATCTATATTGGGATCTAGTGTATCATAAACCGCATATCCACCGTAATCGCCCTGATTCGAATACCCGATATACAATTTCCCATTATCATAGTGCATTGCTCCGTATACACCCCAGGAATTTCCTAATGATGCCGGATTTTCTATTAAGTACATAGATTTGAGCGTTGCTGCATTGAAGCATTGTACGTCTCCATTTCCAAGAGGAACAAAGATCATTCCACCACCATAAATAATATTACTGTAATAACCAATCTGAGAATGTAGCTTCGTGGACGCTTTTACTTTTCCGGTCTTTGCATCCAGCATCTCAATCTTATGATTTCGAACTGCATAAATGTGGTTATTTACAAGAATCGGAGTCCCTGCATACACACTTCCCCAACTATCCGGTGCGTTAGAAAAACTTTCCCATAGAAGCTCTGTCTTATTTGTCGGTGCTTTAGAATCCACTACCGCATTGTTATTCTTATCGCCAAGGTGCTGTCCCCAGGTGATGTCCGGAAGATCAGGAAGCGGAGTGCCGGCGGTGCCGCGCTTGACATGGAGTGTAACGGTACCATTGATTTGTCCCAGTGTTTCAAGTGTAATATCATATGGCAACAGATCCTTACCAGTTTTATCAATCAAATATGATGTTCTTTCAAATGCGGGAAATGTGGGTTCTGTAATAGACATAACATTTTTTGTCTTCGGTTCGCCTGTCTCGTCCATCACTTTTACTTTAACAACACTTACGCCTTCTTCTGCAATTCCTTTAATTGTAAGTGTCTCTATATCCTTTTTAATATAAACAGTATATTCATCAACACTTTTATCGTAAACTAGCGTTCCTTGATCTACCGTCAATTCTTTAAATAGAGACTTCCCTACAACTGTCACTACAAATTCCTTTGTATCAGATATATCCCCTCTGTTAATCACAGCAGTTAATGTCACTTTTTTATCTGCTCCTGTCGGACGAATCACCTCGCCCTCCGTGCCATTAATCTTGATACAATTTTCATCCGAACTGGACCATGTGATCGTTGTCTTATTCTTTCCTGTCACCGGAAGTATTAGATTCTCTGTTACTTGACTGACGTCTCCCAGCTCTAACTTTTCTTTCGCTTGTACTACAGCCTCTTCATCTGTTACTTCCACACCTTCGCTTACAACTAACTTTCCATGTGGCGGTACTAAATCCCACGGATTCGAACCATCATTATCGTAGTAAGACGATTTTCTCTGTGCTGTTATTGCATATGTCCCTGCTTCTTCCACTGTCAGAGAAGCTTTTCCATCACTTCCCGTCTTTCCTTCTGCAACCGTTTTGCCGCTGCTGCCAACAACCATTACCGTTGCTCCCGAAGGATTCGCTTTTTCCTGCCACATCAACGGTTCTGCATTCAACTGCACCGTAAAAGATTCTCCTGCTGTAGCTTTTAGATTTTCTTCTGAAAACCAGCCATACTGCCCTCCAATCGTCCAATTACTATTCGCCCAAATATCTACAACCGAAATCAAATCACCGGGTTGTACTTTCTGTTCCTGTGCTCCAACCGGACTCATTTTGTGATTTCTCAAAAACATAAGTGCTGATTTCGCTGGCATACCTAAAAATGAATTCACAAATCCACCACTAATTTTGATAAGCCCCTCTGCCGAACCATAAGTTTCCTCACAATACTCCGCCAGTACATGCAAAATTGTATACCCCGGATTATCAGATTCAGCTGGATCAACAACATTTTCTATCCCGTACTCTTTAAACGTCTTATAAGTATCCGGCATCGTCACTTCTATACCTTCTTCGATTGTACCGTCATATCCCTCTATTTGAAGCGTTACTGTCATACCATAGCCAGTAAGCTTTCCGGTGTCTCCCCCTGCACTCGCTGCTTCCGCTTTATCCTCATCGCTTACAGCTGTGGTACCATCCGATTTTTCTGCGTCAGTATTTCCCTCCGCTTTCTGCCCAGCCTCTGTTGATCCTGTGCTTTCCGGAACACTTCCCTGCTCACCGGAGCCCGAACTATCTCCAGACTCTACAACCTGTTCTTTCGTTGTCTCGCTTCCTGCTACTTCTGTCCCCGCCGCTTCCTCTGCGCGCACGCTGGACACGCTTCCTGTGAGAAGCAAAAGAACGAGAAACAGACTTAGCATTCTTGTTTTGACTGTTTTCTTCTTTTTCATTCCTGTCTCCTTTTCTACTTTTGGAGAATAATAACGTACAAAAAGGACAGCACTTCGGCTGTCCTTCATACACAAATAAGTTTCCATCCTTCGATCGAAACATCCTGTCTTGTTTGTGTACCATCTTATCCTCACCGAAAGATTTTACCTCTTATCCTATTGGCAGGTCTCCTGACTTAGGAATCATACCTACTTGCCCCCTTCCCACCGAATCATTTCCCGGCAGTGGTCTTTGGCTTTCGTCCTCCATTACAGTAGAGTGAGCTGTTGCGGATTCTCACCGCATTCCCTTTTCATTCAGCGCAAACTGAAACCAATATTCATTTTTATAGTATCTATTTCCTATGATACTGTCAATAAAAATATTTCTATAACAATATCTATGAAATCTATTCTTTATCTAAAATACATCTTGCTACACAGAGACCATTTGCAGATGCCTGCTGAAGTCCACGTGTGATAGACGCTCCGTCACCCATCGTGCGAAGTCCTTTGATGCTTGTCTCGAATTCTTTATTTACTACAACTTTATTAGAATAGAATTTAACCTCTACACCGTAGAGTAATGTCTCATCAGAGGCAATTCCCGGCGTCACCTTGTCGAGTGCCTGAATCATTTCATCAATCGCCACCATGATACGGTGTGGGAACACAAGTGACAGATCACCCGGAACTGCATCTTTTAAAGTCGGAGTAATATTATTTCTCATAAGACGCTCTTCTGTCGTACGTCTTCCTCTGCGGAAATCCCCGTATCGTTGTAATAGAATCTTTCCGTCGCAAAGCATATTTCCAAGCTGTGCAATATGTTTTCCATATTCGATCGGAGACTTAAACGGTTCAGTAAAATTCTTTGATACTAAGAGCGCGAAGTTAGTGTTTTTCGTCTTCATATTCTTGGACTTGTACGCATGACCATTTACCACTGCAAGACCGTCGTCGTAATACTCTGTAGCCACTTCTCCGGATGGGTTCGTACAGAATACGCGCACCTTATCGTCAAAGGTCGGCGTGTAGTAGACAAGCTTTGCTTCATAAAGCTTCTCATTTAACTCTTTCATGATCTCGTCTCGAACTTCTACACGCACACCCACATCGACGGTTCCGTTTTTCGTTTCGATATCATGCTCTTTACAAATATGAGAAAACCACTCAGAGCCTTCTCTTCCGATACCGGCTACAATCTCCGGTGCATAGAACTCCTCACCCTGATCTGTGACAACTCCTTTTGCAACACCATCTTCAATGATGATATTTTTTACCATTGTCATAAATTTAATCTCTACGCCATTTTCGATCAAATGCTCTTGAAGTCTTGTGTAAATTTTATATCCTTCTTCTGTTCCAAGATGGCGAATCGGACACTCGATAAGCTTCAGGTTTGCACGGATTGCCTTTGTACGAATATTTTCAATGGCAGCAGTGTCCTCGATACCGTACACTTTCTCATCAGCGCCGAATTTCAGATAAATATTGTCTGCCTCATTGATAAGCTCTGTTGCCTTCTCATAACCGAGAATCTCCGGCAATGTTCCTCCCACGTCAGGGGACAGGGATAATTTTCCATCTGAAAATGCTCCTGCTCCTGCAAATCCTGTCGTAATAGAACATGGCTGGCATCCTACACATACCTTCGTCTTTCTCTTCGGACACTGACGTTTCTCAATGGAACGCCCTTTTTCAATCATCAGGACTTTCATATCCGGTTTCTGTCTGGTCAGCTCATACGCGCAGAAAATACCGGACGGTCCTGCACCGATAATAATCACATCATACTGTTTCATACTTTACTTTTCCTTTTATACTTATAAAGTTACTTTTTCTTTTTACTCACCTTGTCTATCATACCATCTGGTCATAGAAAACACAAGGTAAATCAATTGGCAGAAAAATGGAATAAGGACGGAGATTTCATAAAAACCTCCGCCCTCATTTCGATTAATGATGGAATAAACGAAGTCCTGTAAAGGACATTACCATATCATATTTATTACATGTTTCAATAACATTATCATCTCTTACCGAACCGCCCGGCTGAGCTACATATTTCACACCGCTTCTATGAGCGCGTTCAATATTATCACCAAATGGGAAGAAGGCATCTGAGCCAAGACTTACGTCTGTTAATTTATCCAGCCACTCTCTCTTTGCTTCTCTTGTAAATACTTCCGGTTTCTCTTTGAAAATATTTTCCCATGCGCCGTCTGCAAGAACATCCATATAGTCGTCTCCGATATAGAGATCAATTGCATTATCTCTGTCTGCACGACGAATTCCATCTACAAATGGAAGATTCATAACCTGCGGAGACTGTCTCAACCACCAATTGTCTGCTTTCGTACCTGCCAGACGTGTACAATGGATTCTGGACTGCTGCCCTGCACCGATTCCGATTGCCTGTCCGTCTTTGACAAAGCATACCGAATTGGACTGCGTATATTTTAACGTGATCATGGAAATTGCAAGATCGATCTTTGCCTGCTCTGTCAGCTCTTTGTTCTCTGTCACAATATTTGCAAAAAACTCATCATCAATCTTCAATTCATTTCTTCCCTGCTCAAAAGTAATACCAAATACTTCTTTTCTCTCCATCTTTCTTGGAACATAATTCGGATCAATCTCGATCACATTATAATTTCCGTTTTTCTTTGCCTTTAAGATTTCCAATGCTTCCGGCTCATATCCCGGCGCAATAACACCGTCAGAAACTTCTCTTTTGATCAATCTTGCAGTATCTTTGTCACATACATCAGACAAAGAAATGAAATCACCAAAGGATGACATTCTGTCTGCACCTCTCGCTCTTGCATAAGCGCTTGCCAATGGGGACAATTCTCCGAGATCATCCACCCAGTAGATCTTCGCCAGTGTTTCGTCCAGCGGAAGTCCGACTGCTGCTCCTGCCGGAGATACATGTTTAAAAGATGTAGCCGCCGGAAGTCCGGTCGCTTTCTTAAGCTCGCTTACCAACTGCCAGCCATTAAATGCATCAAGGAAATTAATATATCCTGGTCTTCCGTTTAACACTTTAATAGGAAGTTCCTCTCCTGTCTCCATATAGATTCTGGATGGTTTCTGATTCGGGTTACAGCCATACTTTAACTCTAATTCTTTCATGCTCCATGCTCCTTAATGATTTTAATTTGTTTTGATCTGCTTCTATTTGTTCTTATTCACGATCTTTGTCTCGTAAGCGCCGCTTGCGATATCGATATAACGCACGAAAAGAGACACCTTGTTATCTTCATTTAAACTATTCCACAATGTAGACACAAATTCATCCATATCATTCGGAATTTCGATTAGTTTCGGTTCACCTTCAAAGCTCGGAAGCGGGTTACCGTCACATTTGTATGTGTGGATAAAATGTCCTTCACCTGCCGCCGGATTCTCATATGCAAATGTATATCTGTGGCAGCTGTCCGGATTGCCATTGTTGCTCTTTAAGATTGACATTGCATAATTGTAAGTTCCATTTTCAATGTGCATGATACCAGAGATTCTCGGTGTATAGTTCGGCTCATCCGGCTCAAACTTTCTGCTTCTTAATGACTGCTCAAATGTCATCTGCTTGTCCATACCTTCATAGATAGTATCTGTCTGGTCTCCGTTTGTCACAATTGTCTTGTTGCCGAGCACACGCACCGGTGCGTAAATGATCAGGCTTGGATCTGTCAATTTCGCAGGATCAAATGCCTGTGTACGAATGCCTTCTCCTTCTTCTACAAAGACACGGTTACGGCTGTTTTCACTTCTTCCCATAATAAAATAAGCAGTTACAGCCTTACTTCCGTCTGCACTCCTGCCTATAATGATTCCGCGTCCCGGATATGAGTTTTCTTTCAGTTCTCTCTCAATTGATAACATTTCCATTGAATCTGTCTCCTTTTCATTGGTTTTTATTACCTATTACCTGTCCATTCATTATATATAAAAAACATCTATTTTTCCAGTAATATTTCGAAGTTCTTCTATTTCTCTTGGAAATGTTAATTATGTTTAAATAAATGTTAAAAAAGTGTTACATTTTTGGTGAATTTGAATCTTGTACCAAAATAAAGAAAAGCGTAGAATGTATGTCGTTAAAAGATTCTGTTTTGTTTAGAAAGAAAGAGGATTTATCATGTCAAACCAGACAAAACAACGAGACTATTTATTTGATAACTACAAAGCATTGTTAATTATCCTTGTAGTTATCGGACATTTTATAGAACCTGCTTATAAAAACAATACACTGCTTTACACACTCAAATGGTTGATCTTCTCGTTCCATATGCCGGCATTTATTTTTATCTCCGGTTATTTTTCCAAACGAGAACTTTCATTTGGAACACTGGTTCGTAAGCTTGCTGTTCCTTACGTGATCTATGAACTTTTTTACTATTTTATGTATACCGGACTTCTTAACAAAGATACCGGCTTGTATTTGCTGCGTCCGAAGTTTTCGCTTTGGTACATTATGGCACTCTTTATCTGGCGCGTAATTACGCCTTATGTCAAACGGATTCCTCATTATATATTGGTATCCATTGCCGCCGGACTTCTGATCGGATGCTCTAATATGCCAAATAATTTCCTGAGTATTCCAAGAGTTCTGGTCTTTTACCCATTCTTCCTTGCGGGAATGAATTTTGACCGAGCGCTCGTTTCTAAACTTCGTACTCGTGCGAAAAAGACCTTTGCCGCCATTTCCTTTGCCGCTTTCACGGCGTTTCTGGCACTGGCACCGGCGATTCGTTCTTATTCAGTAAAAATATTTTACGGAAGATACAACTACGATTTTCTCGGACAGACATTTGCAAAGGGAATGGCAATCCGACTTCTCTGCTACGGTATTGGTTTCTTCCTTACCTATGCGCTGTTCTGCTTAGTTCCTGAAAAGAAAAACCGGCTTTCTTGCATGGGTGAACGTACAATGGCAATTTATCTCTGTCACGGGCTTACATACTCTTATATAAAAAGTGCAACCGATTGGCTTCAAAATGTAAATACAATTGCGGAATCTCTGTTATTGCTCACAGCTTGTATTTTCTTGAGCTTCGCATTTTCTATTCCGCAGCTTACTACATTTACCAATCAATTGGCAAACATTTATCTTCCAAAGATCACTCTGCCGAAAAAACGAGTTCCAAACACTCGACAGCCTTTCATTTCTAATCATCTTTTGAAAGTGCTTTACGGAGTAAAAATATAGTAACAATCCGCCATCAGATTCATTCTAATGGCGGATATTTTATATCCCTCTTTATTTTACTTCTTCTCCCGGCTTAATGATTCTTTTCACCCATTCTCTTTTTATTTCCCAGATATTTCCGCACACATTGAAGATGGTCCATTTATCAATGCGAAAGGCGCGTTTCCAGCTTTCTCGGATTCGCGCTTCCTCCTCCGGATACATTCCTTTATATCGTCCTTGAAAAAACTCAAATCCATTGGAAACTCCGATGTCTTTCAAATGCTGTTTATACACCTTCTCATCCTCCTCATCATCGGGAAGATATATGCGGTTCAACACATAATCCCATTTCACATCATCAAAATACATGACCTTATCTTCCGGCACTTCCAATACATAAACTACCGTTCCTTCAATCGGCTTCAAACAATTATCCGGGCTTATAGAGCACCAAATCGGAGCATGGACATCCTCCGGCTTCGGCACACGCTTTGCCGCCTCTTTCGTAAACCAGTCGTAGCTCTCCATAAAAAGAGGCGCAATATCTCCGAAATGCATCTCAACATAAGCGCGGTGATTGATAATGCGGCCGTCACGCTCAAGCTGACGTAAAGTTTTATCATTTTGACGGGTATATAAAGTTACTGTTTTCTCTGCCATAGTGAACTCTCCTTAATCCAAAAATGTCTTTCTATATATCTCCCGCTCTTCTTCCGGCACAAGACTTCCACCGGTCGCCCACACAATATGTGTTGCCTTATTCATCTTATGACAGAGTTGATTTTCCACAATATATTTTCTCGTTTCCTCATAGTTCAACAGGTTTACCGGACCTGCAAATGCCGCACATGCACTTGGCTCTATGAAAATATGTTCCGTATCAAGAAGCGCCCGCATATATCCATACAGCCACTTATCTTCTACTGTAAATTCGCCGCTCAAGATTGGTTCCATAACTTTGCCCACAAAGCCGGAAGGTCGTCCTACCGCAAGCCCGTCTGCGTGGGTGATTCCTGTAAGTCCGACGTCTTGTACGCAAATCTGATTATGAAGTTCTGTCGCCATGCCCAGTACCATACACGGAGCTTGCGTTGGCTCCACAAAAAATACATGAACTTGATCTCCCCACACGGTCTTTAAACCAAAGGCAACTCCTCCCGGCGCGCCTCCCACACCGCACGGAATATAGACAAATAAAGGATGTTCTTCATCCACTTTAATTTTCCGTTCTTCGATCTGCTTTTTCAGTCTTCTCGCCGCAACCGCATAGCCCATAAATAAATCTTTTGAATTTTCATCATCTACAAAATAGCTTTTTGGATCAGCATCTGACTCTTTCCGTCCGTTTTCTACCGCTTTACTATAATCCCCTTCATATTCTATTACGGTCACGTCATGACTTCGAAGCAAATCTTTCTTCCACTGCTTTGCATCCGCTGACATATGCACAATGGCATGATAACCAACTGCCGCGCTTGCGATACCGATACTAAGCCCTAAATTTCCAGTGGAACCGACCTGCACAGTGTATTGGCTGAAAAATTCCCGACATTCTTCCGATGCCAGTTTTGCATAATCGTCATCTACTGTAATCAATCCTTCTCGCAACGCCAATTCTTCCGTATGCTTTAGCACTTCATAGATTCCGCCCCTCGCTTTCACAGAACCTGCAACCGCCAGATGACTGTCCTGTTTAAGAAGCAGATTTCCCTCCATTCTTTCTCCGTATGTATCATTCAAAAAGTGTTTCATTTCCGGTATCGGCGTCAAAGGAGATTCGATAATTCCACAGAGGTCTTCTGTTTCAGGAAAACACTTTCTGATAAATGGAGCAAACCGTTTCAATCGTTCTTCCGCTTCGTCGATATCCTTGGCAGAAACTGTTATCTCTCCCCTTGCTTCTTCCCATGAAAGGCGCTTAGGGTTCACCCAGCCGAGTTCTGTCCCTTCGGAAAGCTTCTTTACAACAGGATTTGTTAAATATGTTTTATTCAGCATATGCAATCCTCCTTCCGCTTTTTCTTTATCCCATCGGCATACCAACCATACATTAAGTATACTTTACGATTTAATTTCTTTCAATGTTACTGGATAGTATTTCTTTCTAAATTTATAACTATATAACTATACAAAAAAAGAGGCTTTATCTTGCCTCTTTTTCCTCCGTTTCTTTCTTCATCAATTTCAAATTATATCTCGTTCCGCCTTATTCTGCTTCCAACACCTCCGCGATCTTCTCCGCTGCTAACCTAATATTTTCTTTTTCGGTTGCCAGATTCACCCGAATGAAAGTTCCATACGCTTCTCCACCAAACCATGAGCCATAATCCACTGCAAGCCCACAAGCTTTCTGGATGACGGATTCTATCTCGTCTGCACTTACATATGCTCCGAGATCGATCCACATAAGATATGTCCCTTCTAATTTGGGAATCCAAACTTTTGGAAGCTTTTCTTCTAAAATGGACTTCATAAGCTGATAATTCTCTTCAATGATATTCAGCACCTCGTCAAGCCATGCCCGACCACCTTCATACGCACTTTGAACAGCTACATATCCAAAGGCATTTCCTCCTGTAATACGAAGTTTCGTCAAATAATCATCATACCTTTTTCTTAAGGTTTCATCTGGAATCACCACGATGGAATTCTGGCATCCTGCCAGATTAAATGTCTTTGTAGCAGCAGTAAGCGTCACCATGATCTCATCATAATTACCGGTCGTTGCTGCGGTCACTTTCTGATACCCATTCATGATAATATCTTGATGAATCTCATCGGCAATGACATAGACCCCGTATTTCTTACAGATATCAAGAACCTTTACGATTTCGTCCCACTTCCACACTCGCCCAACCGGATTGTGCGGAGTACAGAAGATAAACAGTTTCACATTCTGTTCTTTGATCTTCTGTTCGAAGTCTTCATAATCCAATTCATAGTGATCTTCCAGACGCACAAGCGGACTCTCTATCACCATACGATTATTATTGACAATTGCATCTTTAAACGGATAATAAACCGGAGGCGTAATAAGTACACTGTCTCCTTCTTCTGTAAGTATGTGGATCAGCCAGTTAAACGCCGGAACAACTCCCGGCGCAAACCGCATCCACTCTTTTTTCACTTCATAAGAATGATAAGTCTTTTCCCAGTTTATAAACGCTTCATAATAACTGTCCGGCACGCGATAATAACCAAATACTCCAAAATCCACATATTTTCTTAAGGCTTCTTTTACACAGGACGGTGCTTCAAAATCCATGTCTGCAACCCAGAGGGGAAGTAGATTCTTATCTCCGAACTTTTCTTCACAACCATCCCACTTATTGCAATCCGTTCCGGGTCTGTCTTTGTAAATTACCTGACTCATGATCTTTCATCCCTTACTTCTTTTATTTTTCCAGATATTTTTCTTTTAATTCATTTACCTTAGCGGTATAAGCATCGTTCTGCTTTTCTGCCATTAACTGCTGGTAAATCTGACCTCTTACTTCATCAAAAGATGCAGTGGATGATTCATTTTTCTTCTCAACTTTGATCAGGTGGTGACCAAACTGTGTCTTCACAGGTCCTACTACTTTCCCAATCTCGGCATCAAATGCAGCATCTTCAAATTCCTTTACCATCTGACCTCTTCCGAACTCTCCCAGATCTCCGCCTTTCGCTTTGGATGGGCAGGTAGAGAATTCCTGTGCAGCATCTTCAAATGTTTTGGCTCCGCTTTCAATCTGTGCAAGAATATCTTTACACTGTTCTTCCTGCTCTACCAAAATATGTTTTGCAGATACTGTTGCTCCTTTTTCGAATTTCTTCTGATTTGCTTCATAATAATCTTTTAATTCTTCTTCTGATACTTGTACTTTCTTCAGCGTATCACGCATAGCAAGCTGCGCAAGAATATCTCTCTTAGCGCTTTCTAATATTTTTGCATACTCTTCGCTCTCGTCAAGCTTTTCATCTTCTCCAAGCTGCGCAAACATATGAAGTGCGATCAACTGGTCCAAATACTGATCGCGGTACTGTGGATTCATCGCATATGCTTGCTGTTCTCTTGGAATCCCCTGCAAATACGCATGAAACTCTGCCTCTGTAATCTCTCTTCCTGCTACTTTTGCCAATACTTTATCACTCATGTTTCTATCTCCTTTTTCACTGTAATATCTCCATTATAGATAGTCTGTCATGGTTTGTAAAGCGTAAGAAAAGGCAGAAACATTTCTCTCACAATTAGAGAAATATTTCTGCCTTTTCATCTTTAATTTTCTACATTATAATATGGAAATTAATCCACACCTTCTGTCTCAATGATAAACTTCGTACTTCCTGCCATATCTTCTTTAATTCCGGCAAATGATTTGTAATTTCTTCCAAGCGTCATCATGGCGTCGATTCTGGAAGTTACATTCTCTATATCTCCTCCGAATACGTCTGCAATCTTATCAATACCTGAAGTTTTAAATTCTTCCATTCCATCTGCCAGTGTTTTATTTCCATCTGCCAATGTACCTGCTCCATCTGCAAGAGTGTCTGCTCCGGTCTTTAATGCTCCGGCTCCTTTTGCAACTTCACCGGCTCCGGTTACTGCTGCCGAAGCTCCGGCTGCCAACTGACCGACGCCTGTCGCCAGCTGATTTCCGCCTTCTTTCAATTTTGATGTGCCTGCAACTAAAAGACCGCTTTTATCATTCAATGTGGACGCTCCCGATGCCAATGCAGAAGTGCCATCTGCCAGATCTTTCGCTCCGGCTGCCAGCTGGCTGTTTCCTTTTTTCAAATCTTCGACTCCGCTTTGTACTGTTTTCGTACCTTCATAGAGCGCTCCCACATTTGTTTGAAGCCCTGCTGCATAAGCACTTGCTGTACCTACCGCGGTCTTCGCCGCTGTAATTGCCTCTGTAGGGTCTGAACTGGCTTTCTCAGATGCAACTTTTGCCTCTGCGCTGATATGATCATCCACAGCTGTGCGAATAGCAGCAGCACAGGACTTTTTATTCTCTTCCGTTACGATTCCGGCGCTGACCAGCTGATTCACTGCAGCCTCCACCGCTTCATCTTTTCCGGTTACTGTCGCCTTCGCTTCAACAGTCCCCTGATTACCTGCCATCTGTGTGATTAACGAAGCGAGATTGTCAATGGCAGTCGAAGTTGATCCAATTGCCTGCACTGTACCATTTGCCAGATTATTTGCACCTGGGTTATTCTGTGTCCCGTCACCTTCGAATCCGCCTCTTAAAGTACCAACGCCTGCTGCCAGTCCTTCGATTCCCGTCTGTGCGGTCGCAAGACCATTTTTCAAACTTTCCGCTCCGGCAGACACTTTACTGCTGCCATCCGCAAGGTCGCTGACACCTCCGGTATAATCATTCACCCCGGAAGCCAGATCACTGACGCCTTCCGTCAGATCACCGCTTTTACTGTTCAATGTATTCACACCTTCTGCCAATGTTTTCACGCCGGCTGCCAAAGCGCTTGTTCCATCTGCCAGTGTTCCGATACCTGTTGCCAGCGTATTTGAGCCGTCTGCAAGGGCGCTGCTTCCGTCAGCTGCTTTTGCGGAACCGTCTGTCAGCTGCTGCGCTGCATTTTCCAATTCACCCACCGAATCTGTCAGATCATCAAAGCTGTCAATCTCATCAAGACCAAACTGCTCTAACACATCGGAAGAAGCCACCGTCATAGTTGGTCCTACAGAGGCATTTTTCACATCTGCTGTAATAGTAAAGCTGTCCGGAATATCAATGTCAATATCCTTGCTTTCCAGATTTAGATTTTCTTCCAGTCCCGGAAAACCTAAGCCTACTACGATATTTTTATCTCCATCTGATACAATTTTACCATGATCGATCGTCACATTGGTATATTCGTCACTTGGAAGCATCATGGCTGTTACCATGGCAAATGGCGTATACATTTCCACAGACTCTCCGGACACATCAACGGTTTCCTTGGACTTGTTTGTATATTGCACCTTCATTTCCAGTTTCCCGTCTTTGCCCTTTAAGTCTTTTGCTGCTACTTCTTTCCCATCCAAAGTATAAGTAATCTCCACATCCACCGGAAGTTCTTTATCTGTTGTTCCTTGATAATAAATATCCTTTCCTTCTGACTTCCAGCTTACACTTCCTTCACTTCCTGTTGTATAGGTCTCGTCACCTTTCACATTTTCCACATTTTGAAGTTCGGTCACATCCTCTGTCTTTCCATTATTAGGATTTTTCAACCACTCTGTGACCGTTGTTTCATTTACTTTACCGGACGCATCTGCTTTCACATACACGGACTCATCTTTATAAAGATTTCCGTCTTCCTCTACGGTACTGTCCCCAAGCGCCTGCTGCGCTGTCTCTTCAAGTTTCTGCACATTCACTTCTTGCGCATGTGCTTTTATAGAATCCTCATATGCACAGGTTCCGATAAGTCCTGCCCCTACAACTACCGCCATAGAACTTGCCAACATTTGTCTTACTTTTCTATTCTTCATGATTCCGACGCCTCCTATTTTGTCTCTGCCTTCTGTGGCAGGAAATTTTTACTTGTTTTTACTATTACTTTATCAAATACCATAAACATAGACGGGAGAATAAACACAACAACCAGCATACTGATCAATGCACCTCTTGCCATTAAAATGCACAAGGAACTAATCATATCAATATCGGAATAAAGTCCGACACCGATGGTCGCTCCAAAGAAACTAAATGCACTTACAATAATGGACTGTGCCGACGCCTTATGTGCTGTTGTAATTGCATCATACTTTCCGGCGCCATGATTTCTCTCTCGCTTATATCTTGTTGTCATCAGTATCGCATAGTCAACGGTTGCCCCTAGCTGAATCGTTCCGATAACAATAGACGCTACGAATGGTAATGTGGAACCTGTATAATACGGAATTCCCATATTTACAAAAATAGCGAATTCAATCACTCCTACTAAAATGATCGGTATGGTCGGTGATTTAAAGAGAATCAATATAATAAGGAAAATAATACCGATGGATACTGCGCTGACCGTCTTAAAGTCTTTATCTGTAATACTGATTAAGTCTTTCGTAAGTGGAGCCTCTCCTACTAGCATGGCACCTTTATCATACCGGTCCAAAATCTTATTGATTTCACCCACCTGCCGATTAACCTTATCTGACGCCACCTTATAAGTAGAGTTAATTAAAATCATTTGATACCGGTCGCTTTGAAGCATTTCCGTCACAGAATCCGGAATCATACTTTTCGGCACTCCCGGACCAATTAATTTATCAAGACCGAGCGCCCATTTCACCCCGTCTACCTCTTCAATCTTCTTCAACATCTCGCCAGTATCTTTGGCGGAAATAGAGCGGTCAACTAAAAGCATATGTGTGGTATTCATATCATAATCGTCTTTTAGCTTTTCATTTGCAATAATGCTCGGCAGTTCTTTCGGAAGTGTTGCATCTAAGTTGTAATACACATCTACGTGATTGTTCCCGTAAATTGCCGGAACCATAAGAATCAGGAAGATTGCAACATACCATCCGTATTTCTTTGTCACTTTATCGGAGATTCTTCCAATGTCCGGAAGCAGCGGTTTATGTTTTGTCTTTTCAATCCATTTATCACAGCACAGAATCATAGAAGGCAAAATGGTTACACATGCGATTACTCCGAAGATTACCCCCTTCGCCATTACAATACCGATATCTTTTCCAAGTGTGAAACTCATAAAGCACAAAGCGATAAAACCTGCAACTGTCGTAATCGAACTTCCCACCACTGAGGAAAATGTCTGAGAAATGGCATGCGCCATAGCGCGCTTCTTGTCTCCGTCATAGCGCACCTGCTGTTCTTGATAGCTGTGCATCAAGAAAATGGAATAATCCATCGTCACTCCAAGTTGAAGTACCGCCGAGAGCGCCTTTGTTACATAAGAAATCTCGCCAAGGGAGATGTTGCTTCCCAAATTATAGACGATTGCCATTCCGATACTGAGCAAAAATAAAATCGGCACAAACGCAGATTCCATTGTCACTGCCAAAACCAATGTAGATAACAGTACCGCGATCAATACATAGATTGGTGTCTCTTTTTCAGACAACTCTTTTGTATCTTCCACTACTGCGGACATACCGCTTAAGAAACATTGCTTTCCTGAAAGATGCCGAATCTCCTTTACCGCATCCAATGTCTCATCCGCAGAAGTTGTATCATCAAAGAAAATCGCCATCATCGTTCCTTTGTCTGAATTAAACACTTCATAAATCTCTTTTGGAAGCATGCTCTTTGGTACAGAAATATCTGAGATGGAATCATACCAAAGGACATCTTTTACATGATCCACTTGCTCAATCTTACTTTTTAACGCTGCAACATCTTTATCCTCCATGCCATCCACCATAAACATGGAGAATGCTCCTATGCCAAAGTCCTCCAGCATAATGTCCTGTCCCTGCATGGTTTCTATATCATCCGGCAGATAAGTCAGAACATCATAATTGACTCTGGTATGGAAGTAACCAAACACAGACGGAATCAACAATAAGAAACTTGCAATTAAGATTGCCACTCTGTGTTTCACCACTTGTTTTCCAAACTTAACCATATATCATAGCCTCTTTTCTTTATGACCATTAGTCATTTATTACTTTATGCACTATAGCACAGAAAATGACCTTTAGTCAATATATTTTTGACTAAAAGTCATTTTTATTCTTTTCCTATTGCAAAATAGCAAAGGCTCTGCTTATAATAGACATAAGGAGTGAATGTAAATCATGGGAAAAATTGATGAAAACAAAAGGAAAAAGAAAGAAGCGCTTTTTAACACGGCATACGAACTTTTTACAACAAAAGGGATTACTTCTACAACAATTTCGGATATTGTAGAAAAAGCCAAGGTTGCGAAGGGCACTTTCTATTTGTATTTTACAAATAAATATGATATTAAAAATAAACTGGTCGTTCATAAAACGCAGGAGCTCTTTGACGCTGCCGGAGCCGCACTTGAAAAAGAGCAGATTCACGGACTGGAAGATCAGATGATCTTTCTCATTGACCATCTAATCAATAGTTTAAAAGATGACAAGGCACTTCTAAATTTCATTTCTAAAAATCTTGTTATGGGTGCGCTTCGTTCTGCACTGCTGACCGGTGAAAATTCAGACCGGGAAATCTATAATCACTTTCTGAAACTGGTTGCCGCAGATGACTATGAATACAAAGATGTGGACGTAATGCTTTTTACGATCGTGGAATTAGCAGGCTCTGCCGGCTATAACTCGATGATGTATGAAGAACCGATCCCTATTGATGATTACAAGCCATTCCTCTATCGAACCGTAAGATTAATTATAGGAAGCCATCGGGCAGACGCAAAAATGGAGCTTAAAATATAAGCTCCATTTTTGTCCCTTTATTCACTTCACTTTCCACATGAATCTTAGCTCCATGCATAAGTGCGCCATGTTTCACAATCGAAAGTCCAAGTCCGGTGCCTCCGGTAGCCTTCGAATGACTCTTGTCCACGCGATAAAAGCGCTCAAATATCCGTTTCTGTTCTTCTTTCGGTATTCCGATTCCGGTATCTCGGACAATGATCTTGATTCCCTGAAGTGTATTTCCTACCCAGACACTGACCAGTCCGCCTTCTTTGTTATATTTGATGGCATTTTCAATCATATTATATAACATCTCATCCAGCACCTGACGGACACCAAGGTAATGCACAGGCTCACCGGTCACTTCCAAGCGGACATGTCGCTTTTCTGCCTGCGGCGCAAGTCTGCTGCAGATTTCCCGCGTAAGCATATAGAAATCTACTTCTTCCTTTTCTAATTCCACTGCACCCTCATCCAGTTTTGAAAGCTTCATAATATCTTCCACAAGCGTGATCAGGCGGCTGGCTTCATTATAAATGCGCTCAGAAAAGGTCTTCATATCTTCGGGACGCACCAGACCGTCTTTCATAATCTCTGCATACCCCGAAATAGAGGTAAGCGGTGTTTTTAATTCGTGAGAAACATTTGCCGAGAATTCTTTCCGCATATTTGCCACTGCATCTTTTTCACGATTCTGTTTATCTATACTCTGTAACAATGGTGTCAATTCTTCATACATATCATTTTCCAATGGTTCTGCAAGATTCAAGTGATTGATCGGGTAAATAAGCTTAGCTGTCTGCCATTTTGCAAGCAGCAAGGCAAAGATTACCATGCAGCATGCGATCATTCCCATCATGGGAAGAATACTCATCGCTGTACTAAATACCGTTCCCATATTTTTAGACACACGAAGCACCGTTCCGTCATCCAGCTTTACTGCGTAATAAAACATATCTTGATCAAGAGTTTCCGACCGGCGGACATCATGACCGCTTCCGGTTTTTAATGCTTCTTGTATCTCCGGCCGATCCAGATGATTTTCAAGATCTTCTTCCCGTTTTCCGGAATCATAGAGTACTTCCCCAGAATCAGCGATCAAAGTCACCCTTGTATTTTCACGAACTTCATCCATATCTTCCAGATAAGATACACCCGAAATACTGACTGCCGCTTCTATATAATCTGCTTCCTGTTGAATTTCATCTTTCAAGATCTCCATCGTCTGATAATAGACAACGAAGATCATCGTTCCATATGTCAAAATCAGAGAGGTCAATACGACAAGGATCATACTGTTTTGTATCTTTTTCTTAAGTTTCATAGCATGCTCCTATTCTCTCATCCGATAGCCAACGCCCCGGACAGTCTCGATCATCTCTCCGCAAGTTCCAAGTTTCTGCCGGAGGGTACGCACATGCACATCTACCGTTCTTGTCTCTCCGTCAAAATCGTATCCCCAAATATCTTCCAACAGACAATCTCTTGTCATAACGATATTCGGATTCTTCATCAGACGCTTTAACAACTCATATTCCTTAAGCGTAAGATTTACCACTTCTCCGGCCGCAGTCACTTCATGCTTCTTCGTATCGATTTCCAAATCTCCGGCTTTCATGATATCCTGTGTTTCCTGTCCGCTTTTTAATGTTCTCCGAAGCACCGCTTTGATCCGGGACACCAGTTCCATCATGCCAAATGGCTTCGCTACATAATCATCTGCTCCCAGATCCAGCCCCTTCACTTTATCGTATTCCGCGCCTTTGGCTGTCACCATGATCACAGGAATCTCTCTTGTCTTTGTTGAGCTTTTTAATTTTTTAAGCAGTGACAATCCATCTTCTCCCGGAAGCATAATATCCATCAATACAAGCTCCGGTGTCTCCAGTGCCAGTGCTTCTAAGAAACTTCTCCCGTCCTCGAAGCCTCTTGCTTTAAATCCCGTTGTTTCAAGCGTATATACGACTAATTCTCGAATGTTGCTGTCATCTTCTACACAAAATATCATAAGTCTCTCCTTACATTTTTTTCGGCATGTAATTGCCTATACTTGACTCTCTTTGTGAATTCCGGTAATCGAGAACTCCACCCATTCTGCGATATTGGTTGCATGATCGCCGATTCGTTCCAGATACTTTGCAACCATAATAAGATCAATCGTCTCTCTTCCAGCATCCCCTTCATTCTGTGCGATAAACTCAATGAGGTCACGCTTATTCTCCTCAAAAAGTGTATCCACCGCATCATCTGCTTCCATTACACTTCTGGAAAGCTCCAGATCTTTCTTAACATAGGCGGTCACGCTGTCTCTGACCATCTTCGCCACTGCCTCTGACATTTTCCCAATCTTCGGAATCTCTGCTCCTTCAGATTTCTTCTCGGAAATGATGATCTCTGCAATGTCAGATGCCTGATCACCGATACGCTCCATATCCGTGATCATTTTAAGTGCCGCCGATATCTGCCTAAGATCCCTTGCCACCGGCTGCTGCTGAAGGAGAAGCTTCAGACACAGACGCTCGATATCCTTTTCCATCTGATCAATTTCTTCATCGGCGCTGATTACTTCTTTTGCCTCTTCTATACTTCCGTGTTGAAGTGCTTCGGTTGCACGATTAATGGCAATCTCACATAATTCTCCCATGTGGATCAACTGCTCATTGAGATAATCCAACTGCATATCAAATTTATTACGCATAACTTAACCAAACCTCCCTGTAATATAGTCTTCTGTCCGTTTATCTGCCGGTATCGAGAACAATTTCTCCGTATTGTTATATTCAATGACTTCTCCTAACAGGAAAAAGGCGGTATTGTCGGACACACGTACAGCCTGCTGCATATTATGTGTCACCATAACGATAGTATAATCTTTTTTCAGTTCCATCGCAAGGTCTTCAATCTTGGAAGTGGAAATGGGATCAAGTGCAGACGTCGGTTCATCCATCAGAAGCACTTCCGGCTGCACTGCAAGTGCACGTGCAATGCAAAGTCTCTGCTGCTGCCCGCCGGACATTCCAAGGGCACTCTTTTTCAGACGATCCTTACATTCTTCCCAGATAGCTGCATCCCTCAACGATTTTTCCACAATATCGTCCAGCTTTGATTTGGAATGGATTCCATGGGTTCTCGGTCCAAATGCAATATTGTCATAAATACTCATTGGAAATGGGTTCGGCTTCTGAAATACCATTCCCACTCTTTTTCTAAGCAGATTGACGTCCATATTTTTATAAATATCCTGCCCATCCAGAAGAAGTTCGCCGTCAATCTTACACCCCTCAACCAGATCATTCATCCGGTTGATGGATTTTAACAGTGTCGATTTTCCACATCCGGACGGCCCAATAAATGCAGTGATTTTATTTTCTTCTATTTCAAGATTTACGTCTTTTAATGCGTGAAAATCTCCATAGTGGAGATTCATATCTTTGATGCTGATTTTACTCATTTTTTATCCTCTCTAATTCTTTTCTATCTAGGCTTTTGTAAGTTTTTTTGCCAGGAATCCGGACAGTGCATTAATTCCCACTACAAGTACGAGCAAAATAACTGCTGTTGCATATGCCTGATCCATATAAAGCCCTTCACTTGCCAGATTATACATATGAACTGCCAGAGTTCTTCCGGAACTCATCACGTCCTTTGGAATATCAGCTACAGTTCCTGCAGTATAGATAAGCGCTGCTGTCTCTCCAACGATTCGTCCAACTGCAAGAATCACTCCTGCAAGAATCCCCGGAACGGCAGACGGAAGTACAATGCGAAACACCGTACGAAGTTTCCCCGCACCCAATCCGAAGCTTCCTTCTCTGTAAGAGTCCGGCACTGCCTTTAATGCTTCTTCTGTACTTCTCATAATCAGTGGAAGTACCATGATTGATAATGTGAATGCTCCTGCCAAAATCGAAAAACCCCATCCGTAGGTGGATACAAAAAATAACATTCCGAACAATCCGTATACAATAGAAGGAATTCCCTGTAACGTCTCTGTTGTAAGACGAATCACTTCCACAAATTTATTTCCTCTTCCTGCATATTCTACAAGGAAAATAGCAGAAAAAATTCCGAAGGGAACAGCGATCAATAGTGATAAAATCGTCATGATTACGGTATTAATAAGCGCCGGCATCAAAGATGCATTTTCTGAAGTATAAGTAAGTGAAAACAAAGACGGTTTCAAATATGGCACTCCATTGATCAGCACATAGGCGATCAAAAAAATCAGCACCGCAAATGTAATAACTGCTGAGAGAACCACCAGAAGCATCATAAGAAATGAAAACGGTGTACGCTTATATGATTTTAATTTCTGTCCCAAAGTCATTTGATTATTACTCATGGCTGGTCCTCCTCTTTAATACTGCTACACAGAAATTGATTATAAGAATAAATACAAACAGCACTACGCCGGTTGCAATCAATGCTTCTCTGTGAAGCCCTGTTGCATATCCCATCTCAATAACGATATTGGCTGTCAAAGTACGGACACCGCGAAAAATTCCTGCCGGCATTCTCGCCTGATTTCCCGCTACCATAATGACTGCCATTGTCTCTCCGATCGCACGTCCTACTCCCAGTACAATCGCTGCAACTACACCTGATTTTGCTGCCGGAATCACTACACGGAAAATGGCTCTTTCGTGGGTTGCTCCAAGTGCAACCGCCCCTTCATAATACTGCTCGGGTACTGCACGAACGGAAGATTCTGTGAGACCGATAATAGTCGGAAGAATCATCATTCCAAGAAGGATCGAAGCGGTCAAAATGCTGCTTCCATTTCCGCCAAATCCTAAATCTCTTCCAAGCGTACGGATTACCGGTACAATGACTACGAGACCGAAGAATCCATACACAACCGATGGAATTCCGGCTAAAAGTTCTGTCGCCGCTTTCAATGGTTTATATATTTTCTTTGGACAATAATATGCCATAAATACTGCTGTTAAAATTCCAACCGGAACTCCGAAAATGATAGCCCCTGCTGTTACATACAAACTCCCTACGATCATAGGAAGAATTCCAAAAATCTCATTTTTCGGCTTCCACATTTCACCGCTTAAGAAATTGCCAAAACCGATCTCTTTCATGGCAGGGATTCCATTTGCAAAAAGAAAGATACAAATGAGAGCTACCGCCAGCACCGAAGCGCAGGCGGCAATGAAGAACACTCCCTGCATGAATTTTTCCGTCCATGCTTTATTTTTCATATTACTTTACTACCTCATCCCATGTGAGAGTCTTACCTGTATAGATTGCTTTTACCTGATCGCTAGAAAGCTCGTCTGTTGTATTTGCTTTGTTCACGATTACAGCGATACCGTCTGTTGCTATTACCTGACTGTCAAGTTCTGCTGTCTCTTCGTCTTTCAGTTCACGAGATGCCATTCCGATATCATAGCTTCCATCCATTGCAGAAGTCATACCTGTTGTGGAATCTGTTGTCTGAAGTTCAATCTCAGCATTTGCATTTACTGCTTTGTATGCCTCGATCATTTTTTCCATTACCGGAGATACAGAAGAAGAACCACCAACCACTACTTTACCGGATGGATTGCTTCCAGAGAATGCTGCTGCGCTGTCATCACCAATGTAACCATTTTCAGACACAACTTCCTGTCCTTCTTTGCTCATAATGAAGTTAATGAAATCTTTTGCTACTTCGTTATCTAAGCCCTTCTTTGTTGCAATGTTAAATGGTCTTGAAACTTTGTAAGAGCCATTTTTAATATTTTCTGCCGTTGCCTCTGCACCATCAATCTTTACAGCCTTTACGCTGTCATCCAGAGAACCGAGAGACACATAACCGATTGCATATTCATCACCTGCAACTGTTGTTAACATAACAGAAGTACTATTTGTGATCTGCGCTTCCTCTGTTGTCATATCAACTTTTTCATCGCCCTGCTTTTCTTCCACTCCGAAAAGTTCGATGAATGCTCCTCTTGTACCGGAGCCATCCTCTCTTGATACGATTGTAATATCCATAGAAGAATCCCAGTCACCAGAAGCTTCCGTCTTAGCGTCTTCACCTTCTGCCTTTGTATCATCTTTTCCTCCACACCCAACTGCAAGAGCTGCAATCATTGCTGTCATTGATAATACTGCAATAAACTTTTTCATTTTCATACGTTTTAATCTCCTTTAAATTAAAATTTCATTTTCTTGTGTTGTTTTTCTTCACAATGACTATCATAAAGGGCGAATGTAAAATGTAAAATCACAGGAATGTAAAATGTATGTTAAATAGGGACGTAGCTTTTTTGCAAAAAGCTACGTCCCTATTTAACATATGACCTGTCCCAAATTAACTTCAGACCTGTCCTTTTTTGAAATTATTTTAAATTCTGAATTTCTTCTGTATAGAGATCTGTAATTTTCACTGTTTTTGTTTTGTCTTTGAACTCCACTTCCAATGTTTCTTTGTCGCTTGGCTCTTTGATTCCGTGATCTGCGCTTACATAGATATATTCGTAATATGCGTTGTTAGTGATTCGTTCTTTCTTTTCGAATGGGCGGATTCTGCGTTCAACAAGACGGATATGAGTTTTCTCATTTTCTTCATTCACCATAGCTTCCAGATAAACGCCTTCCTTTTGTGGCTCAAAGCCAATTCTAACAACGGGATCTATTTTTTCACACGTAATCTTCACATCTTCACTGTTCGGCTGAACAACCTCTCCATAATATGTCTCATACGCTCCCAAAGCAATGCCGATTACTACAATGCAAAATAATACGGTACCTGCTATCATCTGCCTCGTCACACGTTTCAACTTTTTTAACGGTTTCACATCCTTTTTTAATTCGTCTTTTCTTCGCTCCACGTATCTGGCGGACACCATCTCCTTTTATATAGTCTCAAGATAATCCCTGCACTCTTTGCATTTTTCCAAATGTTCCTCAACCGCTTCATTGCTTTCTTCGCTTGTCAGTCCATCAATATAACTCGGAAATAAATCTCTGATAATCTCACATTTCATTCTTTTCCCCACCTTTCAATATTTTCTGCTTTGCACGATAATAAGTAACTCTTGCCCAATTCTCATTTTTTCCGAACAGTTCTGCGATTCTCTTAAATGAAAATGCACCTGTCACTCGCAACAGCACGATTTCCTTAGAAATCTCGTCTAAAACATGTACTTTGCGAAACAACTCCATTTTCTCTTCTTTCAGAGTCAACTGTTCTTCCACGGGCTTTTCCAAAGATTCCATATCCGCAGTCAGTTCACTGGTACCTTTGCTTTTTCTGCGTTCCATCTCCCGATACCAGAGATGCTTGGCAATCTGGCACAGCCATGTAGACACTTTGCAGCTTCCATCATACCGATCCACCGAACGCACCGCCTGATAAAAAGTCTCCTGCGTCAGTTCCTCTGCCAATTCTTCTTCATAACACAGTGATAAAAGGAACTTATAAACCATAACCGCATATTCTCTGTATGCCGCGTCCATTTCAAACATGTCCTCACCTCTCTTTACCTATATATCCGCTAAAAACAGATTATGTTACAAAATTAATAAGGGAAAAATTCGTTTAATTAGGGACACCTTAAAATACAAAAAAGGACACCCCAAAAACCAATTTAGGACGTAGCCTTTTTGCAAAAGGCTACGTCCTAAATTACAACCGCTTTTCAAAATTTCCATCTACAGAACATCCTTCTGTGAAGATCATAAATGCATTCGGATCTATGCTGTGTACAATTTGTTTGATCTGTGTCACTTCGTATTTTGAAATCATTACCAACAGGATATATGCGGTCTTGTTCGTATAGGCACCCGCCCCATCCCAATTGGTTACTCCACGTCCCATCTGATCTATGATTGCCTGCGAGATTCCAAGTTTTTTTGTAAATATCATAACACTTGTGTTGATATTCTGTATATGCACTCGGTCAATCGCCATAGATAGCACTGTCGTGTAAATAAAAGAATACGCTACTATTTCAATATTGAATAAGAAAAGGCAGATCAGATACACAAATATATTCATAAGAATATTAATCTTTCCTACGCTGACATTGGGATATTTCTTTGAGCAGCATACTCCGATAATATCCTGCCCGCCTCCGGAGCTTCTTCCCCGGAGCACAAGCCCCACTCCTGTTCCGGCGATCAGACCACCTATAATACATGCAGTCAAGGTATCTCCGATAATTGGTGTCTCCGGAATTGGCACTAGGACAAGAAATACACTCTGAATTGTTACTGTAAGCAGCGTTTTCACCGCAAAATCTTTTCCCATGATCCGAAGCCCCATATAGAACAACGGAATATTGAGCACCCAGTAAATAATACCAGCAAGATCAAAATTGCCCGGAACCGGAACGTGCATAAAATCCACAATCCCCGTTCTCATCAACTGGGCAATACCCATAAACCCTCCATTATAAAGTCCAAGCGGAACAATAATCAAGTTTACACCGATTGCAAACATCAGACTCCCGATGGTTGCTGTCAGCATCTGAACCATCAATTCTTTTTTCTTTCCCATGCTGCCGCTCATTCTAGACCCCTCTTCTTTTTTTATTTTTATTAATCGTAAAATGGACTTAATGAAATATTATACAATACCCATTTCCCATCTTTCATAATATATGTCAACGTATTTGCTGTCTGTCCATCCCGCTCATTGTGATACGAATTTCCTGACCAGTATGTTGTATTATAACTATAGTAGTAATTTCCTTTGAGCGTAACCTGAGCCAATGTGGTACCGTCTTCCTGGTTTATTTCTACATTCGCCTCTCCATTGGTAAACTGATACTTATTAATCTTTTCTGAATCACCGGAACTTCCGCCGAATTCATAATCTCTGACACTCTCAAATTCATCGATAACTGTATCTTTGTTCGTACCGTCTACATTTTGCAGAAGATCTACTTCACTGAACAGTTTGCGATTCACCAGTGCATTCATAATAATTTTCCAGTCTTCCATTCCCTGTTCTGCCAGCTCTTCCACTACTTTCTCATTGTAGTCCGTCTGTACGATCGCAGGATCTCCTTCTGTCCATGACACAAGCTGTCCGGTTTTTTCCACATCTTTTCCGCTAATCTCTACATAATGCTCTGCTCCAAATACTGCATCCAATGTATAAGTGTCCATACCGTCAATTTTTTTACCCGGTGTCACGCTGTCAGATACATTTATCTTATCTACAATCACATCTGCTCCCTTCGGAACAGCAATGCTGTATTTTTGAACTAATTTTGTACCATAATCTTTATAATCGCCCTGATCCATCTGAACTTTCCAGAATAAACCTTTTCTCTTCAGCTTCAGATTGATCTTTTCCGAATCAGACCCCTTCGTATAGCGCACCCGGATTGACTGACTGGTGAAGCCCCCGGACCGCTTCTGAACACTTGTCACATCCACATCTGCGATTTCAATGTCTTCCGGCTCCTGGATTTTCTTCGCTGTTATAAATGCTTCTTTACTCATAAAATCATCATGATCTTTGAGATAAATCGTATCGTACAAATCAGCGTAGTTTCTCTCCATCATCGCTTCTACATGTTTTTCAGCTACATTTTTAGCTCCAAATTGAACATTGTAGATTACGAAAAATAAAATCACACTTAAAACTGCCACACAGATTTCAATCAGCAATAATTTTTCTTTTCCATCCAATGGTTGTCTTTCTTTTTTCACCGGAGCTGAAAGAGGAGCTCCGTTCCCTTGAGGGCGCTTTAGTGATGTACCACAATTCTCACAAAATAACGCATCATCTTTATTTTTACTTCCACATTCCGGACAAAACATCTCTTTCACCTCCTACTCGTATTTTTTAATCATTTCAATATTTGCACGCTCCGCGTCATTTAAACGGGACTCCATATTTGCATCAAATTCTTCCGGCGTCACAGTTCCTGAGTACCAGCTTTTACCTTCAAAATATGTTTTCAGATCAGCACTGTTGAAAATTCTACCATGCCGCGCCAATATTTCATTTCGTGCCAGCCTAAGATCAGCTTTGGACAGACCGGACACATCTGCATCCGTCAAATACTCCTTATCACTGTTCGGGAAAATATACTCTCCGGCTGCCGCATTTGCCGTTGTGCCATCTTCCGCCTTCTTATTCTCAGCGGTTGCAGGATCACTGCCCGGTGTCCATGTCACATCTTCCTTAAATGCTGTTACATAGATATCCTTCTCTCCTTCGGCATTGGCACGCATCTTCGCCCTTGCCTGATCGATCTCGTCCTGACTTACCTGGGATTTTACTTTTCCGCCAAAGCCCAGCCCCTTAATTCCAAGAAACACACTTCCTGCAAGTGCTAAGATAATAACGATCGCCAATACAATAACCGGAACTGAAGAATTCGTTTTTTCCGTCTGTTTCTTTTCTGTTTTCATATCCCTGTCTTCCTTCCTGCATGCTTAATTATAATTCCTTACCAAAACATAGATATCGGAATTACCCATTCCCCATCCATCTTCACAACCGGAATATCCTCTTCCGCAGATTCTTCTTCCCCATCAATCACTGCTGTCATTTCTACTTCCAAGATATACGCTGCTGTCACATCTTTTAATTCCGCTGCACTTAAGTCATACTCATCAGATAAAATAACTGTCATTTCATCTTTTTTCAGTTTTTCTTTGTCCACAATCTCAAGCTTTACATCGTATCCCGGGAAAAGATCACTCAAATCATCCGGAAGAACATTTACGATTCCTTCGACTCCATTCGGAAATGCTTTTGCAAAAGTCTTAATGTCACCTTCATTGATTCCCTTCTCCACATACTTAATCGGTTTTTCGTAACCTTTCGTTCCAAATATTCCAAATAGTATAAGCGACAATACGACTACAACCGCTGCAAGCGCTGCGATGATCGGCCACGCAAACGGTTTTTTTGTAGCTGAAGCACCTGAATATCCATTCTGTGTATTCGCTGTTCCCTGTTGATAGTTCCCCTGTGCATTCCCTTGCACATTCCCCGGTGTCTCTGATGGCGCTGAGCTTCTCTGTGCTCCTGGCTGCGGTACAGGTGCTCCGCATTTCACACAAAACTTGCTCCCCTCTACTAATTCAGCTCCACATTTTCCACAAAACTTTGCCATACTCTTTTTCCTCCGCACTTAGCTCTTAGTCTCTTTTTGTTCCACACTCTGTACAGAATAAAGAATCTTCCTCCAAAATGGCGCCACAATTTTTACATTTAGGGACAACCGGCTCCTGTATCGGTTGTTGCATCGGTTCCTCCTGTTTTGCTTCAGTACCTGCCTGCGGATTATTCGCTGCCACAGCCGCAATATTTGTTCCACACTCTACACAGAATGCAGAATCTGCCGCATTAATGAAACCACAGGATGGACATTTCTTTCCATTTACCGGCCCGTTGGATACCGGTGCTGCTTTTTGAAGCGGACTTCCACAACTGATACAAAACTTGGCGTCTGGATTATTGCTAAAGCCACACTGTTGACAGACATTTCCCGCTGTCAACGCCTGCATCATCTGCTGAAGCTGTTGATTTTCTTTCTGAAGCCTTAAAATCTCTCCAAACAATTCTCCATACTCGCTTCCCGCATCCTGCAGATGGTTTTTCACACACTGTACTCCTACTTGGTATGTCAGTTTTTCTAGCATACGCTCATTCGATTTTATCTGGTTATTGAGCTTTACACTCTCCGTTGCTGACTTAGCTTTCTGCGATACTCCCTGACCTGCAATCGAAATCGAATCTTTCATTTTTTCAAATAATGCCATTTTTTTATCCTCCTCTTACTCCTTAGACGTTTTTTTATACATAAAAAGTTTTATAAAATATAAAAAAATTTACATATGAATTAAAAATAGCAAATACAAATTATACTATCGCTCTAATTTTACTATATATTCCCCCACTTTTCAACTATGACGCCTTTATTCGAATATTGTTTTTTATTGTCAAAACTGATAAAATAAGGGCAATAAAATTACCATTTTTAAAGGAGTGAGAAACTATGTTTTGTAGAAATTGTGGCACCCAGATTGCGGATCATGTAAAATTCTGTCCCGCGTGCGGAAAACCCACGGGAACTCAGCCGGTTTCTAATCAATCCAGACCAACCGACCAGACCGCTCGGGAGTTTGACAGTTGAATATCAAAAAAAGTACTCACAGGTCGCATAAAACCTGCTTTTTTTATGTCAAATTTTCTGTTTTTATAGCTGTTATTTTATGTTATTGTATGGTATAATAAGGGATAGGAGG
>UQRE01000004.1 GCA_900543415.1 uncultured Dorea sp. | reverse complement strand
GCGGAACAGCGCTCCGCTCATGCGGAGCGAGTGCTCTGTTTTTGCGGAATATGCAATCTTAATCTTATTCTTATATATATTATACTCACCGCAAAAGCAATAGTTCAAAATCTATTGCTTTTGTTATAGAAATACGTCTATACGACAAATACCGATTTTTCCAAAAGATATGGACAGAAATAAATAGATATGCTAATATGTCTGTATGGAAACCTAATCAGATATGATTTTTGGTTGTATGTATTAAATTTAGATATATAAAATATAAAGGAGAATTTGTATGGCTGATCATCAGAATACCAAGAAGACAAAATCTTATCATGAACAGACACAAATCGACAATACATTGAGGCTTCGAGAAGTTTTAAAGACATTACCTCCTTTTGCAAAAGATTATTTTCGTGCAATAGAGCCAAGATCATCCTCAAGAACACGAATTAATTATGCTTATGATATTCGTGTGTTTTTTCATTTTTTAATGGAAAATAATCCTGTATATAAAAACTATTCCATCGAACAATTTACTCCCTCAGATCTGGAGGCTTTGGAGCCTGTGGATATTGAGGAATATATGGAGTATTTGAAGGTATATAAGCGCGATGAAGAATTGATTACAAATAACGAGAAAGGCTTATCACGTAAAATGTCCGCACTACGAAGCTTTTATAATTATTATTTTAAACATCAGATCATTTCAAAAAACCCTACGCTTCTCGTAGATATGCCAAAACTCCATGAAAAAGCCATTATTCGTTTAGATACAGACGAGGTTGCGCTTCTTCTTGATTATGTGGAGTCTGCCGGAAACACATTGACCGGACAGGCGTTGACCTATTACAAGAAAACGAAAGATCGGGATCTTGCTATTCTTACACTCCTTCTAGGCACAGGCATTCGAGTATCAGAATGTGTAGGACTTGATCTTACAGATGTGGACTTTAAGAATCAAGGCATCACCGTCACGAGAAAAGGTGGAAATCAGATGGTTGTCTATTTTGGCGATGAAGTTTCTTCTGCTCTTGAAACTTATATAAAGGGAGATCGCAAAGCAATAACGCCCCTCTCCGGTCATGAAAACGCATTATTTTTATCAACACAGAAAAAACGTATGGGCGTTCAGGCTGTAGAGAATATGGTAAAAAAATATGCCCGTCAGGTAACACCGAATAAGAAAATTACGCCTCATAAGCTTCGCAGTACTTACGGAACATCTCTATATAAAGAAACCGGGGATATTTATCTTGTGGCAGATGTTCTCGGACATAAAGATGTAAATACAACAAAGAAACATTATGCGGCAATTGATGAAAATAGACGCCGACAAGCGGCAGGCGCTGTAAAATTAAGGGAAAGCTAGATCGGGTGGCGTTTTGAAAAGCAAGTTTTTATTTACATTAGCGTATTTATGTGATATTGTGTTGGAAATGCGAAAAATGAAAGGAAAAAAGATAATATAAATTATGAAGTTACAACAATTATTAAGTCAGACAAGAAAAGCAATAGATGAATATCAGATGATTGAAGAAGGCGATCATATCGCAGTCGGTATTTCCGGTGGCAAAGACAGCCTTACGCTTCTATATGCACTGCACGGATTGAAACGTTTCTATCCGAAAAAATTTGAATTAAGCGCAATTACTGTAGATCTTGGATATAGTGAATGTGATTTTACGCCGGTTGTAAAATTATGCGAAGACTTAGGTGTTCCATATCAAATCGTAAAAACAGACATTGCACACATTCTTTTTGAAGAACGAAAAGAGCCTAATCCATGTTCTCTTTGTGCAAAAATGCGTAAAGGGGCGCTTAATCAGGCAGTAAAAGAAATGGGCTGCAATAAAGTTGCTTATGCCCACCATAAAGACGATATTATTGAAACAATGCTCCTCTCTCTCATCTTTGAAGGCAGATTCTATTCTTTTTCACCGAAGACGTATCTGGATCGCATGGATCTTACTGTAATCCGCCCAATGATGTTCGTTGATGAGGCCGATGTAATTGGATTTAAGAATAAATATGATCTTCCGGTTGTAACAAGCCGCTGTCCTATTGACGGTTACACAAAACGTCAGTATGCAAAAGAACTTGTAAAAGAATTAAATCACGAACATTCCGGAGCAAAACAGCGCATGTTTACAGCAATTTTAAACGGTAATATAAAAGGATGGCCGGAACGGATTCCTCATGTGCGTTAAGCCTGCCTTTCATTAAAAATAGTGAAGGAAGTGCCGCAAAATCGCTAATGATTAAGCGCACTTCCTTCATTGATCATATGTTATAATTTTTTATCACAATCTCGTTCTTTTAATTCTACTAACTTCTCAATCGCTTCTGCAGTTCCTTCAATTCCGAGCATAGAACTGTTCAGGCACATATCGTAACTATTGACGTCACCCCAACGCTTATTACTGTAATAGTTGTAATAGCTGGAGCGTTTTTTATCGGTTTTTACAATTAATTCTTTTGCCTTCGCATCTGTTAGATCGTAAATTCTTGCAATTCTTCGAACACGTGCATCTAAATCTGCATGGATAAATATGCTCAACACATTGTCGTATTCTTCCAGAGCATAATCAGCACAACGCCCAACTAAAATACAAGGACCCTCATCCGCAATTTTCTTAATCGCATCAAATTGTGCAAGAAAGACTTTGTGATTAATTGGCATATCCGTATAACTTCCGGAAGAATAGCCAAGTGAATACGTATCCATCACGAGAGAATAAAGAAAACTGTTAGTCGGTTTTTCATCATGTGTTTCAAATAATTCTTTACAAAGACCACTTTCCTGTGCTGCACGATTTAACATTTCTTTATCATACAATTTAATATCCAGATGTTTGGCAACCACACGGCCAATCTCGCGTCCGGCACTTCCAAATTGACGTCCTATTGTAATAATGGTGTTTGTTTTTGCCATACTTATCACGCTCCTCATTTATATATATGAGGTATTATACAACAATTCAAACAAAAAGTATATAATTTTTAGAATATTTCATTTAAATTCATTTAAAAATCATTTTCGTAATTGTACGAGAAGTGCTTGAAAATATTCCGGTAAAGGAGCTTCTGTCTCTAAGTATTTTTTTGTTCTCGGATGGATAAATCCTAATATTTTCGCATGCAGAGTCTGTCCCTGAAGTTTTGGAAATGGACATTTCTTTGGACCGTATACTTGATCGCCAAGAAGCGGATGACCGATGCTGGACATATGTACGCGGATCTGATGAGTACGTCCTGTTTCCAATCTGCATCGGATATAAGTAAAATCACCAAATCGTTCCAATACTTGATAGTGTGTCACAGCGTTTCGAGAGTTTTTTGCGTGAACACTCATCTTCTTTCGATCTGTAGGGTGACGCCCAATAGGAGCATTAACCACACCCTCTTCTTCTTTAATATTTCCATGAACAATCGCTTCGTATTCTCTGTGCATAGAATGTTCTTTTAATTGCTCTGACAATGCCTGATGTGCCAGATCATTTTTACACACAACAAGAGAACCTGTTGTATCCATATCTATGCGATGTACAATTCCTGGCCTTATATCTCCGTTGATTCCGGACAACTGGTCTTTGCAATGATACATAAGCGCATTGACAAGCGTTCCGCTGTAATGCCCGGGAGCCGGATGAACAACCATCTGCTTCGGTTTATTTACGACAATCACATCCTGATCCTCATACAGAATATCAAGAGGAATGTCCTCAGGCACGATATCAGGCTCTTTTGCCTCCGGGACGGTAATTTCTACTCTGTCACCCAAAAGAAGCCTGTAACTGGCTTTTACAGGCTTTGTATTGACATTGATCAATCCGTCTTTGATAAGTTTTTGTATACGGGAACGCGAAAGGTCTTCATACTCTTCAACTAAATAACGATCCAGACGCATTCCTTCTTCATTTTCTACTACGAATGATTCGTTCAAGGTCTTCCTCCTTATAATAAAAGAACAATAACAGGCAAAATACAATCGTCGATATGGTCACATAAATATCTGCCACATTAAATACCGGAAAATCGATAAGTTTAAAATAGAAAAAATCGATCACATATCCAAGACGCAGTCTGTCAATAAAATTACCGTATGCACCTGCCATAATAAAAACGGCACACAATCTTAACGGTAGAAATTTCTTTTCCATCGGTACGCGAAAATAAAACCACACGACAACTGCACTGATCAAAATAACGCTGAAAAAGAAAAATATCTGTTGATTCTGAAGCATCCCAAATGCTGCGCCCCGATTTTCAAGATATTCTAATTGAAAGACCTGATCCCATAATACGTACGCTTCTTTTTCTTTTAAGTGCACTACGGCAAGATATTTAGTGATCTGATCTAAGAAAATACCGGCTAGCGCGATTATTAGCGCAGCCAGATAGTATGTTGTCCGTTTTCTTTGTTGTTTCATAATTCATCCTTTTTTCGGCAGAGTGCCTCTTTTAAATATATTTTTTTACCAAGATCATATAGCGTCCTTTTTTCGTTTCAGAGAGCGTTTCTTCGTATTTGATACGCCCCATTCCGCGAACCGATATGATATCTCCCGGCTTTAATTGATATCCATTGTTTGTAATCAGCTTCCCATTTACAAATACTTTTCCATTTTCAATGTATGGAGTGACTTTGCTTCTTGAAAGCGGATAAGCGGTGGAAAGTACAGTGTCCAGACGAATAGACGGAACAGTTCCCTTAATCTCCTCATATTTTGGATTATAATTGATATCAGAAGCATCTTTTACGACGGTTCTTACTTCTGTATGCCGAATACGAAAAAGATGTTCTGCAATGTATTCTGTAATTTCTTCTTTTGTAAATACAACCGCTGTTCTCCCATCTACGACAATATCACCCAATCTGGCACGATCGATTCCCAGATTCATTAGAGCACCCAGATAATCACGATGGCTTAAGTCTTCGGCGAATTTTTGATGAAGAGGAGTAATCTCTACTGCTTTCAGAGGATATTCATACTCATAATAAAGAGCATCAGGTAGAAATGCAGCCATCTGACGCTCGGACATATCATACCCGCCATAGGTCTCATATCTCGTAAGGAGTATGTCCTTAGGCGTAGTATGAAGAATATGTAGTTCATTTAGATTTAGAAAATCTGAAAAAGTTACAATATCACGTGAATACGCCTGATTGGATAATTCAATCAGACGTTTTCTAAGCATAAGTTCTTCTTTATTCATATTATCCCTGTCAAATTACTAGAATCTGGAACGCATAGAGGATGCATCAAAAGAAGTATTCAGAAGATCCTGAAGATCTCCGGAAATATCAACGTTTGTCGGTGTAACTAAGAAGATATAATTTGAAATCTTTTGCAGGTTGCCGCTGATTGCAAATGTCGCTCCGGATGTAAAATCAATGATGCGCTGAGCAACTTCCAGATCCAGTCCTTCTAAATTGAGAATGACTGTTCTTCCGCTCAACAATGTCTCTGTGATTTCACGCGCATCTTCCACAGAATTCGGTTTGATCACACATACTTCCATACTCACATTGCTTCTTCTTGCAGGCTGACGCATTGGTGTTACTTTATTGCTGGAACGAGAACCTCTGGATGTTTTTGCCGGAAGCTCATCGTAATCATCATATTCTTCATCTTCATCAAAATCATGATCCTTTTTATTACGACCGAAGAAACTCTTTTTCGCCGGTTTTTCATCGTAAGCATCATCGTAATCATCATCATCGAAGAAATCGTCATCATCATAATCGTCATCATCGCTTAATTTCATGATGTCTAAAAACTTATCTAATACTCCCATGTCAAAATATCTCCTATCTTACGTTTATACTTGAGCATAATTACGCGCGCCAAAAATCCCTGTTCCAACGCGGACCATTGTTGCTCCTTCTTCTACAGCGACTGTATAATCATTTGTCATACCCATAGAAAGTATACTCACATTAACATTATCAACGTTTTTGTTGCTAATGTCAACAGATAATTTGCGTAATGAACGGAAAATCTCCCTATTTGTCTCTGGATTTTCTACAAAAGGAGCAATTGTCATGAGTCCTTTGACCTGAATATGCTTAAAATCCTTAATTTTGTCTATAAATTCATCTAATTCTTCCGGCATAAGACCGAACTTGCTTTCTTCTTTTGCTACGTTTACTTCAATCAGAATATTAGCAGTTATGTTATGCTTTGCAGCTTCCTTTTCAATCGTCTCTGCAAGTCTTATAGAATCTACAGAATGTATGAGCGCAACCTTATCGATAATATATTTTACCTTATTACGCTGAAGATGTCCGATCATATGCCACTGAATATCTTTCGGAAGAGCTTCATACTTATCGGTAAGCTCCTGAACTTTATTTTCACCAAACACGCGAACGCCAAGGTCGTAAGCATCTTTTAAGGTTTCCACCGGTTTTGTTTTGCTGACTGCGATAAGCGTTACATCGCCTCTTTGGCGGCCGCTGTTTTCGCATGCCTTCACAATCTTCGTCTCTACATCTGCCAGATTTTCCTTTAACATGATAGAATCACTCCTTTTATTTTCTATTGAAATACAACGTCATTTTCTTTTACAGAGTCACTGTCGAGGGCTATATGGTCATAATTAGCAAGTCCGTAATCATTTCCTTCTTCTACGACATAGTACTCTTCGCTCTCACAAAGGATTTTGATCTGTTTGAATACTGCGTACCCTTTATTGATATTGTATACGCCCTTCAGCTTTTTCTTTTTCTTCAAAGTGTATGTATCACTGGAATCAGGCTTGATCAATATCGGAGATTTTATATCCTCAAAAACAGCCGGGTCCAGATAGACCATACCGGTTTCGTTGTCACGATAATAGACTTCGGCAGTGTGGAATACCGCCAGATCCTTTCCTTCATCCACAAGAACCCCCGAGGATTTGCTGTTTCCGCCCTGGGTGAGATAATCTTCCGGTACGATATAAAATTCTTTGGATGTAACAGACGATTTTGGAATTTTAAGTCCTGATTCGTCTTCAAGAATCAGCTCCAGATCAAGATATCGTTCCTGCGCATAACGGATCATCCCCGTATCAAAGGTAAGAAACCCGAGATTAGCATCTTTAGTATTATAAATCTGAAAAGAAGCCACTGCTGTCTCATTATCCTTGGAAAAACGAACACGAACGCGCTTAATATCTGCCATTTCTTTTGCTGTTTTGTCATTTAATAAAATCACGACATTCCAGATATCATCCGTGATCAGTTTATAGACAGGATCGCCTGCATTCACTTTACGGTTATCTTTAAAATTTTTCTGTTCATAATTTTGCTTTGTGATCATATCTTCCGTGATGTCGCTGAGCGCAATCTGCTCATAACCATCTGCCGAGTATATGACAATTCCGTCTTTAGCACTCTTATGTATTTTCAGACGATCACCTTCCGTCTCAAGCATATCGGTCAATTGTGCCTGCCGGCTCTGATTAGATTTGCTTTCCAGCACAGAAGATAAATGGTCTTTTAATGTATAAATATCATGGAATTCCTCATCTTTAAAATTTTCGCCGAAGGACTGTACTTTAACTAACAGAGCTTCTTTCTCCTCTGATGTCAAATCCTGTGACTCTTCCTCTCCGTTTGTCTTAAAGTTAAGCTCCTCCGGAGAAACCGTATATACATTCGTCTTTGCACCGACCTTGCTTCCTTCTGTGGCAAAGTAATTCACATATCCGCTTTCTTCCGCGTTGACGATTGTCTCACTGCGTACAACAAGGCCTGTATAGGCGGTATCTTTTAAGATGGAGCCTTCACGAACCTCATAAGCGGAAACATGTCTGTCTGTCAAATATAAAAGCACGAGCACGATCAAATATACAAAGATTGCACCAAATACAATAATTCCTATATTCACATGATTTTTTTTTCGATAAACAGTAATATTTGTTGTTTTTTTAGCAGCCAAAATATAAGCCCCCTATAATAATTTCAATGCGGCGCCATTTAAATAGTTAAAACGCCTTCCCTGATATGCGCCGCGCTCTTTCATAAGTGTTTCTGCCTCTTCCTTCAACTTCCACCAACTGGTACCCCAGTTACAAAATACGGAGTCCTTTTCAGGAACACGGCTGAATAACCGCTCGACGACAATATTCGGATTTAAATACTCCAGAAATGAAATGAGCCGTTCATAATATTCTTCTTTTGAACATATTGTTATTGTACCATTTTCATAATCCTCACACAACCTTGTGTTTTTGGCAATATAAAGAGAATGGATCTTAACCGCATCTATGCGAAGTGCAGAGAGACACTTGGCAGTTTCTATGCAATCTTCAAGATGGTCATTGGGGAGATTCAGTATCACATGGGCACAGATCTGAAAGCCATATTTTTTAATCTGCAAAACGGCATCCAAAAATTCTGCCAGTGTATGCCCTCTTCCGATTTTCCGGAGTGTATGATAGTTAACAGTCTGAAGTCCAAGCTCGATGGAGATGTTGACATGATACTCCTTCTTGACGCTTAAGAGAGCATCAAGATAGTCTTCACGAATACAGTCCGGTCTTGTAGACACTGCAATTTCTACAATATCCGGTACGTTGGCAGCTTCTCTGAGAAAACGTAGGAACTGCTCCACAGGCAGAAATGTATTTGTATAATTTTGAAAATATGCAATGAATTTATGAGCATGATATTTTCTCTCAATATGCGCTTTCGTTTCTAAAAGCTGTGTTGCTACAGGAACTGTTTGCTCCATTGCCTCAAAACCGGTTCCGCAGCCTGCACAAAAAGCACATCCACGATTTCCATTTTGGCGGTTTGGACAGGTAACCGGGAGATTAACCGGAAGTTTATATACTTTTTCGCCATATTGTTTCTTCAAATATTGTGAATAACTGTTATACATGGAATTCCTTTCATCTATTTCTATAATTTCTGCATAAAAAGGACAGATGTGAGAGATACTATGACCAGCATAAAAAGGAGGCAGTGTTTATATGAAATGGTTCGATAATACAGCATTGACAATTGTGATCATCGGTGCAATAAACTGGCTGTTGGTCGGTATTTTCCGATTTGATCTGGTTGCTCTTTTATTTGGAAATCTCTCATGGATGTCTCGCATCATCTACACCTTAGTAGGATTATGCGGACTTTATCTGATCAGTTTATACGGGAGAATCCGTTCTACATCGGATATGTAACCATAAGAATAGGGGTATCCTCATAGCGAAGATGCCCCTTTACATATGAGCGAATTTTAATTTAAGATTCCGCCTGATTCTCAGTCGATGCGATTCCCTGGATCAGAGTTGTCATATCCTGATATAGAAGATCCTTGGACTTCGCCCCCATTACAATGGAGATATAAGGTTTTCCATCCTGACTCTCATTTAAAAGAACAAGACAGTTTCCTGCTTTCTTCGTAGTACCTGTTTTTCCGCCGATTATTTTCGCGTGTTCCGGAAGTTCAACGGTTCCCTGTGCATAGTAATTGCTTGCTTCCCATGTAACTTCCCGTTTCGTTCCATCCGCGCCCGTAATCTCTGCTTTATAATCTTTCCTATCTATGATATCTACAAAATCTTCATTTTTGATACACTCATTGAAAATAAGATAAATATCATAAGCAGTTGTATAATGATCATCATCGTGAAGTCCGCTTGGATTTACAAAATGAGTACCTGTTGCCATAAGTTCGGCAGCCTTTTTATTCATCATTTTTGCAAATTCTTCAACACTTCCGCCGATATATTCTGCAATTGCATTCGCATTATCATTGCCGGAATGAAGCAGAAGTCCGTTTAAAAGTGCTTCGAGCGTAAGCTGATCTCCTCTTTTTAACCCGCATGTCTGCTCGTCCGCAGCAAAATCAGACTCGTCCACATTCACAGTGACGACATCCGAGAGATTGCCGTTTTCAAGTGCAACTAAAGCAGTCATAATCTTCGTCACACTTGCAGGATAGAGCTTTTCATATACGTTATAACTGTAATCTACGGACACCCCATCTACATCAAGAAGAGCTGCAGATGTGAGTGTCGTACTGTCGGGAATTTCTGAATTTCCGTCTTTTGACATTGTTCCGTCTTCTAAGTTCTCGCCTTCGCTTACCACACACAAATCCGAGGAAAAAAGAGAGCCCTTATAAACTGCCTGATTGTATTGCTGCTGTTCATATTCTGCTACAAGCGTCTCTTTTGCAAAGAGATTTTTAATGATCAAAAAGGATGCGATAACACATAACACTAGCAGACATAAAATCATTGAACTGAGGATACGCTTTCTTCTGCGTCTCGCCTGCATCCTTTTTTTCCTGGAATTATTTGTACATCTCACGCCAATCAAGATCTCCTCTGTCTATTGATAAAATAATAAGCTCTGCAGTAGCAAGGTTGGTTGCGATTGGAATATTATAGATGTCACACAAGCGAATCACATCATTGACGTCCGGCTCTGTCGGCTTTGGAGCATGTGGTTCGCGAAGAAAGATCAGCGCATCCATATCATTCTGAGCGATCTGTGCACCAAGCTGCTGCTGACCGCCAAGACGCCCTGCAAGATATTTATGGATATTCAAATTTGTGACTTCTTCGATCAGCCTTCCTGTTGTGCCGGTAGCAAACAGATTATGCTTACTCAGGATTCCACGGTACGCGATACAGAAATTCTGCATCAGCGCCTTCTTTGAATCATGCGCTATTAACCCTATATTCATTGTAAATCACTCCTTATTGATATTTTTTCGGTTGTAATCCAACATTCAATACGAATCCGATACCGATATATAAGCTGACCAGTGAGGTCAGTCCATAACTGACAAACGGAAGCGGCACACCCGTATTGGGAATCAGTCCTGTGGCAACTCCAATATTAATAAAGCTCTGAACTGCAATTAATCCTCCTACCCCGCAGCAAATAATCTTTCCTGCGAGGTTCTGGGCTCGTGCCCCTGTCAAAATACATTGTATCACAATTAGCAGCAACAACGCAATAACTATACAACTTCCCACAAAACCAAGTTCTTCACCGATAATCGCAAAGATAAAGTCTGTCTGCGGCTCTAAAATGAAGTTTCCGTTTTTTACAGAAGTTGTTGTGTTGTTATTAAGCCCTTTGCCGGTAAGCTGTCCGGAACCGATCGCCATGACAGAGTTGTTCTGCTGATAAGCTCCGTCATCCGCATATTTTTCAGGCTCCAGAAAAGATAGAATACGTTTCTGCTGATAATCTTTCAAAAACGGTTGATTCGGCTGTACTGCAATACTTAAAAAGATAACCGCTGTAGGGATTAAGATCAAAAGAACCGTTAAGATAAACCGGTAGCTTAATCCTGCAATATAGATCAAGATACACAGAACAAGCGCTGTACAGATTGTTGTGGACAGATTCGGTTCTGCGATAATGAGCACCAACGGTATTCCGCACAAAACAGCATATTTAAACAAAGTCGCCTTGTCATTCAGATCATCCTCATGCTTCATCAGAAAACGTGCAAAAAATAGAATCAACAAAATCTTCGCAAGCTCTGACGGTTGAAAGGTTGTAAATCCAAGATTGATCCATCTGGTAGCACCATTGACTTCTGTTCCGATCACCAGAACAAGCCCAAGGATGAGAACTGCAAATCCGTAAATCAGCCAATAGAAATCTAAAACCCAGACATAATCAATCAACGATACAACGACCATAATGATAAGCCCGGCTACAACACCAAATATTTGCTTTGTCTGGTATATTTCTTTTGCACTTCCCACTACAAAAATACCGAGGATCGATAGCGCTGTTACCAGTGCAACTAATATACAGTTGTAATCTTTTAACCGATATCGTTTCGTAAATCTAAATCTTGATAGTCTCAAATTTCTTCTCCTAAAAAATTGATATATATATGTGTTCTCTCTATTTCTACTTGAAATTCATCTTCTGCAATTTCGATATATTTTGAAATCGTTTCGTATAATTCCCTGCAGATACTTTCATAAGAATCCGGGAGACATTGAACTCTGTCACTTGTAACCAACGCTTTTAAACGATTTTTCGCAACAGAAACAGAAGATTGTTTTAACATTTCAAGTCCCTCCTATTCTTTTCTGAAAAGCCCGGAGAGCTTTGAAAAAATACTGTTTTCTGCTTCCAGATTAAGAAATGAAACAGTTTCTCCCATAATACGTCTGCAAATATTTGTATAGGCTTTTCCTGCCCGGGAGTGAAGACCGATAACCGGTTCCCCCTGATTTGTACCTATGACAACCTGTTCATCATCCGGAATCGCACCGAGAAGAGGGATTGCCAGAATTTCTGTCACATCATCGACAGACATCATATCTCCTCTCTTCACCATATCCATGCGAATACGATTGATCAGTAAGTCATTGTTTTTTAAGCCGCTTTTTTCTAACAGACCGATAATACGGTCGGCATCTCTTATAGCCGAGACTTCCGGAGTTGTCACAATAATCGCCCGATCCGCTCCGGCAACTGCATTTTGGAATCCCTGTTCAATTCCTGCCGGACAGTCAAGCAATATGTAATCAAATTCTTCCTTTAGCTCCGATGTGAGTTTTTTCATCTGCCCCGGTGATATAGCTGACTTATCTTTTGTCTGGGCGGATGGAAGAAGATAGAGATTTTCATATCTCTTATCACGGATCAATGCCTGCTTTAAGCGACAGCTTCCTTCGATAACATCTACCAGATTATAGACGATCAGATTCTCCAATCCCATTACCACATCCAGATTTCTAAGTCCCAGATCCGTGTCGATCACAACAACTTTATTCCCAAGCTGTGACAGACCGGCTCCTATGTTGGCGGTTGTAGTTGTTTTACCTACACCGCCCTTTCCTGATGTAATTACAATAACCTCACCCATGAATAATGTCCTCCTATAACTCATTTTGTATTGTCTCTTGTGCTTTGTATAGGATTATCCTTTGTTTATCTTTAGTCACCGCCGGATGTGCTTCCGATTTGAGCAGCCTTTCCGGTAATGATTTCTTCTGCCGGCGCTTTGCCGTAATAGTATTTTATAACATCCCTTCCGACTTCAGCAGCGCGTGAAGAGCTGTATCCATTTGCAATACGGATCGCAAACGCCACTTCCGGATTTGCGCTTGGCGCGAAACCAACAAATAAACCGTGGTCAGGATGTGTTTTACTTTGCTGTGCGGTACCGGTCTTTCCGGACAATTCAAGTCCGCTTCGGTTCAGTTCCGAAAAAATATCAGCATTGTGTTCTACCTTAACAACATTTCGCATTCCCGTGTGTACTGCATTCCACGTAGAAGAAGGGATGTCGTCTAATGTGTTTTTGACTTCAGCTTCATATTCTTTTACAGTCTTACCATTCGAGGTAGTTACTTTATCAAGAAGTGTCAGGTCATATACAGTTCCTTTATTGGCAACAGTTGTAATATATCTTGCAAGCTGACTGGTAGTGTAGTTATTGGTACCTTGTCCGATTGAAGAAGGTACGGATGATTCATCTGAAATCTGTGGCTCTGCCTCCGGGATTTCAATTCCGGAAGTATCAGACAAACCGAACTGAATCGCATACTTCTTCAAAGTATCGGTTCCAAGATCACTGGAATAATATTGTGCTGTCTTGTCCCCATCTGCTGTGTCAGAACCGATATTTGCAATTCCCTGATCCTTAAGACTCATCCGGTATCCCACTTCATAGAAGAAGTTGTTACAGGAATGTTCAATCGCCTGCGCAACAGTCAGACTGCCGTGTGAATTTGGATAAGCCCAGCACTTCGGATTCGGCTCTACCTTCTTGTAGACGCCGGAACATGGAAGGGTTGACTCAGTGTTGATCACACCTTCTGTAAGACCTGCAATCGCAACCAGCGGCTTGTAGGTAGAACCCGGAGCCGTCTTTTCCTGGGTTGCATTATTATAAAACGGTCTTGCACTGTCTGTAAGCAATTTATTGTAATATTCGGAATCCATTGTATTGGCAAGACGATTGTTATCGTATCCCGGATAGGACACACAGGCAAGCACATCTCCGTTATTCGGATCTGTCATGACAAGAGAGCCTGTACTTGGCTCAAGTCCCAACTGTCCCGGTGTAATTTCGAGATTCTCAATTTTATTGCGGATAAAGTCATAAGCGCCCATACTTCCGGCAGCCAGACTGTTATATTCCTCATCTTCTATATCAAGAACTCCCTGCTCATAGAGCATAAGACAGATTTGATGTCCTGTGATGGAACCCGCTTTGATCATATATTTATAAATCAGTTTATCAAAGCTGCTGCTGTCACTGATATAATCTGTAATATAAGCAGTCAGTGCTTCATATACTTCAGAAGAATCCGAATATTTTCCGCTTTCCGGCATGTAGTCCGCAAGCTTTGAGCTGTCGATCCAGTTTTTGGAGATTGCATAATTCAAATAAGTATAAATATTGATTGATTCATCATTATGCCATGCCTTATAAGTTTCGTCATTTGTATCAATGGCATCGGAAGATAATACTTGTGTATTACTTTTCAGCATGTCATTGACGATAAAAGACAGATATGCTTTTACTTCTTTGGAACAATCTTTATAGGCCTTCGCAGACGGATCTGCAAGAATCGATGTCAGGTTTTCCAACACCTCTTCTTTTCGGGCTGAAAATGTATTCCATACGGATTTCTCAGTGTCCTTGGCATCTTCTTCTGAAAAATGTGTCATATCTAAAATATCGTTTGAGAGAAATGCATTATACACATCTCCTATCGGAATGATCACATCACTTGCATCCCCTGCCTTTGTCCGGTCATAGTCCAGTGTATTCTGAATTTTAGACAACAGAATTCCGGCAAGCTCCTGCTCTAAGATATGATAAGCCGCCACTTGAAGATCCGCATCAATAGTAAGGTAAAGATCATTTCCGGCTTTTGCCTTTTTTCCCTGTATGGTCTCAATGACTTTACCTACATTGTTGACATACAGTTTTACTTCTCCCTTTTCTCCTTTAAGGTAAGAGTCCATTGTCTGCTCAATCCCGGATTTACCAATGGTATCATTCTTGTCGTAGATTTTCTGGTCTTCCTTACTGAGCGCATCGTATTCTTCCACGGAGATCTGGCCGGTATATCCGATAATATTGGCAAAACATTTGCTATCCGCATAACGTCTGAGAGCTTCTTCCTCTACGTTGACACCTTGGAGTGTATCCAGATTCTCCATAACGTCTGCCACTGTTTCATCGCAGACATCTTCTGCGATCGTTGTAGCAATGTATTTCTGGAAACTGTTCAGTGACATTGCATAACGGATATTGATAAGCTTCAGAACTTCTTCTTTGCTGTATTTTTTCTGATTAATGCCATAACCATATTGCTTGTCTGTACAGAGATACTTGATAATCTCATCCGGCGTCTGATTTTTCTGCTCCTCCTTCAATTTGTCAATGGTTGCTTTTCCATACACATCGGCAATAAAACGAAGTCTCTGTGTATCAGATTCCGCAGTGAACATGTATTGATTATCTTTATTCAGAATAATTCCAAAATCATTGATCACCGTGTCGCCATTTGATTCCACCATATCGATCACTGTACGGATTACTTTATTTAACTCTTTATTTTTTTGCTCTTTTGAATCATAATCGCCATTATCTTCAATGGTCACAGAATACGCCAATTCGTTATAAGCCAGAAGCTTTCCGTTTCGATCGTATATATTTCCTCTTGTGCCCTCCACATCCTTGGTCTTTTGAATCTGCAATTTATAGTTCTCTACATATTCCTGACCTTTGACGATCTGAAGATAAAATACACGTTGTATCAGTACTGCGGACATAATGCAAAATACAATAACAGCCACAAACAATCTGGACTTTAGCACTTCCGCAATCCCCGATTTGATACGTTTCCATAAACTAGACAAATCTGCTTGCACTCCTTTGTTCTTCTGTTTCCAGCTTCCGATTGATCTGCAGAATAATCTGATACAGAATTAAGGTCGCCAGAATCGTGTATACAAGTTCCGGGATGATGATATGAAGAAGATAGGTTCCAAAATGAAAATCTCCATTTAACATATAGACACCCACATAAGTAATTACACCATAAGCCAGTTCACTGGCAGCAATCAATGCGATAGGAAGTTTGATATCCTCATCATAGAACAGACGTTTAAACATTCCGTTCACATAACCGATCACCATATAGACCAGCATATAGAAGCCAAGACTTCCGCCCCAGAATAAATCTACGAACAGACCGGAAATAAGACCTACGGTCATACCGCTTTTCTTGCCGCGCATAAACCCAAAAGATGCAGTTGTAATGATCATCAGGTTCGGGCAGATTGAAGCGAATCTCAACTTATAAAAAACTGTGCTTTCCAAAAGAAAACAGATTAATATGATGAAAAATGTGATCACTTTTCGTTTCATAAGAACTACTCCTCTTTCTTAGCTGCTGACTGGGCAGTCAAGTCATCCTTCGTTGATGTAATGACAAGAACTTCCTGCAGCTTACTAAAATCAACTGCCGGTGTAATGTAACCGGAATAAGTAAGTTTATTCGAATCCAATTCCAATTCACTGATATATCCGATGAAAAGTCCCTGCACAAATCGATCACTGACATGCGCAGTCACAACCTGCTCTCCCACTTCAATTTCATTTCCGTTATTGGCAAGTTTTTCAAATCTCAGTCTTCCGTCTGCAGCAAGCTTCAGATCTCCGCGGACAATACAAGTGTCTGAAGTAGACAACACCATCGCACTTACATTACTGGAATCATCGATAATGGAACGAACTCTCGCATAATCCGGTCCAACTTCCGTTACAATACCTGCCAGACCACTGCCTGCCAGAACATTACAGTTTTCTTTGATTCCGTCATTACTGCCTTTATCAATAGTAAAATCATTGAACCAGTTTGTTCCGTTATTGGAAATGACGTGTGCCCCTATCTTTTGGTAATCGGAATAGTTTTCGTCCAGTTTGTAGAGTTCCCGCAAACGCTCCAACTCATATTGGTCTTGACGCAGTCTCGTATTGTCAATCGTTAAGTCATCTACCTTTTTTTGAAGTTCGTCGTTTTTCTTCTGCATATCTTCCATCGTTTCAAAGTTACTGGACACATCACTGATCCACATTCCCATGTAACTGATTCCCTTCTGCATAGGAACGACGGTATAATTGGCAATAAAAGTAAGTGGACCATTTCCTCCGGTAGCATGCTCAATTCCCATCAGGACAACACAGAAGAATGCAATGATCAACAGCCAGTATTTACTTGGAAGCGAAGATTGATTTCTAATTTTCATATTATCTCATCCACCTATAATTATCATCTAACATTGAAAATGCAAGTTTTCTCAATTCCTTGGAATTGATGATCTTTTCAAGTCCATGAACAGCACAGACATCCGGGTCTTTTGCCACAGCGACAGGAAGCCCTGTTGCTTTTTTGATATAGGTATCCAGTCCCGGCATAGCAGCCATTCCACCGGTTAAGAAAATACCATTCTTATGAATCGCATTTCTTACTTCCGGCGGTGTCCGGTCAATCATAGAATGAATCGCACGGACACATTCCAGCAGCGGATCACGAAGAGCCGCGCGCACCAGAGTATAAGAGATGTTTTTCTGCATCGGTACGCCTGTGATCAGATCTCTTCCGGCTACATTCAGAGAAGCATCTGTTTCTCCGGTAAATACTCCAAATCTTTTGCGCAATACTTCTGCTGTCTGTCTCCCGATCAAAAAGTCATGGCTGTGACGGACTAAAGTAACGATTGATTCATCATAGAGTGTCCCTCCGGTTTTAAGAAGCCGGTTTAGAACAAGACCGCCGCCTGCAATTACAGAGAGTTCCGTTGTCTCTCCGCCAAAGTTCACGATTACCATTCCTTTTGTTTCTGTCACATCAAGACCAAGTCCGATGGCATCCGCGATGGAACGTTCTACAATATTTACCTCTTTTGCTCTTGCTGTAGAGTGGATCACCAGATCAAAGAATGCTTTCTTCTCCACCTCAGTCACATCCGTAGGAACTGCGATCACGTATTCAGCGCCTCGCACAAACTGCCGACCTTCCTTCAACAGATTTTGAAGAAGGAACTGCATGTTGTTGAATCTGGAGATTACGCCTCCCTGCATCGGAAAAATAACCTCGATATTAGCCGGCGCTTTCTGGTACATCTCATAAGCGGTATCCCCTACTGCGAAGATTTCCCGCTGGTCTCTGATCGCAATGACATTTTTCTCTTTCCAGATTGTATCTTTTTTCTTGTCATAGACTTTAATCTCATAAGAACCAAGATCCAGTCCATATGTATTTTTTACCATCTGAACTTATCCTTTCCAAAGCAAATTTTCTTCTTGAAAGCTTACATAACAATTATTCCCAATAATAATATGATCTAACAGCTCAATTCCGATCAAAAGACCGCATTCGCTGATTCTTTTCGTCGTCAAAATATCATCCCTGCTGGGAGTCGGATCTCCGCTCGGATGATTGTGAAGTAAAATCATAGACACTGCTTCTTTTTTCAGTGCCTCCACGAACAATTCTCTTGGCGTGACAAGAGACGCATTCACTGTCCCTTTGGATATGTTCGTCTCATCAATTAATTCCGCCTTGGAATTCAACAGAAGAAGCTTCATCACTTCCTGATTTCTATGCCGCAGGTCTTCCATATAATATTCTGCCACCGATTGGGATGAGGAAAAACGAAGTCTCGGCTCAACAGAAGCTTTCGAAAGCCTCTTTGCCAGTTCCGACAGACAGAGAATCTGTACTGCCTTCACTTTACCAATGCCTTTTAACTTCATCAGACTTTGAAATGAAAACTGATGAATGCCCAGAAGTCCCGCTCCTCCATCCTCATAGAGAAGCCTTTTGGCCAATGCAAGTACATTTTCCCCCTTCGTTCCGGTGCGAAGAAGCACTGCTAGAAGTTCGGCATCACTCAAAGCTTCGGCGCCCTGTTTCAGGCATTTTTCGTACGGACGCTCTGCATTTGGAATGTCCTTCATTGTATTCATTCGATTCATCTTAAGTTAAGATTCGCTATACTCCACCTTAAGTTTTTCTCTTTGAAAAACTCAATACATTCTACCATATTTACCAAAAAGTGTATAGAGTTATACCATTAAAATTTTCTTAATACGTAAGCCCTTTGTCGAAAGGAGCATACTTTTGGCTGACAGATTCTGCCACTTTAAGTCCATCCATGGAGGCAGATGTAATACCTCCTGCGTAGCCGGCTCCTTCCCCACAGGGATATAATCCTCTCACCACGCTCTGCATGGTTTGATCACGCAAAATTCTCACCGGAGATGAGGTTCGACTCTCCACTGCCGACAAAACTGTATCCGGGTCAGCATAGCCTTTCAGCTTCCGGTCAAACATCAGAATTCCCTGTTCCAAAGCATCTGCAATTACTTCCGGGAAAATCTGACGGATGTTCGTCCATGTAATGTCCCCTTTTATCTGTGGCAGAATCGCTCCTGCCCCGGAAGAAGCTCTGTTTTTGCAAAAATCACCAAACAATTGCACCGGTATCTTTCCATTTCCGGCATGGTAAGCGGCTTCTTCTAATTTCTGCTGAAACGCGACTCCGGAAAGAACGTCTTCCGTTCCGAAGTCCTCAGGTGTGACGGTGACAATCACTGCACTATTTGCATTTTTGCCGTCCCGTCCGCTGTAGCTCATACCGTTGACTGCAATGCGTCCTTCCTCGGAAGAGGCATTGACAACATAACCTCCCGGACACATGCAAAATGTATAGACCCCTCGTCCATTTTCCAGCTTGGCGGTCAATTTGTAGGCAGCCGCCGGAAGAGAGTCTTTTCGATTCCTTCCATACTGACTTTCGTCGATCATAGTCTGAAGGTGTTCTGCACGCACACCGACCGCGAAGGATTTTGCTTCCATCGGAATCTCTTTTTCGTGAAGCATATGGAAGGTATCACGGGCGCTGTGGCCGATTGCAAGTACCGAAAGCTCTGTCGGAATTACGGATATTTCATTCGTATGTGTATCTTGAATCTCCAGAGAAACCAGTGTCTTTTCTCCATCTTTTTCTTCAAAGTTCACAGCGGACACTTTGGTATGGAACCTTACTTCTCCACCGGATCTCTCAATGGAAGCTCGTATGTTTTTCACTACATCTACCAGAATATCTGTCCCGATATGCGGTTTGTTATCATAAAGAATCTGTTCTGGAGCTCCATGCTTTACAAAGACTTCTAACACTTCTCGTCCTCTTCCTTCTTTGTCGTGCACAAGCGTATTCAGCTTTCCGTCAGAAAATGTTCCGGCACCGCCTTCCCCAAACTGTACGTTCGAATTAGATTTTAATTTCCCGTTTTTCCAAAAATCTTCTACGTCCTTCACGCGTATGTCAACCGCTTCCCCTCGTTCCAGAAGGAGCGGTCGATATCCCATTTTCGCAAGCGCATATGTACAGAAAAGCCCGGCCGGTCCACTTCCTATGACAACCGGACGCTCCCGGAGAGACTGCTCGCCGCAAGGTATAATCTTATAATCGGCAATCGGTCCGCGAAAGAAAATGTTTGGATTTTTGATTTTATGTTTCAATGCTTTTTCACGTTTCACTTCCGCTTCCACTGTATATACATAAAAAAGTACCGGCTTTTTTCTGGCATCCAAAGACCGTTTTAAAATACGAAAAGACAGAAGATCTGTCTTACGTATGCCCAGCACTTTTTTGATTTTTTCCTCTAACTGTTCCTCTGTGTGAGGAATCTGTAATTTCAGTTGACTGATCTGAATCATATATTACTCCAATCTTCCTGCGGCTGTTCCTGCTAAATATCCGCTTGCCCATGCCCATTGCAGATTATAGCCGCCGCAGATTCCATCTACATCTAACAATTCTCCGGCAAGATACAGATTCTTACAACAGAGAGATTCCATTGTATCGTGAGAAACTTCGTCAAAACGAATACCGCCTGCACATACCTGTGCATGTTCAAATCCATTGGTATCTGTGATTACGAATTCCATATTCTTACATGCATGAAGAAGTGCGGAAAAAGAAGTTTTTGAAAGTTCCGATACTTTCGTCTGTTCTCGGATACCTGCATATCTGAGAATACAGGGAATTAACTTCTGGTTGAATATACCGATAAGAAACTTCGACATGGTAAGCATTTGCCGCTGTTCCATTCTCTTCGTCAAGAAGCCGCGCAGTTCCTTTTGATCCATCTGCGGGATCAGATCCAGATGAACAACTGCATTTTTATGATAATAAAGCGCTTTTGCCGCACAGCGGCTAATTTGAAAGATCGGGATTCCCGAAAGACCGTAAGCGGTAATCTGAACTTCCCCTTGATCTTTTGCTATATAGGTTCCATCTTCATAGAAAGACACTTCTGCATCTGTTCTTACGCCGGCAGCTGCTTTCAGCGCAAAACGGTCTACTTTCAGCTGCACAAGAGCCGGTACTACCGGAACCATGTGGTGCCCCATAGATTTTGCAAGGTCATACCCGCTTCCATCGGAGCCCAGCGCCGGCGCTGCCCTTCCGCCACATGCCAGAATCACTGCATCCGCCTCGTATTTTTTCCCGTCCGCGGAAATAAGAAATCTTTTTTTTGTTTTCTTTAATCCGGTTACATATACATTCGTCTCTACTTCAACGCCTGCCTGCTGAAGTCTCGTCCTGAGTACACTTACGATTGATGATGCCTGATCAGAACGCGGATAGTAATAGCCGTTTCGGTCCTTGGGAAGAATACCAAGATCAGAGAATACATCCAGTGTTTCTTTAGTCCCGAATTGCTGCAGCACTTCCTCAATCCCGTTTGGAGTATCCGAGAAAAAGCAGTTCATATGCATTACTTGATTGGTAAAATTACATCGTCCGTTCCCGGTAGACAAAATTTTCTTTCCCGGCAGATCTTTGCGTTCAAGGATACGAATCTTGGCTGCGGGATTTTCTTTTGCTGCAGCTATGGCTGCCATCATTCCGGAAGCTCCGCCTCCTACGATCACGATTTTTTTCATGGTGCCTCCTTTATGGTTCTTAGAGCTTTACAATCTCTGCACGAACCAAATGCTCCAGAGACATTAAAATGCCAAGCTTGGCGTGCGGCCATGTCAGTCCACCCTGGAAATAAACTGCATAAGGCTCTTTGATCGGACCGTCTGCCGAGAGCTCGATAGAGGAACCCTGAACAAAGGCTCCGGCAGCCATGATTACATCACTGTCATATCCAGGCATTGCCCATGGTTCAGGATACACATAAGAATCTACCGGCGCCGCTGCCTGAATACCACGACAGAAAGCAATGACACCATCCGGGGTTCCGAATTCTACTGCCTGTATAATATCGTGCCGGCTCTCCGTTCCGGTCGGAACAACTTTATAGCCTAGACGCTCGTAAATATTTGCCGCAAGGATGGCTCCCTTTAAAGCACTTGCCACAACGGTTGGTGCAAGAAAGAGCCCCTGATAAAAGGACTGCATAACGCCAAGAGATGCCCCCACTTCTCTTCCCAGTCCCGGAGATGTCAGACGGTAACCACACGCTTCGATCAAATCTTCTCTTCCGGCAATATATCCACCAATCGGAGCAAGTCCGCCGCCCGGATTCTTAATCAGAGATCCGACAACCATATCTGCTCCCACATCACTTGGTTCCTGATCTTCCACAAATTCTCCATAGCAGTTATCGACCATACAGATAATCTCCGGCTTAATTTCCTTCACGAATCGAATCACCTCCCCGATCTGTGCAACGGAAAAGCTCGGTCTTGTCTGGTAGCCTTTGGATCTTTGAATCGCAACCATTTTTGTTTTCTCATTGATCGCCGTCTTAATCTTCTCAAAGTCAAAACTTCCATCTTCCAAAAGATCTACCTGACGATAGGAAACTCCGTATTCTGCCAGAGAACCGTTGGACGGACGAATACCAATGACTTCTTCTAACGTGTCATAAGGCTTTCCGTTTACAGACAACAGCTCATCTCCCGGTCTGAGATTCGCTCCCAGTGCAAGCGCAAGCGCATGAGTTCCGCAAGTTACCTGCGGACGGACAAGAGCGCTTTCTGTATGAAAAACAGAGGCATACACTTTCTCTAACGTGTCACGTCCATAATCGTCGTACCCATAACCACTGACAAAGTTAAAGCATTCCGCATTGACACGGTTTTCCTGCATTGCGCGAATGACCTTTAACTGGTTGTATTCAGCCATTTTATCAATAGCTTCAAATCTCTCTTTTAACTGTGCTTCTATCTCTTCTCCAAAACGGTAAACGGAAGGACGAATCCCCATTTCCCGATATAATTCCATAACATCTGTCATGTTTTAGTTCCTCTCTTTTCTTATCGTTTTAAAATGCATCCATGATCTTAGTCTTAAGCTGCGCGCAACGTGCGTCAAACTCCGGATTCAGAGATGGTATTTCACGCACTACATCTGCTGCTGCATTCAATTTACGCATATCGTAAAGCAGCGCCGCCCGGTTTAAATCATACCATGACTGCTCCCCATCCGTTCGGATCAGCTTCTCTAATGCCAACAATTGCTTGTATGTTGCTTCCGGGTTCTTGCTCACCGCATAAATCTCCATCAGCGTATTCATTTTTTTTAAAAATTTAGAACCACCAAATAATCTTCGAAACATCTTTCATTTCCTCCCCAGCTGTCACAGCCAAATCTATCTTATCCCTTTTAACTGTGTAAGCATTGTATCTAAAATTTTCTTTTCATCGTAATTATGTTCTTTTTTATCAATCCAGATCACATCACGCTCCCTCTTAAACCATGTGATCTGTCGCTTTGCAAAATGTCTGGTATCTCGTTTTAACCGATATACGGCTTCCTCCAACGTGCAAGTTCCTTCCAGATATTCCAGAATTTCCTTATATCCAAGCCCCTGCATGGATACCATGTCCTTTGTACATCCGCGCGCCTTTAATGCACGGACTTCCTCTACAAGCCCCTGAGCCAGCATTTCATCTACCCGCGCATTGATTCTCTCATATAGATGAGAACGCTCATCATTTAATACAAAATATCGGAACTCATACGGAGAAACTTTTTGACGTTCTTTCTCATTATGCTCCGATATGGGCATCCCTGTCTGCTCATAAAATTCAATTGCACGAATCACCCGTTTTACATTATGCGCATGTATTTCTTCTGCTGACTTTGGATCTAACAGAGCAAGCCGGTCATGAAGTGCTTCTGCTCCATGCTCTTGTGCATACTGCTCCAGTTCTTCCCTTAGTGCATCATCCTGCTCGCTTTCTTCAAAATTAATGTCATAGAGAAGCGCCTGAATATAAAATCCGGTGCCGCCTGCGATAATCGGAATATGACCGGCAGCATAGATCTCTTTCATTGCCTCTTTCGCCATTTGCTGAAAACGCACAACATGAAATTCTTCTTCCGGATCAAGTACGTCAATCAAATGATGCCTGACCCCATCCATTTCTTCTTTTTTTATTTTCGCGGACCCAATGTCCATATGTCGATATACCTGCATAGAATCTGCCGAAATAATCTCACCGCCGATTGCATGCGCAAGTCCGATAGACGCTTTTGTTTTTCCGACCGCAGTAGGCCCTGTCAGTACTACTAATGGCTGTTTTCCCATTTTATACAATCCTCTTAAATTTTTTCTCTAGTTCTCGCTTGGACATAGAAATAATTGTCGGTCTTCCATGAGGACAATGATATGGATTATCCAGCTTCAGAAGTTCACCGATCAGTGCGTCTACTTCCTGTGCGGACAGACGCATATTTCCTTTCACTGCCGCCTTGCAGGACATGGAGGCAATTTTCTCGTCAAGCAGTTCCGACGATTGCCTGCGATGTACTTCTTCTGATAACGAATCGATCATTTCCATGAGCAGCTCTTTTTTTGCAATGCTGAATAAATTCGCCGGAACACTGCGCACAGCATAGGAATCTTGACCGAATTCTTCGAATTCAAAACCAATTCTTGTAAATTGATCCATATAAGTACGAAGAAGCTGCGCCTCCTGCATGGTCAGATTGAGAATTACCGGAGGGCTGATCATTTGAGAGGTAAACTCCCGTGTCTTCATTTCCCTAAGTGTCTTCTCATAGAGAACCCGTTCATGCGCAGCATGCTGATCGATAATATATAAGCTATTATCGAATTCTACCAGCCAATAGGTATCAAACACCTGTCCGATGATCTTGTAGTTTGCCCGCTTTTCCTTATCCAGAAGCTTTCCGTCAAAGAGAGTCATTTGCTCCGGAGATTGCTTTGCTCGATAAGAAGCAGCAGCCTCTTTTACGCGGTCTACCTGCACCTGTGGCTTGAAGATTTCTGATTTCCCTTTCACTTCTGCAGAAGAATTTTGCTGATGATAGGACATTACCCTCTTTTTCATCTGCTCCATGAAATAATCAAGATCCCGTTCACCTGATGCTTTTTCCGGCTGTACTTTTGCAGATTTGTTCACCTCAGGCTGTATCACTTCTTTTGGCTGCGCTTTCGGTTCAAGTTTCGGCTGCACTTTCGGTTCAGGTTTTGCCTGCGCTTTCGGTACGGCTTTCGGCACATCAATTGTGACTTCCGGAATCAGTTCCTTCTCATGGAGCGCCTGATCCACAGCTTCATAGATGCTATTATAAACCATTTGCTGGTTATGAAATCTGACTTCCATTTTGGTTGGATGCACATTGACATCAACGTCTTCACCGACTACTTCGATATGTAGTACCGTAAATGGATATTTGTGCTGCATCGTGAAGTCCTTATAGGCGTCTTCGATGGCTTTGTATATAATGGAACTCTTAACATATCTTCCGTTAATAAAGTAAGTTTCAAAGTTCCGGTTCCCTCTGGATATCAACGGTGCCCCAATATAACCGGTAATACGAATGCCGTTCTTTTCATATGTTACATTTATAAGATTTGCCGCAATCTCTCTCCCGTAAATATGATAAATCACATCTCTTAAATTTCCATTTCCTGACGTGTGAAGCTTCGATTGGCCGTTATTAATAAATTGAAAAGAGATGTGAGGATGAGACAATGCCATGCGTGTCATGAGATCACTTACATGCCCTGCCTCTGTCATTGCTGTTTTCAGAAATTTTCTTCTCGCAGGGACATTATAAAACAACTGCCGCACCAGAAAGGTCGTCCCGTCCGGAGCTCCGATGTCTTCCAGCCCCTCTTCTTTGCCACCGGAAATCATATACCGTGTGCCAAAGCTGTCTTCCGGTGTTTTTGTGATCAATTCCACTTGCGAAACGGCCGCAATACTGGACAGTGCCTCTCCGCGGAAACCAAGAGAAGAAATGTGTTCCAGATCCTCGGCATTTCGTATTTTACTGGTCGAATGTCTTAAGAAAGCTCCGGGAACATCTTCTCTGTCTATCCCGCACCCATTATCTGCAATCCGCATAAAGGAAATGCCGCCTTCCTTAACCTCCACGGTTACAGCCGCCGCTTTTGCATCGATTGCATTTTCGACCAGCTCCTTTACAACCGAAGCGGGACGCTCTACCACTTCTCCTGCCGCAATCTTATCAATCGTCACCTGATCTAATACTTGTATCTTACTCATCTTACCACCTGTTTTTTAACTTGTTCTGCAATTGATATAACGTATTCAGTGCATCGATCGGTGTCAGATTACTTACATCAAGCTCTTTAAGTTCCTTTAATACATCATCATCTTTCACCGTGTCAAATAAAGACATCTGAGCCAAATCCACCTCATCATATTTCTTTGTCTTTACTTTCGGCTCACTGCCATGTGCCGCAATATCTTTGATTCTTGTCGTAATATCAGCATGAACAAGCTCTTCTACGATTTCCTTGGCGCGATCGATCACAGAAGACGGAACGCCGGCAAGCTTTGCTACCTGAATTCCATAACTTTTATCAGCGCCTCCCTTGACAATCTTACGCAGGAAGATGATGTCGTCGCCTTTTTCTTTGACTGCAATACAATAGTTATTTACATTGTCAATCTTGCCTTCCAGCTCTGTCAATTCGTGGTAATGTGTTGCAAATAACGTTTTTGCGCCGAGCAGCTTACTGTTGCTGATATGCTCGATGACTGCCCATGCAATACTGAGTCCGTCGAAGGTGCTCGTTCCTCGTCCGATCTCGTCAAGGATCAAGAGACTCTTACTCGTTGCATTGCGGAGAATATTTGCCACCTCAGTCATTTCAACCATGAAGGTACTCTGTCCGCTTGCGAGGTCATCCGATGCCCCTACTCGCGTAAAAATACGATCCACAAGACCGATATCCGCAGACGAAGCCGGAACGAACGAGCCAATCTGCGCCATCAGAACAATCAACGCTGTCTGACGCATATAGGTGGATTTTCCCGCCATATTAGGACCGGTAATAATAGAAATCCGTTTCTTCCGGTCATTGAGATACGTGTCATTTGTAATAAACATATCATTCGGAATCATCTTCTCAACCACCGGATGGCGGCCGTCTTTAATATCGATCACACCTTTTTCATTGATATGTGGGCGCACATAATTATTCTGTTCTGCCACAAGCGCAAGAGATGTCAGTGTGTCAATCTGCGCCACCGCTCGTGCTGTTTTCTGAATTCTGACTACTTCGTCCGCGATAGCATTTCTAACTTCGCAGTAAATCTGATATTCCAGTGCATACAGCTTATCCTCGGCTCCCAAAATCGTATCTTCCAATTCCTTTAATTCCGGAATGATATACCGTTCCGCGTTAGCAAGTGTCTGCTTTCTTGTATAGTAGTCCGGAACCATATTTTTAAAAGAATTGGTCACTTCCAGATAATACCCAAATACTTTGTTATACTTAATTCGAAGGTTTTTAATCCCGGTCTTCTCCCGTTCTTCACTCTCCAATTTTGCCAGCCATTCTTTACCGTCGGATTTGGCATGGCGGAGTCTGTCTACCTCTTCATGGTATCCATCCTTGATAATCCCGCCCTCTTTCATGGCAAGCGGAGGATCGTCCTGAATGGCATGCTCAATAAGGTCACAGATATTTTCCAGTGGGTCAAGCTCTTCATAGAGTTCCTGATTGAGACTGCTCTTCATATCACTTAGTATGTATTTAATGTGTGGGAGCATGGACAGGGAACTTTTAAATGCGATCAGATCCCTTGGATTCGCAGACTGATATACAATCTTACTTACGAGACGCTCCAAATCATACACCGGAGATAGATATTCTCTGATCTCCTCACGATTAATCGCCTGAATCTTCAGTTCTTCTACTGCGTCCAGTCGTTTATTAATGCTGTTCTTGTCAATCAGAGGCTGCTCAATGTATTTTCGCAGATTTCTCGCGCCCATTGCAGTCTTTGTCTTATCCAGCACCCACAGAAGAGAACCTCTTTTCTGCTTTTCCCGAAGTGTTTCGCATAATTCCAGATTTCGTCTGGTGGAACTGTCAAGAAGCATGTATTTTCCTGTAGTGTAGGGCGTCAGTCTTGACATGTGCGCAAGGGAAGTCTTCTGTGTTTCTTTTAAATACTGAAGAAGTGCTCCTGCCGCGACCATTCCACAATCATAATCTCCGATTCCAAGCCCTTCCAGCGTCCCGCAGTGGAAATGCTCTTTTAATGTCTTCTCACAGATCACATCATCAAAATACCATGCATCCTGCGCGTATACAGTAATACCCAGTCGATCTTTTAAGTCGTCGATATCCATGCCGCTCATATAAAAAGCCTCATTGCAAATAAGCTCTGAAGGCATGAATTTATATATCTCATCGAATAATTTACCGCTGTTTTCAATCTCTGTTACAAAATAATCTCCGGTAGTCACATCTGCCACTGACACGCCATAGCGATCGGCAATATAAGCAATGCACATGAGATAATTATTTTTTGTCTCATCCAGCGCCTGCGTATCAAGATTGGTTCCCGGAGTAGCAATACGCACAACCTCTCGTTTTACGATTCCTTTTGCAGTTGCAGGATCTTCCACCTGTTCGCAAATAGCAACCTTATATCCTTTTGATACGAGCCGGTTTAAATATCCGTCTACCGAATGATAAGGAACACCACACATAGGTGCGCGTTCCTCAAGTCCGCAGTTTTTTCCGGTTAATGTAATTTCAAGTTCTCTTGACGCAGTCAGTGCATCATCAAAGAACATCTCATAAAAGTCTCCCAGTCTATAAAACAAGATGCAGTCTTTGTACTCTTCTTTCGTCTTCATATATTGCTGCATCATTGGTGTTAACTCAGCCACGTAATATCTCCTCTTCTAATTTCATTTTTACATTTTATTATATCATTTTTTTATTCATAATCAAAGACTTTTTAAAATACATGATACTGTGGTTTTTCCTCGCCGTAGATTCCCCACGCAATATACCCACTCAGTATGATTCCGATCGCACACAGACCGGAAAAGATAATAGCAAAAGGCAGGCAGATTTGTCCAAACAGTTGAAAAGGCAGGTCACTGTAATCCCAGACTTCCCAACACAGCCATTTATTTACGATCAGTCCGGTCAGAAATTCCATTGCCGTCACAAAGATCATACAGCGAAGAATCTGACGCCACAGCGGTTCCTGAAAGCTAAGCACTCTTCCCTGGATATAGAAAAACAGAAAACAGATTCCTCCAAGAACAAACATGCTCCAGTGAGAAAAGCCACGAAACAATATTTCCAGTCCATAATAGATGCTTCCGCCAAGGCACCCCAAAAACAAATACTTACTTATTTTTTTACACATGAAAACGCCCTCACTTTTGTATTCTCACTACATAGTTTGGGCGTTTTTTGACTATAATATGGATGGTATTTATTTCAATTCACCAAGATAATAGAAGCCTTTGCACTCCGTCAGATGAACCGTCACATATGTTCCGATCATCCCTTTTGTGCCTTTAAAATGCACCAGCAGATTATTGCTCATGCGTCCGGTCACCATAGATGCATCATGGTCACTGACAGACTCTACCAGCACTTCCATGTCTTTTCCTTCATGAACCGCACACACTTCGGATGCGATTGACTGTACTTCTGAAAGCAATCGGTCAAACCGGTCTTTGACGACATCTGCCGGAATCTGATCTTCCATAGCTGCCGCCGGTGTTCCGGTTCGTTTCGAATAGATAAATGTAAATGCACTGTCATAGCGAACCTTTCGCACGACATCCAGAGTTTCCTGAAAATCCTCTTCTGTCTCTCCAGGAAAACCTACGATAATGTCTGTTGTCAGAGAAATATCCGGCACTGCTTTCTTGATCTTTTCTGCGAGTTCAAGATAGGATTCTTTCGTGTAACGACGATTCATTTTCTTAAGAATCCTTGTGCTTCCGGACTGAACCGGAAGATGCAGATGTTTACAGATCTTTTCCGATGATGCCATAACCTCAATCAATTCATCGGAGAGATCCTTCGGATGCGAAGTCATAAAACGAATCCGCTTTAATCCTTCAATCTTCTCAATTCTGCGAAGAAGCTCTGCAAAGGTAATTGGCTCGTCCAAAGTCTTCCCGTAAGAATTGACATTTTGTCCAAGCAGCATTACCTCAGACACTCCATCCTTGACAAGGCGTTCGATTTCCCGGATGATTGCTTCCGGCTTTCTGCTTCTTTCCCGTCCACGCACATATGGAACAATACAATAGCTGCAGAAATTATTACAGCCGAACATAATATTAATTCCGGATTTGAATGCATATTTTCTTTCATTCGGAAGATCTTCTACGATTTTGTCAGTATCTTCCCATATATCGACAACCATTTTTCCGGCTTCATATCGTTCACAGATCAGTTCTGCAAATTTATAAATATTATGCGTTCCGAAAATAATGTCTACGAAAGAATAACTCTTTTTTAATTTTGCAATTACTTCCGGTTCCTGCATCATACAGCCGCAGAGTCCGATCATCATATGGGGCTGCTGTTTTTTGCGTGGTTTTAACTGTCCCAGACGTCCATAGACTCTTGTATTTGCATTTTCACGAACTGTACATGTATTGTAAATCACAAAATCCGCCTCGTCCTCTTCTGCTTCTTCGTAGCCGATCTGATTTAAAATGCCTCGAAGCTTCTCAGAATCTCTGGCATTCATCTGACACCCAAAAGTAGTGACACAGAAGGTCAGGCTTCTTCCTAGCTTTTTTGCCTCTTCTGCTACATACTGTTTTGCTTTTTCTATGTAATAATACTGTCTCAAAGGCTCTTCTTGCGGCGCTTCTTTAGACAAATTGATGTCTGGACTCATCATATTCATAATCTATTCCTTTCAATGTATCTATAATCTTCTGTTTTTCCGTCTGCATATCCTCGCAAAGTGCATCCAGAGATGTATAATAATCTCTGAGTTTCGTGTTAACAACACTTAAGAGCATAACCGGATCTTTTGGTAACTCCATGTGAATCACTCCTCTTTCACAATTTTTCGTTAATAACTGTTTTTCTCTGTGATCAACACATCCGGCCGAATATCTGTCTCTTCAACCGGAAGTTTTTCCAACACCTGAAATTCAAACGCTGCTGCTATTGTATGAAGTTCTCTCTTATCTGACAGATAGCGGTCATAATAGCCACCTCCGTAGCCAATCCGATTCTTCTGCCGATCAAACGCAACTCCCGGGATGATCATAAGACAATTTTGGAAGCTCTGCATATCCAAAGGCTGACTTCCCTTGGGCGGCTCTAAAATCCCATAAGAGCTTCGAACTAATTCCTGTCGATTTCTCAATTCATAAAATTCCATGTCTTTCCCGTCAACCCTAGGAATCCACACTCTTTTCCCGGAGGCTGTCGCCCTCCTGATGATTCCATCTGTTCCGACTTCACCATTATAAGACATGTAGATACAGAGATGATCTGCCTCCTGAAAATAAGGATGCTCAAATATCTTCTCTTCGATACTTCTTGTCCACTCTGCCGAAAGGGATTCGTCAAAGCTTCTTCGGATTTTCAGTATCCTCTTTCTAATTTCCTTTTTTGTCTCCAAATTTTTCACCCAGATTCGTAATGCTTCCGTCTTTTTCCTGAATGGAAATATTGTTCAGCTGTCCGCGAAGATTTCTCTTGAAAGAATCGATATATTCTCTTCGCAAAATCTGCTGTTCTTTTGCTTCCTCTGCAGTCAGTCCCTCTGCTTTTGATTTATGATATAATTCATTTATTCTTGCTATTTTCTTATCATCCATAATCTTTTGTCCTTTCTAAAACTCTTTTTATCTTACACTATCTGAATTCAGAAGTCCACCGGTTCTTTCAACTGGAGTAGTTTTCCAAAAAACCATAGAGTTCTTCCGGCGATTCTATATATTTCCCATTGCGCACCTCAGCTCGAACAGTAGGAGGAAGTTCGTCATATGCAATGGCAGTGTACTCATAAGGAGTGACTTTATCACTCAGATAAACTACCACATAGCCATTGACCTCCATCAGGTAATAACAATCCTCTTTCATCGCTTCCCCGTCAGCCTCAACCAGCGCGCCTGACTCTTCTTCAATTTCCTGCTGCTCTTTTTGTGCGTGAATTTTTTTCGCCTGTTCTTTTGCCTTGTGAAAACTGAACTGATAAGCGCAGGTGATTACTAACATTGCAATAATCGCCGTCGCAAAAAAACCAATACCATACTTATTTCGCATTCGGACAACTCCTTTTTTAGTATAGTATTGGTGATTTTCTTATTTTTTATACACTATTTCAGTACATGAATCTTTTTAAAGAACGAGATCAATACTCTTCCCTTCGGAACCGTTTTCAATTCAGCCTCTGTCACTCCGCCGAGAAGAATCAGCGCTGTTCCGTATGCGATAGCCGCAATCGGAAGTGCGATCAGCGTTGCGATCTGTGTGCCTGCAAATAATTCAAAGAGAAGATGCACAACCTTCGCAACAATTCCCATGATCAATGCTGCAATTCCGGGGATAACAAAGGTTTTTTTCTGTTCCTGCACATATCCCACTTCATCCCGAAGAGAGTGTGAGTTCAAAATACAAGTACACGCGGAAAATACAATCTTACTTACAACAACTGCATAGATTCCCCATTTAAATACAACCATCATAATAAACAGTGCCACAACATGAACAACTAGCGCGATCGCTGCATTTCGAACCGGAATCATCATTTTGTCCAGTCCTTGCAAAACTGCATTTGTCACCGTAGACAAACAGTAGAAAATAACGGAAATCGCTCCTAATTGTAAAATAAGCGCGGCTTCTTTGTTATCTTCTGTAAAGAAAAGGAGATCCAGTACCGGTTTTGCCAATACAATCAGTCCGACTGCACTGGGAATTGCAATCATCATATCAAACTTGGCAAATGTATTAATCTTGCGCTGCACCTGCTTTCTGCTTCCGGTCTTTACCGTTGCCACAAGACTTGGAATCAGTGATGCTGCCAATGCGTTGGAAAATGCAAGCGGCACATTAATGACCGTATCATACTTTCCACTTAAGATTCCAAGATAACTGGCATATTCACTTTCTTTAAATCCCTGCGCTGACATGATCACACCGTACATGGAATTGTCGATCACTCCGCACAGATTGTAAACCGTTGCACTGATAAGAACCGGGGCAATGGTAATCAGAAGAATCTTGAAGATTCTCTGATAACTCTCTACCGGTCCTCTTCTCTCTCGCTTTATTTTCTTTTGGAACACCTTACGAAATGCAAGGAAGATCAGCACCAAAAATGCCAATGCAATCGCTGCACCCATAACGGTTCCGACGGTTCCGCCGGCAGCAGCATATGCATAGCTATATGCGTGAACCCCACGCTTCTTGGCAATATTTTTTCCCAGCTTCAGAAGGAAGTATGCTCCTGCAATACTTGCCACTGCATTGACCACCTGCTCAAGGACCTGAGAAAAAGCAGTCGGGATCATAGAACCATTTCCCTGGAAGAATCCACGGAAAACACCCATAATTGCAACGATCAACACACACGGCGCCAACACACGCATAGCAATGGCACTGTATTTCATTGCCATAATATTTTCCGCAATAAAATCTGCTCCGAAGAACAGAATCAGACACGCAGTACCTCCTACTACAAATGCAAAAGTCAACGCACCGCGGAACACACGCATGGCATTTCGATATTCTTTTGTTGCAACTCTGGCAGATATCAATTTCGATACTGCCAGCGGAAGACTGTAGGACGTCAGGGTAAGGACGATTGCATAGATCTGAAATGCAACTCCGTAATATCCCATTCCTGTATCTCCCAGAATATTAACAAGCGGTACTCTGTATACAGCACCGATAATTTTAGTTATGACTCCGGCAATCGCAAGAATAGAACCTTGTACCATAAAATTTTTACCGGATTTTTGGGCTTTTTCTGACATGCTTGTACTCCATTTATCTTAAGATGTTCAACTTCGACAGAATCTGTCTCTGCCTGTCTTCCATCACAAGTCTTTCCTCTTCTTCTATATGATCGTATCCTGTTAAGTGTAACACAGAATGTGCAATTAGAAAAGCAAATTCTCGCTCTATGGAATGTCCGAATTCTTCTGCCTGTTCTATAACTTTTTCTTTTGAGATGACGATATCTCCGAGAAGAAGTTCTCCTGTCTCAGGATGGAAATACTCATCTGCCTCCTCAAGAAAATTAAACTCTCCCGGCTGTTCATAATCTACCATCGGAAATGACAGGACATCGGTTGCTCTGTCGATTCCGCGAAATTCCATGTTCATCTCATGAATCTGTTCGTTCATAGTAAGGAGCAGATTTACTTCCGCCTCATATGGACAACCCACATCATCAAGTGCAGCCTCAATGACAGTTCGTGCTAATTTTTCGCATGGAAGGGATAACTTAAGCTCCCCCTCTTCTTCATAATAAAGTGTCATCACTTTCTCCTTCTGTTCTTCTCTCTTGTTTTCGCATGAGAAGCTTTTTTCTCATATTCCTCATAAGCTTTTACGATCTTTTGTACCAGCGGATGACGTACCACGTCTTTGCTGGTCAGCTTGCAAATGCTGATATCTTCAATATTTTTTACAACCTGCACCGCAGTATCAAGACCGGATACCTGACCGGACGGAAGATCCTTTTGTGTTTCATCACCGGTAATGACTACCTTGGAGCCGAATCCGATACGGGTTAAAAACATCTTCATCTGCGCCGGAGTTGTATTTTGTGCTTCATCGAGAATGATAAACGCATTATCCAGTGTACGCCCTCTCATATAGGCAAGCGGCGCTACTTCAATCAATCCTTTTTCTGAATTTTTCAGGAAGCTCTCCGCTCCCATAATCTGATAAAGAGCGTCATATAAAGGACGCAGGTAAGGGTCTATCTTACTTTGCAGATCCCCCGGAAGGAACCCAAGCTTCTCGCCTGCCTCAATCGCCGGTCTCGTAAGAATGATCCGTCCTACCTCATTATTTTTAAATGCTGTGATCGCCATTGCCATTGCAAGATATGTCTTTCCGGTTCCTGCAGGGCCAAGACCGAACACGATCATTTTCTTACGGATTGCATCCACATACTTTTTCTGACCGAGAGTTTTAGGCTTAATTGGTTTACCCTGAATTGTATGACAGATAATATCACGGTCAATGTCAAGTACACTCTCTTCTTTATCTTCCATCACAAGAGACAACGTATAATCTACATTTTGCTCTTCAATCGTATTTCCTCTTCTGGATAGTTCAAGAAGCTGACGCAGAACCTGCTTCGCCTGTTCAACTTTTATCGCTTCTCCCATGATCTTCACATGCTCATTTCTTGCGATCAATGTAACATGAAGCGTCCGCTCTATTTTCTTCGCAAATGCATCAAATTGTCCAAATACATTTCCGGCGTCTTCTGCCGGAATCTCAATGACTGCCTCCATCATCCCCATGAATTGTCTCTCCTTGTTGTTTTTCTTCGATTCTTGGAACTTCTTTTAATTCGGAAGGTCTGCTTTCTCCTATCGGCATGGAGACCTGAAGATTCCCCGCTGCCTTGGCACAATCCTTCCCTCTGTATATTTTAACATCATTCCCAATAATTTCTACCCCTTTTTTCTCTAATTCTTCCTTATATTTTAAGAATTGTCTGCTTAAAATCTGTTGTTGATCTTTTTTTGTATATTTTCTTCTCTCTGACTGATACGGAATCACCTTGCGGACACCGAAGTACACCGGAAGCGAAAAGCTGTCAGACAGACAGAGCTGTCTTATGCTTCCTTTGATCTCATACTCCTTTCGCGTGCTTTTTATATTTCCCAATGTGAAACGATAGTTTCCGAAAATCAACGTATATTCTTCCTTGATGACTGTTTGCTTTTTTGAAATAGGCTCATACTTCTTTTCTTCATAATAATCTTCACAGCTCCCCTCATACTCTAAAGTTGTGATACCTGTAATGTCTGCATCTGCCTGATGATATTGGTATCCGGTCACTTCTTTGGCATCATTTAGAACCGGCACCTGACCGGAGACAAGAATCGTCCCTTTTTTCACCTTCTCTCCCCTTTTCACCTGTACAGTTCCTTTTCGCACAGTTATGCTGTCTATGACACAATCTCTGTCAGCAACAAGATCCATTGCATTTTCTGTCTCGTCTTCCTTCGTTCCTGTTGAAATAGAATCCTCATTCTCCTTTACCTGTATATACAGCTTCGTCCCCTGTATAGAAGCGGACACCCATATGATGTCTCCGTATTCCCGCCGCAGATCTTTTACAATTCTCCCACAATCCACTTGCGACTTCTTCATGCCGCTTTTTATTTCTCTGGAGCTTAAATACTTCAACAAAATCTCATCGGTATAGCTTTTATTTCCGGAAATATCAATCCCCCATATAAAACGGGAAAATAAATAAAGCAACGAAATACAGAAAACAGCGCCTGCAAAGAACATTTTCCGATTCCGATATCGGTGTAAAAAAAAAGGAAGACCGGTTCTTTTGATGATCACGACTCTTGTCCCCGTCTTCCGGAGTACCGGCTTTAACTGCCGGAACCCTTTTATCGTAATATTCATTTCGTAAGCCTGACCGACCGGTCTAAGCCCCCACAAGTAGATTCCTCTATGACTGCATGCATTGAGGAATCGCTCCACGGAAGATCCGCTTACCCGAATCTGTAAATAGCCTCTGACATATCGGATGATATCTAACAGCACTTTATACTCTCCTTCCGGTCAATGTTGATACTCAATCCCCGTGATCTGCCCATGGATCATCATTTCATCATTTGTATAATAAGCTACTTGAAGACCTTTACCGGTCACTTTAATAAGACCTGCTTTTGTCTGAATTCGCACCACAGAATCCGTATATTCGATCATTCCCCGATAATTTTCAATACATAGTTCCTGCTGACCTGTCATAGTAAGAACCGGCATCCCCATCACCACATCTTTGGGAAGCTCTGATACTTCCGCCATTTTTTTCTTCAATGACTGTCCCATAGAAACACCAATTTTTCATTTTATTATAACTTATGTCACTGCACAGCTTCTTATGTCTGAATACTTACTGATTAAGCAGCCTATTTTTTTCTTCCTCCAAGGAGTACCGGAACTCCAAGCTTAAAGACGGTTGCTGCCGATAACAAAAGCCACGGGAGCACTCTTCCGGCTCCTTCCTTCTCATTACAGACCTCCGACACATGTTCAAAAGAAGCCATGAAACGCTTCTTTCCATCTATCGTATCTCCAATAATTTTCAAGATTCCATATCCCTGCGTTGCCATGTGTACAGAAAGAAGAACTTTACAAAAAGTCTTCGTTCTCTTCTGCAAGAAATAATACCCTGCAATGAAAAATCCTAAAATTGTTGCAATATGATGAATGATTTCTGCGATACAGTTCTTCCTTGTCTCCATGTTCTTCTCCTTCACTTCTGTCTGATTCGTATTCTAATCTATGCGTACAGTGCTCTGTACATACCTCGTCTATAAGAATGATTATACATCATGCTGCAGTAAAAAAACAAAAGGAAAAGAACGCAAATTTCTACATAAATCTCCGAAAATCTCTAAGCATACATTTTCCGCAGCGCTTTCCTGAATTGAATTGTAAACAGTACAATCGTGAAAGATACCGCCAGGAAGTCTGCGATTGGTTCCGCCAAGTATACTGCCATTGTCTGGTCACTCTTGAAAATCTGCGGGAGCACAAAGATAAGCGGAAGCAGTAATACAAATTTTCTCATAATCGCTACGATTATAGATTCCACTGCCCTTCCCAGTGAATTAAATGTCATCTGGCAAGCCATCTGAATTCCCATCATAAACAGTGCTGCAAGATACACACGAAGCGCTGTTTTCGTGAATTCTATAAGCTTCAGATCCGAAGTAAACATTCTTACAAATCCACCCGGAAGAATCATAACCATTGCCCAGAGAAAAAGCGCGTATCCGAGGCTGATCTTCAATAATAATTTAAAGGCATCCTTCACACGCCTTGCGCTTCCTGCTCCGTAGTTATAGCTGATGATCGGCTGCGCCCCCTGACCAAGTCCCTGTAAAGGAAGCATTGCAAACTGCATAACACTTGTCAGGATTGTCATAGCTCCCACGGCAATATCTCCGCCGAATTTTTGAAGCGAAGAATTAAAACAGATAGAAATGACACTCTCACTTGCCTGCATAATAAAAGTTGATGTACCAAGTGCGAGACAAGGAAAAATTACGGATGCTGACAGACACATATTTTCTTTCCTGATCTTTAAAATAGTTTTCTTTCCAAACAAAAAAGATACCACCCAGATACAGGATAATGCCTGAGAAATAATTGTTGCAAGCGCCGCGCCCTGCACATCCATATTGAAACCAAAAATAAAGATTGGATCTAATACGATATTAGACACTGCACCAATCAGAACAGACAGCATTCCGGTTTGTGCAAATCCCTGCGCTGTAATAAATACATTCATTCCAAGCGTCAACTGTACGAAAATCGTTCCGACAGAATAAATGTTCATATATCTTGTTCCATAGCTAATCGTATTTTCACTTGCTCCAAACGCCATAAGAAGATCTCGGTTCCAGATAAGGAGCACTGCTGTCAACACGAAAGAAATGAGAATCTGTGTTGTAAAGCAATTGCCCAGAATCTTTTCTGCCGAATCGTTATCTTTTTTCCCCATAGCAATGGATGCTCTGGGTGAACCTCCGAATCCAACCAGCGCTGCAAATGCCGACACCATCATAATAAGCGGCATACAGACTCCGACACCGGTAAGTGCATCTGCTCCGATCTCGGGAATGTGACCGATATAAATACGGTCAACAATATTGTAAAGCATATTAATAAGCTGGGCTGCAACTGTAGGCAACGCCAGCTTAAGAAGTAATTTTCCTATGGGTTCTTTCCCAAGAAATTCTTTATCCTGATCCATGACTAACCTCTCCTCGTAAAATCTAATTGCAGAGAATAATTATACTATCCTTGCAGAGGTTGTCAATCGTTACAAATCGTTTAATAATTTCTTTATATTTTCTATCTCTATCTTCGAATATAATTTTCCGTCAATCATAAGGTTCGGAGACGTTCTGCATTGCTTCAGACAATTTCTTGTACGAAGCTTGAACCTTCCGTCTTCGGATACTCCCTGCCGGTCTACTTTGAGCTCCCTCTTGAGATAGGAAAGAATCTCGCCACCGCCCTTCTTTCCACATCGTTCCCCGGAACACACAATAATCTCGTGCATATCCTGGGACTCATGAAGACTTGGATACATCCGAAACAGGCATTGGAGAAATGTTTCTTTCACCCCGGTAATCTCCAGCACCTGCTCTTTTAATTTCGGACTAATATAGCCTTGAACATCCTGAAGCTCTCTTAAAAGCGCCACAACCATCTCCTGATCGGAACGGTCAGGCTGTTGTTTGTAATAATCAAATATTTCCTGTATCTTTTCCTGTTTGTTCATATGATTTACAATTCCTTTTTTGCTTTATTTTTTATTTTATGTAGTAACTATAATACTGTATCCATTCACACACAAAATTATCAGCTTTGAATCTTATTTAACATTACCTTATTACGCTCCAAAGCACAGGTAAAAATGCAAGCAACATAGTAATACCAGCGGTTAAAAAAAATATCCCAAATAAATATCAGCCCCAATATAATAGATCCTAAAGGATAAATCAATGTTCCTCCGTATGGGACAACCAAAGATATAATAGAAATTATTCCAAACCCAATGAAAGAAATAAATATAAGCAAACTGATCAGTGGCATAACCTTATATCGTTTCTTCTTAATAATGAACGATGCTATAGCAAACAGTACCGTTAGTATATGAATAATAATTACCATATCTGTTATTCCCTATAATTTTTTATATAATTTCCGTATGATAAAAAATGTTGCTACAAAAAGAACTATATCTAATACATAGTACCATACTGCTGTTATGATCATCTATTTATCCTTTCTCTTTTTCATTCGTTCACTTTCTAATAACATAGTTGCAACTCCTGCAACAAGAAATCCTAAAATAGAGATTACAGTTCCGCTTACTTTCACAGAGCTATTGATAATCCCTGTAAAACTATTGATAATTGCTAAAATAATTCCGCACAAACAAACCGCCAAAATTACTTTCGATAGTATTTTATAATTTTTCATTCTCATCACCTCTACAACTTCTCATTTATCTAATTCAAGTAATTTGACCTTTCTTAATTCCGGGAAAAATAGCTGCCAATCATCTGTTATCTGCTTTTTGGTTACCTTTTTTCTACCTCTTTTCAATTTCTAAATTTACAAACTATTTTTTAACAAGTTTTAGCTTTATATTTCTTCTATCATCAATTTTTTTGAAGTACATCAACTATATATGAACATTGTTCTTTGACAGTTTTCTGCGACCATCATTATAGTTCGCAAGTAAATGAGAAAGAATTTGCATTTTTTCTCGTTGTTGAAGATTATACCGTTCAACACCAATGTCCTGCATCATTTTCAAGTCTGCTTTTTGGCGTTTATGAGTTATAAAAGAATCATATTTATCAATATACCGATATTTTTCACACGGATAACTTTCACATTCATAGCAATATTCAATTTTACCGTGTTCAAGGCTACACCTAACAATTGCGCACGTCAGTTCCTCATAAATTCAAGTTAATCATTGTTTTTATTATACTCCATCCGTCTAAAGAACGGAAGTCTCAAAAGCAAAAACTCATTTACGTCTATTTTACTTTATTTTACAACCCTTTCTTTTTCAATCCATGCACCAACTCTACATAGAATTCTCTCACATCAAACCCTTGAATATTTTCTCGATTCAGATCAATCATATCTCCATGAGAGATTCCTCTTTTTCCATCAACTGTCAGAAAATGATAATCTTCTCCCCACGGAAACGAGCTTTCTGACACGAGTCCGTCATTTGGTCCATCAAAATATTTTACCAATTCATAGGAAAAATTTAATGGAAATCTCCCGCCGGAAGCAACATTTAACTTAGAACCGACACTTTGATAATACACATTCGGCTGATCTACTACTTCTTCATTCAAGTTTCGGCAGGCAGATGCGGTCAAATCTTCTACAGCCGCAAGAAAATCCGGTTTTAAATCACCAAGCTTCTTAAGCGCTGCATTATACCCATCTGCGATTTTTCGTTTCACAGCTTCCGGAATCTTATTCAATAAATAATCCGCAAATTCACATCCCCTGTGCGGAGTGTTAATTGTCGTAAGCGACGCCACATACTGTGACATTCCAAGTCGGCTGATCGCATAACGGGTATCAAGACCCCCTTTGGAATGTGCGATCACATTCACTTTAGAAGCCCCTGTTTCTTTTAGAACTTCCATGATCCGTTCACTTAATTCTCTCCCGCTGTCCGCAACAGATGCTGCCGACTGATGATTTCCGTAATAGATTCTTGCACCGTGTCTTTTTAGTTCTTTCGGAATACGCCCCCAATAATTAAAATATCGGAAATCGCGAAAGAAGACACCATGAACCATAAGAATCGGATATTTTGTGTCGCAGATTTTTTCATTCCTTCGTTCAAGGTAACATAGATTTTTTTCATTTTCAAAAGACACTTCGTTGGAAGCAAGACGCATAAGCTTTGTAAGCACAATAAGATTTACAATCGGAATAAAACCGCACATAATTCCTATCACACGCCATTTGATTCCGATTTGGACAGAGCTTATATATAACCGGATGATCCCATTCCAGAATACCACCGCCTCTGCCAAAAATATACAAAGAAGGTTAAGTAGCCACAGCAGCCTATGTTCTTTGAATACGACCGGAATCATAGCCAGTATATATACTGCTGATATCAGCATGGAAATCAAAAATATTCTGAGAAGCTCACATCCGCTATAACAAAAGCGAAGTCTTTGGCTTGTAATCTTTCCCCTTTCCATTGTCGGTTTTATATTTACTATGAAATAAAAAACAAGTAGAAAAATCATTCCCCATATTCCGAGAAACTTATCGTAAAGAATCGGAAGATTCCCAGTTAAAATAACGACTGCCGATGCCCAAAGCCTTACACACCACGTTTTGATTGTATTTCCCATATTTGCTTCCTCCTTACAGAAAGAATAACACTCTTATGACACCAAGTACAAGTAAATGTACCGGATAAAAACAAAAGAAAAACCATTTGGAAAATTTCTGTCCTTTTTCCGCCCTTTTCCCGTTATAAAAATAAAGAAGCACAATACCTGCAAATATCACTCCGATCATACTTCCAAAGGCATAGACCACATTCGCATTAAGAGGGAATCTTCCAATTCCTCCAAGAAAGTTAAAGGTGCCGAATAAACAGGTGGCGGCTGTAAATGCAATCTTCATCTTTTTTGCGTTTCCCTTTGCCCATGCAAAAAGAAGCGTAAAAACAGGTGCCAAAAGCGCCCAGTCGGAAATAAGCGATACCATAACAAGGAGAAAAATCAACGAATATTTCCATTCTTTGAGTTTCACATATTTTAACACACAGAGGATGAAGAAACACAATAATAGCGTAAAGATCATATTCATTTCTGTAATGTTCAAAATTTTACCTTTTGTATGAGCCAGACAATATGGAAGCTGTGACACCACCGCAAACACTAGAAGTCTCTTGCCATACTCCTTTCTGGAATGTGTGTATTCAAATCCTTCCACTAAGAAATAACACATAGTAATTGCGGTAAAATAGCCAATGTCCGTAAAAAGCTCCGCCCAAAATGTACCTGCCTCCATAAAAATGTATGAAATGTGATTCAACAGCATGGCGAACATGGCAAAATATTTAATTATATCCCGATGGAAACTTAATCTTGTATTCATTGCTATTTTCTCTTTCTTGCAACTTTTTCCGGATTTTGCATCCTCCATAATGCAAGACAAATCACTAATAGATAGACTGTGATTGCGATCAATGATGCCTCCGCTCCAAACTCTCCGCCTGTCCATAGTGTTTCATCCGTATTTAGCACCCAATTATAAAGTGCTTGTGAATCTATTGCTTTCCCTATATGCAAAATTCCGCCTGCCATCACCATATTCCAGATGCCATGAACCAGTGCACTGTTCCATATACTTCCACTTTCCATGGCAATCAGTGAAAACAAGATTCCTACCAAGCTTCCGGACACAAGAAGCTGTAACATACTCATTACATCAAAAGAACTGCCAACCATATGAACTACTGCAAATAAAATAGAAGGAAGAAGTACCGCTTTGACTCGACCGATTCTCTGTTCCAACATTCCCATGATCACACCGCGGAAAATCATTTCTTCTACTGCTCCCGCCGCAAAACCATAGAAAAATATCGTTCCCGTAATCAACGCTTTCATTTGCTCCGGTTCTATATCTACTCTGTACCAATCTCCTCCGAGAAAAAGAAAGCCAAAAACCGCCAAGATGGGCATGAAAACTGCTGTCACAACCCAAACAGCCCGAAAAATATTCTTTTTTCTCATATCCGGCATTCGAAGAAAAGACGCATCTAAATGTAAAAACTTTTTATACAATAATTGAATGCCAAGATATGTAAATCCTACATACAACATCGCTATCATGATATTTCCAATCATAGCGGAAAGCCCTGCTTTTGTCAAAAGTAACCCAATATTAAAAGCAAGATTTTGCGACACCACCAGTAAAAGAAGGGCACATAAAATCACAACCACCAATTTCCCAACTGAAATCTTTTTATACGTTCTCATCAATATTCCTCCTAAAGCCCACATATGTTGCAATAAAGTAAACAGCATAGATTGCGAAGAATAAAATGAATGCGATTCCAAAATATTGGAAAACCGATGTTGAAACACCTGTGAAAAATATAAATTTCCGGCTCATATAGATCCCAATGATTCCACTGATTCCTACTGCAAATAATACAGGACACAGATAGTAGGAAACTAACTGTTTCCGCACAGTTCTTGAAATTTCTTTTCTGTCAAGTCCTAACTTTCGAAGTACATCATAACGGAAGCGGTACTTTGTAGAATCCGATAACTGTTGAACTGATAACACGGTAAGCGCAACACATACAAATACAATCCCTACATAAAAGGCTGGAAAAATGATTGCCGATAGCATATAGCGCACTTCCGGAATTGCATTGTCTCTCACCAGATTTACAGCAGCATACGTTACCACTGTATCCGAGCCAAAGCACCAGTTATTTTCTTTCTCGTCCTGATCGCCAAAGGCAAGGTCGTCACAGAGATTGTCAAGCTTCTGACCGAGAGACTGCGGTGCTTTCCCATTAAGATCAACTGCCAGCTCCGAATAATACGGCGTCATCTTCTCAATGATATGATCCGGTACTACAATGACATAGTCTCCTCCGTTATGTCCGTCTTGGGAAAAGGGTTCTGTCCGGTATCCTGCAAAGCTAAGTGCTTTTCCTTCATTTATCTTCTCGCAGATCGATAAGTTTTTAGAAAAATCCCCCAATTCGTTATGAATGCGCTCCTTTAGATGAATCAGATATTCATTCTCCTCCAACACTGCCGGACGATACCCGAGCATCCTCCGCAAATGATTATAATCCGTAAGGCTCATAAACGTATCGGAATTACAATAAGACTGATCATTTCCCGTTCGGATCTTTTTCTCATTCGGTGTTCCGTCTTCGTTTTTGTAAATTGTACCAAAATATTTAAGATGCGTATAAAGCCATGTATTTACTTGATTTGTTCCATCTGTATAAATCCGATAAGGATAGCTGTCCTTCACATCCGTTTCTTTGTGAAGAAGGGCTAACTCTTCTTCAAAATCATGGGAAGAATCTCCGTTGTAAATCTGAACATCAAACGGAAATTTATTATTTAACACCTGTTTTTGATAATCATTGAACATCATAGCTGCCGTGCATCCTAAAAAAGCGATTGTAAAAAGAGAAGTTAAGGTTCCCATTGTAAAACGCATTGTCTTAAGCTTGGAGGCAAATTGTCGGAGAAGAAAAAGATTCTCTCCTTTATAAACTGCTTTCCCTTTCTTTCTCACATAACAGATAATCCACGCAGACAAGCCCGTATAAAAAAGATAGATTACAAGGACAAGACCAACGAGAAATAGGACGATGCCTCCAGTGCTCCCAACACCTCCGCTAAGCAACAATACTCCGAATGTAATTAAAAATAAAATTGAAACCGGAAACAACCAGCGTTTTATTTCTTCTCGCTTCTCCGTAATCTCTTCATTTTTCTTCTGAACCTCCATCAGATCATGAATATTCATCTTCTGAAAACGTTTTCTGAGTCGAAACAGGGCTAAAATGTAGCACCCTGCATAACAACCCACTGTCATAAGAAAACAGCTTCCATTCATTTCTAACTTCAGATGATAATTCATTTGAATCATTCCGTACAAAATAGACATCAAAATCTGCTGAAGCAGCATTCCAAGCCCCATTCCCAGAATAAACGCAATACTTCCAAGCACCGCATTTTCTCGGAGATACAGCTTTGCAATCTCCTTTTTCTTCATTCCGATCAACAGATAAATCCCGAATTCACGGCTTCTTTTTTCCAGAATAAAACGAACCATGTAATGAATGAGCCACGCAATGATCCACACGATAAAGAATGTAGCAATCCCTACCATTGCCGCCATCATTCCTGCAATGTCAAATAGTCCCTGCACATCTTCCGAGAAGAGAATACTGTTAAATGCAAACATAAGAGCAGTTACAAAAGTCATTGTCAAAAAATACACTACATAATCTTTAGCTAATCGCATCACGTTCCGAATCGCAAGCTTTCTATTCATCAGCCAGCTCACCTCCTGTCAGAGACAGTACATCCAGAATCTCATTCAAAAAATCTCTTCTCTTTTTCTCCCCTCTTACAAGTTCGTGGAAGATACTGCCATCCTTCAAGAACAAAATTCTACTGCAATAACTAGCCGAAAACGCATCATGTGTAACCATGAAGATGGTTGTCTGCAATGTTTCGTTGAGCCTTGCAAATGTCCGAAGCAAAGTTTGCGCTGCTTTTGAATCCAAAGCGCCTGTCGGTTCGTCCGCAAGGAGAAGACAAGGTTCATTTACAAGGGCTCTTGCACATGCACAGCGTTGTTTCTGACCTCCCGATACTTCGTAAGGAAACTGATTCTTTATTCCGTCGATCCCAAGAAGCTCCATCATCTGATTGCATTTTTCTTGTATCTCTTTTCGGTTGCCTTTGCGAAGTGTCATTGCCAGAAGAATATTTTCCTCTAATGTCAAGGTGTCCAGAAGGTTGTAGTCCTGAAATACAAAGCCCAGATTCTTCTTTCGAAAATCTGACAGCTCATCTTCACTAAGCTCGGTAATATCGACATCCTGATAAAAGATATGACCTGCTGTTACGCGGTCAATTGTAGAAAGCATATTTAGAAGTGTCGTTTTGCCGGAGCCGGACGCCCCCATAACACCTATGAATTCTCCTTGTTCTACATGAAAGCTTACCCGATCGACTGCCTTCGTCACATTGGTTCCATTTCCATAATATTTTTCTACATCACTTACGCGAATATAATCTTTCATTTCCATCACTCCTTGTTGTTCTGTATAAGCCTTCCGGCTGTTATAACCAGATTATCAGATGATGCAAAGCGATGGTATCTCCGTTGCTTTCACAATTCTTACAATTTTGTAAGATAACTGCTGATCGGAAAAGTTAATATCATTGACGTTCCCTTTCCCTCTTCTGATTCTGCCATAATGCTGATTCCAAGCTTACGACACAGCTTACTGCACAAATATAACCCCATACCTGTAGAACGCTCTGTCTTTCGTCCGTTGCTTCCGGTGAACCCTTTTTCGAAAATCCGCTCGATTTCCTCTGGCTTTATACCGATTCCGTTGTCTTTTACCGTCAGACGGACACCATTTTCTGTATGCTCGGTAAAGATCCTGATATGAGCCCCTTGCTCCTTGCTGTATTTTGCACTGTTTAATAATAGTTGATTCAAAATAAAGCCGATCCATTTCCCATCGGTATATGCAATGTCCGGGCAATTCACTTCTGCCTGTATTCCCTTTTGTATCAGATAGCGTTTATTTCGCTGAAGGATCTCTGCAGCCGTTTGTCCAAGATCTGTTTCCCGAATCATATAATCCTGATAGACCTCGTCTGATCTTGCATAATACAGGGCCATGTCCACATAGTTTTCTATTTTTCGATTTTCAAGTGCAATTCGTCTGGTCAGTGTTTCTTTATGATTTTCACACATAAGATCAATCCCTGTGATCGGCGCTTTGATTTCATGTACCCAGCTCTCAATATATTCCCGATATTCTTTTTTCTCGTCTTCAATCGCACGAATCCGCTCAATGACCGATTTATTTGATTTTCTGATCAACTCCCGATAGATCTGATCCTCCAGATGCACAGAATCCGGCATCAGCTCTCCCAGAAGATAGTGCTGATCGATCTGCTCCATCATTTCTTTCATTTTCTTAAAATAATTCCTTCTGGAAATATAGTGGACACTAAGCCACACAAGAAAAACCAGTCCCCAAACAACTGTAATCAGAATGCAATTGCTTTTCGGATAACCGGTTATACGAAGAAAAAATAAGAGAAAACCAAGACACACAATCTGAAGAAGGATCAGCAAGATGCGATCCTTCAAGTATGACGCAAGGCTCATGGAGCCTGTACTTTCTCGTCTCATATATAATACCCCATTCCTCGTTTTGTCTTAATATAGTCTTGTGGAAGACCGATTTCTTTTAATTTGCCTCGAATACGAGTCATATTTACGCTCAGCGCATTATCATCAAGAAAAACCTGCTGATCCCACAAATATTCAATCAAATCCATGCGGGAGACAATCTGTCCTTTGTGTAAAAGCAGACAATGCAGAATCTTCAGTTCATTTTTCGTAAGCTCCGCCTGTGCATTTTCCCGATTGTCGGCAGTTTTCCTGTATATAACGCCTCTGGCAATGTCCAAGGTTAAATCACCGCAGACAATCGTTGTCCGTTCTTCATAATCTTTAGCCCTGGCAGAACGCTTCAACACGGCTGCAATACGCGCCAATAAAATAGGGGCTTGAAATGGTTTAGTGATATAGTCATCACCGCCCTTTAACATTCCGGTTAATTCATCCATAGAATCTGTGCGGCTGGTGAGAAAGATAATCGGCACCTCAGAACTTTTACGGATTTTTGTACAGATATCATAACCGGACTCTACCGGAAGATTAAGATCCAGTAAGAGAAGATCCGGTTCTTTTTCTAATACTGTTCCGGCCACATCCGTAAAATCTTCTACTTCTGACACCCGATATAATGCATTCGATAAAAGTTGGCATAATTCCTGCCGGATGGCCGGTTCATCTTCCACTACCATAATATGTAATGCCATATGATCGCCTCTTTTCTTTCACGCTTTATTTATGATACGGTTCACCATGGATAATCCTGTAGCTGCGATAAATCTGTTCCAGAAGAATCACCCTCATCAACTGATGTGGGAATGTCATTTTTGAAAAACTGAGTGCATAATCAGATCTTGCAAGCACTTGTTCGCCAAGTCCGATGGAACCACCGATAATAAACGTAATATGGCTTGTCCCTTGAATACCAAGCGTATCGATCTTATCTGCCAGTTCCTCGGAAGTTACTTGTCTGCCTTTAATTTCCAAAGTGACAACATACGCGTCATCCTTTACATATTTTAAGATCCGCTCCTCTTCCTTTGCCCGTATCTGGTTTTCCACCGTTTCACTGGCGTTATCCGGTGTTTTTTCATCTGCGACTTCCACAATCTCCAATTTACAGTATTTGGATAATCTCTTACTGTACTCGGCAATCGCGTCTTTTAAATATTTTTCTTTGATCTTTCCGACTGTAATGATTGTAATTTTCATTGATTTCTCCTGTATTAACGCTTCCAGCTTTTTAATTCTTCTTTTTCTTCTCTGCTCACACGGTAAGATTCCCGTATTTTCTGGATCGTTTTATTATGCGTAAATTCATCCATTGTGTTTTCCTTTAAAAGTCTTCTTGTCTTTTCGGAATATTTCACGTAGCAGACTGACAACGTCCACGCCACTGCCATTTTCACATAATATCCTTCATGTCTTGTATGTTCGCATATAGAAAGCACCCGGTCAATATAAGAATCATTGATAAAATAATCCAGAAGGGACACAATTCCGAAGCGAAGCTCGTACTCTCTCTGGCTGTGCAAATACGTTTCAAGATAGGCGAAGCTTTCTTCCTGATACTTTTCCATGAATTTATAGGTGTTGCTGCAGCAGTCACAGACTGCCCAGTTATGAATCTTCGGTACAAATCGATCAAGGTAGAAAAACCGCTCTTTTAATTCCATCTTTGCATATGCGATCACTAGACCTTCCAGCATGATTTCTTCGTGATAAGAGCCTTTGTCCGCACTTATTTTCTCATACGCCTCATTAAGATATGCTCGGAAATCTCCCTTTGCAATTTCTTTTGCCAGCGCGCGCAGCTTCGGCATCCGCACGCCAAGCACATGTTTCGTTCCCGGCAGCAGGTTTTCATTGAATTTTTTATAATCCTCTTCTGATAATTGTTCCAGACGCATTCTTATATTTTCTATCATTTAGCTTTCCTCATAAACATATAATTCGTGCAGTGCGCGCGTAGCGCTGATATATTTTGCCTGCTTATAGAGAGGATTTGTCTCTCTTCCCAGTACAGCAAAGACCTGATCGAATTCCAACCCTTTTGCAAGATAAAAGGTTGTGACAGTCATTCCTTTCTTGAATACGGATGTGTCGCGATCCATATAAGATACCGGAAGCTGGCGATTCTTAAGCAGACGGTAAATATCATAGGCATCCGATTCATTCATTGTGATTACTGCTGCGGTTTCATATTGAGCATTTGCAGATTTCACCTGCTTTTCTATATTTTCCAGCATTTCCTCCATCGAAAGACCATGAAACTCTTCTACTTCTTTACCGTGCCGCTGAAACAGCTCCAGACCCTCACCGCCTCGTATTCTCTCCGCATATTCTGCAATTTCTAAGGTATTGCGGTAACTTTTGTTCATAACGATTTTTCTTATTTTTCTGCCAAAAATCTTCGGGAGGAACTTTGTCACGTCCTGGCATTCGCTGTCCATCGTCTGTGCGCGGTCCCCGAGAATGGTCATTCGACAATGAAATAGCATGGACAGTATGCTATATTGCAGATAAGAATAATCCTGCATTTCATCAATGACCAAATGCTTGATATTCTTATGCTTCCTGCTTCCTTTCAAGCGGTATTTCAAATATAACATCGGAAATACATCTTCATATTCTAATTTTCTCCGCTCATACTCCGCATTCGAAAGTTCCGGATATCCGCAGTCTTTTAACAGCCATCCGTAGATTTCATAAAGATCCGTTGTCACATACATTTTCTGGAAGGTCTCACGAAGTGCTTCCATATCTTCCTCAGAAATATTCTTCCCGCGCAGCGTCTCGTATTCGTCGATCAGGTATTCCATTACCGCATCCATTCTCGCAAGCAGCGGAACTGTCTGGAATTTAAAATAAAAAAGATGAAGGATCTCTTCTTCGGTCTTATGAACGCCTTTAAATGTAATGCTTCGGATATTCACAAGATCTTCCTCCAGCATTGCCAGAAATCCTTCCATCTGTCCGATGAAGCTTGCTGACTGCTTCTCCTTAAAGCGGATTTCCCATTCACTGTCTTGGAATTTCATCTTCTTCTCTAAATAGTCATAACGATCTTCACAGTCATTTGCAACTTCTTTTAATTCCTTGTAAGCAAAGAGATCAAAGCTCATTTCCTGTATATGTTCCTCTCCCAATTCCGGAAGAATGTGAGAAATGTAATCAGAAAACACATTGTTCGGTGACAGAATTAAAATATTAGCCGCCTTTAAATTTTCACGGTCATGATACAAAAGATAGGCAATCCGATGGAGCGCCACAGATGTTTTGCCACTTCCCGCCGCACCTTGAATCGCCAGAATCCGGTCTTTCGTATTGCGGATAATCGCATTCTGCTCTTTTTGAATGGTGCGTACAATATTTTTAAGCTGTACGTCTCCGCCGCTTCCAAGTTCCTGTTTTAGAATTTCATCGTCAATCTTCGTATCACTTTCGAAGCCGTAGATCATATGCCCGTTTTTTATCTTGTACTGCCACTTGGATGTGATCTCACCCTCCATTCTTCCCCCCGGAGCGTCATAGGCTGCCGGACCTCTGTCATAATCGTAGAACAACCCGGACACCGGCGCTCTCCAATCGTAGATCAGCGGGCGCATTCCTGCGCGGGGAGCAAAATTGCCAATTCCGATATAAAAGGTCTCTGATTCCTCTTCTCCGTCATAACGAAAATCTACTCTTCCGAAAAATGGGGACTCCAACATCTTTGTAAGCCTCTTTCTCTTTGAAAGCTTTTCTTCATTTGCATGAACCTGATGGAGCAGTGCCTGCTGATTGTCATAATTTTCATAGCCATACTCATCCATTTCCGTATAATTTTCCCAGTAATATTCATGCATATTTTTGATTTCCTGCTGTCCGGCAGATAAATCTTCATCCAACTCTTTGATTTTCTGTTGTAAACAATCTGTTATCTCTTTTAAAAACTGCTCCATAGTCTCTCTTTCTTATTTACCCTAATGCCACATCTAAAATCATCATCAATACAAATCCTGCCGCAAAGCCGACCGTTCCTATGTTACTGTGCTCACCTTCCGCAGATTCAGGGATCAGTTCTTCTACTACCACGTAGATCATTGCCCCCGCCGAAAATGCTAAAAGATATGGAAGTACCGGTGTCAGATAGGTCGCAAATAACAGCGTAAGTCCTCCAGCAATCGGCTCTACGATTCCTGAGAGCACGCCGGCTCCGAATGCTCTGCCTCTTCCCTTTTCAGAGCGGATTGGAAGAGATACAATAAAACCTTCCGGGAAATTTTGCAGCGCAATTCCGATAGACAGAGCAAATGCGCCTGCCAGCGTAACATTGGCATTATCCATTAATAAACCGGCAAAAATCGCTCCGCTTGAAATACCCTCCGGAATATTGTGGATCGTAACAGCTAATGTAAGCATGGTCGATTTATTGAGCGAACATTTCGGGCCTTCGCATTCCTCAGAACCAATATGAAGATGCGGAATTACTCTGTCAAGAATCAGTAAAAATGCAATTCCAAGAATAAATCCTACAGCAGCCGGGATAAAAGAAAGCTTTCCCATATGCGCAGACATATCCATTGCCGGAATCAAAAGCGACCAGACAGAAGCCGCCACCATCACCCCCGCCGCAAAGCCAAGCAAAGACTTTTGAAGAAGCGGTTTCAATTCATTTTTCACAAACAATACACATGCAGCGCCAGCCGCAGTACCGATAAACGGGATCATAAGTCCCCAAAAAATAGTCATATCATAAACCCTCGTTTCTTCTCTAATGGACTTATTCTACCATAATTGCCCCAAGTGGTACAGAGCATTTTTCAATTTGGGACACCCTAAAATGCAATTTGGGACGTAGCATTTTGAAAAAATGCTACGTCCCAAATTACTATTTTTTAGAAAGGAATTCGTGAATTCCTTTTGCTCCTGCTTTTCCTGCACCCATGGCGAGGATTACGGTTGCTGCACCTGTTACGGCGTCTCCACCGGCGAATACTGCTGCTTTTGATGTCTGTCCGTTCTCTTCTTCTGCCACGATACATTTTCTTCTGTTTGTTTCAAGTCCTTTTGTTGTAGATGCGATCAATGGGTTCGGTGATGTTCCGAGTGACATGATCACTGTATCCAGTTCAATCTCGTACTCAGATCCTTCGATTTCTACCGGACGTCTTCTTCCGGAAGCATCTGGTTCTCCCAGTTCCATCTTGATCACTTTCATGCCTTTTACCCATCCATTTTCGTCTACAAGGATCTCTTTTGGATTTGTAAGAAGATCGAAGATAATTCCTTCTTCTTTTGCATGATGTACTTCTTCTACTCTGGCTGGAAGCTCTGCTTCACTACGACGGTATACAATATGTACCTCTGCTCCTAAACGAAGCGCTGTTCTCGCAGCATCCATAGCAACGTTTCCACCACCTACAACTGCAACTTTCTTGCCGGCTGCAATCGGTGTATCATAAGAATCATCAAATGCTTTCATCAGATTACTTCTTGTCAAATATTCATTTGCTGAAAATACTCCGTTGGCTGTCTCGCCCGGAATACCCATGAACATTGGAAGTCCTGCTCCTGATCCGATAAATACTGCCTCGAAATCTTCCTCTTCCATTAACTGGTCGATCGTTGTTGATTTACCGATAACTACGTTAGTCTCGAATTTTACACCGAGTTCTTTTACTTTCTCGATTTCTTTTTTAACAACCTTCTCTTTTGGAAGACGGAACTCCGGAATACCATAAACCAATACTCCGCCAAGCTCGTGAAGTGCTTCAAATACTGTCACTTCATATCCAAGCTTTGCAAGATCGCCGGCACATGTAAGTCCTGACGGACCGGAACCGATCACTGCAACTTTATGTCCGTTTGTCTTTTCTGCTTTTTCCGGTTTGATATCATGCTCTAATGCATAATCCGCAACGAATCTTTCCAATTTACCAATGGAAATCGGCTCTCCCTTGATACCACGGATACATTTGCTCTCACACTGTGACTCCTGTGGACATACACGTCCGCAGATTGCCGGAAGTGCGGAGGATTCACCAATTACCTTATAAGCGCCTTCTATATCTCCGTCTTTCACCTTTGCGACAAATTCCGGAATGTTGATAGATACCGGGCATCCCTGAATACATTTTGCATTTTTACAATTCAAGCATCGAGAAGCCTCTTCCATTGCTTCTTCCTGATTATATCCGTAACAAACCTCTTCAAAGTTTGTTGCTCTTACTTTTGGTTCCTGCTCTCTTACAGGTACTCTCTTTAATACATCTGCCATTACTCGTCACCTCCGCAATGACCACATCCACCGTGATGGGTGTCGCCTTCCTGTAATTTCAACATTGCACGGCCTTCCTGTGTCTTGTACATCTGCTGTCTCTTCATTGCATTGTCGAAATCTACCAGATGTCCGTCGAATTCCGGTCCGTCTACGCAGGCAAATTTTACTTCTCCGCCAACGATCACACGACAGGCACCACACATACCTGTTCCGTCTACCATGATCGGATTCATGCTGACTATTGTCGGAATGTCATATTTCTTCGTTGTCAGACAAGTAAATTTCATCATGATCATTGGTCCGATTGCAACACAGACGTCATATTTATTTCCTTTTTCAACCAACTCGTCTACCATAGTAGTAACCATGCCGGCGTGACCATAAGAGCCGTCGTCTGTACATGGGTAGTAATTACCGGATACTTCCTCCATCTCCTTTTCGAGAATCAGGAGATCTTTTGTCTTTGCACCGACAATAACATCCGCCTCAATACCATGCTCTTTTAACCACTTCACCTGTGGATAAACCGGAGCAGCGCCAACACCCCCGGCTACAAATAAGAATTTCTTCTTCTTTAAAGTCTCTAAATCCTCTGCTACAAATTCAGACGCACATCCAAGAGGACCGGTAAAGTCACGGAAAGAATCTCCTGCTTTTAACTCCGTCATCTTTGTCGTAGACGCGCCAACAGGCTGGAATACGATAGTTACAATTCCTGCCTCTCTGTCGTAATCACAAATGGTAAGTGGAATACGTTCGCCTTTTTCATCCATCTTGACAATGACAAACTGCCCCGGCTCGCAATGTCTTGCAACACGAGGTGCTTCTACATCCATAAGATAAATATTAGCAGCCAGTTTTTCTGCTTTTAATATCTTGTACATCTTGTCTCCTCCTAATAATTCATGCTCTTTTAATCATAATGTATTTATCACAAAATTTCAAGTAACAGATCGCTGTTTTTATGCTTATTCACTAAGTTCTAAACTATAGTTTCTGGTGGTTACCCCGCTTAATCTTCCGTCAGCGGACACAAGAACTGCTTTAAAAAGAGTGTTTCCTTTTGGCATATCAATGGGACCGGTATACTTTGTAGATGCTGTTGTCGGATTTTCTCCGTCCAACGTATAATAGGCATCGTACCCTTCCGGAACTTTTACTTCGATCGTCATTTCAGATTCATACTGTCCGGTAGAAGGGGAAACGGCCGGCGCTTCTTCGATCGGAAGCTCGATAACATAAGTTTTCTCTTCATATTGACTTGGCACTCCGCGCTTATCAACAGAAATTGCCTTGATCGTTGTCTCGCCCTCGTCAAGCTGAATCGGCTTTGTGTATTTTATGCTCTGGAAGGTTGGATCGGAACCGTCCGTAGTATAATAAATTGTTTTTCCCGTTGTACTAAGCGTCAGCTGCTGAACATCATCATAGGTTTCCTCATCATCCAGACTATATTCCGGCTTGTCGATGATATATCCATTTAACGCTTCTGCCACACTGTCCGATGCCTCATCCATAAGCTCTGGTATTTTAATCGCCTGCTTTGTATCCAAATAGAATTGAATACATGCTTCATAAAGCTCGGTATTCTTACTATGTTTTTCAATCGCATCCGTAAATACCTGCTCTGCCGCATCTAAATCATTTTGACCGATGTATACTTTGGACAACCCTACATATGCATCCGGTTTCTCGTCATTTTTTGACAGAGCCTTTTCAAAAGATTCCTGTGCTGCTCCGTACTCTTTAGATGTAAGAGCTTTATTTCCTTTCGCCACAATTCCGGTATAAGAATTTTGATAGAGAACAATGCTGATTCCTACGATCACAGCAAGAATCAGCGCCATGATCAACAGAACCTTTCTTCTTTTCTTACGGCGTTTCTGCTTTCTCTTCTCTGCCTGACGTCTCTTTTGCTCCTTTGTAAGTGGAGCCGTCCGTCCGGTATTTTTCATCCGCCCTGTGTTTCTTGTACGTCCGGTATTCTCCATCCTTCCGGTACTGCCAGTTCTCACTGTCCGTCCGGTATTTCTGCGTGCAGATGTTGCGCGCGTCTGAAAAGACGCATCATCATAGACAAGGTAATCCTCCTCTCGTCCTGTTCCGTCAATGGAATCTCTGATCTGCTCCGTGAGCATATCGTCCAACGGATTGTATTCAGGAACAATAAATACTTCCCTGCCGCATGCTTTACAATATAATGCACCTTCCGGTATTTCCTTTCTGCAATATCTACACTTCATTGCTTCTTATAACCTCCTGTTAGAATCAATTAGAATAATCCGGTAATCATTCCATCCTCAGATACGTCAATGCCGTTCGCAGCCGGTACTTTCGGAAGTCCCGGCATGGTCATGATCGCACCTGTCAGTGCTACCACAAATCCTGCTCCCGCACTTACATATACTTCACGGATATGAATATCAAAATTCTCCGGTCGTCCAAGCTTCTTCGCATCATCAGATAAAGAGTATTGATTTTTTGCCATACAGATCGGAAGATCTCCAAATCCCATATCTTCAATCTTCGCAAGCTGTTTTGAAGCTGCAGGTTCATAGACAACACCTTTGGCTCCATAGATCTCTGTTGCAATTTTTTCAATCTTTTCTTTCAATGAAAGTTCATCTTCATAGAGTGTATGGAAATGGCTTTCTTTATTTTCCAATGTGTCCAGAACCTTTTCAGCAAGAGCGATTCCACCCTCGCCACCTTTTTCCCATACTTCTGAAAGAGCGAACTCACATCCTCTCTCTTCACAGAACTCCCGAATAAATGTATTTTCCGCCTCGGTATCGGTAATAAAAGAGTTCAAAGTAACGATCACCGGTACGTCGTATTTCTGAATATTTTCAATATGTTTCTCTAAATTTACAATTCCTTTTTTCAATGCTTCCAGATTTTCTTCTGCAAGGTCGCTCTTGGCAACCCCACCATTATACTTCAATGCACGCACAGTTGCAACTAAAACTACAGCATCCGGTTTAAGTCCGGCTTTGCGGCATTTAATATCGAAGAATTTCTCAGCACCGAGATCCGCTCCGAAGCCTGCCTCTGTAATCGTGATATCACTCATCTTCAGAGCCATCTTTGTTGCGCGTACACTGTTACATCCATGTGCAATATTGGCAAATGGACCACCATGTACAAGCGCCGGAGTATGTTCTAATGTCTGAATGAGATTTGGTTTGATCGCATCTTTCAAAAGAGCTGTCATTGCACCTGTCGCCTGAAGATCATCGGCTGTGACCGGCTCTCCCGCAAAATTATATGCTACAATAATTCTTCCAAGTCTCTTTTTCAGATCGTCGATATCGTCTGCAAGACAAAGAATTGCCATAATCTCTGAAGCAACCGTAATTACAAAATGATCTTCTCTCACCATTCCGTCCATTTTATTTCCAAGTCCCACCACTACGTTACGAAGGCAGCGGTCATTCATATCCAGACAGCGTTTCCACACAACCTGTCTCGGATCAATCTGAAGAGCATTTCCCTGTTGAATGTGATTATCCAGCATTGCTGCAAGCAAATTGTTTGCAGAAGTGATCGCATGGAAATCTCCGGTAAAATGAAGATTGAGATCTTCCATCGGAACAACCTGTGCATAGCCGCCTCCTGCTGCACCGCCTTTAATTCCAAAGCATGGGCCAAGAGAAGGCTCTCTTAACGCAATCACTGCCTTTTTATTTAATTTTGCCATAGCCTGTCCAAGTCCGACGGTAGTTGTTGTCTTTCCTTCTCCTGCCGGTGTCGGATTGATCGCAGTAACGAGAACAAGTTTTCCATCCGGTCTGTCCTTTACATTGTTCCATACCTCGTCAGAAAGTTTTGCTTTATATTTTCCATAAAGCTCCAACTCATCCTCTTGAATCCCCAATGTCTGTGCCACCTCTCGGATATGTGACATTTTTGCTTCCTGTGCAATCTGGATATCTGTTTTCATTGCCCTTCATCCTTTCTTTTTCTGTGTTTTTTTGCTTCCATTTTACATTTATGAATTTTCACCCATGTACTGTTCAAATTCTTCCTTTGACATCAGCACTTTTCTTGGCTTTGTGCCTTCTTCTCCGCCAACCACTCCTGCCTCGCAGAGTTGATCCATAATTCTTGCCGCGCGGTTAAATCCAATCTTAAAGGTCCGCTGCAGCATTCCAATGGAAGCCTTGTCCTTATCTATAATGAGGCGACCTGCTTCTGTAAAATACATGTCGCGTTCATTCTCTTCACTGCCGGCACCCAGACCTTGTCCGGTTCCGATCTCACTGGTATTTACATGCTGTACGATCTCATTATCATAATCCGCATCACCATTATGATTTTTCAGATATTCTACCACACTCTGTACTTCTTTATCTGTGACAAACGCACCTTGCACACGAGCTGGTTTTTGATATCCGGATGGATAAAACAGCATATCTCCTTTTCCAAGCAGCTTCTCTGCTCCGTTCATATCAATGATCGTTCTGGAATCCACACCGGAAGATACTGAAAATGCAATACGTGACGGCATATTTGCTTTAATAAGTCCTGTGATGACATTGACCGATGGACGCTGGGTTGCCACTACAAGATGAATTCCTGCTGCTCTTGCAAGCTGTGCCAATCTACAGATTGCTTCTTCCACATCTCCGGGAGCGACCATCATAAGGTCGGCAAGCTCGTCAACGATGATCACAATCTGAGGCATCATCTTTAACTCTTCTCCATCAATCGCAGGAGAGGATGCAGCTTTTTCATTATAGCCCTTCATATCTCTTACATTTTGCTCTGCAAATGCCTGATATCTCCGCATCATTTCCGCAACCGCCCAGTTCAGAGCGCCCGCCGCTTTCTTCGGATCTGTCACTACCGGAATCATCAAGTGAGGAATTCCATTGTACACACTTAATTCCACGACCTTCGGGTCGATCATAATAAGTTTTACTTCCTCGGGTGAAGCCTTATACAGGATACTCATGATCAGCGTGTTAATGCAGACCGATTTACCGGACCCCGTCGCACCTGCAATGAGAAGATGCGGCATTTTCGCAATATCTGCCACTACGACCTTACCGGCAATATCTTTGCCGGCTGCAAAGGATATCTTCGACTGACTGTTTTTAAATTCCGCAGTCTCCAAAAGATCGCGAAGCATAACCGCTGAGTTTTCCTTGTTCGGAACCTCGATACCAACTGCTGCTTTCCCGGGAATCGGCGCCTCAATACGGATATCAGCCGCCGCCAGATTTAATTTGATGTCATCCGTAAGTCCTACGATCTTACTGACTTTGACACCCATCTCCGGCTGAAGCTCATATCTTGTAACTGCGGGTCCGCAGCTTACATTGGTAACCGTAACGCTCACACCAAAATTTTGCAGAATCTGCTGAAGCTTCATAGCTGTTTCACGCAAATGTGCATCGGATTCACCGGACGTTTTATTTCCACGCTTCAGAAGGTTCATCGGTGGAAAATGATATGCTTTTTTCGGTTTTGCTTCATCCGCAGCAACTGCAGCCGCCACACGCTCCATCTCTGCAGCCGCCATAGCTCCCGACTTCTTTTTTGATTCCCTGACCGGCTCGTACGGTTCTTCCGCAAATGGTTCTGCTTCTTCAATATCCGGCTCCGGTTCTGTACGGTTAATCACAAATGATGGGCTTTCTTCCGGTTCCGGTACAGGTTCTTTGGCCGGTTCCGGTGCAATTTCTTTCATATCCGGAGATTTTCCTGTCAAAGTAGTGGCAAAAGAGACTCCCACGGCATGTTTATCTGTTCTCTTTTTCTTCTCTTTTTCAAAATTCCCGGTAGTTTTCTTTTTCTCCTGTTCTCTTTCTTTTCTTCGAAGTTCTGCTTCCTTCCGACGTCTTGCATTGTCCTCTTTTGCTTTGTCATAAGCTTTTCCGCTCTGTGTTTTCACGCCCTGAAGCAATGATTTTCCTGTGATAATCACACAGCAAATGATCATAAAAATAATAATCACTACATATGTACCCGCTGTCCCGATCGTAGGCGTTAATATTTTTGCAATACTCTTCCCCAGACTTCCGCCTTTATGATCCACAAGTTCTAAAAAGGTACAGGCAAGAATCAGAAAAACGATTCCTGCCGCTACTTTTATATAAGCTGACACATTTCCTTTGTTCGATACAAGAAATGCCGCTATACCAAACAAAGCAAATGGAATAATATAAGTGATCAGACCGAAAATTCCACTAAAAAAATAAGATACTTCATCGCCGATCCATCCCCCCAGTCCAAAGTTACTGAGTATCAGCAAAAGACTGACTGCAAGTGTCAGCCAAATGATCACCTCATCCTGCAAAAAACTCTGTTCTGTCTTCTTCTTTTTCGTCGGTTTCCTGCTACTCTTTTTCTTTGACTTTGCAGCCATTAACTTTTCCCCCTTATTATTGGCAATACTATTAATAGTATAGCATTTTTAAAATAGACTGTCATTACATAATTTTGCCCTTTTTCTTCTCCTCTTCTTCGATCATTGCGTGCAATTTGCCAAGAGCATCCTTCATGCCTCCTACTGCATCTATCAGTCCTTCCTCCACCGCTTCTCTTCCTTCCAACAGTGTCCCTACATCTTTGACAAGTTCTGTTGGGTTAAGCATAAGTTCTTCGATTCGCTCTTTAGAGATATGTGAATGCTCTGCCAGAAATCTCGTAATTCTATCCTGCGTTCTGATCATATTCCGAAGGCTCTGTTCCACACCGATGAACATCCCGTTGGTCCGCACCGGATGAATCACCATCGTTCCGCTTGGTACAATAAAAGAATACTTTGCCGATACCGCAAGCGGACCTCCGATAGAATGACTTCCTCCCAGGACAAGAGATACCGTTGGTTTGCTGATTGATGCGATCATCTCGGCGATAGAAAGACCTGCTTCAACATCTCCGCCCAGTGTATTTAATAAAATCAGCAATCCATCCACCTCTTCACTGTCCTCAATTTCTGCAAGCATCGGAAGAAGATGTTCATATTTCGTTGCTTTTGTATTGCCGGACACTGCTTCATGCCCCTCAATTTCTCCAATAATCGTAAGTAATTTAATCCGATGATTTTTCCTGTTCTCATCGAGACTTACACTTCCTGTTTCCCGGATTTCCGCTTCTGAGCGCTCTTCCTTTTCTTCCTTTCCCATACAAAAAAACACCTCCATACTTTTTTCTTAGTATGGAGGTGTTTAGATGATTTTATACCTGCTCTAACGCCTGTTCAAGATCTGAAATGATATCTTCAATATTTTCAATTCCTACACTGAAACGGATCAGATCCGGCTGTACGCCTGCTTCCATTAATTCCTGATCGTTCATCTGACGGTGGGTATGGCTTGCCGGATGAAGCACACAGCTTCTCGCATCAGCCACGTGTGTGACAATCGCGATCATCTTCAGGCTGTCCATCATGCGAACAGCTGCTTCTCTTCCACCTTTAAGACCAAAGGTGATTACACCGCAGGTTCCGTTTGGCATATACTTGCTTGCAAGATCGTAATATTTATCTCCGGGAAGTGACGGACAGGATACCCATGCCACTTTTTCATGGTCTTTCAAATATTTTGCCGCATTTACTGCATTTTCACAGTGTCTTGCCATACGAAGATGTAAAGTCTCAAGTCCGAGATTCAACAAGAACGCATTCTGAGGAGACTGGATAGAGCCAAGGTCTCTCATAAGCTGCGCTGTCGCTTTTGTGATATAAGCACCCTTTCCGAATCTTTCTGTATAAATGACTCCGTGATAAGTCTCGTCCGGCGTAGTAAGTCCCGGGAATTTGTCTGCATATGCTGCCCAGTCAAAATTACCGCTGTCTACAATTGCTCCGCCCACACAGGAAGCATGACCATCCATGTATTTTGTTGTAGAATGAGTTACAATATCAGCTCCCCACTCAAATGGACGGCAGTTGATCGGTGTAGAAAACGTATTATCTACGATAAATGGAACACCGTGAGCATGTGCTGCCTTGGCAAACTTTTCAAAATCAAGAACAACTAATGCCGGGTTAGCAATAGATTCACCGAATACTGCTTTCGTATTCTCCTGAAATGCTGCATTCAATTCTTCCTCACTGCAGTCCGGATCAACGAAGGTTGCCTCCACACCCATTTTACGAATAGTGTGTGCATACAGATTATATGTACCTCCGTAAACAGCAGATGCGCATACAATGTGATCTCCTGCTTCGCAAATATTCATAATCGCATAAAAGTTTGCAGCCTGACCGGAAGATGTCAGCATAGCAACCACTCCGCCTTCCAGATCGCAGATCTTTGCTGCTACTGCATCGTTCGTTGGATTTTGCAATCTGGTATAAAAATAGCCGGATTCTTCCAAGTCAAACAGACGTCCCATCTGTTCACTGGAACTATACTTAAATGTCGTGCTCTGGTAGATCGGAAGCACTCTAGGTTCTCCGTTTCCCGGCTCATAACCGGACTGAATACATTTTGTTTCAATTCTGTAATCACTCATCTTGTTGTCCTCCTATGAATATAAGTATTCCTTTTGCAGATTATGTACCATATCCATATATAGATTCTGGCACGCTTCATTTTCCCCAGCTTCGATCATTTCAATACACGGCACCAAATATTTCTGATACAGGTTGCTGTAAACAGCTTCAGCATCCTTTCTCATATTGATCATCATCACAATTCCCGGCGCGATCTCATAGTAGTCCTCTACAATACCCCGTCCTTCTTCTGTCTGCATTAAATAGTGGTCTCTGTAATCTCTAAGTGTCGTAAGTTCGTAACAATCATCCGATTTGTCAAGGTGTTCGCAGACCGCTGTCGTAATATAGCATAATCTGCTCTTAAATCCACTTTTTATATTATCATAGGTGGAATATGACAGTGTAAGCTTTGAAACTTTCTTTTCATTCCATAACTCCACCATTCGTTTCGCTAATTTTTCACACCATTCGTTCCCTGAATAGTTGAGAATCGGGACCACATACACAGCCATATTAAGATTAAAGTCTACATATAACTGGTCTTTTTCTTTCTTCGATCGTTCCCCTATTTTCCCCAATGCATAATCCGGAATTACCAAAGCTAATTCTTCCACCAGTTCTTCACGTCTGTCTTCTTCTGCCTCTTCGCATAAACCGGCGATTTCCTCCGGAAGACTTTTATAAATCTCGTAACCTTTTTCAAAAACATCACTATAGGTTTTTCGTTTGAATTCCCCAACCTTCGTCAGCATATCATCGAATAGATCACGCAGCTTCTTCTTTACATCTTCTTCCATCTTCTGTCCTCCGCTGTGTTTTTATTCATCCCAGTTGTGGTATACATTCTGGACATCATCATCGTCATCCAGCATATCCAGAGTTTTCTGAATATTCTTGATATCTGTCTCATCTGTAAGTTCTACGTAAGTCTGTGGGATCATAGTAACCTCAGCCGCAGCCATAGGGACGCCTGCGTCCTCTAATGCCTGTCTCACGTCGCTGAAATCATCCGGATCTGTCAGAATCTCAAAGCTGTCTTCCTCTTCTGCAAAATCCTCTGCTCCTGCATCCAGAGCCATCATCATAAGCTCATCCGCATCTGCTTCATATTCTTCCTTATCGATCACAATCTGTCCCTTGGTATCGAACATAAAGGATACACAACCCGGTGTCCCTACATTTCCGTTTCCTTTCGTAAATGCATTCTTTACATTTGTCGCTGTACGGTTGCGGTTATCAGTCAATGTCTCCACAATGATCGCTGTTCCGTTCGGTCCATATCCCTCATATGTAATATGCTCATAATTAGCTGCGTTGGCATCGCCGGAAGCTTTCTTAATATTACGCTCGATCGTATCATTTGGCATGTTGTTTGCTTTTGCTTTCGCAATTACATCACGAAGTCTGCTGTTGTTCGCAGGGTCTGTACCGCCACCCTCTTTTACTGCCACAGCCAGCTCTTTTCCGATCTTCGTAAAGATTTTTCCCTTCGCAGCATCATTTTTTTCTTTTTTGTGCTTAATATTGGCAAATTTTGAATGTCCTGACATAAATCAATCTCTCCTTGTATCTCTTATCTTTTTCACATCTTTTTATTCTAACACTCTTCTTGTGTTTTTTCAATCTTAACTCGATCTATTGTATTGTTGTCCATCGATAAAATCGTATAGCGATAGCCGTCCTTCTCGATAACACACTTTTCGTCTTCTGCCGGAATCCGTTCAAGTTCACCAATCAAAAATCCGTTTAAAGTGTCATACTCTTCATCTTCTTCACACTGAAAACTGATGTTCAGAAGATCAGACAAGTCTTCCAGAATTGTCATTCCGTCAACCAGATAGCTTCCATCCGGCTGCGCATGGATCAGCTCCTCTTCTTCATCATGTTCATCAAGGATATTCCCCATAATTTCCTCAACAATATCTTCCATCGTCACCAGACCGGAGGTTTGTCCATACTCATCCACCACGATCGCAATATGGTTTTTCTTCATCTGCATTTCTTTAAACAGACGGTCGATTCCTTTTGTCTCCGGAATAAATACTACCGGTCTTATGTAATCCCCAAGCTCCCTCACAGAAACTTTTCGAAGTTTTTCTTCCTTAAGGTAACAGGTCATTGCCTCTCTCAAATGCAGAAATCCAATGATATCGTCAATACTCTCATGATAGATCGGCACACGAGAATATTTGTCATCCAACATAAATTCAAGTGCTTCTTCCATCGTAAATTGCTCATCAATGGCAACAATATTTTTTCGATGCGTCATAATATCCTTCGCATCTTTATCCATATAACGGAAAATATTTCGAATCAAGGAAGCTGCTTCTTTTTTCGCCTCATCGTCCATATCATCTTCAATCTTCAGGATCTGTCGTACTCTTTGAAATAAACTCCCATTTTCCATATTATCTGTTCTTTAACTCCTTTGCTATGTATGAAGCTCAAAGCTTACTTTGATCGCCTCATCTACTTTCTTCATAATTGTTTGATCTAAATGACATACAAGTTCTTTTAGTCTCAGTTTATCGATGGTTCGAATCTGTTCTAAAAGAACAACTGAATTCTTCACAATTTGATATTTCCTTGCATCAATCTCCACATGCGTTGGCAGCTTCGCCTTATTCATCCGCGAAGTAATTGCCGCACAGATTACTGTAGGGCTGTGTTTGTTTCCTACATCGTTCTGTATAATAAGAACCGGGCGTACGCCCCCTTGTTCTGAACCGACAACCGGACTTAAGTCCGCATAATAGATATCTCCGCGTCTTACCTGCACTCTCTTTCACACTCCGATTTCTTTAAGATAAAATTAGTATTTCCATCTTTTTCGGATGTATTCCACAGAGTTCACATTCCTGTTTTTAAGCAAAATAATCCATCTGTTCCTGAATCTCTCCACGTCTTATATATTCTCTTGGAATTCTCTTGCCCATCAAACAGACAAATTCATAATTAAAACGGTCAGACAGCCGGCTTAATGTTTCTACAGAAAGATACTCATCACCGTCGCGCCCTACCAGTACAACCTCATCGCCAAACTTGACATCTTCAATCTCCGTTACATCAACCATACATTGGTCCATGCAGACTCTTCCTATGATCGGAGCCTTCTTTCCGTGGATCAGCATATACCCTTTGTTCGAAAGACTTCTCGGATAACCGTCTCCATATCCTACCGGAATTGTGGCAATCTTCGTACGCCTCTTCGTCACATAAGTACCGCCATAACTGATCATTTTTCCTTCATCTACCCATTTTACAAATGCCACATGACTGATAAGCTCAAGCGCCGGTTTAAGATCTACATTTTCCTTATGCACTTCCTCCGAAGGATACATGCCATAAGTGGAGATTCCGGCTCTGGCGAGATTTTGACCTGCCCCTTTTAGGTCAATGATTCCGGCACTATTACAGCAATGATAGTACGAAAATGTAATGCCCCGACCGGCCAATTCTTCTTTCATCCATGTATACGCTTCCATCTGTTTCATTGTATAGCTTTTATCACCTTCATCAGCCTTAGAAAAATGAGTATATAAGCCTTCCATTACAATGTTCGGAAGCTTACTGATCTCTTCTATCTTATCGGCACCTTCTTTTCCCGGAGTAAAGCCGATTCTTCCCATGCCCGTATCCAACTTCACATGCACATAAGCTTTTCTTCCTATTTTCACTGCAAGATCCGATAAAACCTTTGTCAATTCCTCTGCATAGACGGTAATTCGAATATTATTTTCCAGTGCGTCTATCCACTGTTCAGGGAAAATACAGCCAAGTACAAGGATCGGCTTTGTAATGCCTCCTCTTCGAAGCACGATCGCCTCATCCAGCGTAGCTACTGCAAATCCCCACACATATTCTTTCAACGAGAGAAGACTTGTAGTTTGCAAAGCCCCGTGTCCATAACAATCTGCCTTGGCAACAACGATCAGTTTCGTATCTTCCGGAAGGTTTTCTTTCATTTTTTCAATATTGTATTCAATTGCATCCAGATCAATCCTTGCGCGAATTCTTGTGTAACTTTTCATGTCTTGTCTCCTCCTCGCCTTTCCATACAACACTTAGTTTCCTTATCAGATCTGTGGCAAGAACACTGTAGCTTCCCAACTCATCTCTTGCAAGATCTCCACATGTTCCATGTGCATATACACCAAGAACAGCTGCCTCTCTCTCCGGCACTTTTTGTACCAGAAGTCCTGCAACAATTCCTGCCAGCACATCACCGGCTCCTCCCTTCGCCATTGCTTCATTTCCGGATTGGTTCACATAAGTATGTTCCCCTTCCGCTGACACAATGGTGCAGGAATCCTTCAATATACATGTGCATCCATATTCCTGTACGAATTCTTCAAGCAACGGAATTCTCTGTTCCTTGATCTTTTTGATGCCAACTCCCGTAAGTCTTGACATTTCCTTCATGTGAGGGGTCAGAACAAATCTTCCTTCACGCAAAAGTTCCATGTATTCCGGATACTCGCTGAGAAGATTTAACCCATCCGCATCAATGACACATGGCACCTTTGCTTCCCGAAGAACAGTTCGCAGAATCTTTTTTGCCTTTTTCCCGGTTCCCAGCCCCGAGCCAATACATACTGCATCTGCTTTATCAAGAAGTTCTCTTAATTTTTCTTCTTCATAGGAATCGTATGTGGTAACGATTGCCTCCGGAAGAAGACTCTGCAGCACAATGCGATTTGCTCCTGAAGTATAGATTTCCACCAGTCCGGCACCTGTTCGGTATGCCGCAGCTGCATTAAAATAAGCTGCGCCGCTCATCCCTTCGCTTCCTGCGATCACAAGAAGTCTTCCATAAGTTCCCTTATGTGAATCTCTTCTTCGCTCGGGAAGGAATCTCCAGTATTCCTCTTTGTCATAGCAGCAGGCAACACTTTTATTACGCTCAAAAATATTTGTTGTGATTCCTATATCTGCCACAACCACTTCTCCGGCATAGCTTCTTCCCGGATAGAGGATGTGTCCTGCCTTTTTCGCTTGGAACGTAACCGTAAGATCTGCACGAAAAGCTGTTCCTAACACGCATCCGCTGTCAGAACTGATTCCCGAGGGAATGTCAACTGCAACCTTGACACCGGATGACGCATTCATATGTTCAATCGTCTTCGCATAAACTCCTTGCACCGGACGATTTAATCCTACACCGAACATGGCATCTACTATAATACTATATTCACCTTGTGGATATTCGTCACCGGCAGACGGATGAATTTGATACACCGTGACAGGATACCCTTTCTTTTTGAAGATCTCCGCCATCACCAGCCCGTCTCCGCCATTATTTCCTTTTCCACATACAATCAGTATATTTCCAAGATCATAACCGCTATCTATCATACAGGATACGCATGCGTTCGCCGCCCGTTCCATAAGCTCTGAAGACGGAATATGTTCCTGCTCTATCGTATAAGTATCCGCTTCCTTCATCTGCATCCCATTGGGAAGATATTGCATATTCGTTCATCCTCCTTCATAGAAAAAAACGTATGAGTAAAAGCCTGCCATGCACAAGCCTTTCTCATACGTCTCTGTATCACTATTCCTTATGCTCTTCCTTATAGCGGCTGATGTTATAAGATAATTGCATCAGACTTTCTGACAAATGCACATTCTCTACAATTATATTCTCCGGAAGATTCAGATCTGTATGTGCGAAATTCCAGATCGCACGAACTCCGTTATCTACCAGCATATTTGCAACTTCAATAGCCTTCTCCTTCGGTATCGTAAGCACCGCGATCTCAACATCATTTTCCTTCACAAAAGATTTTAGTTCATCCATCATCCGTATTGGGACACCACGAATCGTCATCCCCTGAAGTCTTGGATTCACATCAAAAATACCGCTTAAAATAAACCCTCTCTTCTCAAAGGCTGCATAATTTGCCAGAGCCTGTCCGAGATTACCGGCACCAATGATCACAATGTTATGATCTTCCTCCAGTCCGAGGATCTTTCCGATCTCTGTATACAGGTATTTCACATTATATCCGTAGCCTTGCTGTCCAAATCCACCAAAATTATTCAAGTCCTGACGAATCTGAGATGCAGTTACTTTCATTTGTTTACTTAAATCGTTTGAAGATATCCTTTCCACTCCGTTTTCCAGAAGCTCTCCGAGATATCGATAATATCTTGGCAGTCGTCTTATTACTGCCTGAGAAATGTCTCTGCTCTCCAATTTTCTCACCTTCCCATTCACTCTCTATAAATTATTATATAAAATTGTGGTTTCAAAGTCAAACTTTTAGTGGTTTTTTTATGTTCTTTTCGCTATAATAAGGTCGTATGTTATAGATATAGGAGGTTACATATGATACTTGCATGTCACGGAATCAGTAAAGCATTTGAAGAAAAAATCATTGTTGATAATGGTTCCTTTCATATAGAAGACCACGAAAAGGCTGCTCTTGTAGGACCTAACGGTGCCGGAAAATCCACCATCCTGAAAATGATCGTAGGTGAACTTCCGACAGACAGCGGAAATGTAATCCTGACAAGAGGAAAGACACTTGGCTATCTGGCACAGCACCAAAACATGGATAGCTCCAATTCTATTTATGACGAAGTGAAGTCTGCCAAGGCACATCTTATTGCTATGGAAGAACAGCTTCGCAGCATTGAACTGGAAATGAAAGATCTCTCAGGGAGTGAATTAAACAGCCGTATGGAGACCTACCATCGGTTGACTGCCGCTTTTGAGCGAGAAAATGGTTATGCATATGAAAGCGAAATCACCGGAGTTCTGAAAGGGCTGGGTTTTCAGGAGGACGAATTCTCAAGACCGGTCGCCACTCTTTCCGGTGGGCAAAAAACAAGAGTTTCCCTCGGAAAGCTGCTTCTTTCTAAACCCGATATTTTACTTCTCGACGAGCCGACCAACCATTTGGATCTAAATTCCATCACATGGCTGGAAACTTACCTTCTCAACTATACGGGCGCTGCCCTTATTGTCTCTCATGACCGATATTTTCTCAATCGAATTGTCACAAAGGTAATTGAGATTGAAGCCGGTCAGGTTATGACATACCTTGGAAATTACAGCGACTTTTCCTATAAGAAAAAGCAGCTCCGGGAAGCACGGTTAAAAGAATATTTAAACCAGCAGCAGGAAATCAAACATCAGGAAGCCGTAATTGAAAAGCTTCGTTCATTCAACCGCGAGAAATCTATCAAACGTGCTGAAAGCCGCGAAAAGATGTTGAATAAGATTGAGCGCATTGAAAAACCACAGGAGATCAACACCGACATCCATTTGACACTCACCCCGTCGGTTGTCAGCGGAAATGATGTTTTATCCATCGAACATTTAAGCAAAGCATTCCCACCACAGCAGCTGTTCTCGGATGTTTCTTTTGAGATCAAGCGCGGCGAGCATGTGGCAATCATCGGTGACAATGGAACCGGCAAAACAACGCTTCTTAAAATATTAAATGGACTTGTAGATGCAGACCATGGTTCTTTTACCTTGGGAACAAATGTACATATTGGATATTATGATCAGGAACACCATGTTCTTCATATGGAGAAAACCATTTTTGATGAAATTTCCGACGATTATCCGTCTCTTACAAATACTGAGATTCGCAATATGCTGGCAGCCTTTCTTTTCACCGGGGATGATGTATTTAAATTGATCGGCGATTTAAGCGGCGGAGAAAGAGGGCGAGTCTCTCTGGCAAAGCTCATGCTCTCAGAAGCAAATTTCCTTGTTTTGGACGAGCCTACCAACCACTTAGACATTGCATCCAAAGAGATTTTAGAGCACGCTTTAAATGATTACACCGGAACACTGCTCTATGTCTCCCACGATCGTTATTTTATCAATCAGACCGCTACCCGTATTCTTGATCTCGTCAATCAGAAATTTGTTAATTACATTGGAAATTATGATTATTATCTGGAGAAAAAAGAAGAGCTGACCGCTGCTTACACATCTAATGTAACCGTGTCGGACTCCTCTTCCTCCGCTTCCGCTCCTTCCGAGAATAAATTAAGCTGGCAGGAGCAGAAAGAAGCACAGGCAAAAGAACGAAAACGTCAAAACGATTTACGAAAAACAGAAGAACGAATTACAGCTCTGGAAGAACGAGACAGCGAAATCGATCAGCTGATGATGAAAGAAGAAATCTTCACCAATTCCGTAAAATGCCAGGAACTGGCACAGGAAAAAGCCACTATCGCAGAAGAATTAGAAGAATTATATGAAAAATGGGAAGAGCTGGAAGAATAATTGTAAATTGGGACGTAGCATTTTTACAAAATGCTACGTCCCAATTTAACTTCTGGGGTGTCCTTTTTTACAATTTTTCTGCGATTGCTTTGATAAATCCTTCGCTGTTTAATACTGTCGGATTCGGAAGTGTTGTGATCAGTGCCAGATCTTTTGTCATTTTTCCTTCTTCGATTGTATCAATCGTTGCTTTTTCTAATTTATCTGCAAATTCCATTAATTCTTGATTTCCGTCTAATTCTCCCCGTTTTCTGAGTGCTCCTGTCCATGCGAAGATTGTTGCTACGGAGTTGGTGGATGTTTCTTCTCCTTTTAAGTGCTTGTAGTAATGACGCTGTACGGTTCCGTGCGCCGCCTCATATTCGTAATATCCATCCGGAGATACAAGCACAGAAGTCATCATTGCAAGGGAACCAAATGCAGACGATACCATATCGCTCATGACATCTCCGTCATAGTTTTTACATGCCCAGATATATCCGCCTTCTGATTTCATCACGCGGGCTACTGCATCGTCGATCAAAGTGTAGAAATACTCAATTCCAACTTCCTCAAATCTGGAAGCATATTCTGCATCGTAAATTTCTTGAAAAATATCTTTAAACGTATGATCATATTTCTTGGAAATCGTATCTTTTGTCGCAAACCAGAGATCTTGTTTTGTATCCAGTGCGTAATTAAAACAGCTTCTTGCAAAACTTTCAATAGAATCATTTAAGTTGTGCATTCCCTGAGCCACACCGGCGCCGGTATAATTATGTACGAGTTCCCGCACTTCTGTTCCATCTTCCGCAGTATACACAAGCTCTACTTTTCCCGCTGCCGGAATCTTCATTTCTGTATTTTTATATACATCGCCATACGCGTGTCTTGCGATTGTAATCGGTTTCTTCCAATTCTTCACACATGGTTCGATTCCCTTCACTACGATCGGCGCACGAAATACGGTTCCGTCTAAAATTGCACGGATCGTTCCGTTCGGGCTCTTCCACATTTCCTTCAGATTGTATTCTGTCATACGGGCTGCATTCGGAGTGATCGTCGCACATTTTACAGCCACTTTATATTTCTTTGTCGCATTTGCCGCATCTATAGTTACCTGATCATTCGTTTCGTTTCTATATTCCAGTCCCAAGTCATAATACTCTGTATTCAATTCAATATATGGTTCCAAAAGATCTTCTTTGATCATCTTCCAGAGGATACGTGTCATCTCATCTCCGTCCATCTCAACGATAGGGGTTGTCATTTTAATCTTCGCCATATTTCCATTCTCCTTTTCTTGATTTTCAAACCATACATTCATTAATTCTCCATATGCAGGTTCTCCATCACATTCATAATGTGTTGATTCGCAAGCTTCTCAGCCAGATCGGCGTCTTTGTTCCTAATGGCCTCCAGAATATCTCTGTGCTCTGCGATTGATTTTTCTGCTCTTTCCTTTTTCTTTACAGATAACCTTCTCGCCATCTGTACATATTTGTGGAAATCAGATAATACATGTTCCAGTATACGACTATCTGACGCTTCATACAAGACTTGATGAAATTTTCCATCAAGTTCTGATACCTGAGCAGTATCTCCGTTCCCTCTTTGTACATGAAATTCCGATAATACAAGAATCTCTTCCAGTCTTCCGATCTGTTCTTCTGTAATATGCTCGGTTGCCCAGCGCGCACACAAGCCTTCCAGCATAGAGCGGACATGATAAATGTCTGCCACATCTTTTGCCTTGATACTTGTGACATACGCTCCTTTGTTCGGAATAATCGTCACCAGTCCTTCCAGCTCCAATTGCCGCAAAGCTTCCCTGACCGGTGTTCTGCTGACTCCCAGCTCTTCTCCGATCGTAATTTCCCGAAGCTCTTCCTGGTCTTCATAGACGCCAGATAAAATATCTTCCCGAAGCTTTCGAAAAACTCTGCCTCTTAATGAATTATCCTGATATTCTTCCATTTATTTTCACCTTCTCATTTCTATCATCACATACCGTATCAAAATAATACCCAGACTAGAGCAGGCTTACTCCAAGCTTCTTACAGGCATCATCTATAACCTTCAAGAGTTCTTCATCTGTAAGAACTGTCACACGGCCTCCCTCATATTCATTGTCTACCCACGCTTTGATCATTGCTACAAGCTCGGAATTTTTATCCACCTTCTTGTCATCTTTTAATTTAAAATAGGTGTTGATCCAGTGTGCGATTCCGGCAAGACCGGAAGTATTCGACACTGCCACAAGCGGTGCGCGGTTTAAGAATTTCTGTGTATCAAACACATTATAAATCTCTTCATTTTTAAGAAGACCATCTGCATGGATACCGGCTCTTGTCACGTTAAAATTCTTTCCTGCAAATGGAGTCTGTACCGGAATCTGATATCCAATCTCTTTTTCATAGTACTCTACCAGCTCAGTGATCACTGTTGTATCCATCCCGTCTAATGTACCTCTAAGCTGCGCATACTCAAATACCATTGCTTCCAGCGGTGTATTTCCTGTACGTTCTCCAATACCAAATAACGAACAGTTGACGCTGGAGGCACCATAGAGCCATGCAGTGCTGGAATTGCTCACAGCCTTATAAAAGTCATTGTGTCCGTGAAACTCAATCAACTCGCTTGGCACGCCGGCATGAATTCGAAGACCATAAATGATTCCCGGAATACTTCTTGGAATCACTGCTCCCGGATAATTCACTCCGTACCCCATCGTATCGCACACACGAATTTTAACCGGAATCTTGTATTCATTCATTAAGTTCATAAGCTCCAGACAGAACGGAATAACGAATCCGTAAATGTCTGCTCTTGTAATATCCTCCAAATGGCATCTTGGGCTGATTCCCGTTTCCAGACATTCCCGGACAACTGACAGATAATGCTCCATACACTCTTTTCTTGTCATTTTCATTTTGTAGAAAATGTGATAATCCGAACAGCTTACCAGTATTCCGGTCTCTTTCATTCCGATTTCCTTTACCAGTTCAAAATCCTTCTTATTTGCACGAATCCAGCTTGTAACTTCCGGGAACTGGTACCCTTTTTCCATACATTTATATACTGCATCACGGTCTTTTTTACTGTAAAGGAAAAATTCACTCTGACGGATTTTACCATTCGGTCCGCCTAATTTGTGAAAGTAATCATAGATCTTAACAATCTGTTCTGTGCTGTATGGCGCTCTGGACTGCTGACCATCCCGGAAAGTAGTATCTGTGATCCAGATCTCATCCGGCATACAGTGCGGTACAATACGATCGTTAAACGCAATCTTTGGGATTTCATCATAGTGAAACAGATTACGGAAAACATTCGGCTTTTCCACATCCACTAACGGATACATATGCTCTTCTAACTGCAACAGATTATTACTATGGTTTAAATATACCTTACGATTTTCCATGATGTCTTCTCTCTCTTTCTTTTGTTTTGTATAATTGTATACAATTATACACTTTTTTCTTGCTATGTCAAGATAAAGTGATAAATTCTTCACACATTCATTTCCTGCAAAAAAACAAAAAAGACAATTGAAAATCTCTTTTGATTTTCAACTGCCTTTTTCTGTTATTCAACGCTCTTTTTTTTAATATAATTTTGCTCCGATTTCTCTCGGACGGAAACCTTCGTCTTCCAGCGCCTGCATGATCTCATGCTTATGCTCTGTTCCGAATGCTTCAATGGTCAGACGAAGCTCCACTGCCGCATTACGGTTGGTGCTTACAAACTGGTTATGCTCCAGTTTGATAACATTTCCGTTATTGTTGGCAATCAGTGTTGCCACCTTCACAAGTTCACCCGCTTTATCCGGCATCAGTACAGATACGGAGAAGATTCTGTTTCTCTGAATCAATCCGTGCTGTACCACAGAGGACATAGTGATTACGTCCATATTTCCTCCGCTTAAAACAGAAACTGCCTTCTTACCTTTTAAATCAAGTTGTTTCAGTGCAGCAACTGTCAAAAGACCGGAATTTTCAACTACCATTTTATGATTTTCCACCAGATCAAGGAATACACCGATCAGTTCATCATCTTCTACCAGAAGCACATCATCAATATTTTCCTGTACATATGGGAAGATTGTTTCTCCAACACGTTTGACCGCAGTACCGTCAGCAATTGTGTTTGCAGATTCCAATGTTACAGGTTCCCCTGCCTTCAAGGCCGCAGTCATGCTCGCTGCTGATTTTGGCTCTACACCGATCACTTTAATCTTCGGATTCAGCATTTTCGCTAAAGTGGAGATACCTGTTACCAGTCCGCCGCCACCGATCGGAACGAGAATATAATCTACTGTAGGAAGCTCCTGCACGATTTCCATTGCAATACTTCCCTGTCCGCAAGCTACATCAAGGTCATCAAATGGATGTACAAATGTATAACCCTTTTCTTCTGCAAGCTTCAGTGCATAGGCACAGGCATCGTCGTACACATCTCCATGAAGGATGACTTCTGCACCGTAGCTTTTTGTACGGTTTACTTTGATCAGCGGAGTCACCGTCGGCATAACGATTGTCGCTTTACACCCGAATTTGGACGCTGCATAAGCAACTCCCTGCGCATGGTTTCCTGCGGAAGCAGTGATCAGTCCTCTTTCGCGTTCTTCTTCACTCAATGTGCTGATCTTATAATACGAACCACGCACCTTATAAGCACCTGTATACTGCATATTTTCCGGTTTCAAATAGATTCTTCCACCGGTCTGCTGACTCAAATATTCACTGTATACCAGCTTTGTCGGAAGCGTTACTTTTTTTACGATTTCACTTGCCTGTTCGAATTTCTCTAATGTTAACTTGTCCATCTTACTTCTCCTCCTGTTCTCTCATTGTCTGATTCTAAACTTCTCCTGTTGTAAATAACGCATTTACAAATGTATCTGCATCAAATTTTTGCAGATCATCTATGGACTCACCAACTCCGATATATTTTACCGGAATGCCAAGCTCTGCTTGAATCGCCACGGCGATACCGCCCTTTGCTGTTCCATCCATTTTGGTAAGAACAATTCCTGTAATATCAGTTACTTCATTGAATTCCTTCGCCTGCTGTAACGCATTCTGCCCAGTAGTGGCATCGAGGACTACTAATGTCTCTCTGAATGCCTCCGGAAATTCACGATCAATAATCCGGTTCATTTTTTTCAATTCTTCCATTAGATTCTTTTTATTATGGAGTCTTCCTGCCGTATCGCAGAGCATTACATCTGCATGTCTTGCTTTAGCAGCTGCAACTGCATCATACACTACAGACGCCGGATCAGAGCCTTCCTGACCGCCGATCAGTTCCGCCTGTGCCCGATTTGCCCATTCCTTAAGCTGCTCTCCTGCCGCCGCACGGAAAGTGTCCGCCGCTGCCAGAATCACCTTCTTATTCTGCGCTCTTAGCTTTCCTGCCAATTTCCCGATGGTCGTTGTCTTTCCCACGCCGTTAACACCAATCACCATAACGACAGACGTTTTATCTTCAAATTCGTATGCTGCTTCGCCTACATCCATCTGTTCTTTAATGCTTTCAATCAAAATTTCTCTGCAATCAGAAGGCTCTTTAATATGACGTTCTTTGACTTTGTCCCTTAAGTCGTCCAAAATGTCATACGTTGCCTGCACACCAAGATCCCCCATAATAAGAACCTCTTCTATTTCCTCATAGAAATCTTCATCAATATGTGAAAATCCATTGAAAATGCTGTCCATCCCGGACACAATATTATCTCTCGTTTTACTGAGTCCTGAAACCAAACGCCCCCAGAAACCAGTTTTCTTTTCCTCTGCCATAGCAAACTCCTCTCTATGCATCCAATTCATCTTCTAAAAGACTTACAGAAACCAAGGTGGATACGCCTTTTTCCTGCATGGTAATACCGTACAGTCGATCTGCCGCCGTCATAGTTCCTCTTCGATGTGTAATCACAATAAACTGTGTATATTTCGTCAACTTATGAAGATATTTTGCAAATCTTGTAACATTATTATCGTCCAGCGCCGCCTCGATCTCATCAAGAAGACAGAACGGAGACGGTTTTAAGTTCTGAATCGCGAAAAGAAGTGCGATTGCCGTAAGCGCCTTTTCTCCACCGGACAGCTGCATCATATTCTGAAGCTTTTTCCCCGGCGGCTGTGCAATAATACGGATTCCCGCCTCTAAGATATCTTCATCCTCCATCAGTTCCAAAGTTCCCTTACCGCCACCGAAGAGTTCCTTAAATACTGTATCAAATTCTGAACAGATCTTAGCAAACTGCTCTTTGAACTGTTTTCGCATTGCGGCATCCAGTTCTTCAATAATCTGCTCCAGAGTCGCCTCTGCCTCCACAAGATCATCGTGCTGTGTCTTTAGAAATTCATAACGCTCCGACACATTTTTATAATCTTCGATCGCATTGACATTGACATCTCCAAGACTTCGGATTTCTCCTTTTAATTCAGAGATTCTCTTCTTCATTTTAGACAGGTCTGTCAAATTTTCGTCTCTGAGCTCAAGGGCGTGATTATACGTGATCTCATATTCTTCCCACATATAATTGATCTGCTTTTCAGAAGCGTCCTCATATCCTTCTTTCTGACTTTCCAGACGAAATACTTCTTTGTCAAGCTGTGACATATGCTTGGACAGCTCTTCTCTCTTCTGAAGAAATGTCTTATGCTGCTGATTCAGCATTTCTCTGTCTTTTTTGAATTTCTCGATTTCCTGCTGAATCTCCGTAAATAATTCTTTTGAATTTTCAATTGTCTGTCTAAGATCCGCAATCTGTTCTTCTTTTTCTTCAATCTCTTTGGATGTGCCGCCTTTACTTTCTTCCAGCTCTTTCATCTCCTGAGCAAACTTTTCCAGTTCGTCACGAATTCGAGTCACATTCTCTACAACAAAGGCTTCCTTTTGCTCCAGTCCCGCACTGACAAGGTGGATTTCTTCTACTGTCTTCTGCTTTTCCGCCTCGAGCTCTCGCTCTTTTTCAAGTATGCTCTGCTCATTATCTATCTTACCGGATAATTCCTCTTCAAGATGTTCTGAAGTATCAAGCTCTACGGTAATAGATTCCTGATTATCTACAATATCTGTGATCTGACGGTCCAGATTTTCAGCTTCGGACTCTATATCCTCCAACGTATTGAAAATGGATCTGATGCGTCCTTCCGCCTGATCTACGTTCATCTTGGCTGTATTCTGGATGACATAAGCCTTCTGAAGTTTTTCCTTTAAGGATTCAATCTCTTCATAATAACCGGCTCTTTCCTTTCGAAGTCCGTTACAATATTCTTCCAACTGATCCATCTCAGATTTCAACTGTTTCACAGTCTTTTCAAATTCTTCTATTTCACGGCGTCTGCTCAACAGATTACTGGAATTCTTAAACGCTCCACCTGTCATGGAACCGCCGGGGTTAATAAGCTCTCCTTCCAAAGTCACAATACGGATTGTCTGCTTATATTTTCTTGCAATGGCTGTTCCGTGATCAATGTGATCTACCACCAGTGTTCTGCCAAGAAGATAACCTGCCAGATCTCTGTATTTAGCATCCACATTGACAAGTGTGCTTGCAATGCCGATCACACCGTTCTCTTTCAAAGCCTCCGGCTTGTGGAACGCTCCGTATGACTGAACACTGGTCAGCGGAAGAAATGTGGCACGGCCGAATTTGTTTTTCTTAAGAAATTGAATCATACGTTTCGCCGTATCTTCATCTTCCGTAACAATATTCTGGATACTTCCGCCAAGCGCAGTCTCCACTGCAACCTCGTATTCCTTTTCAACTTTGACAATGTCTGCCACAACGCCAAGAAGTCCCGGCTCCTGCTTCTTATTATCCATGACTCTTCGAATACTGTTCCCGTAACCGTCATAGCGTTCTGTAATATTTTTCAAAGATTCAAGTCTTGACTGCTCTCTATGATAAGCCGTCTGACCAATGCGGAATTTCTCCGTTTCTTTGGCAAGGATTCTCTGAATATCTTCTATTTTCTTTTCATAGGCATGGTGTTCATCACTCAGACGAATGATCTGTTCCGAGATATTCTGAAGCTCGCCTGCGTATTTATTCTTTTCTTCGTTTTGAATCTCCGCTTCACTTCTTGCTTCTAAAATCCGCTGGTTGATCTGCGCTTTCCGCACTTGGATCTGTTCCAGCATTGTATCGTATTTTTGAATCTTGGCTTTCGTTGATGCACGACTATTTAAAAGTTCTATAATATTGCTTTTATTTTTCTCAATTCCGTCAGACAAGGAAGCGATCCTGCTCTGTACTTCGATCAATTCTTCCCTTGCCGCATCTTCCAGTGTTTTTCGTTCCCCAAGTTCTCTTTGAAGACTTTCCTGTTCTTGATTCAGTTCCTTAAGTTGCTGCTTCCTTACTTCCTGTTCAGACTGAATGGTAAACGCTCTCTGTGCATAATGTTCATCATTCATATGAGCGCTCTTAATCTGTTCCTTTAAGATCGCAATTTTATTTTCCAGCTGCTGCTTTAACATAGTAGTCTCATTGAGTTGGTTCTTCGCCCTTTCAATAGACTCATCAATGGTGTCCACCTGTTCTTCTACAGCTTCGTATTCCTGCTTCATGTCCTCGTACCGGACACCGGCTTCCGACAGTTCCTCCTGAGTCACTGCAAGCTTCTCTTCCGCACTTCTTAATTGTTCCCGAATACGTTCTGTCTCCAACAGGAACATATTGATATCGTAAGTTTTTAAGGACTCTTTCTTCTTTAAATATTCTCTTGCCTTCTCAGACTGTCTCTCCAAAGGTCCGATCTGCTTTTCCAACTCCGCCAAAATATCATTGACACGCAGAAGATTTTGACGCTCTTCCTCCAGCTTTTTCACGGATAGAAGTTTTCTTCTTTTAAATTTTACAATTCCTGCCGCTTCATCAAAAAGCTCTCTTCTCTCTTCCGGCTTACCACTTAAAATCTTGTCAATCTGTCCCTGTCCGATAATAGAATAGCCTTCTTTTCCGATACCGGTATCATAGAACAATTCATTGACATCTTTTAATCTGCATGTGCTTCCGTTAATCAGATACTCACTTTCACCGGAACGATATAATTTTCTCGCTACCGTTACCTCTTCATAATCAATGGGAAGCTGATGATCCGAATTGTCCAAGGTAATCGCAACGGACGCATAGCTTAGCGGCTTCCGATTTTCTGTACCGGAGAAAATAACGTCCTGCATGGTACCTCCGCGAAGCTGTTTCACTCTTTGTTCTCCAAGTACCCAACGCACCGCATCTGCTACATTACTTTTTCCACTTCCATTCGGTCCCACGATTCCGGTAATTCCATTGTGAAAATCAAATTTCAGCTTATGGGCAAAGGATTTAAAGCCCTGAACTTCTATACTCTTTAAATACATATTTCACCTACTTTTTGTTTTTTGCCCGCAGTTTTAAAATACTCTCATAAGCAGCACTTTGTTCCGCAGCCTTTTTCGTTCTTCCTGTTCCTATTCCGAACTTCTCTTCACCGATATATACCGCATATTGGAAGATTTTGTTGTGATCCGGTCCGGACTCTCCGATCATCTCGTATCTGATACCTTCTTTATACTCTGATTGCACGATTTCCTGCAAGATAGTCTTGCTATCGAAAAAGAGTTTTTTATTTTCCAGATCATTCAATACAAATTTCATAATAAACTCTTTTGCATTAGCAAAACCACCGTCAATATAAATAGCTCCGATCAATGCTTCTAATGCATCCGAGGTCAGAGAATCTCTCTTTCTTCCTCCTGTCGCTTCCTCTCCTTTTCCAAGGATCAGATATTCCCCAAGATCAATTTCCCTCGCACAGAAAGCAAGAGACGGTTCACACACCATACTTGCCCTTGACTTCGTCAGTTCTCCTTCCGGCATTTCTTCGTCGGCAAAAAATAAAAATTCACTGGATACCAGTTCTAAAACCGCGTCTCCTAAAAATTCCAATCTCTCGTTACACTCACTTTTTGGGAGCTGTTTCTCATTTGTATAAGAACTGTGACGCATTGCATGTTTCAACAGATTTTTATTTACAAACTTATATCCAATCTTTTGTTCTAATTCTTCGATATTTTTTTCCATAATAAGATACCTCATAAAACGAAAAAGCCCTTTAGGGCTTTTTCGTTTCTCTTCTATGCCTAGTCGTTAATTGCATTTTTGATCTGCTCTACAGCATCCCCTACTGTAACGATCTTCTCCGCTTCATCATTATCAATTTCGATATCAAAGGTTTCTTCAATTCCCATGATGATCTGAAAAATATCCAGAGAATCTGCACCCAGATCATCTACAAACGTAGACTCCATTGTAATCTCCTGTGCATCCTGATTTAACACATCCATGATAATTGATTTTAATTTTTCAAATTCCATAATCGTCCTCCTTTTTCATTCATAATACATCTATCCAACGGAATCTACTCCGCTTGAATACTTTCTCTGATTTTCTCGTTAATTCTCTGATTCTTAAAAGTCACACACTGAACCAGCGTATTACTGATCTCCTTACATTTAGAACTTCCGTGTGTCTTAACTACCAGACCATTAAGTCCAAGAAGCGGTGCTCCTCCGTGCTCTGCTGTGTCAAACTTCTTCAGTGTCTCTTTTAACGCCGGTTTCACAAGAAGCGCTCCAATTTTACTTCTTAAGCTCTTCATCATACCGCCTTTGATCTCGCGAATCAGCGTATTTCCTACACCTTCAAAAAGTTTCAGAATAATATTTCCTGCAAATGCTTCACAGACGATAACATCTGCCTGACCGCTGGGAATCTCTCTTGCCTCTACGCTTCCGATAAAATTGATGCTCTTTTCTTCTTTTAACAGTGGAAACGTCTCTTTCACAAGCGCATTTCCTTTTTCTTCTTCTGCACCAATATTCACAATTCCAACGGTTGGATTTTTAATTCCCATTACATGCTCCATGTAAATAGAACCCATTTTCGCAAACTGTACAAGGTGGGATGGTCTTGCATCCACATTCGCTCCACAGTCTACCAGAAGCGATACTCCTTTTTCTGTAGGAATCAACGGAGCAAGCGGTGGTCTTTCTACCCCTTTAATTCTTCCGACGATCACCTGACCGCCTACCAAAATGGCACCGGAACTGCCTGCCGATACAAAAGCGTCCGCCTGCCCTTCTTTCACCATCTTCATACCTACTACGATGGAAGAATCTTTCTTCTTTCGAATGGCATTTACCGGTGGCTCAGCAGTCTCAATGACTTCCTCTGCATGAACAACTTCTATGCGGTTTTTATCATAAGAATACTTAGCCAGTTCTCGGTCAATATCTTCTTTTCGTCCCACAAGAACAATGTGAAGGCTTGCTTCTCTTCCAAGAGCGTCTACTGCTCCCTTGACGATTTCTCCCGGAGCATTGTCACCTCCCATGGCATCTAACACTACTTTTGTCATATCTTCCATGATCTTTCCTCCTGACAGTATCTAAGCGCAATACTGCTAGAGTTCATTCTACTAAACATTACTATAAAAATCAATATTTGTTGCAAAAAAAGCTGTTCTATTCAACCACTAATCTTCCGCTCTGTATAGAATATTTCTTCTCACTTTTATTTGCAAAATCAAGATCGTGAGTTACTAAAATAATTGTTTTCTTCATTTCGCTGTGAAGTATATCAAAAATATCTTCCACCACTTTGCTGGAGGCATCATCCAGATTTCCCGTAGGCTCGTCGGCAAATAAGAACGGCGGATCGTTACATAAGGCTCTTGCTATGGCAATTTTTTGCTTCTCTCCACCGGATAATTCCTGCGGATACTTTCCTAATAGCTGTCGATCAATCTCAAGATATTCCGAAAGCTCATGCGCGCGCTTTACCAGTTCTTCTTTATTCCTTTTATCCAGAAGCCCCGAAAGAATCACATTGTCAAGGGCAGTTATTTCACTGAGAAGTTCATATTCCTGAAATACAAATCCCATTCTCCTTCTGCGTATATCTGCCAACTCGTCTGTCCAAAGCCCGGAAATCTTTCTTCCGTCTATGAATAGTTCGCCTTCCGTTGGCGACATAAGAAGTCCCATAATTTTAAGAAGCGTAGTTTTCCCACATCCTGATTTCCCGATAAATGACACATATTCTCCCTGCCCGATCACAACATCAAATCCTTTCAATACATCCACTGAAAGGTTCTCAGCTCCTGCTGACACATATGTTTTTTTAATTCCTTTTAATTCGATCTTCATAAACAATGCTCCTCCTCATTACGATATATGATTCCATATACTGCTGCGTGTATCACAAAATAAATCCCCCACAGCAGCAGACAGGCCCCCGCAAAAGCAATTATTTCCGAATACGTCATTTTGCGAAGATAACAAGTAATCACAGCCAATGGCACAGACAATAACATGGCGTAAATAAGTGGTTTTATGAAAACTTCTCCAAGTTCCCTTTTAAGAAATGACTTTAGTACAGATCGATAAGCCCCCAGAGACAAGAGTAAACGATATTTTTGACGTCGTTCCTTTCGTTCCAACTGCATTTTCATTGCTTCTATAAGAAATACGCACATTATAAGAAGTGCGATTTCAAATAGTAATGATGTTTTTTTCAACATACGTTCTGTTTCAATATCACGAACTTTTTCTATTTTTCCGTAGCACGGCTGAATGGAACGGGACCATGAAGAATCTTCGGCATGGCCTTTTTGAAAACTTTCAAGCCTCTTTTTTGCCTCTTTTTCTTTCCCTTTTCGAACATCCAATAGATAAAGCCTGCAAGGACCTTCTGTAACCGGTAATTTTTCAAAATAGTCATCTGAAAACACAACCAGATCTTCTTCTCTTCCACCTTGGAACACTCCGGTTAATACCTCTCTTTCCGTGCCGGCAACTTCTCTTGGAGGATACAACCTCTCTCTGGAAACAAATTGATAATATTGAAGCGGCTGTCCAATACGCACATATGGCTTTCTCCGACTCATATACCAATCCAGCGGATGGGCTTTTACTGACAAATCCTGTTGAAATACAATATGGATCTCATCTCGCTTTAATTGGAGCTTTTCCTCCGGAAGTCCCAGGTTTTTTCGTAATTCGTTATATGTATTTTCAGAAACACCTACATGCTGCCCCTGCGGCCAGATAACTTTCATATAATAGTTATTAGCTACATCCATCCAACTTGCCGGGGCCCCCTGCACAGTTGTAACTCTCGTCATCGGATAAGACTTTCCTTCTCCGATATCCTCTTCTTCTATCTTCTGAAATAATTCTTCGTCTTCTTCATAAGCCATACATACATAGTCATATGGAAATAAAGCTGCCGCTTCCGGCGCCGTTAAATTTCCTGCTAAATCCATTGACAGGACAGCAAAAAACACCAAATGCAATAAGAAAAGAAGACTTGACGTTCTATTCATGAAACATTTCCCTTTTCTCTTATTTCCGGCAACGCTCAAAAGAAGGACACCGCCGCCGATTCCAAAAAGTATCGTATAGATATTTTCACCATTTCTTGGCATTGAAAAACAATAAAAAGAGAGACCTGCAATAAGGGCACCTGTGAAGAATAATATTTTTTGAAACTTGGAATTACAATAAAAGTTATATCTAAAACGAACTGACTCTGTTTCTCTTATTCTTCCCCATTTATCATTTGTAAGAAAAGCGGTAATACATGCTACAACAAAATACACACCTGCGCTTTCTAAATATGCAGGGAAAGAACCTTTCAGCGGAAGCATAACTGTGGAATGCTTCTGAAAGCTCTCCCAAGCCAACAGATAAATTCCTATCCCCAAAATATGTCCAATTCCAAAAGACAGTACGATCAAAATACAGTATTCAAGAAAACGAACCTGTGACTTGAAACTACTCCTTGCCCCCAGTCTCCAAAATGTCTGCTCCAGCGTTCTTCGATTTCTTGCATAATGATAAAACGCCAATACTTCAAAAAAGAGATATAAGATTATCGTCACTGTCGTTGCCGAGTGAACAATTCCACTAATACCTGTTGTCGGAATCGCATCCACGGTACTGTATTCGTGCTGCAAATGTTCCCACATTGTAAACAATACACAAAATGTTGCAAAAAGTATACTGTTTCCGATACAGATGAGGAATACAGATTTTTTCCGATGTGTCATTGCTCTTTTAACAACTTTCCAAATCTCTTTGTCATATTTCCCTTGAAAGAAAAGTCTTTTCTTTTTCTCGCTTTTTTCTTGTTTCTCCTTTACCTTTGTGCGTTCCCATTCTTTTGTAAATGTCTCATAATCCGAAGCATAACGACTGATCATGAATTCCGCAAAAACAAGAAGCGTAGCAACCAACGCTGTCGGACAAGGCATATACCCTTGAAACGCAAAATAGGTAGCGATATACACAAGCTCTGCCCCGTATATCACCTTCCCTAGCAGACTCGAACGGATTTCCAAAATAAGAAGCACTGCTTTTATCCCCGACAGACAAGAGGCAGCCAACGGAAAAATCAAAAAGTACGGCAACAGTTGAAGAATCGCCCCATTTTGAACTGTTTCGGTCAGAACGTCGTTAGCCGTGATTTTTCTATAAAATTCAAGAATTGTAAAGCTTTCATTTCCCATACACATCCACGGAAAAAACACAGCCAAAAATATAAGAAACAGTAACACAATACGGATATACTTTAACCGTTCTTTCTTCTTCATATCATTCACCATCCCTTCCTACATCGCATTTTATATATCGGCAATCTATATATTTATTATATATCATTCTTCGATATATTACAAGATAAATAAAGCATGTGCCATAGCACATGCTAGAGCCGAGCGCGGTCGCTTGCGACATGTTACATTTTCGCGGAGCGTTTTTATGTAATAGAAAGATTACAAAGTAATTTCCAATTACACAAAAAAACAAGGTTCCCACGTTCTCACGCGAAAACCTTGTTTTCCTCTCATTCAGTAACAATTAGTCCTGAGCAATGATTTCTTTTTTGTTGTAAGAGCCACATGCTTTGCACACTCTGTGAGGCATCATCAACTCGCCGCATTTGCTGCATTTTACCAAGTTTGGAGCGCTCATTTTCCAGTTAGCTCTTCTTTTGTCTCTTCTTGCTTTAGAAGATTTATTCTTTGGACAGATTGACATAGGTTACACCTCCTTAAAATTCTTAAAAACATCGCGGATAACTGACATTCTCGGATCGAGGCCTGTATCTTCACAGTCGCAGGTTCCCTCATTTAGGTTTTGACCACATACGCTGCAAATTCCTTTACAGTCTTCGCTACATAGAACTTTCATCGGCCATCCTATCAATATCTCATTATAGAGTAATTTGTCTACGTCAAGGTTATATCCGTCAATATAGTTTGTTTCGTCTGATTCTTTATCATCTTCTACCTCAAGATTCACATGTTTTTCAAAATCAAGTGAAAATGGAACCTCTACCTCTTTTAAGCATCTGTCACACGGAATATTTAATGTAACATCAGCCTGTCCGGTAATGACCAGCTTCTTTCCCGATTCATTCACATGTTCAACCTTTATATGGCAACTTTCTTTCCTGCTTACTTGAAAACATCCCAAGGAAGATTGAAAATATTCCATCTCCACCGGTACGTCTGTCTCAATCGTGCGGAAAGGTTCTGATAAAGTGTCTGATAGGTTTAAATTCATAATATCTACTCCTATTCACACTTAAACTATTATATCACGTAAAAGCTTTTTGTCAACTGAAATTTCTGCATTTTCCGTAAAATTGCAAAGCTTTTTTTCGCAATTTCTTTTAACAGATATCAACACCCTCTCCAATCACTTGGGAGGGTGTTGAAACATACATTTTTCAGTTCAATAAAACTATACGAGTGCTACTGTCTCACGTGCAATTGCAAGCTCTTCGTTTGTAGGAATTACCGCTGCTTTTACTTTAGAATCTGCAGTAGAGATTACAAGATCTTCTCCACGCTTTTTATTTTCTTCTGCATTGAGTTCAAGTCCTAAGTATCCAAGATACTCACATACTTTTTCACGAACAATATATGCATTTTCACCGATTCCTGCTGTAAATGCAATTGCATCTACTCCGTTCATTGCTGCCACGTAAGATCCAATGTATTTAGCTACGCGGTAGCAGAATACTTCAACTGCTGCTGTTGCGTATTTATTTCCGTTCTCCATTGCCTCTGTCAGATCACGGAAATCACTGGATAATCCTTTGGATAATCCGAATACACCGGATTTCTTATTTAACACATTCATAACACCTGCAATATCGAGATCTTCCTTCTTAGCAAGGTATTCCATAATTGCCGGATCCATATCACCGGAACGTGTTCCCATTACAAGACCTTCCAATGGAGTAAGTCCCATAGATGTGTCCACGCACTTTCCGTTTAATACAGCACTGATGGATGCACCGTTTCCAAGATGTGCAACGATAATCTTAGAATTTTCAAGATCTAATCCAAGGAATTCTGCTGCATGTTTGGATACGAAGCTGTGGCTTGTACCATGGAAGCCATAGCGTCTTACACCATATTTCTCATAATACTCATATGGAAGTCCATAGAGATAAGCCTTCTCAGGCATTGTCTGATGGAATGCTGTATCAAATACTGCAACCATTGGAGTGTTTGGCATTAATTTCTGACAAGCATTGATACCGATCAGGTTTGCCGGGTTGTGAAGAGGTGCAAGATCATTACATTCTTCGATTGCTTTCAGAACATCTTCTGTGATTACAACGGAATTTGCGAATTTTTCTCCGCCATGTACGACACGATGTCCTACTGCTCCGATCTCATCGAGGCTCTTAACAACGCCTGTCTCAGAGTCTGTCAAAGCATCAATCACAAACTGGATTGCCTCTGTGTGTGTTGGCATTGCCTTGTCAGAAACAGCTTTGTCCCCACCTGCCGGCTGATAAGTAAGACGTCCGTCAATACCGATACGCTCACAGAGACCTTTTGCAAGAACTTCCTCTGACTCAGAGTTAATGAGCTGGAATTTCAGAGATGAACTTCCGCAGTTGATAACTAATACATTCATTTTATTTACCTCTCTTATTTTTATTCAGCAGCCATACACTGTACTGCTGTAATTGCTACTACACCCTCGATATCTTTTGCGCTGCAGCCGCGAGACAAATCGTTAACCGGTGCTGCGATACCCTGTGTCAGTGGTCCGTATGCTTCCGCTTTTGCAAGTCTCTGAACAAGCTTGTATCCGATATTACCGGCATCAAGGTCCGGGAATACAAGAACATTTGCTTTTCCTGCTACCGGACTTCCCGGTGCTTTGGACTGTCCGATTTCCGGAACAATCGCTGCATCCAGCTGGAACTCTCCGTCAAGCATAAGTCCTTCCGGAGCATTTTCTTTTGCAATGCGTGTAGCTTCTACTACTTTATCTACATCCGCATGTTTTGCACTTCCCTTTGTAGAGTGAGAAAGCATAGCCACTACTGGTTCTTTTCCTGTAAGAGTCTTAAATGATTCCGCAGAAGAAAGCGCGATTGCAGCCAGTTTCTCCGGATCTGGATTCTGTTCAAGTCCAGAATCTGCGAAAATAAATGTTCCGTCAGCTCCCATATCACAATCCGGAACTACCATTACAAAGAATGCAGAAACTAATTTTGTTCCCGGCTTTGTCTTTAAGATCTGAAGACACGGTCTTAATGTGTCTGCTGTTGAGTGGCATGCACCACTTACCATACCGTCAGCATCTTTCATCTTAACCATCATAACACCGTAATACAGGTAATTTGTAAGAAGAAGCTCTCTTGCCTGCTCTTCTGTCATACCTTTTTTCTGTCTTAATTCTACGAGCTTTGCGATATACGCATCTGTCTTTTCATATGTTGCAGGATCAACAATTGTTGCTCCGCTGATGTCAAAGGAACCTTTATTCTTCGCGATCTCCTCTTCACTTCCGATCAGGATCAGATTTGCTGTTCCTTCTTTCAACACAGCCTCTGCCGCCTCATAAGTTCTGATATCTTCTGTCTCTGGAAGAACAATTGTCTTCTTGCAGGTTTTTGCTTTTGCTTTAATCTCGTCTATGAATCCCATTTCTGATAGACTCCTTTCTTTTTCTACTACTGACATTATAATACAAAAGAATGTAGTATACAAGCCACTCTTATGTCTCTTTTTTCGTACATTTTAACGAAAAAGAGACTGGTTTTGTCTACCAGCCTCTTTTCATGTCATTGAGAAATGTTCTATCTATATGTACAGAATATTGTTAAAAATTAGACTCTACATACAAATCGTCTTTTGCAATTTTATCTACTACTTCTTCCTGCCACGGGAGTTTGACAGTTGAATAAAGAAAAAAACCTTATAATGCCTATAAAAAGGCA
>UQRE01000003.1 GCA_900543415.1 uncultured Dorea sp. | reverse complement strand
AGAGCACTCGGCTGTTAACCGAGTTGTCGTTGGTTCAAGTCCAACAGGGGGAGCTGAAAACTTGTAAACTTAAATGTTTGCAAGTTTTTTTGTTGTTCACTTTTTAAAAAATGAGGAGATTTGACTGGAATTTTCAAACAACTCTTGCGAATACCTCTCAAAAAGGATAAGCTATATTTAAGTAGACAATTCCGAAAGAGGAGGGACAGATATGTATTCATACGAAGAGATTTTGAAAGCAGACCCGGAAATTGCACAGGCGATTACAGATGAGATGAAGCGGCAGAACTCTCATATTGAACTGATCGCGTCAGAGAACTGGGTAAGTAAAGCAGTTATGGCGGCTATGGGAAGTCCGCTTACGAATAAGTATGCGGAAGGCTACCCTTCAAAACGATATTATGGAGGCTGTCAATGTGTGGACGTAGTGGAAAACCTAGCCAGAGACCGGGCAAAAGAATTGTTTGGATGTGATTATGTTAATGTACAGCCGCATTCAGGGGCGCAGGCAAATCTAGCAGTGTATTTTGCAATGCTTGAACCGGGAGATAAGATTCTCGGTATGAACCTTGATCATGGCGGTCATTTAACTCATGGATCACCGGTAAATCTATCAGGGAAATATTTTAAATCAACCTTTTACGGGGTTAATGATGAGGGCGTGATCGACTATGATGTAGTCCGTCAAAGAGCGATAGAAGAAAAGCCGAAGCTTATTGTAGCGGGAGCAAGTGCATATGCACGAATCATTGATTTTAAGAAATTCCGTGAAATTGCAGATGAGATAGGCGCTTATCTGATGGTAGATATGGCACATATCGCCGGATTGGTAGCTGCAGGACTGCATCCAAGTCCGATTCCATATGCAGATGTAGTGACAACTACAACGCATAAGACGCTCCGAGGCCCAAGAGGAGGAATGATCCTTTGGAATGAAAAAGCAAATGAAAAATTCAACTTTGATAAAGCAATCTTCCCAGGTACACAGGGTGGACCGCTGGAACATGTAATTGCGGGAAAAGCAGTATGCTTTAAGGAGGCACTGCAGCCTGAATTTAAAGCATATCAGAAGCAGATCCTGGCAAATGCACAGGCGTTAGCCAATGCCCTTTTAGACAGAGGCGTGAATCTTGTTTCCGGAGGAACAGATAATCACCTTATGCTTGTAGATCTAAGGGATGAAAATGTGACAGGAAAAGATTTGGAAAAACGATTAGACAGCGCGCATATTACTTGCAATAAGAATGCGATTCCGAACGATCCAAGATCACCATTCCTGACGAGCGGTGTGCGGCTTGGTACGCCGGCAGTGACGACGCGCGGAATGAAAGAAGAAGATATGGATGTCATAGCCGAAGCCATTTCTCTTGTTATCAAAGATGAAGCAAATGTGGAAAAGGCGAAAGAGCTGGTAGCAGGTCTTACAGAAAAATATCCATTAATTTAACGTAATTCTATATGGAAAGTAAAGAGGGGACAGTTTCATGAAAGTGTGAGACTGTCCCTCATCGTGTATCTTGACGACTATTTATCTATTTGATAGAATAGAAAAAGGGAAAAACTAGGGTTTAACAAGAAATATATTAGTTTACAGATGGACGTATATGGATAAACTTATGAGGGAGTATAATGAATTAAATAAGGAGGATACACATGATGGATTTGACATTTGCAGAACAAGTCAAGATTATCTTAAGCAGAAGAGGCATGACAATTAAAGAACTCGCAGAATTGATCGAGAAGCATACCGGAAAGAAAATGTCCCGTCAGAATTTGACACAGAGACTAGGTCGTGACAATTTTCAAGAGCAGGATATGCGTATGATCGCGGGGATTTTAGGTTGCCCTTTCTATCTCAATATTCTAGATGAAAATCTCTCTGTTGAGGCAGAGAAAACCCATGAGGAAATACAGGAGAATTATATAGAAGAACCTCAAGAGACATATGTCGAAGAGGTTTATGAAGAACCGGTGGCAGAAGAGTATGCAGAGGAAGTCTATGAAGAGCCTGCGATAGAAGAATATGCAGAGGAAGTCTATGAAGAGCCTGCAATGCAGGAAGAGTCGCTCGAGGAAATTTTGGAAGAGGCTGCAGCGTTAGAGAGAGAGAATAAGGAATTTGAACATAGACAGTCGGAGAACAAAGAACAAGAAAAGAAACAGGAAAATAGAACCGTCTTTGAAGATGGAGAGAATAAAGGGAAGAAACACAGCTGGACATCTTATTTAAGACGAAGAAAGAAAACGGCAGAAGAACCTGTGAAGCCTGTAGAAGAAGAGCGGGATCCGCAACAGACAGCAGATACGCAAGAGGCAGTAGAAGAAATATTTGATACGGAGACCATTTCTCTTGATGAGGAAGAAGATGCAAAAGAAGTTAATTCGTTTACTGAATATGCAGAAGAGAAGGTAAAAGAGCTTCAGCCGGAAGGAACGGAGGAGGAGGACCTTGAAAAAGGTGATATTAATCCTTACACCGGACATGAATATCAGTCCAACAGTGTTCGTATGCATCCAAGCCGCATTGGTTATGTGCAGGTTTATGACAGAGGAGAGCATAAATGGACCGATATGACAGAATGGGCATTTCTTGGTTATCAAGAGAGGAAAAAGGTGCTTCTTGGAAAAGATTATGAACCACCAATCTATTTGGATTAGAAAAGAGTGACATAGATGAATTGGGAACAGTTGTTATCGACGAAGCGAAGCAGAGGTTCGTCCAATAAAAATAAATACTTGAAGAATACGGATCTTCGCAGCGAGTTTGAAAAAGACTACCATCGAATTATCGGCAGTGCGTCATTTCGGCGCCTGCAGGATAAGACACAGGTATTTCCGTTGGATAAAAGTGATTTTATCAGGACGCGTCTGACACATTCTCTTGAGGTGTCATCCTTTGCAAAATCACTGGGACAAAATATCGGAGAGAATATTTTGTTATATAAAAAAGATTCGGGCTTTACGCCGAGAATGAAGGAAGATATTTGCAGTATATTACAATGTGCGGGGCTGATACATGATATCGGCAACCCGCCATTTGGTCATTTTGGAGAATTGGCTATTCGAGAGTGGTTTGAGAGAAACCTTCCCGTTCTTAAGTTTCACGGGAAGCCGATCGATCAGATATTGACAGAAAGGATGCGTGAAGACCTGTATCATTTTGAAGGAAATGCACAGGCTCTCAGATTGGTGAGCAAACTTCATTTCCTTGTGGACGAACATGGGATGAATCTTACGTATGCGTTGCTTAATACGATTGTTAAATATCCGGTGGCTTCCAATGAGATAGATCCGAAATCCGGGAATATTAAAGATAAGAAGTTAGGATATTATTTGGCGGATGCGGAAATTTTCAGAGAGATCCAGGAAGCGACAGGGACAAATGGCAGGCGCCATCCTCTGACCTTCATTTTGGAGGCGGCAGATGATATTGCATATAAGACTGCGGACATCGAAGATGCTTTTATCAAGGGATTTATCAGTTATCATAAATTGTTAGAAGAATTAACGGAACTGCAAGTGATGTATGGGAAAAGTGATGCGAATACATTTAATCCGGCAAGGCTGTTGGACGAGTTGTATTTAAGGGGGAAAGACAAGCACGTAGAAGATCCGGAGGAATATGCGATTAAAAACTGGATTGTTCGTGTGCAGGGATTTTTAATCAATTGTGCGACGTATGGATTCACATCCAATTATAATGAGATCATGGCAGGCGAATATGAACATGATCTGTTTTATCATACATTTGCCGAGAAATTAATGGATATGTTAGGTGATCTTGCATTTCGGGAAGTATTCACCTCCGATACGATTTACCGTATGGAAGTGGCAGAAGCGACGATGATTGATTATCTGATGGATCGTTTTGTATCTGCAGTGATCAAGTATGATGATAAAGAAGAGAAAATGGGAACGCTGGATATCAGAATGGTTTCGTTTATTTCCAGTAATTATAAGAATGCATATCATTTTCAGGCTCAGGGGAAATCAGATGAAGAGCGGTTATATTTGAGGCTCCTTCTGGTGACCGATTATATTTGCGGAATGACAGACAGTTATGCGAAAAGATTATATCAGGAATTAAAGGCAATTTTATAATTGCGGTATTTTTCGTATGGAACAGGAATAGATTGTGATAAATGATCTCTTAGGAGTGACAATTTGAAACGATTTATCCGATATCTGTACGAGTATGAAGAGGGCAGAAGAATCCGTAATGTAGGGTTTGTAAAAGTAGATCAGCAGGAACAGGAGTGTATGATCCATATATACGGAAAGGGACTGCATCTGAACATGGGAGAAACACTGGAACTTTACCTGTTCTATGAAGAGGGCGGATTGTGTGTCGGAGTCTGGCAGGGAGAAATAACGAACATTAATCCGGCAGTGAACTATCGGCTGCGTTATACGGAAGAAGATACCGGAGAGGCAGAAAATTTCTCTAAAATACGAGGCATTGTGTTGAAAAATCATGGAGACCGAAAATATGCGGCTGTGTGGGACGATATGCCGGCAGATGTGGAACATATGAAGATCTGGGAGAGAAAAGAAGAACCGATAGAAATAGAAGAAGAGGAAGAGGAGAAAGAAGCGGAAAAATCAGAAGTAGAAGAAAAAGAAGACGAAGACGAACGGGAGGAGCTTGAAGACAGTTCCAAGACCTGTGAGATTCAGGAGGAAACGGAAGCTCTTGCATACGAACCTATTGGACGGTATCATGCGAGGAAAATTCAGCGGAAGGAGCTGTCGAGGCTGCCCAGATGTGAATGGAAGCTGTCCAATAATCAATTTTTACTTCACGGATATTATAATTATCATCATCTTGTTTTTCTGGAGGAGGAGCAGATGATGTACCTTGGAGTTCCGGGTATCTTCCACGAAGAAGAAGCCAAGGCAGCAGGGGTATTTGGTTTTCCGCAGTTTATCCCGCTTACCGAAACAGATCTTGAATTGCCGGAAGAGGAATGCGAAGGAGAAAGCTTCGGATACTGGTGCCGTCAGATCCGCAACTCTTATCGCTGTCAAGAAAGAAAGTAATGGAGTAGATTTATGGTAAATACAGATGAGAAGTATATGAAGGAAGCGATTAAGCAGGCGAAAAAAGCATATGCAATAGGCGAAGTGCCAATCGGATGTGTGATCGTATATGAAGATAAAATTATTGGACGGGGATATAATCGGAGAACCATCGACAGAAATACACTGGCGCATGCAGAGCTTCAGGCAATTCGAAAAGCCAGTAAGAAAATGGATGATTGGAGACTGGAAGGTTGTACGATGTATGTTACATTGGAGCCGTGTCAGATGTGCTCCGGTGCAATCGTTCAGTCGCGCATGGATAGAGTTGTCGTAGGCTGTATGAATCCGAAAGCAGGCTGCGCCGGCTCTATTTTAAATCTGCTGAATGTGCCGGAGTTTAATCATCAGGTGGAACTTACGACCGGGGTACTTGGAGAGGAATGCAGTCAGATGATGAAAGCATTTTTTAAGGAATTGCGCGAAAAAAAGAAAAAAACTATCCGGCATACAGCTGAATAGTTATAAAAAAACGTGCATTGCGCTTCGAACAAGTGCTCACAGACGTTACCTTGACAGTTAACTCAGACCAGGCGCCCTTACGGCACCCGGAAGATTCTGCTTAGTGCTGCTTCGTTCCCGACCTGACACGGTTCACAGATTTCCGTCGCGTAAGACCCAGTCATCAACGCCACTTGTCAAGGGCAGCCCTGCAAGACAATGCCCTCTGCGCAATATCACCCCTGCTATAGCGGATTGCAGGTTCAAGGTACCGCTAACACCCCAGCTGCACGAGTCTATATTTTATCGTGTTTTGGCAGAAATGTCAATGGGGGATTGAAAAACTGGAGGAAATTATGAAAATATTACTGACTGCGATAAATTCGAAATATATTCATTCTAATCTGGCAGTGTACGTACTGAAGGCTTATGCGCTGAAACAAGCTACGCCGGAAGATGTCGAGATAGAAATTGCAGAGTACACGATCAATCAGCAACTGGACCATATTATGATGGATATCTATGAGAGGAAACCGGATGTACTTTGCCTGTCCTGTTATATCTGGAATCTTTCATATGTAGAGCGGCTGGCAGAAGAAATAAAGAAATTAAGAAGGGACATACCTATATGGGTAGGCGGTCCGGAAGTATCGTACGATTCGGCAGATGTTCTGAAAAGGCTTCCGTCGGTTACAGGGGTGATGAAAGGCGAAGGAGAAGAAACCTTTGCAGAATTAACACGTCTGTACGAAGAGAAAAGGGCGGATGAGCGCTCTCTTGCAGGGATAAAAGGAATTACTTTCAGAAAGGATAACGGAGAAATAGCGGAAAATGAATGGCGCATGCCGATGGACTTAAGTAAAGTGCCTTTTGTCTATGAAGATATGGCAGAATTTGAACACAAGATCATATATTATGAGACAAGCAGGGGGTGTCCGTTTTCCTGCAGCTATTGTCTGTCTTCGGTAGATAAGAAGCTGAGGTTTCGCGATATAGAATTGGTGAAGAAAGAACTTCAATTTTTCCTCGATCACAGAGTACCGCAGGTGAAATTTGTTGACCGTACATTTAATTGCAATCACCAGCATGCGATCGCAATCTGGAACTATCTGTTGGAACATGATAATGGAGTGACAAATTTTCATTTTGAAATATCCGCAGATCTGTTAAATGAAGAAGAACTTCGTTTAATGAAGCAGATGCGTCCGGGACTCATCCAGTTGGAAATCGGCGTGCAGTCCGTGAATCCCGATACAATACGTGAAATTAAAAGAACCATGGATCTTAAGAAACTAAAAGGGATTGTCAGCAGGGTAAGGAGTTTTGGAAATATTCACCAGCATTTGGACTTGATTGCGGGGCTTCCTTATGAGGATCTGGAAAGTTTTGCACATTCATTTGACGAAGTATATCATATGTATCCGCAGCAGCTTCAGCTTGGTTTTTTGAAGGTGTTAAAAGGTTCTTATATGGAGGAAAAGAAAAAAGACTACGGATTGGTCTATCAGAGTCAGCCGCCATACGAAGTATTATACACTAACTGGTTATCTTATGAGGAAGTGCTTCGTCTGAAAGGGATTGAAGAAATGGTTGAGGTATATTACAACAGCCATCAGTTCGAATATACAATAGATGCACTGGAAAAAGAATATGATTCACCGTTTATCATGTATGAAGATATCTGGGCTTATTATAAAGAGCAGGGGCTTCACAACATACAACATAAAAGAAGTGCAAGGTATGAGATATTGTTAGAGTTTGTAACGAGAAAGTGTCGGGAGAAACAAGAATATTTCCGGGAACTTCTAACATATGATTATTATCTCCGGGAAAATGCTAAGACACGTCCGGATTTTGCCGGAGAAGTTAAGCATTCGAAAGAAGCAGTGAGAAATTTTTATATGACGGAAGAAAAAGAGCGGAAATACTTAGATGATTATGAGCAATATGATAAAAACCAAATGAGAAAAATGACTCATCTGGAAACATTTCCGATTCTTGGAAAAACGGTGCTTTTTGATTATCGAAAAAGGAATCCATTGAATGATGACGCACGTACAGTAGAGCTTCCATTTATGACATAAAGAACGGAATTTCCGGATAGTGATTGTTGCAAAAAGGCAATAAAAAGTATAAAATATGGTGTATCGAAAAGAGGGATAGAAAATGGATTTTAACAACAAAAAGGTAAGAAAAATCGTTGCAATTGTAATTATGGTTGTCATTGTTGCGATGGTTGCGACAGCGGTCATTCCGGCGATGATGGTCTAAGGAGAAAACAGAGGAATAGAAGGGGCAGCAGGAACAGGGATGGCGGTACAGCAAATAAAAAGGCGAAGAAATATGAGAAGTGCAAAAAGAACAGCTTTGAGGCGGAAAAGAAGGAGACAAGTTCTTTTCGGTTTTATTTTGGTGTGTATTTTATTGGTTTGGGGCATTTCTTATTTCCTGCTTTATCGTTCTGTGTCAAAATATCCTCAAAATAAGATTTGTGATAATATTTACATAGGTTCTGTGAATGTGTCTGGAATGACAAAGGATAAGGCTGTTAAAGAACTTGAAAAGCATTTGAAAAAAGACAGAGAGACAAAAGTTACATTAAAAGTGCAGAAAAAAAGTGTGGAAGTCACGCTGGAGGAATTAGGTCTTAATTACGGTAAGGTTGAAAAAGTAGCACAAAAAGCTGTAGATTACGGAAAAAAGGGAAGCGTATTCAGTCGGTATTCTAAGCTTCGAAAGTTAAAAAAGGAAAAAGTGGTTTTTGAAAAAAATATTGATATCAAGGATAAAGCTGCAAAAGCTACATTAAAAGAAAAGGCGGTTCCGCTTGCGGCACATGCAGTGGACGCGTCCATAACAATCAAGGATTCTAAGCCGACGATCACGAAGGCTAAGGAAGGAAAAACGGTAGATATAACGAAATCTATAGAGGTTCTGGAAGAGTATCTGAATACAAAGTGGAAACATAAAGATTTCTCAATCAAAATGGTTATGAAGCAAGAAAAGCCTAAGGTAAAAGAGAAGGATCTTGAAAGTGTTACAGATGAATTGGGAAGTTTTTCAACAGATGCAGGCGGCGGCGAACGCTGGAAGAATCTGAAAACAGGAGCAGAGATGTTAAATGGGACAGTGCTGATGCCGGGAGAGGAAGCGTCGGTACATGATCTGACGGCACCGTATGATGAAGAACACGGATATGTTCCGGCAGGTTCTTACGAAAATGGACAAGTCGTGGACAGTTACGGGGGAGGAATCTGTCAGGTATCAACTACGCTTTATAATGCGTTGCTCTATTCGGAAGTGGAGATTACGAAGCGTTACCCGCACTCTATGCTGATCAATTATGTGGAGCCGTCAAGAGACGCTGCGATCGCAGGAGATACAAAAGATCTTAAATTTAAGAATAATTACGATACACCGATTTATATCCACGGTGAAATCGATGATAATAATCAGCTTACTTTTGCCATTTACGGAAAAGAGACAAGACCGGAAAACAGGAAAATTAAGCTGGTGAGTGAGACAACCAAGACCGAAGAATATTCTGTAACTTATAAAACCAATTCAGAAGCAGCCATCGGAAGTATGGAATATACAGGAAGTCCACATATCGGTAAGACAGCAAGGCTTTGGAAAGTAATCTACGAAGATGGGGAGGAAGTTGGAAAAGAGCAGATCAATGACAGCTATTATAAAAAATCAGACCAGATCATTGAGGTGGGAACTAAGTCCGATAACCCGGAGGCATCAGCGCTTGTAAAAAATGCGGTTGCAACACAGGATAAAGATAAGATTAATGCGGCAATTGCACAGGCTGCTGCGATTTAGGAGAGAAACTAGTTGATTTCCTTGTACTTATTCATATTAGGAAGGCAATAGGAGGAAAGGAAGAAGATGCAGTTAACGGTTAACGAGGCGCGTACCTTCGGAGGGTTGAAGGAATGCAGATTGTTGGCAGGAGAAAAAGGATTGAATCGAGTAATCCGATGCGTGGACTCAATGGAAATACCGGATATTAGTCAATGGCTCCAACGGGGAGAATTTCTGGTAACAACGGGATATGCTTTAAAAGATAATAGTGAGGCATTAGTTCAAGTCGTAGAAGCACTGGCAGAGAAAGAGGGCAGTGGTCTGGCTTTGAAAACTCGATTTATCGGAGAAATCTCTCGGGGAGTATTGGAACGGGCAGAAGAATTGGAAATTCCTATTTTTGAAATGCCGGTAGAAATGCCAACGATTAGTCTTACAGAGCCTCTTGTGAGACGGGTGATAGCGGGAGAACTTCAAAGTTCTTCGCGGGAACTTTCGGGTGAGCAGTTGTGGCATCAGCAGGCGAATTTATATATGGAGCTTGTTCTTGGAATTATTCCATCGGAGAAAGAGGCGTTTTATCGTGCAAAATTTTTGAAGTGGCCGCAGCCGCCGTTTAGCTTGTTTGTGCTGGATATGGATGGATTTCGTGAACAAGTGGAAAATATGACAGAAGCGGAAATTTTGGAAATTAAGCAGCGTACGGAAAAAATACTCAGAAGAGTTTTAGAGAAAAATGGATATACGGGAGTCTTAGTTGGAAGAAGTGATAGTTTTTCCTGTGTTTTGCAGGGACAGCAAGAAGCAGAAGCGTTGAAAGAACTTGTTAAGAGTATGAAAGATGCTGTTCAAGCAGGAGTTGGTATGATTGTGACAGCAGGAATTGTTGAGGAAGTCGATTCATATTTGGAAATAAGGCATGCTCATGAATGTGCAGCAGATGTAATTGAGATTTGCAGAATTGGGAAACGGAATGAAGGATACGCATGTTTGTCGGAGGTATTATTGGAACGTGCGATTCGAAAAGATGGAGGGAATCCATATTTACAGAAGTTTGTTCAAAAATATTTGGGTGCACTGGAGGAATACGATGCTTTTCACCGCACAGAATTGGTGCATACTCTGCAAGTTTTGATAGAGAATATGGGAATCCGGACGAAGGCGGCAGAAGCACTTTTTTTACATAGAAATACATTGCTTCGTAGACTTCAAAAAATTGAAATGTTGACAGGGGTAGATTTGTCAGATGGAAATCAGTTACTTCAGCTTGGTATCGCGTTACAAATACGACCATATGTGGGCGGAATGCCCATGTTAAAGAAAAAATAAAAGTATTTACTTAATATTAAATGTGCAAGGTGCAGCGTTTGCTGCGCCTTTTTTCGTGCATGGTGAATCTCGTATGAAAAAGAAAGAGATGATATAATGTTGAAAATAGAAATGGAATGATTGTGAAGGAGGAGAAGATCATGGAAAGACAGTTTAAAATTGCTCTTGTACAATATCAGAGTGTGCTTGGCGATCTTCAAAAAAATGCAGATCGAGCAGTTGAGATGGTACGAGAATCCGCAGCGAAAGGAGCAAAAATCGTTTGTTTTCCGGAAATGTTTAATACGGGCTATAACTTTCAACTGATTGGTGATGGATTTCATAATTGCGGAGAAACCATTGATGGTCATACGATTACAAGGCTTCAAAAAGTTGCAAAAGAATGTGCGTGTTATGTGATAGCACCGATTACTTTGGAGAAAAAAGTAAAAGGTGTATTTTACAATGCAGCAGTGGTGATTGATGATGAAGGTGTTGTTTTGGGAGATTACTCCAAGCACCATTTGTGGGCGGCAGAACGTTATTATTTCCATGCAGGAGAAGACATTCCTGTGTTTGATACAAAGTATGGAAAAATAGGTGTGATGATTTGTTATGATGCCGGATTTCCGGAAACTGCCAGAATCCTTACGCTGAAGGGAGCAGAACTGATCTTTATGCCAAGTGCATGGAGAATTCAGGACTGGGATATGTGGAAACTAAATATTCCGCAAAGAGCATTGGAAAATACGCTTTATGTAGCGGGTGTAAACCGCTTTGGGCATGAAGATGATCTGTATATGTTTGGAAATAGTAAGGTGGCTGATTGGAGAGGCAGGATCATTGCAGAGAGCAAGGAAGAAAAAGAAGAAATTGTCTATGCAGAGATTGATTTAGATCAATTGACAAAGGCTCGTCTTGATATTCATTATTTAAAAGACAGAAGACCGGACAGCTATAAATTGTTATCAGAATATACAGAATACTAAAACAGGAGAGATGATAAAATGAGTGCGAAAAAGAACAAAAATGTAGAAGAACAGTTTAATGATTATGAAGCAACCCCTGTGCCAGAGGAGGTGCATATGTCTTGGCTAAGTCAAGGAGCTGTATGGATTGGCTGTGGATTCTGTTTGGCAGCGATTTCAACAGGCGGAATCTTAGCGAATGGACTTGGATTTAAGGATATGGTTATTGCGGCAATACTTGGAGCTGTTATTTTGACTATTATTGCAGCGACAGTTGGTATTGTAGGAGCGAAGACACACTTGTCTTCTTCTATGGGATCAAGATTTTGTTTTGGAACAAATGGAGCGAGAATTTTTGGCTTGATTCTGGCACTTTCTAACTTTGGTTGGTTTGCGTTTCAAGCAGATTTGTTTGGTAATACGGTAGTTACATTAGTAAAAGAAACCGGAGGACCAGAATTGCCGCAGACGCTCTTTACAGTATTAGGAGCATTGGCGATGATGCTGACAGCGATTATCGGTTACAAAGGAATTAAAATGCTTTCTAATGTAGCAGTTCCGTTACTGTTTATTCTTTCGATTGTGGCAGTAGCGCTTACTTTAAAACAAGTGCCTTTTTCTGAAATCGTATCTTCCGGTCCGGTAGAAGCTGCAATTCCGCTGACAGTTGGTGTGGCTGCAGTAGTAGGGAACTTTGCGGTAGGTGTTACAATTGTATCAGATTTTACAAGATATTCTAAGAGACCAAAAGATTCTGTGATTGGTTGTTTACTTGGATATTTTATTGGATATCTTCCAATCTTATTCCTCGGAGCATTGTTTACATATGCTTTCCAGAACTGGAACATTGTGGAGGTAATGATCGCTCAGCTTGGACTGGGCATAATTGCAGCTATTGTTCTAATCCTTGCTCAGTGGACGACAAATGATAATAACTTGTATTCTTCTGTTCTTGGGTTATCAAATGCGATTAATGGAAAGTTCCCATATGTCCGTTGGAAACTGACTTTGATCGTAGGTCTTGTTAGTACGGTTATTTCTGCAATCGGCGTGCAGAAATACTATATGAATTTTTTGACGATCCTAACATCCACGATTCCGGCAGTAGCAGGTGTAATTGTATCGGATTTCTTTATTTTAAATAAAGCGGGCTACGACTTTAAACTGATTCAAGAAAATAAGCTTCCAAATTGGAAATGGAATGCTATGATTGCTTGGGGCATTGCTGCAGTGGTGGGACTTACCATGTCAAATCCGCCGACAGGATTTGGAGTACCATTCATGGTTAAACTTTCTGAGAATGTGCCGATTCCTGTTGTGGGAATTATCGTAGCCTTTATTTTGAACTGTGTATTATATCCTGTGTTTAATAAGAAGAGTGTTGAGTAGGAGGAGAAAAATGCTTTATAAACAATTGTTAGATCTATATGATATTTTAGATGATGAGAAAGCAGATGGTTCACGTGTAGTTGAATATTTGAAAAAAATCAACCCGAACTGTCAGGCTGAAACTCATGTTTTAGAGGGAGAACAAGGGAAAACTCATATGGTAAGAGTTGTAATTCCCGGTGAACAAGGGAAAAGAAATGGTGGAGATGCGCCGACAATTGGAATTCTGGGACGCTTAGGAGGATTAGGTGCAAGACCGGAAAGAGTTGGATTTGTATCTGATGGAGATGGAGCTTTGGCTGCGCTGTCTGCAGCTGCGAAACTGCTTGATATGCAGATGAAGGGCGATTGTCTGAAAGGCGATGTAATTGTATCAACACATGTATGCCCGGATGCGCCGACAAAGCCTCATGAACCAGTAGCATTTATGGGGTCACCCGTTGAGATGTATCAGGTGAATCAGGATGAAGTTACAGATGAGATGGATGCCATTTTATCGATCGATACAACAAAAGGGAATCGAATTGCTAATGAAAGAGGCTTCTTTATTTCACCGACTGTAAAAGAGGGATATATTTTAAAAGTGAGTGAACGCCTTTTGGATTTGATGGAAATTACAACAGGGAGACGTCCAAAGGTGTTTGCATTGACACAACAGGATATTACTCCGTATGGAAATGATTTGTTCCATATTAATAGTATTCTTCAGCCATCTGTTGCTACAAGTGCACCGGTGGTGGGGGTTGCTATTACTACAGAAACCGTTGTTCCGGGATGTGCAACCGGTGCGACACATATGACGGATGTAGAAGAGACAGCTCGTTTTGTATTAGAAGTGGCAAAAGAATTTGGGCAGGGTGTCTGTGCGTTTTATGACAAGGAAGAGTATGCACGTATTCAGAAATTATATGGAAGCATGACAAGATTTCAAGGATTCGGAGAATAAGGTGGATAAAAAATATTTAATAGGAGTAATCCGAGTGATTACTCAGGAAAAGGAAGCATGCGAGTGTCATGGACGATTGTTAGAATCATGATTTCCCCAATTTTCTGTGACTTCCAGATGTATTCCGGATCAGCCGGAAGGTGTGCATGATGAAACAAGTGAAACAGCTGCAATTCCGAAGATTCGAAAACTGGCAAAGGAATTTGAAAAGCAGGGAGTAGATGGAGTGATCATCAGTTGTTGTGGAGATCCGGGGTTGTGTGAAGGACTTGTAATGTATATGGAATTGCTTCGTAAAAATAGTTGATCCATCTAAAGTGAATAAGGAAGTGCAGAGTACTGCACTTGATGAAAAACAGCAGGATATTACTGCTGTTTTTCTATTATGTAAGCCTTTATTTTGGTAAGAGAAGCTACTTATGTGGAATGTGAAGAGAAATTGTGATAAAATCTTGCTCAAGGAGGATGAGACATGAAGATAGAAAGCTGTAATCAAGAAATATCAACGAATACAAAAACATTGTACGGACAGTCCCAATATGCCGGAGTATATGCGTTGGCTTCGGTCTCGAACGAATTGTGGGCGAATGGAGCAGAGGAAGTGCACGTGGAGGCGACAGTTATGATACCTCCGGCTGTTTATAAATCACGAATGAATGGAATGCTGAAGATGTTGCAAAGAGTCTGTGGAGAAGAAAAAATTTGCCTTGAAAAAACAAAAGGTCAGATAGCATCTGTTGTATCGCTTCCAACAGTGTGTGTAACTGGAGTGGCTAAAACAGACACATGTCTATTAGGAGAAAGGCGTAAAGAGGTCTCTTCTGGACAAGGAATTATTTTAGTCGGCTGGGTAGGAATGAGTGGAATGCTCCAAGTGGCAGAAGAAAAAGAAAAGGAGCTTGGGCAGCAGTTTTCCCCGTCCTTTATGAAACAAGTTTTGGCATATAGGAAATATTTGTTTGGTAAAAAACTGATTGATTTTATCAAAATAAATGGAGAAAAAAAAGTAACGATGATAAAACAGATCGGAGAAGGCGGTATTCTCGCGTCACTTTGGGATATTGCAAAAGAAACAAAATTGGGACTTGAGACAGATATGAAGAAGTTTTCTATTTTGCAGGAAACGGTAGAAGTGTGTGAGCGTTATCGTTTGAACCCCTATCAGCTATCATCGGTGGGAAGTTTTTTGGTCGTGTCGGAAGAGGCGGACGAGTTGGCAGAAAAGCTAAGAGAATATGGCGTGCAGGCAGAAGTAATCGGACGGATGACGGACAATCATGATAAGATCATTAAAAATGGAGAAGAAATCCGTTATATCGATCGTCCGGCACCGGATGAAATATATAAAATTTTCGAAACATAGAAATGACGGGATTGTTGCGCGCATTGCCACGACAATCCTTTTTAAAATTATAAAAATAAACATATATTTTAAGGAGGAATTACATATGTTAAATATTGTACTTCACGAGCCGGAGATTCCGGCAAATACAGGAAATATCGGACGCACATGCGTGGCTGCCAATGCGAGGCTTCATCTGATCGAGCCGCTAGGGTTCCGGTTAAATGAAAAAAATCTGAAAAGAGCAGGAATGGATTATTGGAAAGATCTGGATGTGACAACATATATCGATTATAACGACTTTCTGGAAAAGAATCCGGGAGCTAAGATTTATATGGCAACTACGAAGGCTGAGAAAATATATACAGAAGTTCAGTATGAACCGGATTGTTATATTATGTTCGGAAAAGAAAGCGCAGGAATACCGGAAGAGATTCTTGTCAATCATAAGGAAGACTGTATAAGGATTCCGATGGTTGGAGATATTCGTTCATTGAATTTGGGGAATTCCGCAGCAATCGTTTTATATGAAGCACTGCGTCAGAATGGTTTTGAGGGGATGAATCTGGAAGGTCATTTGCATCATTTGGAATGGTAACACTGTGATGTGGTAAAACGACATAGCTGTAAGATAATTGAGCGAATTGTGTGGCATTAGACTAAAGTTCAGAGAAATGTTATGAAAAATTTATAGACATTTCCACATAATGATATTATAATTTAATTTAAATTACAAAAAAAGTTGTTATCAAAATAGGAGAGGTGGTGACAGAATGGTAGAAGAGACCATTAAAACCATCAAGGAGACGGAGAGTGAAGCAGAGGAAATATTAAAAGCAGCCGATGTAACATGTACCTCGATCCTTGAAAAAGCTGCTGTATCTGCCAATGAAATAAAAGAACAGGCGGAGGAGAAAGCGAAAGAGAAGGCGAAAGCGGCGCTTAGCGCAGCGAAAGATGCCGGAGATATTTCTACCAGGGAAGCGCTCGCCAGGGTAGACGAAGAGATTGCAGAATTGAAAAAAGCCGCACAGGCAAAAGAAAAAGAAGCAATTGATTCGGTGATTGCAGAATTGGTTTAAACGAACCAAAATTGAATGGAAAGAGTGGAATAAAAGTAAAGGAGAGATGAAGCTATGGCAATCTTGCAGATGCAAAGAGTTAGTATCTGCGCGCTTAAGAAAGACCGTAAGGCAATTCTGGAGAAGATACAATCCCTTGGAGTCATGGAAATGAGTCAGGTTGCCGAAGACGAAGCAGGCTTTGAGAAAATGGACACGTTAAGTGCACGGCAGGATTTTGAGAAGAAGACACATCTTACAGAAGCTGCTCTCCATGTTCTTGACGAGTACGCTCCGGTCAAGACATCTATGTTTGCCGGTTTGGAAGGAAAGAAGCTGATCAGTCAGGAAGAATTTCAAGAAGCCATTTTAGGAAAAGACGAAGCGATACAAAATGCCAACATTCTGATTGCGAAGAGTAAAGAGATTGCGGAGAAAAAGGCAGGGATACTGAAGCTTGAAAATCAGATAGAGATCCTTCATCCGTGGCTGTCTTTAGACGTGCCGATGACATATTCCGGTACGAAAAAAGTTGCAATGCTGCTTGGAACAATGGCAGCAGATACTACGACAGAACGCATATATGCTCTTGTGGCAGAGCATTGTCCGGAAGAGACGCCTGATATAGAAGTGCAGGTGATTGAAAAGGATAAGGATGCACTTTATCTGGCCGTGTTCTGTATGAAAGAAAATGTTGGAAAGGTAGAAGAAGCGCTTCGAGCGGGCGGATTCGCAAGACCATCGCAGATGACAGATCAGGTTCCGGCAAAAGAAAAAGAGGAGCTTGAGCAGAGGGTGGAAGCCCTGAAGCAGGAAATTAAAAAGGATGAGGAAGCGATCGCAGGATATGGAGATGCGAGAAATAGCCTGAAGGTAGTCGGAGATTATTTCCGGATGCGGGCAGATAAGTATCAGATTCTTGGAACGATCCCTCAGTCTCAGAGAACCTTTCTCGTCAGCGGGTATGTGCCGGAGAGGGTCGTGCCGGCAATCCAAAAAGCGATTGGAGATAACTATGACTGTGTGATAGATATCGAAGCGCTGGGTGAAGAGGAAGAGGCACCGACACTTCTTGAGAACAATGGCTTTTCTGAGTCGGTAGAGGGTATCGTAGAATCTTACGGACTCCCGAAGAAGGGAGAAATCGACCCGACAACGATCATGTCATTCTTCTATGTATTTTTCTTTGGAATGATGTTATCGGATGCCGCATATGGAGCGATTATTGCGATTGCGTGTTTGGTTATGCTGAAGAAATTCCCGAGAATGAGCGAGAGCATGCACAAATCAATTAAGTTATTTATGTATTGTGGACTTTCTACCGTTGTCTGGGGAATTTTATTCGGCGGTTATTTTGGAAATATTGTAGATATTGTATCTCAGAAGTTTTTTGGAACAACGGTTACGATTGATGCACTGTGGTTCATGCCGCTGAACGATCCGATGAAATTGCTCGTATACTCGATGCTGTTTGGTGTGATTCATTTATTTGTCGGTCTTGGAATCAAAGGGTATCTGTGTTTGAAAGATCACAAGGTTATGGATTTCTTCTGCGACGTAGTGTTATGGTTTATGCTTCTTGTGGGATTGATCCTCATGCTTTTGCCAAGTGATATATTTGCATCTATTGCACAGACAACGATCGTGTTCCCACCGGCACTTAATATGCTTGCCAAAGGACTTGCGATTGCAGGAGCAGTCGGAATTGTCCTCATGTCGGGAAGAAGCAGTAAGAATCCGGGACTTCGGATCGCGCTTGGAGCATATGATTTGTATAATATTACCGGATGGTTAAGTGATGTATTATCTTACTCCCGTCTGTTAGCCCTTGGGCTTGCTACCGGAGTTATCGCATCTGTAATCAATCAGATGATCGGAATGTTCCCGAATAATATACTTGGTATTATTTTGTTCGTTGTATTCTTTGTCGTAGGACATACGCTGAATCTTGCGATCAATTTACTGGGCGCATATGTACACACAAATCGTCTTCAGTTTGTAGAGTTCTTCGGAAAATTCTACGAAGGCGGAAGCAGACCATTTCGGCCATTTCATTCAGATACAAAATATGTAGATGTTCAGAGTAATGCAGATTAATAATAAGCGAAGTTAACAACATATAAGGAGGAAATGTAGACTATGAGTATTATGGAAAATTTAGGAATCGTATATGCGCTTCTGGGCGCGGCAATTGCGGTATTACTGGCAGGTGCGGGATCTGCAATGGGTGTAGGTATTGCAGGACAGGCGGCAGCCGGAGTTGTAACAGAAGACCCAAGTAAGTTTGCCAAGGTTTTGATCATGCAGCTTCTTCCTGGTACACAGGGACTTTACGGACTGCTGGTTGGATTTATCACATTATCTAAGATTGGTATTTTAGGCGGCGGCGTTGCAGATGTCAGTGTGCAGACAGGTCTTATGATTCTGGCAGCGTGTCTTCCGATTGGTATCGTTGGACTGATCTCAGGAGTTGCACAGGGAAAAACAGCAGCTTCTTCTATCGGTATCGTAGCAAAGAAGCCGGATCAGTTTGGTAAAGCGATGCTGTTCCCTGCAATGGTAGAGACATATGCAATTCTTGCACTTTTGATTTCTTTCCTTGCAGTAAATGGAATTCAGGTCTAAGAAGGAGTAAAAGGCTATGACTGGATTAGAGAAAATGAAAAGCCAGATTCTGAGCGAAGCCAGGGCTTTGGCAGACAATAAGGTCGAAGAAGCAAAAGCGGATGCTCAAAAGATCACAAGTCAGGCCGAGGCAGAAGCAGAGAAATCAAGTGAACTTGCACAGCGCAAGTCAGAGGCAGATGTGAAAGCTTATGAAGAGAGAGTGGCATCGGCAATTGATCTTAAGAGAAGAACCAGAATTCTGGAAGCGAAGCAGGAAGTAATCGCAGAGGTGCTTAAGAAAGCATACGATTCCCTGGTTGCTATGGACGAGAAAGAATATTTTGCTCTTCTTCTTAAGATGCTTGATAAATATGCACTGCCGGAAGCAGGAGAGATCTTTTTTGCGGCTTCTGACCTTGCGAGAATGTCGAATGATTTTCGGGCAGAAGTAGAAAAATCGGCAGCATCAAAAGGCGGAAGTCTGGTCATCTCGGAAGAAGGCAGAAAAATAGAAAATGGATTTGTCCTCGCCTATGGAGGCATAGAAGAAAATTGTACCTTGCAGGCAATTTTTGATGCGAAAAAAGATGAGTTGTCTGATAAAGTGCATCGTATCATATTCGCGTAACGCGCAACAGGAGGAGTAACATGAGTGAAAAGTATACCTATGCGGTTGCGCGCATAAGGGCGCTGGAAGTTTCCCTGTTTTCGAACAGCACTATTGATCAGCTGATCGGGTGCCAGAGCTATGAGCAGTGTCTTCAGTTCCTGGAAGAGAAGGGATGGGGAGACTCTGAAACATCGGGAAACGCCGAGGCCATATTGACCAGAGAAGAAGAAAAGGTGTGGGAAGTGGTAAAGGAATTATCCGTTGGAATGGAACACTTTGCGGTGCTTTCTTATCCGAAGCTTTTTCACAATCTGAAAGCAGCCATCAAGGAAACCTGTACGGAAGGGAAAAAACGTCACATTTTCTATGAAGATGTATCCATTCCGGGCAGTGAGATGCTGGAGATTGTGAAGGAGAAGAACTTTGGTAAGCTTCCGGCAAATATGCAGCATGTGGCAGCAGAAGCGTATGAATCTTTTCTTCATACAGGAGACGGTCAATTGTGCGACGTGATGATCGACAGGGCGGCGCTTGATGCAATCTATAAAGCGGGAAAAGAAGCAAAAGACCAGATTATTCGGGATTATGCAGAATCTACCGTTGCAGTTGCAGATATTAAGATTGCCGTGCGTGCGCAGAAAACCGCAAAATCAATAGAATTCATGAAGCGGGCGATGGCAGAATGTGATAGCGTCAGTGTTGATAAACTTGCAAAAGCAGCATTGGCAGGAGCAGATGCACTGAGAGATTATCTGCTTGGAACCGTCTATGCGGAAGGGGCAGAAGCGTTAGCGGAATCTCCGTCTGCATTTGAACGATGGTGCGATAATCGTATTATTGAAACCATCAGTCCGCAGAAATATAATGCATTTACAATAGGTCCTGTGATTGCTTATGTGATCGCAAGACAGAATGAAATAAAAACGGTGCGAATCATTCTTTCCGGTAAGCGAAGTGATCTGCCGGATGATTCTATTCGGGAAAGGGTAAGGGAAATGTATGTATAAGATTGCAGTATTAGGCGATTACGATAGCATTTACGGTTTCGCTGCACTGGGACTTGATACATTTCCGGTTGAGACTCAGGAAGAAGCCGCAGAGATGCTTTCAAAACTGGCAGCGGGAGATTATGGTGTGATCTATATCACGGAAGCGTGTGCCGCACAGTTAAAGCATGAGATTTCAAAATATCAGGAGCAGATTATTCCGGCGATTATCCAGATTCCGGGAATTGCAGGAAATACCGGAGCCGGAGTAGCGGGAGTAAAGAAATCCGTAGAGATAGCTGTCGGATCAGACATTCTGTTCGGTGACAGCTAAGCCATGCCAGAGTAAGAGCTGTGCAGTGGTAAAATTGTAGGAAAGGTAAGGTGATTCGTCCACATGAGTAGTACAGGTACGATCAAAAAAGTAGCAGGACCGCTGGTCATCGCGTCCGGTATGCGTGATGCGAATATGTCCGACGTTGTACGTGTCAGCGAGAAACGTCTGATCGGAGAGATCATCGAGATGCATGGTGATGAGGCATCCATTCAGGTATATGAAGAGACGTCAGGTCTTGGACCTGGTGAGCCGGTAGAATCTACAGGCGCGCCAATGTCCGTAGAACTTGGCCCTGGTCTTATCACAAGCATTTACGATGGAATCCAGCGTCCGCTTGATGATATTATGAAGATTTCAGGAAACAACTTACAGCGTGGAGTTGAAGTTGCTTCCTTGAAGAGAGATAAGAAATGGGAATTTGTTCCGGTTGCAAAAGTCGGCGATGAGGTGTCCGCAGGAGATGTGCTTGGCACCGTTCAGGAAACTGCTGTTGTAGAACAGAAAATTATGGTTCCATACGGGCTTTCCGGTACGGTAAAAGAGATTAAAGCAGGAGAATTTACCGTAGAGGAAGTGGTAGCTGTTCTTTCCACAAAAGACGGTGATAAGGAACTTACAATGATGCAGAAATGGCCGGTTCGTATAGGACGTCCATACGTGAAGAAACTTCCGCTTGACGCACCGCTTGTAACAGGACAGCGAGTAGTAGATACCTTCTTCCCAATTGCAAAAGGTGGTGTAGCTGCCGTTCCGGGACCTTTCGGAAGTGGTAAAACAGTGATCCAGCATCAGCTTGCAAAATGGGCAGAGGCAGATATCGTAGTTTATATCGGATGCGGTGAGCGTGGAAATGAGATGACGGACGTTTTGAATGAATTTCCAGAGCTTAAGGACCCGAAGACAGGTCGTTCGCTGATGGAGAGAACCGTTCTGATCGCAAATACGTCCGATATGCCGTTTGCGGCACGTGAGGCATCTATTTATACAGGAATCACAATCGCAGAATATTTCCGTGATATGGGATATTCCGTAGCATTGATGGCAGACTCAACATCCCGTTGGGCAGAGGCTCTTCGTGAGATGTCAGGACGTCTGGAAGAAATGCCGGGTGAGGAAGGATATCCGGCATACCTTGGATCTCGTCTTGCAGAATTCTATGAGAGAGCAGGACGTGTACAGTCGCTTGGAAAAGAAGGAAGAGAAGGTTCTCTGTCTGTAATCGGAGCGGTATCTCCACCGGGTGGTGATACTTCTGAGCCGGTATCGCAGGCAACGCTTCGTATCGTGAAGGTGTTCTGGGGACTGGATTCTGCGCTGGCATATAAGAGACATTTCCCGGCGATCAACTGGCTGACCAGTTATTCCCTGTATCTTGACAATATGCAGGATTGGTTTAACAATACAGTTGCCGAAGACTGGATGAGTGACAGACAGAGAATGATGAGCCTTTTGACAGAAGAGGCGGCTCTGGAAGAAATCGTGCAGATGGTAGGTATGGATGCTTTGTCTCCGAGTGACCGCCTGAAAATGGAGGCGGCAAGATCAATCCGTGAAGACTTCTTACATCAGAACTCTTTCCATGAGATTGATACGTATACACCGCTTCGTAAACAGTATTTGATGATGAAACTGGTGCTTGCGTTTTATGATCAGGCAAGTGAAGCACTGGCAAAAGGCGCTCCGATGAAAGAACTTCTGGTTATGGAAGTAAGAGAGCGAATCGGACGTTATAAATACACAACAACAGATCAGATCGAAGAAGAGTATGAGAAGATCATGAATGAACTTCGTGAAGAAATTAAAGGAACATTCGGGAAGGAGGACTTCTAATTATGCCAAAAGAATATAGAACCATACAGGAAGTTGCCGGACCGCTGATGATGGTAAAAGGAGTAGAGGGCGTTACCTTTGATGAGCTTGGAGAAATCGAGCTTGCCAGTGGAGAAAAACGTCGTTGTAAAGTGCTGGAAGTAGATGGAGACAATGTAGTTGTACAGCTCTATGAAAATGCAGCCGGTATTAATTTGAGTAACAGTAAAGTGCGTTTTCTTGGACGAACAATGGAACTGGGTGTGTCCGGCGATATGCTTGGACGTGTCTTCGATGGACTTGGACGTCCGATTGATGATGGTCCGGAGATTTTGCCGGAAGAAAGAAGAGATATCAACGGTCTTCCGATGAACCCGGCGGCAAGAGTATATCCGGAGGAATTTATCCAGACCGGAGTATCTGCTATTGACGGACTGAATACATTGGTTCGTGGACAGAAACTGCCAATCTTCTCTTGTTCCGGTCTGCCACATTCTCAGTTGGCGGCTCAGATTGCAAGACAGGCGAAAGTACGCGGCACAGACGAAAAATTCGCGGTTGTATTTGCCGCTATGGGTATTACATTTGAAGAGTCCAACTATTTCATAGAGTCTTTCAAAGAGACAGGAGCAATTGACCGAACCGTGTTGTTTATTAACCTGGCAAATGACCCGGCGGTTGAGCGTATTTCCACACCTCGTATGGCGCTGACTGCGGCAGAATATCTGGCGTTTGAGAAAGATATGCATGTATTGGTTATCTTGACAGATATTACAAACTATGCAGACGCACTTCGTGAGATTTCCGCAGCGAAGAAAGAGGTTCCGGGACGTCGTGGATATCCGGGTTATATGTACACAGACCTTGCGACCATGTATGAGAGAGCCGGTCGTCAGAGAGGTAAGAACGGAAGTATCACAATGATCCCGATTCTTACAATGCCAGAGGATGATAAGACACATCCGATTCCGGACCTTACCGGATATATTACAGAGGGACAGGTAATCTTAAGCCGTGAGCTGTACCGAAAGGGATTGCAGCCGCCAATCGATGTATTACCGTCACTTTCCCGTCTGAAAGATAAAGGTATCGGAGAAGGAAAGACAAGAGCAGACCATTCCAACACGATGAACCAGTTATTTGCAGCATACTCTCGTGGTAAAGATGCCAAAGAGCTGATGACAATTCTCGGAGAGGCAGCGCTTACAGAAATAGATCTGAAATACGCAGAATTTGCAGAAGCCTTCGAGAAAGAATACGTATCTCAGGGGTATAACACAGATCGATCCATAGAAGAAACATTGGAAATCGGCTGGAAACTTCTGTCTATGCTGCCAAGAGCAGAACTGAAACGTATCGACGACAAATTCTTAGATATGTATTATGGAAAGCAATAAGCCATGCACAGATATAGAAAAGGTATCATGCAAGCTTGCTTGCAAATGAGAACTTTTCTATATCTGTATAGGGCGCAAGCCCGCAGCAAACCCAAATGAAGGAGGAAAACGATGGCTAAAAAGCAGATTACTCCTACCCGTATGGAGCTGACAAAAACAAAGAAAAAGCTTGTTACAGCCAGAAGAGGACACAAACTTCTGAAAGATAAGCGAGACGAGCTGATGCGTCAGTTTCTGGAACTGGTCAAGGAGAACATGGCGCTTAGAAAAAAAGTAGAAGCCGGAATCCTCTCTGCAAATAAGAATTTTGTCATAGCGAAGGCAGGCATGGACGAAGCTACATTAAATACAGCATTGATGGCACCGAAGCAGGAAGTGAATCTGAATGTAGAACAGAAAAATGTTATGAGTGTTGATATCCCGGTCTATGAGACAAAGACAAGGACAGCGGATGCCAACGACATTTATTCTTATGGATTCGCATTTACTTCCAGTGATCTGGATGGTGCGGTAAAATCATTGGCAGATATTCTGCCGGATATGTTGAAGCTTGCAGAGACAGAAAAAGCATGTCAGCTCATGGCGGCGGAGATTGAGAAGACGAGACGTCGTGTAAATGCGCTGGAGCATGTGACGATTCCGGAGGCTCAGGCAACGATCAAATATATCACAATGAAGCTGGATGAGAATGAGAGAAGTTCCCAGATTCGTTTGATGAAAGTAAAAGATATGATGCTTGAAGAAGCACATCACTATAGTGAGAGAGCATAGGGAAAAGAATAACAAAGGGAGCATATCAGTCAAGTGATATGCTCCCTTTGTTTATAATAGTGTGAGATAGTCAAATATGCATAAGAAGAAATGAGACGATTTTTGTGACAAGTGAACAAAAACAGTGGTGCGAATTTGCCAGTTATGCTGAAAAGTCAAAAGAGGGTTGAAAAAAGATAAGAAAGGAACTATAATGACAACGTAGGACAAAGAGGGGTGATGTCAAGTGGGAAATGTGACAATTGTTGATATAGCCAATGCCTGCGGAGTATCGATCAAGTCGGTATCCAGAGTGTTGAACAACAGCCCGAATGTCAGTGCCGGAATGAGAGAAAAAGTCATGAATACAATTAAGGAGCAGGGATATCAGGTGAATATGCTTGCCCGTGGCTTAAAAGGAAGTCGGACGAATATTATCGTAGTATTTGCCGAGCGTCACCATGAAGAGCATTTGAGTATTTGGCATACAATTATGTTAAAGCATTTATTCACATATGCAAAGAAGCGTTCTATGAAAATTGTCCTTTCGCCATCAAGTAGTGAACGCTTTGAAGAAGACGAGACAGATGGCTTCTATCTGATCGCCAGTGGAATTGCAGATGGCGCAATATTACTCGAGAATATTTTACAGGATCCTCGAGTGGATTATTTTGAGAGTCACGACATTCCGTATGTCGTGTTTGGAGAACCGGAGAATCCGGATGTTCCATCGGTCAGCTTGGATAACTATGATGTGGGCTACCAGGGCGGACGATATTTAGCGGAAAAGAATCTCAATAAGATTGCTCTGTTTATAGGAGAGAAGAAATTTTTATCTACCCAGAACCGTGTAAAGGGATTCGAAGCTGCGATGAAAGAGCAGAAAACAGATTACCACATATTTACAGGGCTCGATACGGTGAAGAAGGCTTATAATAAAGCAAAAGAAGTCTTGGATACGCACGAAGTCAATGCCTTTTTCGTCTCAGGTGATGAAAGAGCGCTTGGAGTATACCGGGCAATCTACGAGAAGGGATTAGCGATCCCGAAGGATATTGCCGTACTCGGCATTGATAATATTACATTAGGAGAATATTATTATCCGCCGATCTCTACGGTGGAACAAGACTTTGAAAAGCTTGCAAAATGTTGTATTGATTATGTGATCGATCGAATAAGTAATGGTGAAGATGAAAATAAAAGTTTTAAATTCCCATGCAAAGTGATAGAGAGAGAATCTACATAGTTAGATGAAAAAGATGCGCTCTCCACGAATGCGGAGAGCGTTAAATAGGGCAAAACGTGACAACGTTGTCAAGTCGAGAGACAGGATAGGGTTGTCACGAAAAAAACAATAAGACAACGTTGTCAATAATAGACAAAACAGTAAGAGAATGTTGCTTATAAAAAGAAAAGAGTGAGAAAAAAAGATGAAAGACAGTTTGAAGAAACAAATAAAAGAGAGGATTGTTCGTGTATACAAAAGCGAAGAGAAAGCAGAAGCTGCGACAAAGCTGATCGATGAGCGACTTAACGGATACGAAACGACAGAAGCTTTAGAGACACCGCTTTCAGAGAAAGACAGTATCCTGATTACATACGGGGATACGATCACAGATGGCGAGAAACCGGGACTGGAGGTTTTGCATCAATTTCTGAATAAATATGTGGGTGAGGCGATTGAGACAGTTCACCTTCTTCCAATGTATCCGTATACATCGGACGATGGATTTTCTGTTGTAGATTATAGAAAGATCAACCCGGAGCTTGGAGACTGGGAACAGATTAAAGAGATGTCTTCTGATTACGGGTTAATGTTTGATGCGGTGATCAACCACATTTCAAAAAGCAGCGAATGGTTTGAAGGATATTTGAAAGGCGAAGAGCCTTATAAGAATTATTTTATCACCTGTGATAAAGATGCTGATTACAGTACGGTTACACGTCCAAGAGCGCTTCCTCTGTTGACAAGATTTGAGACAAAAGACGGAGAAAAGTATGTGTGGACAACCTTTAGTGACGATCAGATCGATCTGAACTTTGAGTGCCCGGAGTTGTTGGCAGAGATTCTGGATATCCTTGTTATGTATGGAAGAAGCGGCGCTAAATTCATCCGTCTGGATGCGATTGGATTCATGTGGAAAGAATTAGGAACAACATGTATGCATCTTCCGGAGACACATGAGCTTATCAAATTAATGAAAGATGTGTTAAAAGTATACGCTCCGGGAACAAGAATTATTACGGAGACGAATGTTCCGCACAAGGACAACATCAGTTATTTCGGAGAAAATGGAGACGAGGCAGATCTTGTATATCAGTTCCCTCTTCCGCCGCTTACGATGTATACGTTCCTTTCCGAAAATGCGAAAATTCTTTTAAACTGGATAGAAACACTGGAGCTTCCAAATGATAAGGTTACATACTTTAACTTCTTAAGTTCCCACGATGGAATCGGAGTGAGACCAACAGAAGGGATACTTACAGAAGAAGAGAGAAATGTCTTGTTGGAGGCGACATTAAAACACGGTGGCGTTGTTTCTTATAAAGATAACGGGGACGGAACGAAGAGTCCGTATGAGTTAAATATTAACTATCAGGATGCGCTTGCAGGTCCGGAATGTTCAGACAGAGAAAGAATCAGTAAATTTGTTGCGGCAGAAACATTATTGTTCTCACTGCAAGGGGTGCCGGGAATCTATATTCACAGCCTGCTTGGTTCCAGAAATGACTATTATGGAAAAACGGTTTCCGGGATTCCGCGAAGAATCAACAGAGAAAAGCTGGAGTATCAGACATTGGAAAATCAATTGACGGAAGGCACCAATCGAAAAGAGATTTTCGATGCTTTGGTAGGAAGACTGAACATCCGACGCGAAGAAAGTGCGTTTTCACCGCAGGCCGGTCAGAAAGTGCTGAAGCTCAATGAACAGGTGATCAGCTTTATCAGAGAAAACAAAACAACAAAAGAACGTATCCATGTATTGATCAATGTATCAGGAAAAGAACAGCATATCGCTTATGAAGAATTAAATGGATGCGACCTTCTGACAGGTAAAAATGTGGAAGGAGAACTTACCTTAAATGCATGGGAGTGTGCATGGGTAAAGGAATCACGCTTGTAACAGAGAAGAGATTTCCTGTTAACAATAAAACAAAAAAAGGAGAGAAAGATTATGAAAAAAAGATTAATCAGTGCATTGCTTATTACAGCAATGGCAGCAACAATGGTTGCAGGATGCGGCAAGAAGTCCGAAGAGTCCAAAGATGGGAAAGTGCATATTCAGTTTATGCACATGCAGGTAGAGCAGGAGAGACAGGATGCTGTTCAGGCGCTTATCGACAAGTTCCAGGAAGCAAATCCGGATATCGTTGTTGAGTCTGTTCCGGTAAATGAGGACGACTATGATTCTAAAATTGCAACACAGGGTGGAAATGGTGAGCTTGCAGCAGTTGTAGAGTACAGCCAGGATCAGGCTAAGACAAGCGTAGCAAACCAGTTTACAGACGTAGATGCAGTAAAAGAAGTTATTGATGCAAAAGGTGAAGATGCTTTCTATGAAGGAGCATTAAAAGTAACAAAAACAGAAGATGGCGCAAGCTATGTTGGTGTTCCGGTGAGCAGCTGGGTACAGGGTATCTGGGTAAATGAAGCAATGTTAGCAGAGAAGAACTTAGCAGTTCCGACAACATGGGAAGAAGTATTAAAAGTTGCAGAAGCTTTCCATGATCCGAATAACCAGATGTATGGTATCGCACTTCCGACTTCTGACAGTGCATTTACAGAGCAGGTATTCTCTCAGTTCGCACTTTCTAACGGAGCAAACGTATTTGACGGAGATAAAAAAGTAACCGTTGATACACCTGAGATGAAAGAAGCATTAGAGTACTATAAAGAGCTTGCAGCACTTTCTATGCCGGGATCTACAGAAGTGGCAGATGTTAATGACGCATTTGTAGGTAAACACACACCAATGGCTATGTATTCTACTTACATTCTCGGTAATGTAAAAGAGGCAGGATTTGCTGAAGATCTTACATTAGTTCTTCCAAACAGAAAATCTGAGGCTGCTTACGGATGTATTACAGTTCTTGGTATCGCTGCTGGTATGGACGAAGCTAAGACAGATGCTGCGAAAAAATTTGTAAGCTTTATGTTAGAAGATGAGAACAACGTTGACTGGCTCAACATGGCTCCGGGCGGAATTCAGCCGGTAATCAAATCTGTGGATGAAATGCCGGAATACACAGAGCTGGAAGAAAGAAAAGCATATGTTCATATGAACGAAGAAATTGCGAACGCAGTAGCAAACCTTCAGTTATTTGGAGCTGTTGACGGTAAGAACTTTACAGAGATGGGTGATGTTACAAATACAGGTGCGATCAGTAAGATGGTTAACAACGTAGTTGTACAGAACGCAGATGTAGATGCAGAACTGAAAACAGCACAGACAGCAGTGGAAGGCCTGATGAAATAATATTGAATCCAGGGAGAGGAATCTTCCTCTCCCAACCATTTGCAAAGGAAGATGAAAAATGAGTGTAAAGAAAAAGAAGCTTGGAGGAAGTGATACAAAATTTGCATATGCACTCCTGTCACCAAGTATTATCCTATTGGTGCTGCTGATCGGCTACCCGCTTATTTATAACATAGTGATCAGTTGTCAGGATGTTCCGCTGAATCCGAATCTGCCTTCAGAATTTGTAGGATTACAAAACTTTATTGATGTATTTACGGACCCGTCTTTTTATAAATCCGTAGCAATCACACTTTTATTTACTGTAGTAGTAACGTCAATCAGTACCGTTTTAGGACTGGCATTGTCCGTATTTTTAAATCGTCCATTCTTCGGAAAGAAATTAGTAAATTCAATCATCATTCTTTCCTATGTGGTTCCGGCAGTCTGCCTGATCTTCACATGGCGGTACATGTTTAATAATATTTATGGAATTGTAAATTATTTTGTAGTTGATGTATTTGGGATTGTTGATAAAGCGCCTCTCTGGTTCGACCAACCGGTCAGTGCCTTTATATTAGTATCGATTTTTGCAATTTGGAAATTTTTCCCATATGCATATATTTCCTTCAATGCGATTCTGCAGTCTATGGACAACAGTCTCTATGAGGCAGCAGACATTGACGGAGCAACCTCATGGCAGAAATTCAAAGCCATCACATATCCGGCGATCAAGCCTACGCTTGTAACCGTAGTAAGCCTTAGAACAATCTGGGTATTCTACATTTATACAGAAGTATATCTGTTGACAAAACAGGTGGATGTATTAGGTGTATACCTTTACGATATGGCGTTTGCAACACATGATTTTGGAAAAGCAGCAGCAATCTCCATTGTATTGTTTGTGTTTATATTCGCCCTGATTATGTTAATTAGAAAGAAGGTGCTGAGAGTTGAAGAAGACTAATCATAAAAAAGTCGGTAAAGAGATATGGTTTTATGCACGTGTCATCCTGATAGTGCTGATCTTATTATTCCCATTTATAATCATGCTCAGTATTTCCTTCAAGGCGACAGCAGAAACAATTGGATATCCACCAACGATCATACCAAGAGATTGGGAGATCCAGCACTTTATTGATATATTTAATGAAAATATTTTCCCGTTTGTAAAATATATGAAGAACAGCTTGTATATCGCGCTTACAACATCTGTAATCGCAGTGATCTTAGGTATTTTAGGTGGATACGCATTATCAAGACTGAAATTCAAAGGGAAAAGCGCGATCAGCGAAATGTTTTTCTTAGTTTATATGTTCTCAGGAATCCTGTTGATCGTTCCATTGTTCAAAATGTTGTCAGCAGTTGGACTTAGCAACAGCCGTGAAGCGGTTATCATCTGTATGATCGTGCAGACTTTGCCGACAGCAATTTATATGACAAGAAGTTATTTTGATACCATTCCGGCAGAGCTTGAAGAGGCCGGAAGAGTAGACGGACTCAGCAAGATGGGAATTATTTTCCGTATTGTAGTTCCACTTTCCATGTCCGGAATTATATCGGTATTTGTATATGCCTTCATGATCGCATGGAATGATGTATTGTTTGCATCTATTTTCATTGATTCACCAGATCTTATGACAATTCCGATCGGTTTGAACTCCTTGTTCAATACACCGGATTACATCTGGGGACGTATGATGGCAGCATCACTGGTAACATCACTGCCGATTGTTATTATGTATGGCTTCAGCCAGCATTTGATCAGAAGCGGAAGCACTGACGGCGGTGTAAAAGGTTAAGATAAAAAAGGGAGAGGATCTTTATGAAGAAATTAGTAGCAACAGCTCCAAGAACTGCAGAGCTTAAGGAGTATGAAGACAGAGAGATTAAGAGCAACGAGGTAAAAGTGAAAGTGGAATTTGCAGCGCCAAAGCATGGAACTGAGCTTGCAGATTTCAGAGGCACAACTCCTTTCATTGACGGTAAGTTTGATGAGGAGTGGCGTGTATTTGCAAAAAGAGATGAGAATGAGCCAAGAGGAATCGAATTTGGAGATCTTCCATTAGGTAATATGTTCGTGGGAACAATTACAGGAAAAGGAAGCGATGTTACTGAATATGAGGTCGGAGATCGTGTATGTTCTTATGGACCGATCAAAGAAACACAGATTGTAAATGCAGTGGACAATTATAAACTTCGTAAAATGAGCAAAGATGCATCTGCTAAAAATGCAGTTTGTTATGATCCGGCACAATTTGCATTAAGCGGAATTCGCGACGCAGACGTAAGACCTGGAGACCGTGTAGTTGTTATCGGTCTTGGCGCAATCGGATTGATCGCACTTCAGCTTGCAGTAAAGATTGGCGCAACAACTGTTATCGGAATCGACCCGATCGCTAAGAGACGTGAGATTGCGACAAAGACAGGCGCTCATTATACGTTAGATTCTACAGCTTGCGATGCAGGACTTGAGATCAAACGCCTGACAGAGAAGCAGGGCGCTGATGTGATCATTGAGACAAGCGGTAACGTACATGCACTTCAGTCCGCATTAAAAGGACTTGCATACAACGGAACTATCGCATACGTTGCATTTGCAAAACCGTTCCCGGAAGGATTATGGCTTGGACAGGAAGCGCACTTCAACTATGGAAAAATTATTTTCTCCAGAGCATGCAGTGAGCCGAATCCAGAATATCCACGTTGGAACAGAAAGAGAATTGAAGATGTTTGTTGGGAACTTTTGATGAACGGATACTTGAACTGTGAAGATATTATTGATCCGGTCGTTCCGTTTGAAGAGTGTGCAGAAGGATTCTGTAAATATGTAGATCGGCATCCGGAAAGCAGCATTAAGATGGGCGTAGATTTTTCATAGGAGGCAGTCAGTATGTTATTAGGAACACAGGATAAAGATTTTTTCCCTAAAGATATGGTCGAAAAATTCCGCTTCATGAAAGAAATGGGATTTGAATGTTTTGAGATTGATGGAAAAGTATTAGTTGAAAATCTTGAAGAAGTGAAGAAAGCAATCAAGGAGACAGGTCTTCCGGTATGTACAGCCTGCGGCGGATATCGTGGATGGATCGGTGACTTTATCGAAGAGAAACGCTTAAATGGAATTGAGGATTTAAAAGAGATTCTCCGCGCATTGAAAGAAGTTGGCGGCACAGGAGTTGTAGTTCCTGCTGCATGGGGAATGTTTACATTCAGACTTCCGCCAATGGTTTCTCCCAGAAGTCATGAGGGAGATGTAAAGGCGATTATCGATTCTTTGACAGAACTTGAGAAAACTGCCGAAGAGACAGGTACTTATCTCTATCTTGAACCACTGAACCGTTATCAGGATCATATGCTTAATACGCAGGAAGATGCGGTAAATATTATTCGTCAGGGTGGATTTAAGAGAGTGAAATTAACTTCTGATTTCTACCACATGGCAATTGAAGAAGACGATATTTCTGAAACACTGAAAAAATATAAAGACTATGTAGGACATATCCATATTGCTGAAAATCACCGTTATCAGCCGGGAACCGGTTCAATTGACTGGAAACGCCATATGGAGACATTAAAAGAAATCGGCTATGAAGGTCCGGTTGTAAATGAAGGAAGAATTCGCGGCGAAGATCCTTTGAAGGCATATCAGGAGTCTGTGGATTTCATGAAACAATTTATGTAGGAAAATGATTATAAAGAAAGGGTGCGGTAAAGTGAGTCGGTACAACGTATGCAGTGTCATTTTGCGGCATCCTTTTGATCTTTAAAATGTCTGATGACAGACAGGAAAGAAGAGGAAACAAAATGGAAAAATTAAGAATGGCGATCATCGGTTCCGGACAGATTGCTCAGGTAACACATATCCCGAATTATCAGCTTATGGGGAATGTGGAGATTGTGGGAATCTGTGACACGCGTCTGGAAGCTGCTAAGACAGTAGCTGAAAAGTTTGGAATTGAAAAATATTACGATTCTCATAAAGAAATGTTAGAAGAGGTAAAACCAGATGCAGTAACAATCTGTGTTCCGAATAAATTTCATTGCCAGATTACATTAGATGCTTTGGAAGCAGGATGTCATGTATTCTGCGAAAAGCCGCCGGCAATTACAGTAGAAGAAGCCGAAAGCATGGAGAAGAAAGCGCAGGAAAAAGAGAAACTTCTCTCTTATGGCTTTCACTTCAGGGCAAGTGAGCATGTGGCATTTTTGAAAAACAGAATCAAAGTCGGCAAAATGGGAGAGATATACCATACAGAAGTGAAATGGCACAGAAGAAGAGGAATCCCGGGATGGGGCTGCTTTACAAATAAGGAAATTCAGGGCGGCGGACCGTTGATTGACATTGGCGCACATATGTTAGACAGCGCATTATACCTTCTTGATTATCCGGAAATCTCCTATGTCTGTGCGACAAGCAGCGACCGCATCGGAAAGACTTCAAAGGTTGGTCTTATGGGCGGTTGGGACCCGGAACGTTTTACGGTGGAAGACGGAATCTTTGGATATATCCGTTTTGCTGACGGAACAAGTCTTGACCTTCAGACATCCTTTGCAATCAACCGAAAAGAAAGAGATGTAAGAAGTGTGAAGTTCTATGGCTCCAAAGAAGGCGCTGATCTGTTCCCGTTAGAGATCTACGGGGAGGAAGACGGTCAGCTCGTAGACCATACCTTCCCATTCCTTGAGATGAGAGACTGGCATTTAGATGTAGATACTAATTTCGTGAAAGCGTGTCTTGGAGAAGAAGAACTGCTTGTAACAGCAAAGCAGGGGGCTTACATTCAGAAGCTGATCTGTGCACTGTATGAATCTGCGAAGACCGGCAGACCCGTGGTTTTTAATTAGAGGTGAGTGAGGGATAGTTTATGATTCATTATCAGACAGAAAGAGAAAAGAAAAGATTTTGGATTGGTGAAAATGAATTTTTACCGGAGTACGAGTTAAAAACAGAATCCGTGTTTGCACAGTGCAACGGATATATGGGAGTGCGCGCGGCTCATCCATTTTCACTCATTGAAGAACAGAGAGGAATGTTCTTAAGCGGAGCATTTAATAAGGCATATGAAGGAGAAGTTACGGAGCTTGTCAACTGTCCGGATGTCACATGGTTTGGATTGGAGATTGATGGTGAGAAGATTTATCCGGAGCGTTCCTGCCTGAAATCCTTCGAGAGAAAATTAGATATTTTCAGCGGAGAGTTAGTGATCCGCTATGTGTTTGCGCTCGGTGAAAAGGGTGAAGTTCTGGTTGAGAACCGGAGATTTGCATCTATGGTACAGTCCGGTCTTTTTGCGCAGACACTTCGTGTACAGTTTTTAGGTGATAAAAGCGGACAAGTGAAAGTAAAAACCGGAATTAACGGGCAGATCACAAATAGTGGTGTGTCGCATTTTCACACTTCGACTGCCAGAGTCTATGAGAAAGAAGTCATGGAAATCCGAAGTGAGCTTGAGAACGGTACGGTGACCGAAGCGACCGGGTGTAAAGTGGTTCGGGGCGTGCAGGAAGAGAAGGAATTCAATCTTAAGCGAAGAAGCGTGTATGGAACTTATGTGATCGTTCCGGAAGACAAAGAAGTCATTTTCGAGAAGGTGACCCTTGCAGATCAAGGCGAGAATGGAATTACGACAGAAGAGAGAAAGCAGATGCTGACGGCTGCGTTAAAGAAAGGATATGACGTTCTTTGGGCAGAGCAGCAGATGAAAATGAAAGAGTTCTGGGATGTGACACGTATTCATGTAGACGGTATGAGTGAGGCGGAAGAAGCAGCGGTATGCTTTGCACAGTATCACATTTTGGGGATGACACCGTGGCATACCAACGAGAGCAGCATTGCCGCGAAAGGACTGACCGGCGAGGGATACAAAGGTCATGTGTTCTGGGATACGGAGATCTTCCTGTTCCCGATGCTCTTATACGGGTATCCGGAAGAAGCAAAGCGATTGCTGGAATTCCGGTACAGAGGACTGGACGGAGCAAGAAAGAAGGCAAAGGACTACGGCTTTGAAGGGGCAATGTTCCCTTGGGAAGCAGCGCGTACAGGTGAAGAGGAAACTCCGCTTTATGCAGCACTCAACATACATACCGGTAAGGCAAACAAAGTTTGGTCCGGTATTAAAGAATATCATGTGACAGCAGATATCGCATATGCAGTAGAGCAATATTATGAATCTACAGGGGATGATAGCTTCATGGAAGATTGTGGCTATGAGATTGTCTTTGAAGCAGCGAGATTCTGGGTATCCTGTGCAAAATGGGATGAAAAGAGACAAAAATACGGAATCTATGATGTGATCGGACCGGATGAATATACGGAGCATGTAGATAACAATGCTTACACCAACTACATGGCGGTGTATTGTGTGAAAATGGCGCTTAATTATGCGGAAAGATTAAAGGCAGAAAACGTAGAAGTATTTAAAAGTCTTAATCAGAAACTCAAATTGGAAAAAGAGTTACAGAAATGGAAGGAGTTTCAGGAGAAGATGTACCTTCCGGTACCAAATAAAGAGGGAATTATTCCGCAGGATGACAGCTTCTTGTCAAAGCCATGTCTGGAAAACATTGAGAAATATAAAGAATCTCAGATCAAACAGTCTGTGCTTCTTGATTATTCCAGAGAAGAAGTGGTCAATATGCAGGTTCTGAAGCAGGCGGATGTGGTGATGCTTCTAAACCTGTTCCCAAAACTTTTTGATGAAGAGACTGTCAGAAAGAATGTACTTTTCTATGAAAATAGAACGATACATGATTCTTCCTTAAGCTACTGTGCACACGCACAAGCATGCGCCGCTATAGGAGCAATGGATCTGGCATGGGAATTCTTCCGTAAATGTCTTGTCGTAGACATTAATGAAAATCCACATGATAGTACCGATGGCGTTCATTCAGCCTCTCTTGGAGGAATCTGGAATTGTCTGATCTTTGGATTTTCAGGTGTTCATTATGAAAAGGGTGTTCTGTATCTGACACCGAATCTTCCGAAACAGTGGAAGACAATGGAATTCTATATGTACATAGAAGGTGTAAAGGTTCATTTCACAGTCGGCAGGGAGAAAATCGCATTGACCTGCGACAAACAGGAAGGACGAATGATTAAGGTAAAAGCTGGTAACAGAGAATATATGCTGGAAGAACATTTGGATCTTTCACTGGCATAGTGTGCATTTACGAGGAAAAAGGAGAAATAAGACATATGAAAGCAGTAATATTTGATCTGGACGGAGTAGTAGTGAATACTGCGAAGTACCATTATCTGGCATGGAAAAAGCTGGCGTCTGAGCTTGGCTTTGAATTCGATATCGTTCACAATGAGAAGCTGAAAGGGGTAAGCCGTATGGATTCCCTTAATATTGTGTTAGAGGTAGGAGGGATTCAGAACCTGTCAGAAGAAGAGAAGCTTGAACTTGCAACACGAAAGAATGGATATTATCTGGATATGATCTCCAAGATTGATGAGTCTGAGATCCTTCCGGGGATTCCGGAATTTTTGCAGAAGATTAAGAGTGAGGGATATTTGATCGCTCTTGGATCTGCAAGTAAAAGCGGTGGTATGATTCTTGAGAAGATGAACCTGATCGATCAGTTTGATGCAGTGGTAGATGGAAATCTGGTTGAGATACCGAAACCAAACCCGCAAGTATTTGTAAAAGCGGCAGAACTTCTTGGAGTTCCGTGTGAAAACTGTATTGTAGTGGAAGATGCACAGGCAGGAATTGAGGCTGCCATTGCGGGAAATATGAAGTGTATCGGTGTAGGGAATAAAGAACTGTTAGGTGCTGCGAATGTTGTAGTATCAAGCACAGAAGAATTAACACAGGTGGATTTGACTTCTTTGTAGGAGGAACTCTATATGTTGATAAAAGAAGAATACATCGAGAAAATCTATGCAGGGTGGCTTGGAAAGATAATTGGAATTCGTATGGGGGCACCGGTAGAAGGTTTTAGTTATGAGCAGATTAAAAACATATATGGGGAACTAGATGGATATCCGATAGATTATAGAGGAAAAGAGTCTGCAGCGGACGATGACAGCAATGGTCCTCTGTTTTTCCTACGCGCATTAGAAGACAGCAGCAAAGGGGAAGCAATCGAAGCGCAGGATGTGGCAGACGCACTGCTAAATTATGCGCCGTTTGAACATGGCTTCTTCTGGTGGGGTGGATATGGTGTCTCTACAGAACATACCGCTTACCTGAATCTGAGAAATGGAATCGAAGCTCCCAGAAGTGGAAGCATCAAACAGAACGGTCATGTAGCTGCAGAGCAGATCGGAGGTCAGATATTTATCGATACCTGGGGGCTTGTGGCACCCGGGAACCCGGATCTGGCAGCAAAATTAGCGCAGAAAGCAGCAAGTGTTACACATGATAGAAATGGAATATACGGAGGAATTTTTGTTGCAGTCTGCATCAGCTATGCGTTTGTTGAGAAAGATATTTCTAAAATCATCGAGAAAGCATTAAGCTATCTTCCGGAAGACTGTGAATATGCTCGTGTAGTACGGGCAGTGATGAATTATTTTGAAAACTATGGCACAAATGGAGGCTGGGAAGCTTGTTACCGATATATTTTCGAACATTATGGATATGACAAGTATCAGGGAGTGTGCCATATCATTCCCAATATTGCAGTAATGATCCTTGCGCTTTTATATGGAAAAGGGGATTTCGATGATACACTTAATATTTGCAACAGGTGTGGATGGGACACGGACTGTAATGTGGGGAATCTTGGAACTATTATGGGAGTTCGAGGAGGTCTTGATGCAATAGATTATGAGAAATGGCGTCGTCCGATTCATGATTTTCTTGCATGCTCCAGTGTTGTCGGTTCGTTGAATATTATGGATATTCCTTATGCGGCGTCTTATATCGCAAAGCAGGCTGCGGCTCTTCAACAGTTGGAATTGCCGGAACCATATCGGACAATTTTTGAGGAGAGAATCGACAGCTGTCACTTTGAATATCTGGGGTCAACGCATGCAATACGCGTTAGATCCGAGCATCTTCACGCTTCCGATATTTATCAGGATTTGGAATATACACTACAGAATACGACGGAATCGGCGGCGAGTGGAATAAGGTCTTTAAAGGTTACCGCAAATGTCATGCAGGGCGGAGAGAATCTGTATGTGTATAAAAAGACCTATTATGGACCGGAAGATTTTCATGACAGTCGTTATGATCCGGCGTTTTCTCCTGTAGCATATCCGGGGCAGATGGTGCATGTAAGTGTCATGCTTCCGGAGTATGGTAATGATATTTTAGTGAGCGCATATGCAAAAGAACAGCATACACAGAATATTTACCATGGAGAAAAGAGGAGTCTCTCAAAAGGGGAGTGGGAACAACTATCCTGTCAGATTCCGGCACTTGATGGCGGTCTTATTGAAGAAATCGGGATCTGTATCCATGTGAAAGGAAACCGAGGGAAAGGGACTACAGTTGTATGCCTGATGGATGATTTATATGTGGATGGAAATCCATGTTATGGAATTTGTATGGAAAAAGAAAAAGAAGAGCTTTGGACGATCGTACATCGGGAAATCAGTCAGTTTACAAGATTAAAAGGTCTCTTTTATCTGGAAAATAATATGCTTCATTTGTCGTGTGGAGACTTTGGAGAAGTTTATACAGGAAAATATAATTGGGCTGACTATCAGGTGGAATATGTGGTCATACCGGTCGTGGGCGAGAAACATCTGATGAATGTAAGGGTACAGGGGGCCGGACGTTGTTATGCTGCGGCGCTGCTTCCCGATAACAAAATCGGAATCTTGAAAAAAGAGAATGATTACAGGATTCTTGCGACGACAGAATTTATGTGGCGCCACGGGAAGGAATATAAGATTACAATCCATGCAAAGCATGATACAATTTCGGTAGAAGTAGATGGACAGGAGTTATTATCTGCCTGTGATGTGGACCACCCATATTTACAAGGCTCAATTGGACTCGGTGTGCTTGAGGGCAGCCACCTTGCCTGTAAGCATATTTCTGTTTCATAAGTCAATGAGGAATATACGATTCAAGAAGGGAGAGAAGAATGAAGGCAGTAGTTGCGATTGATTCATTAAAAGGAAGTTTAAGTTCTGTGGAGGCAGGCAATGCGATTGCAGAAGGAATCCGTCGTGCGGATGCGCAGGCGGAAGTGGTTGTCAGACCTTTGGCAGACGGAGGAGAAGGAACAGTAGACGCACTTGTGCAGGGGATGAACGGCAGCTTGCGGAAGGTTTGTGTTACAGGACCGCTTGGGGAAAAAGTGGATGCTGCATATGGGATCATAGAAGAAGAGAAAATGGCAGTGATAGAAATGTCAGCGGCAGCAGGAATCACACTGGTTCCGGATGAGAAGAAAAATCCACTGTTTACGACAACTTACGGTGTCGGTGAGATGATCCGGGATGCCATTGAGAAGGGGTGTCGGAAGTTTGTGGTCGGCATTGGCGGAAGTGCAACGAATGACGGCGGAATCGGAATGCTGCAGGCGCTTGGATATGATTTTTTGGACAGCAAAGGAAATGCGGTTCCTTATGGAGCAAAAGGGTTGGAAGCTCTTGCGGAAATTAAGAGCGGAAATGTAATATCGGAGCTTGCACAGTGTGAGTTTAAAGTTGCCTGCGATGTGACAAATCCTTTATGCGGACAACAGGGTGCAAGCGCTGTGTATGGACCGCAAAAGGGAGCAACACCGGAAATGATCCGGAAGATGGATCAATGGTTATCTGACTATGCGAAGCTTGCAGAAAAGCATTATGAGAAAGCAGATCCTAAGTATCCGGGAACAGGGGCAGCAGGAGGTCTTGGCTTTGCATTTCTTACATTTACCAATGCGGTATTAGAGCCGGGAATTAAAATTGTTTTAAAAGAAACGAAATTAGAACAGTATATTCAAGACGCAGATATTGTCATTACCGGAGAAGGTCGTCTTGACGGTCAGACTGCGATGGGAAAAGCACCGGTAGGAGTGGCAAAACTGGCTGGAAAATATAACATTCCGGTGCTTGCCTTTGCCGGAAGTGTGACGGAGGATGCCGGAAAATGTAACGAAGAGGGAATTCATGCGTTCTTTCCGATCTTGAGAGGAATTACCACATTAGAAGAGGCAATGGATCGAGATAATGCCAAGAGGAATCTGATAGAAACGGTAGAACAGGTATTCAGACTGATTGTTGCCATTCACTCCTAAACATGGTATATTTAATTTAGATTTTTAATGAAAGACAGGAGTGATGAGAATGTATCTGGAAGAATATAAACGCTGGATGGCAGCAGATCTGGAAGATGCGGATTTAAATCCGGAGTTGAGAGCAATCGAGGGGAATGAGACAGAGATCAAAGAGCGTTTCGCAGTTGCCCTTAAGTTCGGAACAGCCGGACTTCGAGGTGTATTAGGGGCAGGAACGAACCGTATGAATATCTATGTAGTACGTCAGGCAACACAAGGACTTGCAAACTGGGTAAAGACACAGGGAGGAAGCCAGACCGTAGCGATCAGTTACGACAGTCGTTTGAAGAGTGATGTATTTGCGAAAACAGCAGCAGGCGTCCTTGCGGCAAATGGAATCAATGTAAGAATTTATGACGCGCTCATGCCGGTGCCTGCACTTTCTTTTGCAACACGTTATTATAAATGCAATGCCGGTGTCATGGTAACAGCATCTCATAATCCGGCGAAATATAATGGCTATAAGGCGTATGGACCGGATGGCTGTCAGATGACAGACGATGCGGCGGCGATCGTATATGAAGAAATCCAGAAGACAGATGTCTTGACAGGAGCGAACTATATTTCTTTCGCGGAAGGCGTAGAAAGAGGTTTGATCCGCTTTGTGGGAGACGATTGTAAGAAGGCTCTTTATGAGGCAATTGAATCTCGTCAGGTTCGTCCGGGACTTTGCAAGACTGCCGGATTAAAATTAGTATACAGTCCGTTAAATGGTTCAGGTCTTGTGCCGGTAACACAGGTGTTAAAGGATATTGGAATTACAGACATTACGATTGTTCCTGAACAGGAGTATCCAAATGGATATTTTACAACATGCAGTTACCCGAATCCGGAGATCTTTGAGGCTTTGGAAAGCGGTTTGAACCTTGCAAAAGAAGTGGGCGCAGATCTTATGCTTGCCACAGATCCGGATGCAGACCGTGTCGGTATTGCAATGAAGTGTCCGGATGGGTCTTATGAGCTGGTGAGCGGTAATGAAGTAGGTGTATTGCTTCTTGATTATATTTGCGCAGGACGCATCGAAAAAGGAACCATGCCTGAGAATCCGGTAGCAGTAAAATCTATTGTATCTACACCTCTTGCGGATGCAGTGGCTGCTCACTATGGAGTGGAACTTCGCAATGTGCTTACCGGTTTTAAGTGGATCGGAGATCAGATTGCACAGTTGGAGGAAGCCGGGGAAGTAGATCGCTTTATCTTCGGTTTTGAGGAGAGCTACGGATATCTGGCAGGTCCGTATGTCCGTGATAAAGACGCTGTCATCGGTTCTATGCTTATCTGTGAGATGGCAGCTTACTACAGAAGTATCGGAAGCTCCCTGAAGCAGAGAATGGAAGAGATCTATACAGAATACGGACGTTATTTTAACAAGATTGACAGCTTTGAATTTCCGGGACTTAGCGGAATGGATAAGATGGCAGGTATCATGCAGAACCTTCGTGAAAATCCATTGACGGAGGTTGCCGGTGTGCAAGTGGCGCAGGCAATTGATTATACGAAACCAGAAGAGACAGGACTTCCATCTGCAAATGTATTGATCTACAAATTAGAAGATGGGGCAACGGTTATCGTTCGTCCTTCCGGAACAGAACCGAAGATTAAGATCTACTACACAACTCTTGGCAAGGATCTGGAAGAGGCGAAAGCCCAGAAAGAGAAATTGGCAGAGGCAATGAAAGTGATATTAGCTTAAGTGGTTTAGCAATGTAGAAGCGAAATTGCGGCAGGAAATTTGGAATTAGAAAATTAGGATGGCAGGGCATTTCTCTATTTCTTTAAAGAGAGGTGTCCTGCTGTTTGTTATACTTTTAAATTTTGCAGAGATGTGTTATACTAACCACAAAGTGTGATGATAGAAAAGGAGCAGGCAGATATGGATTTAATAACCATTAGAGAACTATACAAACATAAGGAAGAATATCTGGATAAGAAGATTACAGTTGGAGGATGGGTACGCAGTATTCGTGACTCCAAGGCATTCGGATTTATTGTAGTAAATGACGGTTCATTTTTTGAACCATTACAGGTTGTGTACCATGATACAATGGATAATTTTGCAGAGGTGTCCAAGTTAAATGTTGGAGCGGCGATCATCGTAACAGGAACATTGGTTGCAACACCACAGGCAAAGCAGCCATTTGAGATTCAGGCAGATATTGTGGAAGTAGAAGGCGCATCCGCACCGGACTATCCATTGCAGAAGAAACGTCATAGTTTCGAATACTTAAGAACAATTTCTCATTTAAGACCGAGAACCAATACATTTCAGGCAGTGTTCCGCGTGCGTTCACTGGCGGCTTACGCGATTCATAAGTTTTTCCAGGAGAGAGGATTTGTGTATGTGCATACACCATTGATCACAGGAAGTGACTGTGAAGGCGCAGGAGAGATGTTCCGTGTAACAACTCTGGATATGGAAAATGTTCCGAAGACAGAAGACGGTAAAGTAGATTACTCTCAGGATTTCTTTAATAAAGAGACAAGCCTTACGGTAAGCGGGCAGTTAAATGGTGAGACTTATGCGCAGGCATTCCGCAACATCTATACATTCGGACCGACATTCCGTGCCGAAAATTCTAACACAACAAGACATGCGGCAGAGTTCTGGATGATTGAGCCGGAGATTGCATTTGCTGATCTGGATGACAATATGGTATTGGCAGAGTCCATGCTCAAATATGTCATTAACTATGTTCTTGAGAATGCGCCGGAAGAGATGAATTTCTTTAATTCTTTTGTAGATAAAGGATTGTTAGAAAGATTGAACAATGTAGTGTCTTCTGAATTTGCAAGAGTGACTTATACAGAAGCGATTGAGATCTTAGAGAAAAACAACGATAAATTTGAATACAAAGTGTCTTGGGGGGCAGACCTTCAGACAGAGCATGAACGGTATCTGACAGAGGAAGTGTATAAGCGTCCGGTATTTGTTACCGACTATCCGAAGGATATCAAGGCATTTTATATGAAATTAAATGAAGACGGCAAGACAGTGGCAGCAGTAGATTGTCTCGTTCCGGGAATCGGAGAGATCATCGGAGGAAGCCAGAGAGAAGATGATTACGAAAAGCTTTTGGGACGTATGAAAGAGATGGGATTAAAAGAAGAAGACTATGACTTCTACCTTGATCTTAGAAAATACGGATCAACAAGACATGCAGGATTTGGTCTTGGATTTGAAAGATGTGTAATGTATCTTACAGGAATGGGCAATATCCGTGACGTAATTCCATTCCCACGTACTGTAAATAACTGCGACTTATAGTAACTATTCAGCTATGCGCTGTCACATCAGTATGAGATGTGCAAATTTATTTGCGATAGATTGAACTGATGTGGCGGCATATGGCGTTTAGCCATTCAACGAGAACTATAGCTGCGTAAGCGGCGAAGAGGCTGCCCTGGCAGCTTGGGGGGATGGTTGTAAAGCTGAATAGTTACTTTTTTATTATAGAATCATGATAGGAGGGGTTCTATGAGTATGAATATTTTAGTGGTTGATGATGAGAAAGAGATTGCGGATGTTATTGAATTATATCTGCAAAATGATCAATATAATGTGTATAAGTTTTATACGGGGCAGGAAGCGCTTGACTGTATTAAGAGTATGAAGATTGATCTGGCAATTCTGGATATTATGCTGCCGGATGTGGATGGATTTCAGATTTTGAAACAGATTCGTGAAAAGTATACATTTCCGGTGATCATGCTGACTGCGAAAACGGAATATATGGACAAGATCACAGGTCTTACATTAGGCGCAGATGATTATATACCGAAGCCTTTCAATCCTCTGGAGCTTGTGGCTCGTGTGAAGGCTCAGATACGAAGATATACACAATATAATGAAGGTGGAAAAGATGCAGGGGATATTATTGACTTTGCAGGACTTCAGTTAAATCGTACCTCTCACGAATGTGTATATAATGAAGTTCCGTTGACATTGACGCCGATTGAATTTGATATCTTATGGCTGTTATGTGAAAACAGAGGAAAGGTAATAAGTTCTGAAGAGCTTTTCGAAAAAGTATGGCATGAGAAATATTACAAGAACAGCAACAATACGGTGATGGTGCATATTCGTCATCTACGTGAAAAGATGAATACACCTGCCGGAAAATCGGATTTCATTAAAACCGTTTGGGGAGTGGGGTATAAAGTTGAGGAATAACTATCGGAAATTAAAGTTCAGTATATTGCTTCAGACAGTATTGGTAACAGCGTTGACGGTACTGGTGGGCGGTTTTTTGCTGAATTATGTAATCGATGGCATATACAACGACTGGTTTGCGAGAGCATTTATAAGCATATTGACTGCGTTTCAAGTGGAAGAGAAGACTGCGATTGATCTGTATTGGCGTCTTATTGGGGATAATAAGACATTCTTTATGGTGGTCGGCTTTCTTCTCTTATTTGCTTTATTTTTCTATGTGGCGCTATCTAAAATGACAAAATACTTGGATCAGGTTGGAGATGGAATCGAAAATATTGTATCGGATTCTACGGAACCAATTCATTTGATTACAGAATTAAAACCTATCGAGATCCGACTAAATGAAATTAAAGCTATTTTAAAGAGGCAGGAGTTAGAGTCTATTGAGGGCGAGAAACGAAAAGATGACTTGGTGCTTTTTCTTGCTCATGACTTAAAGACACCGCTTACTTCAATTGTTGCATATTTGACGATGCTGGATACGCATCCGGAGATGGCGGCGGAAGAGAGAGAAAAATATATCCATATCGCACATGAGAAATCTATACGGCTTGGGGAGCTCATAAATGAGTTTTTTGATATCACTCGGTATAATCTTCAAGACATAGAATTGGAGCCGGTAGATATCCATTTGTCATTGATGTTAGAACAATTGGCGGATGAGCTGTATGCAGTGCTTCAAGAGAAACATTTAAGTTGCGAAGTGGATGTGGAGGAGAATCTGGAAGTGACCGGAGATCCGGATAAACTGGCTCGTGTCTTTGACAATATTTTACGAAATGCAATTGCCTATTGTTACGAGGGAACGAAGATTGAGATAGAGGCAAAAGCGAAGAATGGAAATATAGAGATTATCTTCAGCAATGAAGGAGATAAAATTCCGGGAACAATGCTGCAGACAATTTTTGAGAAATTCTATCGTGTGGATGGTTCAAGGAGCAGCGGAACCGGAGGAGCAGGCCTTGGACTTGCTATCGCGAAAGAAATTGTAGAGCTGCATGGTGGAAGTGTGATGGCAAAGAGTAATGACCTTCGCACGCAGTTTATTGTGACGCTGCCGTCTAAGAAGCAGGAAGAGGAGGAAGAACCGAATGAAGTTTCTACACACCGCGGACATTCATTTAGGGGCAAAGCCGGACGCCGGAACCGCTTACACACAAAAGCGGGAAAGGGAAATATGGAATAGCTTCCAACAAGTGATAGAGATATGCGAGAAAGAGGAAATGGATCTGCTTTTGATTGTGGGAGATTTATTTCATCGCCAGCCACTTTTAAGAGAGCTAAAAGAAGTTGGCTATTTGTTAGGCAAGCTGTCACATACACAAGTGGTGCTGACAGCAGGAAATCATGATTACATAAAAGCTGATTCTTATTATCGTACATATTCGTGGCCTTCAAATGTACATGTGTTATTGGAAGAAACTCTGGAAACTATAGAGTTTCCGGAGTTTGAAACAGCAGTATCAGGATTCAGTTATCATAAAAGAGAAATTAAAGAGTGTACATGTCAAGAAAAAAATGCCGAACATAAACAAAAATATGAAGTTTTGCTTTTGCATGGAGGTGATGAATCGCATGTACCATTCCAAAAAGAGAAACTACTAAAGTGTGGATATGATTATATTGCCCTTGGACATATCCATAAACCACAGTCTTTGGTGAAAGATAAAATTGCATATTGCGGAGCATTAGAACCGATTGATAAAAATGATGTGGGACAGCATGGTTATATTATCGGTGAGATTACGGAGCGTGGTTGTAAAACAAGATTTGTTCCAAACGCCAAAAGAGAATATTGCCACGTTGAGGTGGAAGTGACACCGGATATGACGGGATTCGCATTAAGAGAGAAAATCGATCGGGTAATTCGGGAAAATGGACAGCAAAATATGTATAAAATAATCCTGACAGGATTTCGAGATCCGGAAGTCCGATTTGACCTGTCCGGTATGGATGTCTACGGAAATATAATTGAAATTTCAGATGAGACAGCACCGGCATATGATTTTGAACGAATTATGACAAATAATGCTCACAATATTTTAGGTTATTTTATTCAAGAGTTAAAGGACTATGATAGGGAGAGTATAGAATATGGGGCTATGTGCGAAGGAGTAAAAGCGCTCATGGAGACAAGAAGGGATTAGTATGCAGATTGCAGAGTTAGTAATTAAAAATTTCGGAAAATTCACAGAAAAAAAGATTCGTCTCTCAGATGGGATTCAGCTGTTTTATGGAGAAAATGAGTCGGGGAAATCAACGATTCATACTTTTATTAAGTGCATGCTGTTTGGCATGGAAAGAAAGCGCGGCAGAGCATCGTCGAATGATACTTTTACACGGTATGAACCGTGGGAAAATCCCAATTATTATTCGGGAATCTTAAGATTTGAAAGTGGAGGGAAACATTTTTGTATTCGCAGAGATTTTGATAAAGTTTCAAAAAAAGTTCAGTTAATCTGTGAGGATGATGGTGAAGAACTATCTGTGGAAAATGGAGATCTTGAAATACTGCTCGATGGAGTGAATGCAGCTTCTTATGAGAATACGGTGTCTATCGGACAATTAAAAATAGAGACGGATCGCACACTGGCGGATGAGTTAAGGGATTTTGCTACAAATTATTATGCCGGTGGAGGCGGAGATATGAATCTTACGGGAGCCTTCAATCAGCTGAAGGAGCGAAGAAAAGAACTGGAACGTCAGTTAAAAGCAGCGCTTCAAAAGAAGCAGAGGCAGAGAGAGCATAAAGAGCAGGAGGCTTCCTATATATGGAGAGACATACATAAGCTGCGAGAGGAACAGCGGTGTCTGGAGGAAGAGATTGCGGTTCGTCAAGAGCAGGAAAGAGAAAAGGCGGAGCGGGAAACAGAAAATAAAGGTGTTATCGATGAGATTCGACCGGAAAAATGGCGAATTCACCCATTAGAATTATTGGTATTTGCATTAATCATTATTTTACCAATGTTCTTGCTTCATCAACCGTGGAATTATCTGGTGGCAATTATATTGTTTCTAAGTTGCGGAATTTATGTCTGGAATCGAATGAAAGTGGGAAAGAAACGGGAAAAGACGGAGCCGGAAAAGTTGTTGGAAGAGATTACGCCGGAGGAAGAAAAAGCATCTATTGAAAAATTGAAATGGGAGCTTGCACATACAAAAGAAGAATTAAAGGATCGTGAAATAGAGTATTCTAATTTACAGGAGCAGATTGCGGAGCTGGATGAATTGGATGATTCTGTAAAAGGGATAGAAAAAGAACGTGCTTCTGTACAATTTGCCGCGAATAAGCTGGAAGAATTATCACGGAAATTGGAAAGTAAGATGGGAGAAGAATTAAATGATCAAGTGTCTTCTATTATACGAGAAATTACCGGTGGGAAATATAATAGACTTGTAGTTGAAGACCAGCTTAAGATGAGTCTTATCAGTGAAGGGAGAAAGATACCGGTTTCTCAATTAAGCAGAGGAACGATCGAGCAGATTTATTTTGCACTCCGTATGGCGGCGGTAGATGTATTAGGAAGAGAGGAGCTTCCGGTTATTCTGGATGATACCTTTGCCTATTATGATGATGTACGTTTGGAAAACACATTAAAATGGCTGGCAAGGAATAAAAAGCAAGTATTGATCTTTACTTGTCAGAAGAGAGAAGAGGCTATTTTGAGAAAATTACATATTCCATATAAGAAAGAGGAAGTCTAAACGACTTCCTCTCCGTTTTTGTATTTTCTTACGATGTTCTGGATACGCTCATTTGGCGATAAGATACTGCTGATAGAACCATCGTGGTTCAAAGTATCGATCATTAATGCAATATATTTACTCATATCACAGTTAATATAATAAGGTCTTTCCAGTAATTCCGGTGTCTGATAGATCAAGTTTGTTGTAAGAATACCATCAATCATACCTTCCTCGTATGCCTGATCGAATTTAGCAAGACCGTTGGTGAACAGTCCGAAAGTAGCAGCTGCAAAAATTCGTTTTGCTTTTCTTTGTTTTAACTGCTTTGCAACATCTAAAATACTGTCACCGGAAGAGATCATATCGTCTAAAATGATGACGTCTTTTCCTTCTACGGAAGAGCCTAAAAATTCATGGGCAACGATTGGGTTGCGTCCATTTACAATCTGTGTATAATCACGTCTCTTATAGAACATTCCCATATCAAGATTCAGAACGTTGGCGAGATAAACAGCACGGGCAGTAGCACCTTCATCCGGGCTGATTACCATCATGTGGTCGCTGTCGATCTGAAGATCTTTGTAGGTGCGAAGAAGTCCTTTTACAAACTGATAAGTCGGACGAACTGTCTCAAATCCGCTCAGAGGGATTGCGTTCTGTACACGCGGGTCGTGCGCGTCAAAGGTGATAATATTATCAACACCCATGCGTACAAGCTCCTGAAGAGCCAATGCGCAGTCGAGAGATTCACGGCTGCTTCTTTTGTGCTGACGGCTTTCATACAGGAAAGGCATAATAACATTAATGCGTCGGCCTTTTCCACCGATTGCGGCAATCATACGTTTCAGATTCTGAAAATGATCGTCCGGTGACATGTGATTTGTTTTTCCGGAAAGGGAGTAGGTGAGGCTGTAATTACATACATCAACCATTAAGTAGAGATCCATACCTCTTACAGATTCTTTGATAATACCTTTGGCTTCCCCTGAACCAAAACGAGGAGTATTAGCCTCAATCAAATAGTTGTCTCTTTCATAGCCATGGAAAACAACATCATCCTTGTGTGCATGTCCGTCTTCATGGCGCCATTTTACGATGTAGTCGTTGACCTTGTTTCCCATCTCGGTGCAGCCATCTAAGGCAATGATTCCCAGAGACCCAACCGGTATGTTGTCCAAAATACGTTCATTACGGCGTAACATCATTTGTACCTCCCAAGTTTAATAATTTTTTTTGGATGCGAATATCATCTCCGGTGAGCCTGAGCATAGTATAGTGGCTGCTGATCCGTGAGAAGATACGTTCTGAATAAATAGTTTTAATATCGTCAAGTGCCAGATTTGTTGAGATAATGGTCGACTTCCGGCGAAGGATACGCTCGTTGAGACAGGAAAAAAGCTGTGATGTAGTAAAAGTATTGGCAAGCTCAGTTCCCAAGTCATCAATAATGAGCAGATCACAATTATAAATATAATCCAGAGAATCGTCTGTTTCCTCATCCTTTTTTCCAAACACATTGTTGGCGAGCACATCAAAGAGCCGGGAAGCCGAGAAATAAATGACAGAATAAGAACTGTCCATGACTTCCTTGGCAATGCAGTGAGAGAGAAATGTCTTTCCTACACCGGTATCGCCGTATAATAGTATGTTGCGGAAATCTTCAGAGAATGTATCTACAAATTCATGGCAGATGTGCAGGGCAGTCTGTATAGCTTCCAGTGAAGATCGGCCGGTAAGCGGATCTTTGTGGTTGCTGGAATAATAATCAAGAGAAAACGTAGAGAAGTTTTCCTTTTCCAGAATTTCCTGCAAATTTGACTGTGTATATAATAAATCCACAATTGCTTTTTTGAAACAGTGGCATTTATTCGTACCAATGTAACCCGTGTCTTTACAGTCCGGGCAGAGATAGTGGAGTTCCAGATAATTTTCCGGAAATCCGTGAGAACAAAGAAGAGCTTGCTTCTGTGCAGAAAGACGCGAGATTTCCTTTTTGAGCTCGCTGAGTGCATCTTCGTGTCCGTCCAGTAAGAGACGGGCCTGTTTGATACTGCTTGATGATATGGCATCATCCAAAGCGGAGAGTTCAGGAATCATAGAACGGGCAGTTTCGTAACGTTTACGAAGCGCATGTTCATTATCTAATTGTCGTTGTTCGTATGTACGCATCAATTCATCGTACTGAGCATTCGAAAGTGCCATGAAAAGCAGTTCTCCTCTGTTTACAAGTGTTATTGTTGTACTAATTTGCGTTCCAATTCATTCATATCGTAGGAACGACTTTCAAAATTGTTAAATTTATTTGTGGTTTTTACAACAGGCGTCTTTACAGTCTGTTTTTTCTTCAGTTCTTTTTCGCGGGTAAAAGAAGCGTCGAGAGCGGCAATATCTTTGAGATGGCGTACATTTTGCGCGTGCCATTTCTTTAAGATAGAATCCGTATAGTCGAAGCTTGGCTGATGAATTGCATTCATTGTCCGGTTACATGCTTCCAGAATAATATCCAAACTGAAAGCGTATTCTTCGTTCCACTTACGAATGTATGCAATCTCGGAAGCCGCCGGAGCACGACCTTTGATTCCGTATGCGTTTAAAATCGAATAACAGTTTTTATTATAAAGCAATGAGCTTGTTTTTGCCTGATCGACAGTCTTTATATCCTGCTTGTGCCATGAAAGAGCAACCTTTTGAATATAATGCATGCTTTTGTGACCGTTTTCAACGCAGTATTCAATCAGATATTCGATCAATTCCACAGACATTTTCAATGTTTCATAGAAATAAGTGATCGTGTCAATATCGGTGACAGATAACGTCTTACCAAGATATTGTTCTGCTACAAATAACAGTTCCTTAAATTCCTTGCGGCTCTTAAACTGCCGGATGTCAGGAACCTTGGAAGAAAGCTCTGAAACAACAGCCGGAGCCGGCTTAGGTGAAGCGGCCGGAGCAGTCTCTGCAGACTCGTATTCCAAAAGCCCCTGTTTATTCCAATAATTTAGCGCACGAATGACATCTTTCTCTGTCACCTCTAAAATATCGGCAATCTGAGAGATGCCAAGCGGTGTGGAAGATTCGTTCTGATGGCGCAAAAGGAGAAGGTATACTTTCACATACTCTCCGTTTGCTTTGACCATATACTGGTCAATAAATTCATTTTCCAGTACGGTTGTATTATTTTGTGCTGAATTTGTTAATGTTAGTTTCTTCATAACCTTTGCCGGTCCTTCCCCAATATTTCTCATTTCGTAGAGACATTATAGCATTAGTTGGACAGGCAAAAAAGAAATTTTTGAGCCAAAAATCAAGTTTTTTGTGGATAAAATCCTGTGGAAAATGTGGATAACTTTTATTTTAGAAGCGTTTCCCCAATGTTTACAACGTCTCCAGCTCCCATAGTTATCAACAAGTCCCCTTTTTGACACTTCTCTTTGCAGAAGTTTTCAATATCTTCAAAAGAAGGGAAATAATAAGTGTCAGCGCCTTTTTCTTTTAATGCCTCGGCGAGGTCTCTCGAGGAGATACCGAGGGTGTCTGTCTCACGTGCGGCATAAATGTCCGCTAAGATCACATGATCCGTCTGCATTAATGCATCCACAAATTCCGGGAATAAAGCCTTTGTTCTCGTATAGGTGTGAGGCTGGAAAATGCACCAGATCTCACGGTGTGGATAGTGTTTTGCAGCAGCAAGGCTTGCGTGGATCTCCGTTGGATGGTGGGCATAGTCATCAATGACAGTCACTCCGTTAAATTCGCCCTTGTATTCAAAACGGCGGTTTGTGCCGTGGAAATCTTTCAGTCCTGCCCCGGCGTCCTGAACGGAAATCTTCAAAACATCAGCAACGGCGAGAGCGGAAAGCGCATTGGATACGTTGTGGTCGCCGTTGACGGATAAGGAAATGCGGGCTACAAATTCTCCGTGTTTTACAAAATCGAAAGAAGCGCATCCGGATGCATCGTGAGCGATGTTCACTGCGCTGTAATCAAAGGAAGTATCCGGACCGTAAGTAACAACATGGCAGGATAGTCCTTCTGTCAATTCTTCGTAATCAGGAATTTCACCGTTGATCACCAGAGTGCCGTCTGCGGGAAGAAGCTCTGCAAACTTGCGGAAAGATCTGCGGATATCATCGAGATCTTTGAAAAAGTCGAGGTGATCTTCATCAATGTTGAGAATCACACTGATCTTAGGAAAAAAGTGGAGAAAACTATTCGTGTATTCACATGCTTCTGTCAGAAATACTTCTGAATTTCCCACGCGGATATTTCCGCCGATCGCCTTTAAGATTCCGCCCACAGAAATGGTAGGATCAAGATCAGCGCTTAATAAAATGTGAGATAACATTGATGTAGTTGTGGTTTTTCCGTGAGTTCCGGAAACAGCGATCGGAATCTGATAGTTTGTCATTAACTGACCTAATAATTCCGCGCGGCTTAACATAGGAAGTCCTCTGTCCAGCGCGGCGCGGTATTCTTCATTGTCCTCGTGGATGGCAGCAGTATAAACGACAACATCAATTCCATCTATAATATTAGAAGCTTGTTGTTTATAAAAAACTTTGGCGCCGGCTTTCTCCAGCTGATCGGTGAGCGCAGACTCCTTGTTGTCTGAACCTGAGACTGTAAAGCCTTCTTTTAATAAAATCTCTGCAAGACCGCTCATGCTGATACCGCCGATTCCTATAAAGTGAACGTGTACCGGTTGTGTAAAATTAATTTTATACATAAGTAAGTCACCTTTCTATTGATGTGTTCAATTCCATTATTATATGTGTCATAAATGATAGTATCTTATCATATTATTATATACATATCTTGAGAAAAAACCAAGGTTAAATTTTTTGGTATATTTTCATAAAAAGTAAAGAAAAAGTTTTTAAAATTTGTAAAATTTGTTCACGTACTATAGAAACTATGGTATAATACAGTTATTGAACGACTGGGAAGGGGTGGAGATATGAGAAAGAAGGAAATGATTGCAATGCTTCTGGCGGGTGGACAGGGCAGCAGACTTGGAGTCCTAACGTCTAAAGTTGCTAAGCCGGCAGTTGCATTTGGAGGGAAGTACAGAATTATCGATTTCCCTTTGAGCAACTGTATTAATTCGGGTATTGACACGGTGGGAGTATTGACGCAGTACCAGCCGCTTCGACTGAATTCTCATATAGGAATAGGAATTCCGTGGGATCTGGACCGTAACTTTGGAGGCGTGACAATCTTGCCGCCGTATGAGAAGAGCGGCAACAGCGAATGGTATACAGGGACAGCCAATGCCATTTACCAGAATCTGGATTATATGGAGACATTTCATCCGGATTATGTGCTGATCTTATCGGGCGACCACGTCTACAAGATGGATTATGAGGTAATGCTTGATTATCACAAGGCCAATCATGCGGATATCACGATTGCGGCAATGCCGGTACCTATCGAGGAAGCAAGCCGGTTCGGTGTTGTAGTTACAGACGGCGAAGGGCGGATTGAAGAATTTCAGGAAAAGCCGCCACAGCCAAAGAGTAACCTCGCATCGATGGGAATCTACATATTCAGCTGGCAGGTGTTAAAGGATGCGCTTATTGCACTTCGAAATGAACCGGGGTGTGATTTCGGAAAGCACATCATTCCGTACTGCCATGAAAATGGGCAGCGTTTATTTGCCTATGAATACAACGGATATTGGAAAGACGTAGGAACGCTTGGTTCATATTGGGAAGCGAACATGGAGCTTATTGATATTATTCCGGAGTTTAATCTCTATGAAGAATTCTGGAAGATCTATACGAACAGTTCTATTCTTCCGCCGCAGTATGTAGCGTCTCAGGCGGTGATCGATCGGTGTATTATCGGAAATGGCGCAGAGATCTACGGAGAGGTACACAACTGTATCATCAGCTCCGGCGTCGTGATCGGCGAAGGTGCAGTAGTGAGAGATTCTATCATTATGAGGGATGCGCAGATTGGACAGGGATGTGTGATCGATAAAGCAATCATAGCGGAGAATACGAAGATTGGAGATCACGCGGTACTTGGAATAGGAAGTGATGTGCCAAACCGGCTGAAACCGGCAATTTACTCTTTTGGTCTTGTGACGATCGGAGAGAATTCAGTGATTCCGGAATCAGTGCAGATTGGAAAAAATACTGCCATTAGCGGTGTTACATCCAGAGAAGATTATCCTGACGGAGTTCTGGAAAGCGGAGAAACATTGATAAAGGCAGGTGGACGAGCATGAGAGCAGTAGGAATTATTTTAGCAGGCGGAAACAGCAACAGAATGCGCGATCTGACTCGTAAGAGGGCGGCAGCGGCAATGCCGATCGCAGGCAGCTATCGGGCAATTGACTTTGCTTTGAGTAATATGTCCAATTCACATATTCAGAAAGTTGCCGTATTGACACAGTATAACTCACGTTCGTTAAACGAACATCTGAATTCTTCCAAGTGGTGGGATTTTGGAAGAAAACAGGGTGGTCTGTATGTATTTACTCCGACCATTACTGCGGATAATGGATACTGGTATCGGGGAACCGCAGATGCAATTCACCAGAATCTGGAATTTTTGAAACGTTGCCATGAGCCGTATGTGATCATCACATCGGGAGATGCCGTTTACAAGATGGACTATAATAAAGTCCTTGAATATCATATCGCTAAGATGGCGGATATCACTGTTGTCTGCAGAGAATTGGAGCGGGGCGAAGACGCAAGCCGTTTTGGTGTATTAAAAATGAATGACTCGATGCGCATTGAGGAATTTGAAGAAAAACCTATGGTGGCAAATGGAAGTATTATCTCAACGGGAATCTATGTAATCAGAAGACGCCTGTTGATCGAGATGATCGAACATTGTGCAGAAGAGGACAGACATGATTTTGTAACCGATATTCTTATCAGATACAGAAATCTGAAGAAAATATATGGTTATAAGATAAAAAATTACTGGAGCAGCATATCAACAGTCGATGCTTATTATCGGACAAATATGGATTTCCTGAAACCGGAAGTCAGAAATTATTTCTTCCGGCAGGAGCCGGAAATCTATTCAAAGGTAAGTGATCTGCCGCCGGCGAAATATAATCCGGGTGCGGTTGTGAAGAACAGCCTTGTGGCAAGCGGAAGTATTATCAATGGTACGGTGGAAAATTCTATATTATTTAAAAAGACATTTGTCGGTAATAATTGTGTCATTAAAAATTCTATTATTTTAAATGATGTGTATCTCGGGGACAATACCTATATTGAAAACTGTATTGTCGAGAGTAGAAATACCATCAGAGCAAACACAAGATACATTGGCGAAGATGGTGTGAAAGTAGTTGTTGAAAAGAACGAGAGGTATGCACTATAGTGCAGCGGCTTGTAAGAAAGGGGCAGAAGAGAATGCAAATTACAGATGTACGTGTGCGAAAAGTCGCAAAAGAGGGAAAATTAAAGGCGGTTGTGTCAATTACTATGGATGATGAGTTTGTAGTACATGACATTAAAGTCATTGAAGGTGAAAAAGGTGTTTTCATCGCAATGCCAAGTAAGAAGGCATTAGATGGAGAGTATAGAGATATTGCTCATCCAATTAACTCAGGGACAAGAGAGCGGTTTCAAAAGATTATTCTTGAGAAATATGAAGAGGCTCTGACAGAGGAACCTGAGGAAGTATAATTGAAAAAATAATTACAATATAAAACATGCCTGTGGGAAGCAGTATTTTGGTTCCCACAGGCATGTTTTTATGTTGAGAGTTTAAATGTCAGTTTTTTCTTCGTCTTTGGATGCCGGAACTCCAGCTTATAAGCGCACAGGCAGATGGTTGTCCCGTGCTGTGCATTTGGATTGTATTTTGCATCTCCTACAATCGGACAGCCAAGGTGAGCCAGTTGACAGCGGATTTGATGATGACGTCCGGTGTCTAACTTAATTTCCAATTCTGTCTGACGAGAGGAGGCAGCCGGTGCAGGAAAGAAAAGCTTTTCCGGTGCAACCGTATGGTAAGTAAGGCGCGCCTGTTTAGCACCGGGCTGGTCTTTGGCGCAAATAGACGATAAGTTGGTGCGTCCGTTTTTTATCATATAATCGGTCAAGATTCCTTCCGGTTTAGACGGAATACCATCTGCCAATGCACGGTAGTATTTTCCGAAGGAACCATCTGTCAGCTGACGGTTTAACTCTTTTGCGCTGAAAGGTGTTTTCGCAAATACAAGGATACCGCGCACAGGCTGATCCAATCGGTGAATGACTGCCAGATAGGGAGGACGCTGTCCGTTACCTTCCCGGAAAATATGATTTTTTAAAAGTGATTCCATGTCCGCAGTTCCGATACGCCGGCTTTGTACGGCGATACCGGAAGGCTTTTCGCAGACAAGGATGTGGTTGTCTTCATATAAAATGTTCAAAGAATTTATCATTTCTAAAGTTCCTAATTGTTATTGTTTAATTCTTGAAGTGACTTTGAGATCAACGAAGGAAGTCATCTTCCAGTCATTTCCGTTTTTCTCTAAGGAGTATTTACATTCCTGTGTCATGAGCTGAAGAGCTTTGCCCTGTACTTGAACATAGTATGTTTCCCGTGTAGAGATTACGCAGTTGCTGTCTCCGCTGTATTGGGTGTCCACAATCTCGTAAGAATCCAGAGTCTCTTCAATATTGCGTTTCACATATTTTTCCTGTTCGGTATAGATTGCGCTGCCTTGCTTCATACAGTCTGCAATCAGTGAAAAGTCGGAATCTGTGACAGCCTGAGGGAAGTTCTTCAAGTATCTTTCTACAACTGCTTCCGGACCATCCTGATAAATGGAAGTGCTGTTCGGATTAAGCAGTACATTCGGTGTGTAAGAATAGCTGCATTTTCCGCCGTATTCCAGACTGTGGTATCCGGCTTCGATCTGAGCGGTATCTTTTACCGTTGCTCCGGTGTTGTCTTCAAATTCTACAAGGTAGAGTTCTTTTTCCATCTGATAGATTTCATCATAGATATTTTGCATAGAGTCAACGGTGTTGATATTATAATAAGCTCCGCCGGTCTGAGCTGCAATCTGGCTTGGATCGTTGGAATTAACCGAACCAATGCCGATGATAAAGACCGGAATATGGTAACGCTTAGCCACATCGATGACATCCTGAGGAGTACAGTTACTATAGTTATCGTTTCCATCGGTGAAAGCGATGACACATCTTGCACCTGTCTGGGTTGCTACACGTTCAACCGCTGTATAGAGAGCATCATAGAGACTGGTCATATCATCGGTATAAAGTGCATTTATGTCGTTTGTCAAAACATTCGGGTCATCACAAAATTCCCGCTCCAGGCGCACACCTGTGGAAAAGGATGTAAGTTCTACAAGGTCGCCTGCGTCAAACTGTACACTGTTAATGAAATTAATCATGATGTTTTTTGCTTCTGCAAGCGGTGCCCCGTCCATACTTCCGCTGACGTCAGCAACCATGTTGATCTTCAGCGCTTCTTTCTCATTGAGCTGGTTTACAGAAGTGACAACCTGCTTGATGTATTTCTGATTTGCATCCTCTTTGTTGATATAGAAAAGCGCCTTATCCAGATTGTCGGGAACCTTTTGAGTGGCAGGATCTTTCAGGTTCACATATAATTTCACCTTTGGAAATTCAGAGGCGTCTACCTGCTGAACGGTGACCTCCAAAGGATTTTTCGGTTCGATATACATGAAAATTGCTTGATCCATTGTGTTAAATGCTTTTTGGAGCGCTTTGTAATCGCGGTCTTCACTCTTTGCAAGCTCATGGATTTTAGAAAGATTTTTGTCGTAGGACGTTTTAACTTTGTCTTCGGCACCTTTAAGGTCCAGATTTTCGTAAGTGTCAATGCGGTCATCGATGTAATCATCATTGGCTGCTTTTAAATCAGAGAAAGATTGTTTGACTTCCTGAAAGAGTTCTAAGGCGCCGGAGGCGTCTTCTTCTTTTATTGCATCTGCACAGTCAGAAAGAAGTTTTTCATATTCTTCGTATTTTTCGTGTGCGAGATCATAGTGTGCTTTTTCTTCCTGCATGGTTTTGACCTCTTTGCTGCAGGACTGGAAATCGGAAACATTTTTGTTGATCTTTTTAAAATCCTTTAAAAGATCGTTCTTGTCAGAAAAGTCAGTAATGCCAAGTTTTGACCACTGTTTGTTCAGTCTTTTTCCGGCAGTTACATATTCGTCAACTTTTGATTCTTCTATTTTAGACATCAAATGGTTTTTGCGCATATTTAATCCGACGGTAGCATAGAGACCGCCGCAGACCAGAAGCAGGGTGAGAATCAGAAATACAAATTTCAGTGGCGAATGTTTTTCTTTATTTGAAGAAGGTTCGGCTTGAGCCTTTTCTTGATTTACTTTTGCGCCGCAATTGCCACAGAATGAAGCATTATCATCCAGTGGACTTCCACAATTTTTACAAAACATAATAGTTTCTCCTTTACTCTCAAGTTATTATAAATAAAAGTTTCCTTATGTAATTATTCATTTTCTAAAAGACCAAAACCGGCAGCGATACCTTCTGCATCTGCTTTGCTCCAGACCGCTTTTAAGTCCCCTTTAACAGCAGCCTGACGAACCTCCGGCACAGTATGAAATCCGTGTTCGATGATGAGACCGGGAACCTGTACGTTAGAAGCTCCGCGCAGAACACCATAGTAATCCCCTTTTGTTCCCGTGCGCTTACATACGGTTCCTTCTTTGTCACGGCTGTCATTATAGGCGTCCGTCCATTCAAGGACTTCTTGTTTTTGGGCTTCCCGAAAGGCTTTGGTTTCCGAAAGACCTTTGTCAAAAGAAGCGGCGGCGAGGCGGCTGCCTGCTTCATTTGCAATGCGAAGCGCTGTCGGATTGTCAAGCGCAACGGAATTAACGAAAATAATCGGTTTATTTATGGAAATGGGCTGCTGCTCGGTTGGGGAGCCGCCGGCATTTTCCAGATTGGCGTTGGTGTGAAGGGATACAAATAGGTCGCAATCCTTTGCCAGTTCTCCGCGCAGACTGATGTGTGAAGAATCTAATTGCCGGTCTTCATATCCGTCAATGGTAATCGTGCCGGAATTGCGCGTGAGCTTGGAACTGATTCCATAAGTTTCTTTCAGCGTTTTCTCAAGTTCAATAGCAAGTGCCAGAGTAAAATCTCCTTCTGCGTAGCCAAGATCATCTGAGGTAACAGCATTTTTTCCTTCGAAATGTCCGGGATCAATACAGAGAATAAGATTTGTTGCCGGAATCTCTTTGCCGGATTCGCTCTTGTATTTATCCGGAGAAGCTGCGGTTATATCCACTCGGTAAAGGTATTGCTGCATGGAATCGTCAGACAGCGTATCTGTGACAGCAAGTGTTCGCCCCAGTGTTTCTCCATCTGAGTGGAGCGTCTGGATGACCGTCCATTGGGAATGTTCGGGACATTTACGAAGAACATCATATTTCGCGACATAAGGATTGAGAGAATCCGACCATGAAATCTGAAGCTCTGTTCGGGACAGTCTTGTAAATGTTGTATCGGTCACTTTTACAGGAGGTTGTTCCTTTGATTTTATCGAAGTGTTTTTGTCTGTATTCAATTGTTTTTCGGTTTGTGTTTTGTCCGGCTGATGCTCTTCTTTAGAACCGCATACCGATAGAGATACTGATGCAGTCAGAAGGCAGAGCAGCAGGGTACATGTTCTTAAATACTTCATGTGTTTAATTATATCATTGATATGTATATATGAAAAGAATGAATAGAAAAATGTCGAGAATCTGGTAAAAGGAAGGAATTTCAGACCTTGACAAACGAAAGTGTATAGATTAAAATTACGTTTAACTCAAGATTTTTGGCTGTGAAGAGGATTAGTACATGTAAGCCGGCTCAGAGAGGAAATCAGATGGTGCGAGATTTCTGCCTAACACTTATATGGAACCGGCCTTGGAGCCTCTGTATGAAAATACAGCGCTTATCAGCGATAACGATAAATGAGAGAACTGTAAGTGGGTTGCAGTTAACTAGGGTGGTACCGCCGAGCTTTTCGGTCCCTTTCGCAGGGAGCGCAGGAGGCTTGGCGTTTTTTTGTTTCCAACAGGATGCGCTCTTCGTAAAATATAAGGCGGGGCAAGGGCTTCGTGAAAATGTATGAAAAGGAGAAGAGAAACATGGCAAAAGAAAAATTAGTCAAAAACATCACACCTCGTGATGAAAATTTCGCACAGTGGTATACAGATGTTGTGCGAGAAGCAGAGCTTTGTGATTATTCAAGTGTAAAAGGATGTCTTAACTATCTGCCAAACGGATATGCAATCTGGGAACTGATTCAGGCAGACTTGGACAGACGTTTTAAAGAGACAGGGGTAGAGAACGTATCTTTGCCACTTTTAATTCCGGAAAGTCTTTTGGAGAAAGAGTCAGATCACATTGACGGATTTGCACCGGAAGTTGCATGGGTAACACACGGTGGTATGGAGAGATTACAGGAGAGACTTTGTATCCGTCCTACTTCTGAGACTTTATTTTGTGACCTGTGGGCAAGAACAGTAAAATCTTATCGTGATCTTCCGAAAGTATGGAACCAGTGGAACAGCGTACTTCGTTGGGAGAAGACAACAAGACCTTTCCTTCGTTCCAGAGAGTTCTTATGGCAGGAAGGACACACCATTCACGCAACATATGAAGAAGCGGAAGAACGTACAATTCAGATGTTCCATGTATATGAAGACTGCTACAGAGAGACAATGGCGATTCCTTATGTATCAGGAAGAAAAGCAGAACACGAGAAATTTGCCGGAGCTCAGGACACTTACACAGTAGAAGCATTGATGCATGATGGTAAGGCATTACAGTCTGCAACAAGCCATTTCTTCGGAAGTGGATTCCCGGATGCATTTGGTATTAAATATATTGATAAAAACAATGAACCTCACAGTGTATACGAGACATCATGGGGATGGTCCACAAGAAGTATCGGAGCGCTTATCATGGTTCACGGTGATGATGACGGACTTGTTCTTCCACCACACGTTGCGCCGGTTGAGTGTAGAGTGATTCCGATCGCGCAGCACAAAGAAGGTGTGCTTGACCGGGCATACGCATTGCTTGACGAGCTTAAGAAAGCAGGATACCGCGTGAAGATCGATGATTCTGAGAAGAGTCCTGGATGGAAATTCTCTGAACAGGAGATCCTTGGTATTCCAACCCGTATCGAGATCGGACCAAAAGATATCGAGAAAAATCAGGTTGTTGTTGTTCGTCGTGATACACGTGAGAAGATTGTCGTATCTCTGGATGACATTGCAGTAAAACTGCGTGAAATCTTAGAGCAGGAACAGCAGGATATGTATGACAGAGCTAAGGAATTCCTTGACAACCACATCGATACAGCAGTGACTATGGATGAAATGGTAGAGAAGTTCAAAGCAAATCGTGGTTTTGTAAAAGCATGCTGGTGTGGAGATCCGGAATGTGAAGGTGAAGTAAAATACGCAACAGGCGGAGCGGCAACACGATGCCTGATCGAGGATGAAGAAATGATTTCCGATAAATGTATCTACTGTGGAAAACCTGCAAAACACATGGCATACTGGGGAAAATCTTACTAAGATTTATGTTAGCATATGGCGGAGTGACCGATTGCGGTCGCTCCGTTTTTTTCTAAATGTGACTTGACTTTCAGAGTTTGATTTATTATAGTGATCATACATAAAATTCTTAGAAGTAATTCTTGCTTCTATGAATTATCAATGATGAGCCAAGCGGCTTCCGAACTGGTTTTTATCAGCTTTCGGCAAATCCAATTTTAGTTGCACGAAAATATGTAGTTGTATTATACTGAAAGAACGAGATCTGGAGGGCAGAGAAGAAATCAACGAACTGGTAAGACGGTATGAAGAAAGAAAATCATCCCGATATTATCAGGCAGTTATGGATCTGATCGTTCGTGCAAATAAGGAGAAGATGGAGGAGGAAAGATATATGTGTGAGGCATTCCATGAGTTATTTGCGGAAGATGTAGAAAAAGCAGCAGAAAAAGCAGCGGAAAAAGCAGCTCAGCGCATTAACGCTCTGAATAAGCTTCTGGCAGAACAGAACCGGACAGCGGATATTATTAAGGCGGCAACGGAGCCGGAATATCAGAAGAAACTGATGGAGGAACTTCTGTGAGCATGATTAAGATTCAACTACCCCCAAAGGTTCATACAATTATAAAAACGTTACAGGAACATGGCTTTGAAGCCTACGCTGTAGGAGGCTGCGTGCGAGATTCGATTCTGGGAAGAGAGCCGGAGGACTGGGACATTACCACGTCCGCTATGCCGGAAGAGACGAAGGCGCTGTTTCGAAAGACTTTTGATACAGGGATTGAGCACGGAACAGTGACTGTGCTTTTAGAACAGGAAGGTTTTGAAGTTACGACTTACCGTATTGATGGAAAATATGAAGACAGCAGACATCCTTCCGAGGTAACATTTACCAGAAACTTAAGAGACGATCTTCTTCGCAGAGATTTTACGATTAACGCTATGGCATATAATGAAAAGGATGGGCTGGTAGATATCTTCGGAGGTCTTGAAGATTTAGAAAAGAAGGTTATCCGGTGTGTGGGGAACGCAAAAGAACGATTTTCTGAGGATGCTCTTCGGATTTTAAGAGGTGTCAGATTTGCCGCGCAGCTTGGTTTTGCCATTGGCGAGGAGACGAAAGAAGGTATGAAGTCGCTTGCGCCTACGCTTCAGAATATCAGCGCCGAGCGAATACAGGTGGAGCTTATTAAGATGCTGGTGTCTGATCGTCCGGAGCTTCTTCGGACTGCGTATGAACTTGGTATTACAGCGCAGTTCCTGCCGGAATTTGATGAACTTATGAAGACGGAGCAGGAGACTCCCCACCACATGTATAACGTGGGAGAGCATACATTGCACGCCATGCAGAATGTACGCAGTGATAAAGTACTCCGGCTTACCATGTTGTTCCACGATATGGGAAAACCGGCGCTTAAGACGGTAGATGAGGACGGTGTGGCACATTTCAAAAATCATGCTTTTAAAAGCCAGGAGATTACCAAAACGGTGCTTAAGAGACTGAAGTTTGATAATGATACGCTTCGAAAGGTATCCCATCTCGTATACTATCATGATTACCGTATGCCGGCAAAAGAGAAGAATGTCCGCCGGGCGATGGCGAAGATCGGGACAGAATTGTTTTCCTGTTATCTGGAAGTCCGTCGGGCTGACACATTGGCACAGAGCATGTACCAGAGAGAGGAAAAGCTGGCAAATATTCAAGAGGTTACACGCTTGTATGAGCAGATTACAGAGGCTGGGCAATGCGTGTCACTTGGAATGCTTGCGGTAAATGGAAGTGATCTGATTGCTGCCGGAATGAAGCCGGGCAAAGAGATCGGGAAGAAGCTGAATGAATTTCTGGAACTGGTACTGGAAGAACCGGAATTAAATACGAAAGAAGAATTGCTTGGAAGGTTATGATGATCGCATCAAGCATACGCGTGACGCATAATTTCTCCTGTGCTTACATATTGTTAGAGAGAATATGTAAGTACAGGGGATTGAAAGTATGCAGGATTATGAACAAAGTATATTAGAACAATATAATTTAGAAGTAAACAGTACCCGTAAAACAAGGGGAGCTATATTATGTGATGCGAAGCAGGGGGTGTTCCTTTTAAAAGAGGTGCAGATGTCCGAGAGCCGACTTTCGGCATTGTGTGAATTGTATGAGCATCTTAAGGAACAGGGATATGATCATGTGGATTCTATTATTTTAAATAAAGAAGACGAGTATATCTCCCGTACCGAGGACGGAAGCCGATATATTGTAAAACGGTGGTTTTCGGGATGGGAGTGTGACGTCAGAAGAACGGCAGATATATTGGAAGCTGCGGGGAATCTGGCGAAGCTCCACGGAGTTATGAGACGGGAGATGTCCGGTGATGTGGCGGTAGCGGAGCCCTTGCGGCAATTGTATCTGCGACATGACCGTGAACTGAAAAAAGTGCGCAGGTTCATACGAGATCAAACGCCGAAAGGGGAGTTTGAATATGCTTTTCTGAAATGCTTTGATCAGATGTATCAATGGGCGGATGCGGCAGAAGCGATGCTGGAGACATCCGGGTATGAAGCGCTCTACGAGAAAAGTATGGAAGAATATTGTGTGACTCACGGGGAATATAATTATCATAACGTACTGATGCAGACGGAAGGGACATATTCGCAGATAGAGGCGACTACGAATTTTGATAAGTTCAAGAGGGATATTCAAGTAGAAGATCTGTATTATTTTCTCAGGAAGGTAATGGAAAAGCACGGGTGGAAGGAACGTCTCGGAGATAATATGCTTAATGCTTATTCGGCAATTCGACCTCTGACCGGAGCGGAGATAGAATATATGAAGCTTCGGCTTGTCTATCCGGAAAAATTCTGGAAAACGGCAAGTGCCTATTACCATACAAATAAGGCGTGGATTTCTTCGAAAAGTATTGAGAAATTAAAGCTTTCGATCAGACAGACGGGAGAGAAGAAAAGATTTTTGGAGACCGTGTTTGATTTTCGCCTGTAAAATGTCAGAATGCAGAATCCGAAGGATAAAAAATCTGTGAAAAGCCTTGAAAACAGGGCGTTTGTAAGAAAAGTACCTTGACAAATATAGGGAAAAAAGGTATAACAATAACTAAGGGCGAAAGAAAGAGAACATGTCCGATATCCGATGGATATAATATAAAGTTCTATAGTCAAACAAGAGGAGGAAATTATCCATGAACAAAACAGAATTAGTTGCAGCTATTGCTGAGAAAGCAGAATTATCTAAGAAAGACTCTGAAAAGGCATTAAAAGCTTTTGTTGATGTAGTAACAGCAGAGCTTAAGAAAGAAGAGAAGATCCAGTTAGTTGGTTTCGGAACTTTTGAAGTAAGTAAGAGAGCTGCAAGAGAGGGAAGAAATCCTCAGACAGGTAAGACAATGAAGATCGAGGCTTGCAAAGCTCCAAGATTTAAAGCTGGTAAAGCATTAAAAGATGCTGTAAACGCATAAGTCGAACGAATAAGAAGATGATAGTAGAGAGCCTTTCTTGCAGGTTCTCTACTTTTATATTAAGGAGAAATTTTAATGAGACTGGATAAATTTTTAAAAGTATCCCGCCTGATCAAGAGGCGGACCGTGGCAAATGAAGCGTGTGATGCAGGGCGTGTTCTTGTCAATGGAAATGTGGCAAAAGCATCTGTAAAAGTAAAGGTCGGCGATGTGATCGAAATTCAATTCGGCACAAAGACCGTGAAGGTGGAAGTGCTTGATCTTCAGGATACAACGAAAAAAGAAGAAGCAAAAGACTTGTTCAGATATTTGTAATAGAATCACGAGGCCTTTCATATAATTATTAAGAAAGGTTGTGATTGCATGGAAGAGAGAACGACACAGAAAAATCATAAACTGGTCGTAAATAACCGAAAAACGAGTCTGGTGACCGGGGTCATAGACGTGCTCTCCTTTGATCTTAATGAGATTTTGCTGGAAACGCAGCAGGGGATGATGATGGTAAAAGGGACGGATCTTCACGTAAACCGTTTGAGCCTTGAAAAGGGAGAGGTTGATCTGTCCGGAAATATTGACAGTGTCTCTTATTCGGAAGTACATACGGGGGCAAAGCAGGGAGAAAATCTATTCTCTAAACTGTTTCGTTAAGCATGATGATGGAAGTAAAAGAAGAACTCATTATCTTTTTACTGGCAGTGGTTTCCGGAGGGATTGTCAGGCTGTCCTATCGATTTCTGCACTGTGTCAGGCAGATTGTGCGCCATAGCCTTCTGGCAATAGAAATAGAGGATTTTTTGTTCTGGATCTTCTCGGCGCTGTTTTTGTTTGTGCAAATTTACCATACAACTTCTGGAAGTATCAGGTGGCATTTCGTACTAGGTGTTGTGTTTGGGGCGGTTATTTCTTCGTTTGCTCTGTGGAAAGCTGAAAATGTGTACAAAAAAATCTACACCCGAAATCAAAAAAAATCTTTTCGTTTTCTTGCGAAAAAAAATAAAAAAAGATATCATAATTAGTAAGATTGAAATCCGTTGGGGACGGATGTAAGGGTGAGTATATAATTATGAGTAAGACGAAAAAGAGAAGCCGTGGAAGGCGTAATAAGAGTTATTTACAGACACATAAGAGAAGCGTGCTTGCGATCAGTGCCGTTATTGTACTGCTGATTGCCGTAGTTTCTGTCAATGCAATGACCTTGCGTGCGAAAGAAAAAGCTTACCGGGCGCAGGAAACAGAACTTGAAGAGCAGTTGAAAGAGGAAGAAGAACGCGCTGCCGAGATTGACGATCTGGAGAGCTATGTAAATACAGACGAATATGTGGAGGAAGTTGCCAGAGAAAAATTAGGACTGGTGCATGAAAATGAAATCATATTCAAAGGGAAATAATTGAATATTAAAATGTACAGATGACAAGCTTTAGGATGAAGATCCTAAAGCTTTTTATTATTATCGGACATTTGGTTTCTATCTGACATGGTAGAAAAACAGAATAAAGGGGAGACCGTCATGGACAAAGTAAAAGAAAAAGGGGTTTTTTTGAATCCGTATGTGATGCAGATGGACAAGTTTGCGGATTCGCTGATCCATCTGTCAAAAACATTTTTTACACTGGAAGGATATAAAGGCGCTTTGTCAGAAGAAGAGCTTGAAAATATGTTTCGGGATGTGACCGGAAGTGTGTGTGAGGGCTGTGAAAAAAAAGGAATCTGTCTGGCAGCAGAGCGGCTTGCAGCGTACCAGATGATGTGCGATGTGTTGTGTACAGTAGAAGAGTATGGGGCGGAGATTAATGTAGAGTTAAAACGGAAAATGCAGAAGCAGTGTCTGAGAGCACCGAGGTTCTTGCGGGAGACTTTGGAGCGCTATGAAAGCGCTAAGCAAGTGATGCTCTGGAATAATAAAATAGTGAAGAACCGGGAAGGTTATGCCGGTCAGATGAAAAGCTTTGCAAAAATGATCCAGTATACGACAAGAGAACTGGATGCGGGTATTTTTGAGGACGATCATTTGGAAAAGAAGTTGAAAAATCATTTAAAAAAGCACGGCGTTAAAATGATGTCTTCCGTATTTTACCTTACACCGCAGGGAAAGTATGAGATCCATTTGACTGTGAAGGCAATGAAGGGGCATTGCATTGTGACGAAAGAACTGGCGGCAGAGGTGGGCAAATGTGTCGGAAGGGTGATGATGCCGCAGCAGGGAGAGCGCCCGATCCTGGGGGAGGATTACAGTACCGTGGCATGCGTGGAGGGCGCAAGATATCATACGCTTCAGGGAGTGGCAAGAATTGGAAAAGATTGTGATAAGATTTCAGGAGATACGTTTCTTATGACGGATCTTCCGGGAGGGAAAAAAGGGGTAGCATTGTCCGATGGTATGGGCTCCGGAGAGGAAGCATTCAAGGAAAGCACAATGGTAGTGGAAATGCTGGAGGAGCTTCTGGAGGCTGGATTCCCGGTGAAAATGGCAATTCAGATGATGAATACGGCATTAGTCATTGGAAGGGAAGATGTCCGGTTTTCTACGATAGATGCGGCGATCTTTGATCTGTATACGGGAGAGTGCGAATTTGTAAAAGCCGGAGCGTCTGCCACGTTTGTGAAGCAAAATGGGAAGGTGGAAAAGATAAGTTCCACAACACTTCCCATCGGAGTGCTGCAGGATATTGAGATCCAGACGGATACGCGTGTGCTCTCTTCCGGGGACTATGTGATCATGGTGACCGATGGAGTGATGGATGCACTTCCTGCCGGAGAACAGGATACTCTGATGTGTGCATTCATCGAAGGAACCGATATTGTGAACCCGAAAGAACTGGCGCATTATCTTCTCGGAAAGGTGTTGGAGCAAAGCGGAGAAAATCCTGCCGATGATATGACGATCGTGACTGCGGGAATTTGGAAATTGTAAGAGTCCTTGCTTTTTTGAGCCAGATTATATATATTTAGAGTGTCTTAGAATCAGATTAAGATGCGCTGGCAGGCGGAAGCGCGAAACCGTTTGACGGGGCGTTTGCGCCTTCCATGACAGAAATGTAGAATTTTAAGGGATATATATGGATCAAAAAGTGAGAAAATATGTGCAGGATCAGCACATGATTGAGAAAACAGACAAGGTATTAGCAGGTGTATCGGGAGGAGCGGATTCCATATGCCTGCTTTTTGTGCTCTTAGAACTTCAAAAAGAACTGGGGTTTGAGCTTCGGGCAGTACATGTAAACCACCAGATTCGAGGAGCGGATGCAGATTCGGATCAAGAGTATGTAGAAACGGTATGTAAAGAGCAGGGCGTAGATCTTGTTGTATATAAGGAAGATGTGCCGAAGTATGCCGAAAAACATAAATTGACAGAGGAAGAAGCAGGAAGAGAAGTAAGAAGATTCGCCTTTCTTCGACAGATGGAACTGTGGGGAGGCACGAAGATTGCGCTTGCACATCATAGAAACGACAATGTCGAGACGCTGATCTTTCACCTGTGCCGAGGGACGGGGCTTGCAGGACTTGCAGGTATTGCCCCGGCAGATGGACCTTGGATTCATCCGCTTTTGTGCGTGGATCGAAAAGAGATTGAATCATACTTGGAAAAACGGGGAATATCTTATTGTACAGATGAGACCAATCTGGACATCCGCTATACGAGAAATCGAATCCGGCAGAAGATTCTGCCTTATCTGGAACAGTATATTAACCGCGAGAGTGTACAGCATATGGCGCGCACAATGGAAGAAATGACCGGTGTGAAAGCATATGTGGAAAGAGAAGTGGAACGATATGCAGGGGAATGTGTATCGGAAGTCTCAGGCGGTGTAATGCTTAAAGAAGAGGCTTACAGGCAAGTGCCGGAGGAGTTGAGAAATTATGTACTTCAGCTTGTATTATGCCGGATGGCGGGAAGGAAGAAGGATCTTCAGGCTGTGCATATAGAGGCGCTGGCAGAATTGTTTGACCGGCAGACGGGAAGAATGCTTTACCTTCCATATGGGATGACCGCCCGGCGATGCTATGAAGGGATCAGGTTGACGAGCAGCAATGGTTCTGCGGAAGCAGAAGAAAATCATTGTGCAGAAGAAGAGGAGCCGGGAAAGCTATATCGTATGCGAGTGTTTGAGTACCACCCGGAAGAGGAAACATTTCCGGAAAAAGTATACACGAAGTGGTTTGATTATGATATAATAAACAATACTGTAGAAATCAGACACAGGCAGCCGGGAGATTATATTACAATCAATGAAGCCGGGGGAACGCAAAAGCTGAAGCAGTATTTTGTCAATGAGAAGATTCCACAGGAAGTAAGAGACCACATATGGCTTGTGGCAGACGGACACCATATTTTATGGGTGGTGGGATACAGACAGAATCAAACATATCAGATAACAGACAGAACAAAACACGTTTTGGAAATTACATTTTATGGAGGAAAGAAAAATGGCAGAGACAGTGAAAGTAATGATTCCTGAAGAACAGGTAGAAGAAAGAATTAAAAAGCTTGGTGAGCAGATCAGCAAAGATTACGCAGGAAAGCAGATTCATTTAATCTGTGTATTAAAGGGCGGCGTATTTTTTATGTGCGAATTGGCAAAGAGAATTTCCGTTCCGGTATCTATGGACTTTATGAGCGTCAGTAGCTACGGTGACGGAACTTCATCAAGCGGGGTAGTAAAGATTGCAAAAGATCTGGATGAGACATTAGAAGGAAAGGATGTCCTTGTTGTAGAGGATATCATCGACTCCGGACGTACACTTTATTATCTGTTAGAGATCCTGAAGAAGAGAAATCCAAACAGCATGCATCTTTGTACACTGTTAGATAAACCGGATCGACGCGTAAGAGATGTAAACGTAGATTACGTAGGCTTTGAGATCCCGGATGAATTCGTTGTGGGATACGGGCTTGACTATGCGCAAAAATATAGAAACCTTCCATACATCGGCATTGTAGAAGGTGTGGAGTAGAAAGGGGACAACTTTGGAGGATAGAAGAAACAGAGGGGTAGGCGGATTCACACTTTTAACATTTGTGATTTTGTTGTTTGCGATGTTCTGGCTTACCAATACACTTGGAGAGAGGGCAGATATGCTCTCGAGAAAAGAATTTGAAGAGCTGATCGTCAGTGATCAGGTTCAAAATGTCACCGTGATTCAGAATAAGAATGTTCCGACCGGACGGGTGGAGATTGAACTGAAGGCGGAAGAAGGAGAGCGCGGTGAGGTGAAGAATTACTATGTGTCTGACGTAAACCGGATTCAGGAAGATCTGGCGGAGTGGGACGTAGATTATGAATTGCCGAATGCGCCGCAGGATAATTGGTTTACCACAACAATCCTTCCTGTGCTCCTTATGATGGCGGGAGTTTTTTTCCTGTTTTCCATGATGAACCGTCAGGGCGGCGGAGCGAATGCCAGGGCTATGAGCTTTGGAAAGAGCCGTGCGAAGCTTAGTACAGAGAAAGATAAAAAAATCACCTTTGCACAAGTGGCAGGGCTTAAGGAAGAAAAAGAAGAACTGGAAGAAGTGGTAGATTTTTTAAAGTCTCCGAAAAAATATATTCAGGTCGGCGCAAGAATTCCTAAAGGAATCCTTCTTGTAGGACCTCCGGGAACCGGTAAGACATTGCTTGCGAAAGCAGTTGCAGGAGAGGCGGGGGTACCGTTCTTTACAATCTCAGGTTCTGATTTTGTGGAAATGTTTGTCGGAGTGGGAGCATCCCGCGTAAGAGACCTGTTTGAAGAGGCGAAGAGAAACGCGCCTTGTATCATTTTTATTGATGAGATCGATGCGGTTGCCAGAAGCAGAGGAACCGGCATGGGCGGCGGTCATGATGAGAGAGAACAGACATTGAACCAGCTCCTTGTGGAGATGGATGGGTTTGGTGTGAATGAAGGCATCATTGTGATGGCGGCAACGAACCGTGTGGATATTTTAGACCGCGCAATTCTCCGTCCGGGAAGATTTGACCGTAAAGTTATGGTCGGAAGACCGGATGTGCAGGGACGTGAAGAAATTCTTAAGGTACATGCAAAAGGGAAACCGCTCAGTGAGGATATTGATCTTGGACAGATTGCCCGTACAACCGCAGGATTTACCGGAGCGGATCTTGAAAACCTGTTGAATGAGGCTGCTATTCTGGCGGCAAAAGATGAGCGTGTTTATCTGAAACAGGCTGATGTGCAGAAAGCATTCGTGAAAGTGGGTATCGGGGCAGAGAAAAAGAGTCACGTTATTTCCGAAAAAGAGAAACGGATTACTGCATTCCATGAAGCAGGACACGCGATTCTTTTCCATGTACTGCCTGATGTGGGACCGGTTTACAGTGTGTCGATCATTCCGACAGGCGGAGCGGGCGGATATACAATGCCGCTTCCGGAGAAGGATGAGATGTTTAATACAAAAGGCAAGATGCTGCAGGATATTACAGTAGCGCTTGGCGGACGTGTGGCAGAAGAGGAAGTGTTTGACGATATTACCACAGGGGCTTCTCAAGATATTAAACAGGCTACCGGACTTGCGAAGTCCATGGTGACAAAATTCGGTATGTCAGAAGCAGTAGGTCTTGTAAATTACGATAACGACAGTGATGAAGTGTTTATCGGACGGGATCTGGCACACTCTTCAAGAGGTTATGGAGAAAGTATGGCAACCGTCATTGACAGCGAAGTAAAGCGGATCATTGATGGGTGCTACAGCCGTGCAAGATCGATTATCAAAGAGCATGAAGATGTTCTTCATGCCTGCGCGAACCTCCTGTTAGAGAAGGAGAAGATTACTCGCGAAGAATTTGAAGCGTTATTTGAAAAGAGAGAGGATGTATAGAATACATGAACAAAGAGGCTTTGTTTTGTGACGGAACGACCGAGTATGTGATTCCGATCGAGCCGGAATGCAATTCCACGGTGACACTGCGTTTCCGTACAGCCAAGGATGACTCCGTCCGTGTGCGTCTTATGACAAAAGTCGGCGGATATGATATGGAAAAAGAGTGTTCCAGGGGAGCTTTTGACTATTATAAAATTGACTGGAGATTGAATGAAGAGCCTTTTAGTTACTGCTTTGAGATCCAAGAGGGCGATGAAGTCTGTTATTATAACCGATGTGGAATAGCCGGGGAGATTGTTCCTTTTTATGAGTTTCGGATTGTGCCCGGATTTTCTACACCGGACTGGGCAAAGGGCGCGGTGATGTACCAGATCTATATTGATCGTTTCTGTAATGGGGATCCGTCCAACGATGTGGAAACAAATGAATATTTCTACATTGGTGATTATAGCAGCCGTGTGACAGACTGGGAGAAATATCCGGCATCAATGGGGGTGCGGGAATTTTACGGCGGCGATATCAAAGGAGTGATTGACAAGCTGGATTATCTTCAAGAGTTGGGGGTTGAGGTTGTGTATTTTAACCCGCTCTTTGTCTCTCCGTCGAATCACAAATATGATACACAGGATTATGACTATATTGATCCGCATTTAGGCGTGATCGTAGAAGATGGAGGAGAAATTCTTCAAGAGGGTGTGGGGGATAATGCCGAGGCAACCAAATATCAGATCCGTACAACTTCTCGCAAGAATTTGGAAGCCAGCAACGCTTTGTTTATTCAATTGGTGGAAGAACTTCATAAGCGAGGGATGAAAATCATTCTCGATGGAGTATTTAATCACTGTGGTTCTTTCAATAAGTGGATGGATCGGGAACGGATCTATGAAAATCAGCCCGATTATGAAAAGGGCGCCTTTATTTCGGAGAAAAGTCCGTATCGTGAATATTTTCGGTTTTTTAAAAACGCACCGGAGAATTGGCCTTATAATGTGAATTATGAAGGATGGTGGGGACACGATACCCTTCCGAAATTGAATTACGAAGATTCTGTAAAATTAGAAAATTATATTCTGGGCATTGGAAAGAAATGGGTGTCTCCGCCCTACAATGTGGATGGATGGCGTCTTGATGTAGCAGCGGATCTTGGACAGAGCAATGAATATAATCATCGTTTCTGGAAGAAATTCCGGCAAGTAGTAAAAAAAGCGAATCCGAATGCCATCATTTTGGCGGAGCATTATGGAGATCCCAGTGAATGGCTTCAAGGTGATGAGTGGGATACTGTTATGAATTATGACGCTTTCATGGAGCCAATCACATGGTTTTTGACGGGGATGGAAAAACACAGTGATGAGATGCGAGAGGAGCTTCGCGGAAATGCGGATCATTTTATAGGCGCAATGTCTCACCACATGGCGAATATGCTGATGCCGTCTCTTCTTACGTCTATGAACCAGCTTTCGAATCACGACCACTCCAGATTTCTTACAAGAACCAATCATGTAGTTGGGCGTGTGGAACATCTCGGACCGGAAGCGGCGAATGAATTCGTTGAACCGGCAGTGATGAGAGAAGCGGCAGCATTTCAGATGACGTGGATTGGCTCTCCGACGATTTATTATGGGGATGAAGCCGGAGTGTGCGGTTTTACTGATCCGGACAACAGGAGAACCTATCCGTGGGGAAGAGAAGATAAAGAGATGATCGCATTCCACAGGGAATTGATCAAGATTCATAAGTCTTATAAAGCATTTCGAACAGGAGCTCTTCATATGCTTCTGTGGGAGGAACACATTTTATCTTATGGAAGGTTCTTAGGTGAAGAACAGTTGGTTGTCATCTTGAATAATAAGGATGAGCTTACAGAAGTGACTGCGCCTGTATGGAAAGCGGAAGTTCCGGTAAAGGGCAGGATGAAACGCTTGATCTATTCCGGTGAAAAGGGATATACAACGGAATATGAGGAGTATTTGATCTGTGACGGAGAACTTGTAGTAAATATGGGGGCACACTCGGTGCTGATTGCTGTAACATTGAAAGAAGAGGAAATTGAGGAAACTTTTCCCATAGAAACAAAGGAGACATAGATTGATGATAGGTATTATCGGTGCAATGGAAGCAGAGGTTGCTATTTTAAAAGAGACAATGGAGATCGAAGAGGTTGTCGAGTATGCGGGTATGAATTTCTGCAAAGGCTTGTTAAATGGCAAAGAAGTTGTCGTGGTGAGAAGTGGGATCGGCAAAGTGAATGCCGGTATTTGTGCGCAGATTCTTGTGGATAAATTCCAAGTGGATGTATTGATCAACACCGGTGTTGCAGGCTCTCTGGATGCCGCCATCGATATCGGAGATATTGTGATTTCTACAGCGGCAGTGCAGCACGATATGGATGCAACCGTATTTGGAGATCCGCTGGGACAGGTTCCTCAGATGGATACCTTCCTGTTCCCGGCAGATGAGTGTCTGGTACAAAAGGCAAAAGAAGTAAATGAAAAGGTGAATCCGGATATTCATACGTTTACCGGAATCGTGGCAAGCGGCGATCAGTTTATCGCTTCCAAAGAGGCGAAAGACAGGATTGTTACAAATTTCCATGCGCTTTGTGCAGAGATGGAGGGGGCGGCAATCGCTCACGCAGCATATCTGAACAAAGTTTCGTGTGTCATTATTCGTGCGATTTCGGATAAAGCCGACAACAGTGCAGTGATGGATTATCCGGAGTTTGAGAAGCGGGCAATCAAGCAGAATGTAAGGCTTGTGACAGAACTTGTAGCGGAAATCGTATAGAATAGCAGAATAGGATGTGAGGTTGTTCCCCAGATTCTGACAGGTGAGAGTCGGAATCTGGGGAACGCTTTTTCGGCGCTCTTTTTGAATATCTAGTATAATTCTAGACAAAAGGAGGGCTTTTTTATGTTAGAGATGATTTTAGACAAGCATGTGGTTCAAGTGGTTATTGGTATAGGTGTTGCTATGGGAGTGATCAGCAAATGTATTGTGAACGTGTCGCTGAAACGACTGGTGCGTGGCGCCGGAAGTATGGGGAAAAGCAATCATCCGTTTATGCGTCTGGTGCGTGCGAAGTTCGAACATGCCTGCATGGTCAGCGAGAAGGTGGAAAATGTAGAGGCATTTGTGGACAAGTATCTGTATGAGTATCGTGTGGCGGGGCTTAAGCTTCACAGTCTTCAGAGAATGGAAGTGACGGCGGTCGGCATCTGTATGGCAGCAGGGCTTCTGGGAGGGTTCCTCGAGTATACGGGAAATGGAATGAATGATGAGGTGCTTACAACGGGAGCTTTTGGGATTGGAGCCGGAATTCTTCTGTATCTGCTTCATTTGACTACGGATGAGAAGTACAGTGTAAGTGTTGTGAGAAATTATATGGTTGATTATCTGGAAAATGTGTGTCTGCACCGTTATGAGAAAGCATACCAGAAAGAGACTGAGTCGAAGGGAAAAGCGCCTCAGGAACCACAGCCTGAGCCACAGACGGATATGCAGTCGGAGATGGAATCAACAGCACTTCCGCAGCCAAAGCCACAGCCTGAGTTAACAGCGCCACTGCAGCCAGAACCGATACCAAGGGTTCTTCCGGTATCAGATCTGCGCCGGCAGGAAGTGACAGTAAGTGAACAGGAGAAACAGGTGGAAGAAAAAAAGGAGACACCTGCGAAAGAAGTGCTGATCCGTCAGATACTGGAGGAGTTTATGGCTTGATTAAAAGAGTCTGTTTTGTTAAAATAAAACGTAAGCATTTTAGAAAACAAAGAAGAGAATAATTGAAGAGATTGCGATGGATACATTATACGATAGACTGAAAGCATACAGTGAATCTGATTATTATGGGTTCCATATGCCGGGGCACAAAAGAAATAAAAAATACGTAAATGCAGGACTTCCCTGCGAGTGGGACATTACAGAGATTGAAGGCTTTGATGATCTGCACCATGCAGAAGGAATCTTGAAAGAGGCACAGGAGCAGGCGGCGCAGGTCTATCGGGCAGACGAGACGCATTTTTTAGTAAATGGAAGTACAGTGGGACTTCTGAGTGCGGTTCTTGGGGTGACAGAGAGGGAGGACACAATACTTGTGGCGAGAAACTGTCACAAGTCAGTATATCATGCCATAGATATGAATGAGCTTCGTCCGGTGTATTTATATCCTGAGTTTGATTCGCAGGCAGGGCTTAATATGGCAGTATCTGCTGAAGATGTAGAACTGGCGCTTAGAGAACATCCAAGGATCCGGGCAGTGGTAATGGTATCCCCTACTTATGACGGTGTAGTGTCAGATGTGAAAGCAATTTCAGAGGTAGTGCATAAAAAGGGAATCCCGCTGATCGTTGATGAGGCACACGGAGCCCATTTTGGCTTTCATCCGTATTTCCCGAAAAATTCTAATTTACAGGGAGCGGATATTGTCATCCACAGTCTTCATAAGACATTGCCGTCCTTGACACAGACTGCGCTTCTTCATATGAACGGAACCTTTGTGAACAGGGAAGCGGTGAGGGAATATCTTCATATGCTGCAGTCAAGCAGTCCGTCCTATCTTCTGATGGCGAGTATCGATTCCTGCGTGAACCTGTTGAAACAAGAGGGAGCAAATTTGTTTGATCCGTATGTAGTTCGCTTAGAGAAATTAAGAAAATCTCTTAAGAAGCTTCAAAGTTTACAGCTTGTGGAAACCGAAGATTATGACCGGTCCAAGATCGTGATATCTGCGGGGGGAAGCGGAGTTTCGGGAAAAGAGCTTCAGAACCTGCTTCTTTCGGATTACCACTTACAAATGGAGATGGCGGCGGGAAATTATGTTCTTGCCATGACGTCGGTAGGAGATACAGAGGAAGGATTTGCACGGCTTGAGAAGGCTCTTTTTGAGTTGGATGAAAGTCTTGAGAAAAAAGTTTCGGAAGAAATGAATATCAAACCTCCGAAGGCGGAGCTCGTTTATACGACGGCTCAGATGAAGAGGATGAAAAAAATGCAAAAAGGAGAAGCGGTATCCGTACTTCCGTGGAAAGAGAGTATCGGTTTTATTTCTATGGAGTATGCGTATCTGTATCCGCCGGGGACGCCTATGATCGTGCCGGGAGAGCGGATTACAAAAGAAATCACAGATGCGCTTCGTCAGTATGAAAGACTTGGATTTTCCATCGAAGGTCTTCATACAGAGGGATGCATTGAGGTGTGGAACAATGGGTAAAATATATTATTTGATGGGGAAGAGCTCTTCGGGGAAAGATACGTTGTATAAAGAGATATTGAGTCGGATGCCGGAGGTTAAGACGGTGACACTCTATACGACAAGACCAATCCGAGATGGTGAAAGAGACGGCGTGGAGTATCATTTTGTTTCAGAAGAAACTTTGAAGCATTATGAGGAAGATGGAAAAATAATTGAGAAAAGAACATATGACACTGTGTATGGACAGTGGAAATATGCTACAATAGATGATGGGCAGATGAATCTTGATGATTCGGATTATCTGATCATCGGAACTCTTGAATCCTACAGTAAGATGAAGTCATATTATGGGGAAGAGTATCTTGTGCCGATCTACATTGAAGTAGAAGATGGTGAACGATTGTTACGTGCGCTTCAAAGAGAGAGGCAGCAGGAACAGCCAAAGTATGATGAATTGTGCAGAAGATTTCTGGCAGATCAAAATGATTTTTCAGAAGAGAATTTGAGAGAAGCCGGAATAAACAGAAGATACAGAAACCAGAATAAAACACAATGTTTAGAAGAGATTATAGGGGAAATACAGAATGGGAAGTTTTAAAGACGTAGTTGGACACAAGGACATTATCAAATATATCGGGAATGCTGTGATGGAAGACCGCGTATCACATGCGTATATATTGAATGGCGAGCGGGGATCGGGGAAAAAGATGCTGGCAAGCTTATTTGCCATGACACTGTTGTGCGAGAAGCACGGACCGGACCCGTGTAACGAATGTCATTCCTGTATACAGGCAGAGAGCGGGAATCATCCGGATATTATCAGAGTCACACATGAGAAGCCAAATACGATCAGCGTAGATGATATTCGTGAACAGGTGAATAATACCATTGATATCAAACCGTATCAGGGACCGTATAAAATCTATATTATCCCGGAGGCAGACAGAATGACAGCGCAGGCGCAGAATGCACTTCTGAAAACGATTGAAGAGCCGCCTAAATATGCGGTAATCTTTCTGCTTACGGAGAATGCGGAGCTTTTACTTCCGACGATCAACTCCAGATGTGTCATGCTGAAATTGCGGAATATCAAAGACACATTGATCAAGAAGTATTTGATGGAGAAGATGCAGATCCCGGATTATAAAGCGGATGTATGTACTGCGTTTGCACAGGGAAATATGGGGCGTGCGATCATGCTTGCCAATTCTGAACATTTCAACGAGGTTCGGGAGGAAGCCGTTCAACTGTTGAAATATATTCATGAGATGGAGCTCTCTGAGATTGTAAATGCGGTAAATCATATTACGGTGTATAAATTGGAGATCAGTGATTACTTGGATCTTATTATGATCTGGTATAGAGATGTACTGATGTATAAAGCGACAAAGGAACTGGATAAAGTTGTATTTAAAGATCAGATCCAGTATATTAAGGAACAGGCGAGAAGAAGTTCTTATGAAGGGATTGAACTGATTCTTGAGAGCTTAGAAAAGGCAAAAGCAAGATTGAAAGCAAATGTTAATTTTGAACTTGTAATGGAGCTTTTGTTCCTGACGATAAAGGAGAATTAATTCATGACAAAAGTAATAGGTGTACGATTCAGACCGGCGGGGAAGATTTATTTCTTTGCTCCGGGGAAATTAAATATAAAAACAGGAGATAAAGTTATCGTGGAAACAGCCCGCGGCGTAGAATATGGTTCTGTTGTTGTGGGAGAAAAAGAAGTAGAGGATGATAAGATCACGCTTCCGCTGAAGCCGGTGATTCGAATTGCGACAGAGGAAGACAAGAAAAAAGAAGAAAAGAACCGCGTGAAAGAAAAAGAAGCGTTTGAGATCTGTCTGGAAAAGATTCGCAAACATGGCTTGGAGATGAAGCTCATTGATGCGGAGTATACATTTGATAATAATAAGGTGTTGTTTTATTTTACTGCGGATGGAAGAATTGATTTCCGTGAACTGGTCAAAGATCTTGCAAGTGTATTCCGCACTCGTATCGAATTGCGCCAGATCGGAGTCAGAGATGAGACAAAGATCCGAGGCGGTATCGGAATCTGCGGAAGACCGTTGTGCTGTCACACCTATTTATCAGAGTTTGCGCCGGTATCAATCAAGATGGCGAAGGAACAGAACCTTTCTTTGAATCCGACCAAGATCTCAGGCGTATGCGGAAGACTGATGTGCTGTCTCACAAATGAAGAAGAGACTTATGAGGAATTAAACAGTCATCTTCCGAACACCGGAGATTTTGTCACAACACCGGAAGGATTAAAGGGAGATGTACAATCTGTTAATGTATTGAGACAGCTTGTAAAAGTTATTGTGACTTTAGATAATGACGAGAAAGAAATTCGCGAATACAAGGCGTCTGAATTAAAGTTTAAACCGAGACGCAAGAAAAAGGATGTTCGCATTTCCAAGGAAGAGATGGCAGAACTGCGGGCATTGGAAGAGAGAAACGGAGCGTCAAAATTAGATGATGAATAGAGAAGATTCCGGTTTGAAAGCGGGAGAACGTCTGGATGATCTTCAGATCAAGGGATACGAAATTATCCAAAGCCCGGGGCGTTTTTGCTTCGGGATGGACGCGGTGCTTCTGTCCCATTTTGCTTCGATAAAAAAGAGAGAGAAAGCGCTGGATATTGGAACCGGAACGGGGATTCTTCCCATCCTGCTTGCTGCCAGAAACGAAGGGGGTAGCTATACAGGGCTTGAAATTCAAGAGGAAAGCGCGGATATGGCAAGGCGCAGTGTTTGTCACAATCACTTGGAGGGGCAGATAGAGATTGTGACCGGAGACGTTAAGGAGGCAGCGAAGTTATTCGACAATGCCTCTTTTGATGTTATTACAACCAATCCGCCCTATATGATTGATGAACATGGGTTAAAAAATGAAAAAGAAGCGCTGTATATTGCTAGACACGAGGCATTATGTACGCTGGACGATATTTTAAGGGAGAGTGCCCGTATGTTGAAAGTGAAGGGGCGCTTCTATATGGTACATCGCCCATTCCGGCTTCCGGAGATTATGACCAGGATGTGTCAGTATGGGCTGGAGCCTAAGAGGATGCGGATGGTATATCCGTATGTGGACAAAGAGCCCAATATGGTTCTTATAGAAGGCAGAAAAGGAGGAAATCCGAGAATGACCGTGGAGCCTCCGCTAATCGTATATGAAAAAGATGGAAGCTATACGAAAGAACTGCTGCAAATCTATGATGGAGAATAAAGGAGAAATGAAGATGTCAGGGACCTTATATTTGTGCGCAACGCCAATTGGAAATCTGGAAGATATGACGTTTCGTGCAATCCGAGTGCTGAAAGAAGCGGATCTTATTGCGGCGGAAGATACTAGGAACAGCGTGAAGCTCTTAAATCATTTTGAGATTAAGACGCCCATGACCAGTTATCATGAATACAATAAAATAGAAAAAGGGCATAAGCTGGTGGAACGCTTGCAAAATGGAGAAACTATCGCATTGATCACGGATGCGGGGACACCCGGAATCTCTGACCCAGGGGAAGAATTGGTGAAAATGTGTCAAGAAGCGGGAATTACAGTGACCGCAGTGCCGGGGGCGGCAGCTTGTATCACTGCCCTTACCATATCCGGTCTGCCCACGAGAAGATTTGCATTTGAGGCATTTCTTCCAACGGATAAAAAAGAACGTCAAGCAGTGCTGGATGAAATAAAAGAGGAGACAAGAACGATCGTTTTATACGAAGCTCCTCACCGTCTGGTAAAGACGCTTAAACTTTTGTCGGATGTTTTAGGAGAGCGCAAGGTCAGCGTTTGTCGGGAACTTACGAAGAAGCATGAGACAGTGTTTGCTGCAACACTCCCGGAGGCGCTTGCATATTATGAGAAGAATGCTCCCAAGGGAGAGTGCGTGATCGTTATAGAGGGAAAGAGCAGGCTTGAAATTCGGGAAGAAGAAAAAGCACAGTGGGAACAGCTTACCATTGAAGAACATATGGAACACTATCTCTCCGGCGGTATGGAGAAAAAAGAAGCTATGAAGCAGGTGGCAAAGGACCGGGGCGTAAGTAAAAGAGATATTTATCAAGCGCTTCTTTAAACCTGCATATGAATGAAATCAAAACAGGTTATGGGGTGTGTTCGTCAAGTTGTACAGAAAAGCAGAAAAAGATTGTTCAACTTGGTCATACCCGAAAGCCTGTTTTTTTATTATACTTCTTAACAGAGAGAAGACGAATAACTATTTTAGGAGGAATCATAACATGGCAAGTTTATCATTAAAACATATTAACAAAGTATATCCAAACGGATTTGAAGCTGTAAAAGACTTCAACCTTGAGATTGCGGATAAAGAATTCATCATTTTTGTAGGACCATCAGGATGTGGTAAATCTACAACACTTCGTATGATCGCTGGTCTGGAAGACATTTCTTCCGGTGAGCTTATGATCGGCGACAAAGTAGTAAATGACGTAGAGCCAAAGGACAGAGATATCGCAATGGTATTCCAGAACTATGCTCTGTACCCACACATGACAGTATATGACAACATGGCTTTTGGTCTGAAACTTAGAAAAGTACCAAAAGACGAGATCGATAAAATGGTAAAAGAAGCTGCAAGAATCCTTGATCTGGAAGCTCTTCTTGATCGTAAGCCGAAAGCATTATCCGGTGGACAGAGACAGCGTGTAGCTATGGGACGTGCAATCGTTCGTAATCCTAAGGTATTCCTTATGGATGAGCCTCTTTCTAACTTGGATGCAAAACTTCGTGGACAGATGCGTGTTGAGATTTCCAGATTACACCAGAGACTGGGAACAACAATTATTTATGTAACACATGACCAGACAGAGGCTATGACACTGGGAACAAGAATCGTAGTAATGAACGCAGGTGTTGTACAGCAGGTAGATACACCTCAGACACTTTATGATCGTCCATGTAACTTGTTCGTAGCAGGATTTATCGGATCACCACAGATGAACTTTGTTGACGCTACATGTAAGGTAGAGGGTAAAGAAGTTTATCTTCAAGCTGGTCCATCTGCAATCAAGCTTCCGGAAGAGAAAGCGAAAAAGCTGATCGAAGGTGGTTACGATGGAAAGACAGTTGTTCTTGGTATCCGTCCAGAAGATGTGCATGATGAAGCTGACTTTATTGCAAAATCTCCAGACACAGTGATTGAAGCAAAGATCCGTGTATACGAGATGCTTGGTGCAGAAGTATTCTTATACTTTGATTATGAAGGAGCAAATATGACAGCAAGAGTTGAGCCTAAGACAGCTGCAAGAACAGGTGATGTTGTAAAATTTGCTTTAGATGCAGAGAAGATTCACGTATTTGACAAAGAAACAGAAGAGACAATCACAAACTAGGTGTGTTGTTGAAATAAGAAATGCTAAAAGGGGGCGGTGCGTAAGCACCTCCCCCTTATCTTCTCTGTATCAAAGAATATTCAAATCGTGTCGTCAAATAATAGTTATAGAAAAGCTCGATCGGAAGCTCCTCATCGTTTTTAATCCCATAAGTCAATCCTGTAGAATATAGAAGCGGCGTATCATCGCTGACATTGAGATGTTCAGAAATATCCCCATAGGCAGATACCGCTTTGAGTTTGAGCGAAGAAGTTGTAATCTGTGTGTGATAATTTTCTTCTATTATTTTGTAAAGAGAATGTTGTTCAAAATCATAAGTTTCGATATCACGAAACAAATGGTATGGAAGAACGGTACTTGTGAGACAGAGCGGAGTACCATCTGCGAAATAGATTCGCTTCATGTGAAATACAGGATCAGCCTTTTGAAGATGCAGCAGACTTGCTTCTTCGCTGGTACAAACTCTGAGTTCAGCAGCAAGAAGTTGGCGGGAAGGAGTCATGCCCTGGCGGATGATCTCTTCGGTATAGCTGGAAATAGAAGTCAGTTCCTGTAATTTGACTTTTCCTTTGACGCAAGTGCGCTTTCCCTGCATTTTTTCAATATATCCCTGATGATATAATTCATCAATGGCACGTCGAACAGTGACTCGGCTGACCTGGTATAATTGGATGAGATCCGATTCGCTGGGAAGCTCTGCGCCGGGCTTTAGTTCCCCGGATTGTATTTTTTCAATAAAATCATTTTCAATCATCGCATATTTAGGCGTTTGTCTCATATTAATGTCCCCATTTCACAGGAATGATAATCCCTTAAATCATATAATTCTATTATACTTGAGTGAGTAATAAAATTCAAATGGATTCTCCAACTTATTATAACAAGTTAACAAAAAATATACTGATATTTTGTTTATTTTATGGATAGACGAATGAATAAAAATAACTTATTATAATAAGCAGAGAGGAGATGTAGTAATATGAGAGATAAAGTAATGGGAGCATTATACGGGATGGCGATTGGGGATGCCATGGGTATGCCGCCGGAACTGTGGAGTCGAAAGCGATGTCTCGAACATTATGGCGTGATTACGGATTTTTTAGATGGGTGTCCGGAAAATATTATTTCTTATCAATATAAGGCAGGGCAATTTACAGATGATACAAGTCAGGCGCTGACAATTTTAGATAGTCTGATAGAGACGGATTTTGTGCCGGACAGTCAGAGTATTGCAACACACATCTTAAAGTGGGCGGAAAAGGAGAATGCCTTTGAAAATAATATTCTTGGCCCGACCTCTAAAGTTGCTTTAAAGCTTTTTCGGGAAGGGAAAAGTGCAAAAGAATTTTCAGATGAGGCGGTGTCCAATGGTGCGGCAATGAGAATCGCGCCTATCGGCACTTTATTTACAACTGCACAAAAAGAAGAATTATGCCGATATGTGGCGGCAGTTTCCTGCGTGACGCATACCAGTGATATTACAATTGCCGGAGCGTCTATGATTGCCATGGCAGTGGCTTCGGCAATGGAGCATCAAAATCGTGAGAAAATGATAGAAGACGCTCTTTCTGTCACAGAATATGCCATGGAATTAGGAGCCTCCACCCCAAGCCCATCGTTAAGTGCAAGAACAATGCTTGGAGTGAAGCTGGCAGAAAAGTACAAGGATGATGAAACTGCATTTTTGGAAAATCTCTATAATCTGGTAGGGGCTGGAGTGAATACTTCGGAATCAGTTCCGGCAGCGCTTGCGATTGCGTATTATGGATTTGATGTGAAAAAATGTGCGCTTCTCTGTGCAAATCTGGGAGGAGATACAGATACCATCGGCGCTATGGCGACTGCCATTTGTGGTGCGGCGCAGGGGATGGAGAAAATTCCACAGGAATATGTTGCTTTGATCCAGAAGGCAAACCAAGTAGATTTTGAACATTATGCGGATGCAATCATAGAGAAGAGAGGGAGAGTGACATGGGAAAAGGATGTATAGTCGTTGGTGCGGCAATGCTGGATATTGTGATGGAGATTGATCAGATTCCAAAGTCCGGTACAGATGTATATGCGAAGGGACAGACCATGATGGTCGGAGGATGTGCATATAATGTTGCAGATATACTAAAGCATTTCGGGACAAACTATACGTTATTTGCACCGGTGGGAACCGGAATGTATGCAGATTTTATCCGAAAAGAATTACAAAGGGCAGGGCATAATAGTCCGATTTGTTCGGCGGATTCGGATAATGGCTACTGCCTGTGTATGGTAGAAGCAGATGGAGAACGCACGTTTTTAACTGTACCAGGAATAGAATGCCATTTTAAACGTGAATGGTTTGAGAATCTGAATGTGGAGAACTATGATTCCGTGTACGTAAGTGGGTATGAGCTGGAAGGAGATGGCGGAGATGCCATTCTTGACTTCTTGGAGGAACACCGGGAGATGACGGTATACTATGCTCCGGGACCGCGGATTACTTATATTTCTGAGGAAAAAGCAAAACGCATGTATGCGCTTCATCCGGTCATTCATTTGAATGAGTTAGAGGCAGTGACATCCACCGGTGAAGAAGAGATTGTGAAGGCTTCGGAAAAGCTTCATGGATGGACAGGAAATACCGTATTGATTACTTTGGGAAAAGAGGGGGTACACCTTCTGGAAGAAGGAAAGCACCATGTGATTCCGTCGAAAAAGGCAGAAGTGGTAGATACCATCGGAGCAGGAGATTCCCATATCGGAGCGGTGATCGCAATGCGGACGGCAGGATATCGTTTTGCGGAGTCTATTCAGATGGCAAACTGTATTTCTGCAAAAGTAGTAAGTGTAAAAGGACCTGTATTGACAACAGAAGAATTTGAGGAAGGAAGAAGGAACAATGAGTAAAGTAAAAGAATTTTTTAAAGGCTGGAGTATGTTTGAAAAGTGTTGGCTTGTATTATCTACCGTGATTATGATCGTGCTGAGCATTATCTGGGGAGACAATACACTGGCTTTAATCAGTGGAATCACAGGAATATTAGGTGTTGTATTGGCGGCAAAAGGAAAAGTAAGTACGTATGTGTTTGCGACCATCAATGTAGCAATCTACGCATATCTTACATTTAACAACCATTTATACGGTGAATTTATGTTAAATGCATTTTATTATATTCCGATGAATTTCGTTGGTTTCTACCTCTGGTCCAGACATAAAGACGAAGAGAGTGGTGAAGTAGAGGGAAAAGCGCTGACACCAAAGCAGATTGTCCTGCTTCTTGTTGCAACAGCAGTAATTGTCGTGATCTACTGGCAGATTTTGACGCATCTGGGTGGACAGCTTGCGCTTATTGATGCAATGTCAACGGTATTCTCTGTTATTGCGTTAATCATGCAGGTTGCACGTTACGCAGAACAGTGGCTTTTGTGGATTATCGTCAACATTGTATCTGTGGTGATGTGGGTACTGTTGATTGGTAAAGATTCTTCTGCGATCACCATGGTAGTGATGTGGGTTGCTTATCTGTTTAACTCTATATACGGATATTACAACTGGAAGAAACTGGCTGCAAAAAATAAAGAAAATAAATAAAAGAACGATAGAAAGAAGCGGGTATATCTTGGTGGGTATGCTCGCTCTTATGTTACTCTGTTTCTATCTACTTGAAATCATCAAGTAATGAGTAGCCATTCAATTTAATCTGAGAACTATCTATGGGAATTTCCCCACGATTTTTCAACAGAACTACACAACTTCATATATGCGAAAAACCTTGATAATCGGGGACGGATTCTTTATACTTATTCTCATAAGAAGACTCCTTTTTCGCAGATATGTAAGAGATAAAGGAATTCTTGCAGATTACCTTCGGGTTCATGGAAGCGAGGTCGTGAATATGTTAATGTCGGAATATAATTATGAGCAGGATATAGAGGTGCAGAGAGAAGAGGCATTTGAAGAAGGCGAAAAATTAGGAAGAAAAGAAGGGCAAAAACTTTTTGCGGCATTAGTGGAAAAATTAATCGAGGCGGGCAGAAGTGAAGATGTCATAAAAGCGGCGCAGGATTTTGAATTGTGTGAGAAACTTTATCAAGAATATGATATCGAATAATTGTTTGCTTTCGCACGTTAAAATGTTAGACAGCTTTATTTTCATGTGCTAGAATAAGCGTGTATGTGAATATTTGGGAGGCATATGTATGTTATCAAATAAAGTATTGCATAAAACGGTGCAGGACATTAAGAATATTGCCGGATTTGATTGTGCTGTATGGGACAGGAAGGGAACCTGTCTTGTAATGACCCATGAGAAAATGCAGAAGTGTGAAAAACAGGTGCAGGAACTCTGGCAGGATGCTGATGAGAATCTGGAGATTTTGCGGGAAAAACAGGGATTCTTTTTTGTGTTTGATGAAGAAAATCCAATCTATCTGTTAGCGCTTGAGGGAGAATCTGCAAATATGGAAATGGCAGGAAGAATGGGAGTCAGCCAGCTGACCAGCCTTTTGACTGCCTACAAGGACAAGCTGGATAAGAATCGCTTTATTCAGAATCTGCTTCTTGACAATCTGTTGCTTGTGGATATTTATAATCAGGCAGATAAAATGGGGATTGCAACAGATCAAAAAAGGCTTGTATATGTGATCGAGAAGAAAAATGAAGGAGAAGATCTGATTATTGAGACGCTGCGAGGGCTGTATGCGTCCGGAAGAAAGAATTTTGTTACGGCAGTGGATGATCATCATGTCATACTTGTGAAAGCGCTGGAACAATCAGAGGGGTATGAGGATGCACAGCAGATTGCCCGGGTGATCACAGACACGCTGAACATGGAGGCGATGGCAAGTGTGCGTGTAGCGTATGGTACGATCGTGCAGGAGTTAAAAGAAGTGCCTCGATCCTATCAGGAGGCGCAAGTGGCGCTGGAGGTCGGACGCGTCTTTTATGCAGAACGCGGAATTCTTGCGTATGATGAGCTTGGAATCGGGCGACTGATTCATCAGCTGTCAAGATCGCTGTGTGAAATGTTCTTGAAAGAAGTTTTTCATGGCGGGGCAGCAGATATCTTCGAAGAGGAAGAACTGACAACCGTATATACATTTTTTGATAACAATCTAAATATATCTGAGACGTCCAGACAACTGTATATCCACCGCAATACACTGGTGTATCGTCTGGAAAAGATTCAGAAGAAAACGGGGCTTGATGTCAGAGTATTTGATGAAGCAATGACATTTAAGATAGCAATGATGGTAGCCGAACACATGAAAAATATGAAAGCATAGGAGGACTAGAAGGCATGGTGAAATTATATGACAAAGGTGTGTATCTGTTAAATGGAACAGAGATTGTGGAAAGCTGTGAGGAAGTGGCGGCAAAGACCGGAAGAAAAGTTTCCAGAGAAGAAGCAGCCAAAGAAACAATGGCTTATAATATTTTATCTGAACATAATACATCGGGGAATATGGACAGACTGCAGATTAAATTTGATAAGTTGACATCTCATGATATTACATTCGTGGGTATTATTCAGACAGCGAGAGCGTCAGGACTTGAGAAATTTCCGATTCCGTATGTCCTTACCAACTGTCACAATTCGTTGTGCGCGGTAGGCGGAACTATCAATGAGGATGACCATATGTTCGGACTGACCTGTGCAAAGAAATACGGAGGTGTCTATGTGCCGCCTCATCAGGCAGTTATCCATCAGTATGCCCGTGAGATGCTTGCAGGCGGCGGAAAGATGATCCTTGGATCGGACAGCCATACGCGCTATGGTGCGCTGGGAACGATGGCAATGGGCGAAGGAGGACCGGAGCTTGTAAAACAGCTTTTAAATAAAACTTATGATATTAAGATGCCGCAGGTAGTTGGAATCTATCTGGACGGCGAACCGATGAAAGGAGTGGGGCCACAGGATATCGCTCTTGCAATCATTGGCGCGACATTTGGAAATGGCTATGTAAACAATAAAGTGATGGAATTTGTCGGACCCGGTGTGGATAAGCTGAGTGCAGATTATCGAATCGGTATTGATGTTATGACAACAGAGACAACCTGTCTGTCCTCCATTTGGAAAACAGATGACAAGATCAAAGAATTCTATGAGACTCATGGAAGAGTGGAAGATTACAAGGAGTTAAATCCGGGGGCAGTCGCTTACTATGATGGCTTTGTATATGTGAATTTAAGCGAGATCAAACCGATGATCGCTATGCCATTCCACCCATCCAATGTATATACGATTGATGAGGTAAATGCAAATTTAAAAGATGTGCTTCATGACGTAGAGAAAAAAGCGCTGATAAGCCTTGACGGGGCGGTAGATTATTCTCTGCAGGACAAGATTGTAGATGGAAAATTGTATGTGGATCAAGGAATTATCGCCGGATGTGCCGGAGGTGGTTTCGAAAATATTTGCGCTGCTGCAGATATTATCAAAGGTCATTATATCGGTTCGGATGCATTTACATTCAGCGTATATCCGGCAAGTACGCCGATTTATATGGAACTTGTGAAAAACGGAGTGGTGGCAGATCTTATGCAGGCAGGAACTATCGTGAAGACAGCATTCTGCGGACCATGTTTCGGTGCAGGGGATACACCGGCGAACGGTGCGTTTTCTATTCGTCACTCTACACGTAACTTCCCGAACCGAGAAGGCTCTAAGCTTCAGAGCGGGCAGATTGCATCCGTGGCTCTTATGGATGCACGTTCAATTGCGGCAACAGCAGCAAATAAAGGGTTCCTTACACCAGCAACAGCTATGGATGTGGAATACACCGGACAGACTTATCATTTCGATGAGAAGATCTATGCAAACAGAGTGTTTGACAGTAAAGGTGTGGCTGATGATTCTGTGGAAATTAAGTTTGGACCAAATATCAAAGACTGGCCGAAGATGCCTGCTCTTCCGGAGAACTTGCTTCTGAAAGTGGTGTCTGAGATCCATGATCCGGTGACAACAACAGACGAACTGATCCCATCCGGAGAAACATCTTCTTATCGTTCAAACCCACTGGGACTTGCAGAATTTGCACTGTCCAGAAAAGATCCGGCTTACGTGGGAAGAGCAAAAGAAGTTCAGAAAGCGCAGAAGGCGATTGAAGCAGGAACGTGTCCGCTTGAAGTATTGGATGAGTTGAAAGAAGTAATGGGCAAAGTAAGAAAAACTTATCCGGAAGCAGGTGAAGGCAATCTTGGAATCGGAAGTACGATTTTTGCAGTAAAACCAGGAGATGGTTCAGCGAGAGAACAAGCAGCATCCTGTCAGAAGGTACTCGGAGGATGGGCAAATATTGCATGTGAATATGCAACGAAGAGATATCGCTCAAATCTGATCAACTGGGGTATGCTTCCGTTTATCACGGAAGAAGATCACGAGAAATTAAGCTTTCAGAATGGTGATTACATCTTTGTGCCGGATATCCGCCGGGCAATCGAAGAGAAAGCGGCAGATATCAAAGCATATGTTGTGGGAAGTGAGTTGACAGAGGTCCATTTTAAACTTGGTGATATGACAGACGCTGAGAGAGAAATTATTCTGAAAGGATGTCTGATCAATTATTATCGCGGATAAAAAAGAGACGGTTCTGTAAGATCGGACCGATTATGGAGGCGGCGGCAATTTTGACGGCGTCTCCAAGCAAATACGGAAGGACTCCGACGGATAAGGCGGCGGTAAAGGAAAGTTCCATCTGAGCAGCGAGCCATAGCGTTCCAAAGATATAGGTGGCAGCCATTCCAAGTACCATGCCAAGAATCGTCAGAGTCTTTTTCTTTGGAAATATTTGCATAAAAAAACCGGCGATCAAAATCAAGAAAATAAATCCTGCCAGATATCCTCCGGTAGGACCTGCGAGTTTTCCGATTCCGCCGGAGAAGCCGGAGAATACCGGAAGCCCGCAGATTCCTAAGAGAAGATAGAGGATATAGCTTATAAGAGCTTCTTTCCACGACAGTATATAGAGACTGATAAACAGAACTAGATTCGTTAAAGTGATTGGCACAGGACTGATGGGGATCGGGATGGACAAGGGGGCTAAAATACAAGTGATAGCGGTAAATAAAGCAACCCAGACCATTCGTTTCGTGGAAGATATAGAGTTCGTTGTTGTCATTTTGGTAATCTCCTTTGTAAAAAATAATCATTGATTTGAATTATATTCTCCGTATTTTGATATGTCAACCAAAATTGAATATATGGTTAACAAATGAATTGTGTAGAAGTGAAAGAAAAGTGCGAATTAAATATAAAAACATAAAAAGTCTGAAAATAATAACGGCGAATAAAAATAATAAAATAAATAAATAAAAAATAGAAAAATAGTGTTGACAAATCAAAACTCCGGTGCTATTATAAAGTCAATCCAAAAGAGATTAAACAATAACAAAAAGGAATCTGACGAGAAAGGGTTCTGGCAAAGGGAAAAAGGATTTTCCGGCAAAATGTTATTTGCGAACATTCTATTTCATATGTTGGTGAGATGGAGAGTTTGGAAATTTAGAAAAGGAGGCTTAATCCATTGGACAATGTAAAAGAATCAACAAGTCAATATGTTAGTGGTATGGCAGAGAAAAGTTCCCGTCAATTAAGCCTTTACCATAGAAGATAACCGGTAAGTGAGAATGAAAAGTGAAATCGGAGCAGAGAAAACCGGATGATAAAGATTAACATCTGCAGACATATTGAGGATAATACCACAGAACTTCAAAGAGATTAGACAATGTGTGAAGAAACATTACCTAATCTATCGATTTATATAATTAATATGCATATTGTTTATTGGGCAACGGTTCTGATAGGCAGATGTATATAACAAAGAATATAAAATAAAGATTATAGAGAGAATAACTTAATACTTTTATAGACAAATAATAAGGGCACTGGCTATAAAGGGAACGGTTATAGATATAATAATCAAAATAATTATTTTATATAAACTTTTAGAGGGATATAAATAAGGTATCGAAGATTATAAGTAAAATCTGAGACTTGGAGTTATAGATCGTTTATAAAAAAGGAAAACGGTTAAGAAGGGAACAGGTAATCGAAAAGATTCCTCCGATTAAAATAAAAGTGTATGATAAAATTCAATAGGAAATAGCCATTACGATCGGGAATGATTGTGATGGCTATTTTTGTAGCAATTTTGTAATATTTTTTTAACAATTTAGGCGTATATTTTGACAATAGGCAGGTCTTTGTGATAAACTGATATCAGTGAAATTGTAACTAAAACTATTTTAATATATTTTGAGGTGAGAGAATTGGATAAATATGAATATCGGGTAAAGACAGAGCAGATGCTTGAATACGCAGAAGAAAAGCAGTATAAAAAAGCTATGGAAATTGCGGACACGATCGACTGGCGCAGGGTGAAGAATCCATCTATGCTAAATACTGTCAGCGAGATATATGAATACAATGGAGAATTTCAGAAGAGTCGGGATATTTTATTTGTGGCATATGATCGTGCACCGGAGAGCCGTAAGATCATATATCGTCTTGGGCTGTTAGCGCTGAAGATCAACGATATCGATGAGGCGTCTGATTGTTACGAGGAATTTGTGAAGGTTGCTCCAAAAGATCCGAATCAGTATATTTTAAAATATAAAATACTCAAGGCACAGAATGCACCGTATGCGGAGCAAATCAGTGCGTTGGAGGATTTTAAGAAAGCAGAGTATGTGGAAAAGTGGGCGTATGAGCTGGCAAGTCTGTATCACCAGGCAGGAATGACTGCAAAATGTCTTGAGGAATGTGATGATCTGATCCTTTGGTTCAGCGAAGGAAAATACGTATATCAGGCGATGGAGCTGAAGATGAAGTATAAACCTTTGACACCGCTTCAGCAGGAAAAATATGACAGCAGACCGGGTGCAAGACCAAAGGTAAATACATTGGCAGCAGTGAAAGCAAAAGCTGCGCAGGCAAAAGCAGCAGAACAAGTAAAAGAAGAGAATACAGGAAAAGAGGAACCACAGGAAGCGAAAGCGGTTCGTGAAGAGCAGGCAGAGCAGGCAGAAGAGAAGCCGGAAGAAGCGCTGAAGACAGATACAACGGAAGAAGCAGTATCTGAAGAGGCGGAAGAAAGAGAAAAACCGGCAGAGAGTGAGAAAAGTTCTGCGATTACAAGAGTTGTTGCGGGCGCAACGTTAGAAGAAGCGTTGACGAATCTTGCCAGTGGTATCAAGATTGAAGAAGAGGCAATGGCACAGAAGGAAGAAGAACTTCTTCTCGGAGGTCAGATGAAGATTGATGAGATTCTGCAGGAATGGGAAGAAAAACAGAAAGTTCATGCGGATGCCATTGAGGAACAGAAAAAGAAAGACGAAGAGCGAATCCGTAAAGAGCGTGAAGCTGCCGAGAAAAGAAGAGAGGCAGAACGTCTTGAGATAGAACGCAAGGCAGCAGAAGCAGAGGCAGCAAGAAAAGCAGCAGAGGAAGAGGCTGCGAGAAAGGCGGCGGAAGAGGAGGCTGCGAGAAAGGCGGCAGAGGAAGAAGCTGCAAGAAAAGCAGCGGAAGAGGAGGCTGCAAGAAAGGCAGCAGAAGAAGCGGAGCGAAAAGCAGAACTGGAAGCAATTGTTCAGATGGCAGAAAAAGACAGAGATCCGGGTCTTGAAGGTAAGACACAGAGACTTCCGGATGATATTCTCGAACTTGTAGAGCAGCTCGAAAGCAGAGTTGCAGGCGCAGAGGCTGCGAAAGAGATGGAAGCAGAACTGACGGAAGAAGATGAGATGGAAGAAGAGATCTTTGGAGGTGCAGAAGACGATTTTATCGGTGGAGAAGAGACAGAACTTCCAGAGATTGATGAAGAATATTTACAGGCAGAGTTTGAGAATGAAGCTGCATATGATGATATGGAATATGCAGAGGAAGATGACTTTGCCGAAGAAGAATATGAAGAAGCAGAAGCCGAGGAAGACTTCGAAGAAGAGGATTTCGAAGAGTACGGCGAGGAAGACGACTTTGACGAGGAAGAATACGAAGAAATAGAAGCCGAGGAAGACTTCGAAGAAGATTTCGAAGAGTACGACGAGGAAGACGACTTTGACGAGGAAGAATATGAAGAAGTAGAAGACGGCGAGGATTTCGAAGAGTATGAAGAAGTAGAAGACGGCGAGGATTTTGAAGAGTATGAGGACGACCTCGATGATGCGTACGAAGAGGATTTTGCCGAAGAAGAATATGAGGACGATTTCGACAACGACTTCTCAGAAGAAGATTTTGATGAATTCGATGAAGCTGAGGATGAAGAAGATTTTGAAGCGGATTTCGAGGAAGAGGACTTTGAGGAAGAGGACTTTGAGGAAGACGACTTTGAGGAGGATGAAGAAGATTTCGATCTTGACAGCTTTTTTGCCGAGGAAGAATCGGTGAAAGCAGCAGACTTTGAAATTGAGGAACCGTCAGAAGAAGAGATTCAGAAGCGGATTAAGAAGTCCAAGGGAAGCGGTGTTCCGTTTGATACCGGATTCGTTGTTACCGGACGTTATGATTTGAGCGCTACCAGTGAGATTGGATTAAAAGCAGGACTTACAGAGGAGCAGAAGAAGTTATTCTCTTACTTTGTACCGGTTCGCGGAATGAGTGAACAGATTGTAGAAGTTCTTGATAATGACAGAAGAGCACAAAGAGAGGGAACATCAAAGACGGGAAACCTTCTTGTAATCGGAAGAAAAGGTTCTGGTAAGACGGTTCTTGCGGTAGATATTGTAAAAGCGATCCAGAAACAGAGAAACTTAAAGCAAGGTAAAGTTGCGATTGTAACCGGAGAATCTTTGAATAAGAAAGAACTCTCTAATATCATTCAAAAGCTGCGCGGCGGAGCGATCATTATCGAGAAAGCAGGAAAGCTGAATGCGAGAACGGTAAAAGAGTTAAGCTATCTGATGGAAAAGAAGACCGGAGAGATGCTCTTTGTTCTGGAAGATCAGAGAAAGCCGCTTGAGAGAATATTGACCGCAAATCCTGACTTCAAGAGAAAATTCACATCCAAGCTTGAGCTTCCGGTATTTATCAATGATGAACTGGTGACATTTGGTCAGACTTATGCAAAAGAGAATGGATATAAGCTGGATGAGATGGGTATTCTTGCATTGTACAGCAGAATTGATGTAATGCAGAGAGAAGATCACGCAGTAACCGTTGCAGAAGTAAAGGAAATCATGGATGAGGCGATTGCTCATTCACAGAAGGCAAATGTAAAACATCTTGCGAGAAGAGTATTCGGAAAGAGTACAGATGATTCTGACAGAGTAATTCTGAAAGAAGAAGATTTTAAGATTTAATTTCAAATGGACATTCTTATAAAAAGTGTCGGTTATCGTAGAAAACCGACACTTTTTTCATTAATTTCAGTGAAAGGATTGGTCAGATTGTACAGGTATGCTTGAATTTTAGTTTATCCTAAAGTATAATATTACTATAATTGCTTCGGAATGTGAGGGATGAATCTATGGCAGCTAAGAAAAAGAAACCATATGAGATTGGAGAACTTGATCAGTATCTATTTGGGCAGGGAAACCATTATGAAATATATAAAAAATTAGGTTCTCACCGTGTGAAGAATGGGAAACAGGAAGGGGTATACTTTGCAGTATGGGCGCCGCATGCAGAATCTGTTTCCGTAGTCGGAGAGTTTAATGACTGGGATGTAGAGGCAAATCCTATGATGAGAGAGGAGCCTTTGGGAATTTATACTTGCTTTGTGCCGAAGGTAAAAGAGGGGACGCTATACAAATATTGTATTGAAACATATCAGCATGAATATATTTTTAAGGCAGATCCTTTTGCGAATTATGCAGAGCTTCGTCCGGGAACGGCATCCAAAGTTGTGGATATCAGTCATTTGAAGTGGACGGATGATAAGTGGATGCAAGCAAGAAAGACATGGAAGAATGAAGGAGAACCTATGTCAATCTATGAGGTACATATCGGCTCGTGGAAGCGCCATCCGGGACGAGAGGATGAAGGCTTCTACAGCTATCGTGAATTTGGTAAGGAGATTGCGGCATATGTCAAGGATATGGGTTATACACATATTGAGTTGATCGGTGTAGCAGAGCATCCGTTTGACGGTTCGTGGGGATATCAGGTGACCGGATATTATGCTCCGACATCCAGATACGGAACACCGGAAGACTTTGCGTGGATGATCAATTATCTTCACCAGAATAAGATCGGTGTCATCCTTGACTGGGTACCGGCTCATTTCCCAAGAGATGCACATGGACTTGCTGACTTTGATGGAACGCCGACATTCGAATATGCAGATCCAAAGAAGGGTGAGCATCCGGACTGGGGAACAAAGATTTTTGACTACGGAAAGAATGAGGTTCGCAATTTTCTCATTTCCAACGCATTATTCTGGGTAGAATACTTTCATATTGACGGTCTGCGTGTGGATGCTGTGGCATCCATGCTCTATCTTGACTACGGAAAGCAGGACGGACAGTGGATTGCTAATAAATATGGTGAAAATAAGAATCTGGAAGCGATTGACTTCTTCAAGCATCTGAATTCTGTTGTTCTCGGCAGAAATCCGGGAGCGCTTATGATTGCAGAAGAATCGACCGCATGGCCGAAAGTGACAGGTCCGGTAGAGGATGATGGACTGGGCTTCAGTTTGAAGTGGAATATGGGATGGATGCACGATTTTACAGAGTATATGAAGCTTGACCCATATTTCAGGAAAGATAATCATAATCTGATGACATTTGCAATGAGCTATGCTTACAGCGAGAATTATATTTTAGTTCTCTCCCATGATGAGGTTGTTCACCTGAAATGTTCGATGCTCAATAAGATGCCGGGGTTGGGCTTTGATAAGTATGCCAACCTGAAAGTCGGATATGCATTTATGATGGGACATGCCGGTAAGAAACTGCTCTTTATGGGACAGGAATTTGCACAGCTTCGTGAGTGGAGTGAGGAACGGGAACTTGACTGGTATCTGCTTGCAGAGAGAGAGCATCAGGCAATTCAAAACTGGGTGAGAGATTTGTTGCATTTGTATAAGAAGAATAGGGCAATGTATGAACTGGATCATTCGTGGGAAGGCTTTGAATGGATCAATGCAGATGACGCTTACAGAAGCATATTCAGCTTCGTGAGACATTCGAAGGATAATAAGAAGAATCTGTTGTTCGTATGCAATTTCACTCCGATGGAGAGAGAAGATTATCGTGTTGGAGTGCCAAGAAGAAAGCAGTACAAGCTTGTTCTAAATAGTGATGAAGAAAAATACGGCGGAACAGGAGAAGAAAGACCGCTTGTATATAAGGCGGAGAAGAAGGAGTGCGACGGAAGACCATATTCCTTTGCATATAGCTTGAAACCGTACGGCGTTGCGGTATTTGAATTTTAAAATTGAAAGTGAAAAAGAATCCTCTGATTTTTCAGGGGATTCTTTTTGTGTGTTCATTTATTTTGATTGTTATGCTGCGTTTATTCAGCGCCTTCGGTACCTTCTGCTGCACCGGTATCTCCTTCAGTAGAAGAGCTGTCCTGTGCGTTGTTGTCTGTACTTTCATTGTCTGCGCTGCCTTCGCTGTCTGCGTTTGTATCATCAGAAGAGTTATCCGGGATTGTGATATCTTCGCCTTCGGAAGTATCGGCATTCGGTGCTTCGGCAGCCTCTTCCGAGTCTTTGTCGTCACCGCCGAATAAGCCCTTGAAGAAGTTGACGATTTTATCCCACCAGCCTTCTGTATCGGCATTTTCTACTTTGTCCTTGATATCATCCAGTGTGCTGTCGGTTACAATGTCACTTCCGAGGATGTCGTCTTTTGTATCGTTAATGATACCGCCATCACCTTTGTCGCCTCCGAAAAAGCCTTTGATGGAGTTCCAGATCTTAGCAAAGAAGCCTTCTGACTTGCCTGCCAGATTCTCTAAGGTATCTTTCAGAGCTTTGACATCATAATCATACTGAGAGATTTTCTCCATGAGAGCTACGATTTTGTCAAGCTGTTCTTGAGTGAGTGTGATGTTGAGGTTGTCTGCGTTATCTTCAACAACATCTTGGATCTCATCTTTGTCAGTGATTCCTTCTTCGATCACTTCCTGTTTGATATTGTTCATTAAATCGGTAGCTTCTTCCTGACCGATAGCATCTGCCAGTTCTCCGGTAGTTACAAGCTCCTCGGTGGCAGCCTCTTTTTGTCCCTCATCAAGGGTCTCGCCGCTGGCTGTCTCGTAAGCCATCATAATGCCGGTAAGAGCTCCGGTTCCGGACACTTCGATTGGAGAAGCGGCAACAACGTTACAGTTCTCTACGCCGGATGTTGTCAGTGTACTTGCGATCATAGAGCTGGTTACGAAAGTAAGGTTAGCGGTTTTCACCTGAATACCGCCGCTTTCTGTCGGCTCTACATAAGAGCAGCTGTAAGTTCTTGTTCCAATCTGGGACTCGGTAGCGATCCCTTCCATGTATTTTCTTTCGTCATCATTGGTGACTTCGATGGTCTCTACTTTATCTGCACTTGTTCCAAAGTATTCGTACATATCGTTTTTCTGCTCGTCGGAAAGATTAGCACCCAGAGTTACGACTTTGGAGCTGTCTGCTTTTGCAACCATAGGCAGGCAGGACGCGAACAGAGAGAGAGTTACTACAAATGGTATGATTTTTTTTAATTTTTTCATAATCGATCGGTGTTTTCACCATTCCTCCTTTATCTTGTATACTATCCTAATATACCATATACCGGCTTATTTGCAAATGAAATATACCTTAACAATTCCTAAAGATTTTATGGAGACGCGTCTCCAATACATCTGTGTCGATCAGACCGGAGAAGCCGGCAAGAAGCTGTCCGTTATGGAAAAACAGAAAAGCCGGTACGATATCGATTCCGTAAGATTGCGCAAGTATTTCTGATTCATCAATTTCAACCTCACAGAATTTATACTGTGCCTGAAAACGTTTGGCAAGTTCTTCTGCACAAGGGCGCATCATCGCACATTTACTGCACCAGCGAGCATAAAACATGACGGCTGTAGGCTGAGATGCTTCCAGGACTTCTGCTTTAAAATCCCTTTCAGTCAGATGCAGCATAAGTTAGTGCCTCCTTTGCTTTGTCCGGCAGTTAGCATCAGAATTCAGGATTGAGCAGACTTCTCTCATGGATTTGCAGGTGCATGAGAGAAAGCGGAACAATCGTCTGTTGCGATAAAATAGTAGATAGAGCTGTTTTTTTGGATATTTCTTTTTCTGATTTCGCATATGCAGTCTCCGGAACAAAAGTTTCCCTATATTATATGCAGGAGAGGGGCTGCTATTTCCTTCTGGCAATCAGTTTACAGATCGGATGATTCATAGAAGAAAATTTTTCCTCATATTCGGTCATGATATTACCGCTGTTCATGGTAGCATCGTTGTGAAGATCATATGTACAGGCGGTCATATTCCAGATGTCAGAAGTCTCCAGTTCTTCCACGGAGAAATCGAAAAGTGCCCGGTTATCGGTTTTGAATTCAACCTGTCCGTCCGGAATCAGAATTTGATCGTAGCGTTTGAAGTATTCAGTGGAAGTAAGTCTTCTTCTGGCGTGTCTTGCCTTTGGCCACGGATCGGAAAAATTCAGATAGATTCTGGAAATTTCATTTTTGTCAAATACTTCCGGTAAGGTGGCAGCGTCCATACAGATAAACCGTAAATTCGACACCTCTTCTTCCAGTTTTTCTACGGCGCGCAGAAGGACGCTGGAATAGCGCTCAATACCAATATAGTTAATGTCTGGATTGAGTCTGGCAAGTGCGAGGATGAACTGTCCCTTTCCCATACCTACTTCTATGTGGATCGGATTGCTGTTATGAAAAATTGCCTCTTTCCAGTTTCCTTTATAGTCTGTTTCAGTCTTAATGACCATGTCAGATCCGGCAAGAACACTGTCTGCACGGGGGATATTTCTTAATCTCATAATTGATACCTTCCTTTTGCTTGTTTTTCGTGCCTTTGCACGGGGTAAAGCTACAAGTTTTATGCCTTTTCTAGTTTAACTTCCGGATAATAAAAAGTCAAATTTAAAAATAGTGTCCAGTATGTGTAAAAAATGTATAAAAATCATAAAGAAATGATATAAATTTATACAGTTTTACCATGGTATTTTTCGGGAATAGGTGTATGATATAAAAAATGGATTTTTTTGTTAAAAAAACGACAAGCGGAGGTGGTAGAAGATATGGATTCTGTAATTGAACAACTGGCAGAAATCGAAACTACAGCAGAAGCAATTGTTGATCATGCTGAAGAAGAAAAGCACAAAATTGAGAAGCGTATACAGGCAGAGAGAGATCAATTTGATGAAGAACTGGAAGCTGAGACTCAGAAGAAGCTTGTAGCCATTAAAAAAGAAGCAGATGAGAGAATGGAACAGGTAATGGCAGAACAAAGAGAAAAGAACAGTTTTATGCTGGAACATCTGCAAAAAGAATATGATGGAAATCACGAGCTATATGCGAAGGAGATCGTAAGACGTATTGTAGAGGTGTAAAGACATGGGAAATGTTATGACTTACAGTGGGATTGTCACAAAGGTCCGCGCGATGCAGGCGAAGCTTTTGACAGATCAGGATTATAAAAATATCGCAGCTCTTCCCAATGTGCCCCAGGCTATTGAATATCTAAAAGGGAAACCGGCCTATGCAGAATATATGAACCGGCTGGATTCATCTCTTTATCACCGAAGCCATGTGGAGAAAGTACTGTATCAATCACTATACGATGATTGGGCAAAAATGTTCCGGTTTGCGGGCATGGAACAGAAGAAATTCCTGAAAATCTATTGGAAACGCTATGAGGTGGATCTTATTAATTACTGCCTGAGAATCGTGTTTAATCACTATGACAGGCCATTTGACCTTGATTATAAAAAGGAATTTTTTGACAGGTATTCGCAGTTGTCCATTGATAAGCTGATCACATCCACAACGGTGGAGGAGCTGGTGGATAATTTGAAGGATACAGAGTATTATGAACCGCTTAATAAGTTGAAGGAATCGGGGAATGCATCCCTGTTTGATTATGACCTGGCGTTGGATCTGTATTATTTTCAGGCGCTGTGGAGCAAACAGAGGAGAAATCTGAAGAAGCAGGAGCTGGAAATCTTTAAACGTGATTATGGAACGAAGATTGATCTTCTGAATATTCAGTGGATTTACAGAGCAAAGAAATATTATGGGCTTCTTCCGCCGGATATCTATTCTCTGACGATACCGGTTCATTATCGACTGAATATTGAAGAGTTCAAAGCGCTTGTGGAGGCGCCCAGTGTGGAACAATTTGAAGCGAAGCTTCAGGAATCTTATTACGAAAAGAGATATCGTTATACCGGTGCCAAGACACTGGAGCAATTTTACAAAGATTGTCTCAGAGATCTGTATCTTAGAGACAGGCGCCGGAATCCATATTCCATAGCAACGATCAGCACTTATCTGTTTTTAAAAGAAGAAGAGATCTATAAGCTGACAACAGCTCTTGAGTGTATCCGCTATGGTCTGACTTCAAGAGAAACGCTAGGATACTTGGGAGGTATAGGGTAATGATTGTAAAGATGAAATTTTTGAGCATCAGCGGACCGAAGGTTGATATCGACCGTGTCTGCGATAAGTATCTGTCAAAATATGAGATGCAGCTTGAAAATGCGGTGGCAGAGTTGAAGACGACAGATAACTTACAGCCTTTCGTGGAGGTGAACCCGTATCGGGAGCCTCTCGCCAAGGCAGAGCAGTTCGCAGCTCTTATTAAGAACGAGAAGGTTCATGCGGATTCCGTAATGACGGAAACTGAGATGATGGACATGATTCGAGAGATCAATCATGAATATTTAAACCTGCAGGACAAGAAGGAGCTTCTTAAGAAAAAAGAAGAAGACTTAAAGAATCGACTCAATGTGTTGGAACCATTTTGCCCGTTAGAGGTAGATTTGAACAAAGTAACGCATTATCGTTACATGAAAGTACGTTTTGGGCGGGTTGCAGTAGATTATTACCGCCGATTAGAAAAATACCTGTTTGAAGATTTGAATGCGGTCTTTATTGAAGGTATAAGAAATGAAAATTATGTATATGGAAGCTATTTTGTTTCTAATGCGGAAGCAAGTAAAGTAGATTCTGTATTTAACTCGCTTCATTTTGAGAGGATCAATCTCCCGACGGAGGCGGTCGGAACTCCGGCACAGGCTTGTGAAGATCTGAAAAATCAGATGGAAAGTACACACAAAGAGATTGAAGGTCTGGAACAAGAAGTGGACCAGCTTATGAATCGCTACGCAGCGAAAATCTTAGGCGCACAGAAGCGGCTGGAAGAGCTTTCTAACATTTTTGACGTAAGAAAGATGGCGGCAAGAATTGAGGAAGCTGATACCAGAGAAGACTATTACATTTTGTGCGGATGGATGGGTGAAGATGATGTGAAGAAGTTCCTCGAAGAGACGAAGAACGATGACCGCATCTTTATTGTTGTTGAGGAAGACAGGGAGAAATATTTCGGTGATCCCCCGACCAAGCTCAAAAATCCGAAGTTTTTCAAACCATTTGAAATGTTTATCAGAATGTATGGACTTCCTTCGGCGAATGAGATGGACCCGACCATTTTTGTGGCGCTTACTTATACCTTTATCTTCGGCGCCATGTTTGGCGATGTGGGGCAGGGGTTCTGTCTGTTCGTAATCGGCGGGATCCTGTATCTGACGAAGAAAATGAACCTTGCAGGAATCGTATCTGTGGCTGGACTTTTTTCTATGTTTTTCGGATTTATGTTCGGAAGTATATTCGGATTTGAAGATATCATAGAGCCTATCTGGCTGCGGCCTGCGGAAGCTATGACAAATCTTCCGTTTATCGGTCAGCTCAACACAGTATTTATTGTGGCGGTTGCTTTTGGTATGGGACTGAATATTCTCGTGATGATCTTCCAGATCATCAATTCCATAAAGTCCGGGGACAAAGAAGAATTATGGTTCTCGCACAACGGAGTTGCCGGACTTGTGTTTTATGGATTCTTAGTGGTGACAATTGTACTGTATATGACAGGGCATAAAGTGCCGGGCAATATTATGATGGCGCTGTTCCTTGGAATTCCAATCCTGATGTTTGTGTTTAAAGAGCCTCTTGGCAATCTTGTAAAGCACAATCATAAAAAGATTGAAGGCGGAAAAGGAATGTTCTTTGTGCAGGGATTCTTTGAACTGTTCGAGACGCTGCTCAGTTATTTCTCAAACACACTGTCCTATGTACGTATCGGCGCATTTGCAGTGAGCCATGCTGCCATGATGGAAGTAGTGCTTATGTTATCGGGAGCGGAAACCGGAAGCCCGAACTGGTTAGGCGTTATCGGAGGAAATATTTTCGTATGTCTGCTGGAAGGACTGGTTGTCGGAATTCAGGTATTGAGACTTGAATATTATGAGATGTTCAGCCGGTTCTATAGGGGAAGCGGAAGAGAATTCAAACCATTTAATGAACATAGAAAAATACAATAATATTGCATAGATTAAGGAGGATATAAAATCATGACATTAGCAGTAAAATTATTACTTATCGGAGCCCTTGTACTTGGCATTGTGATTCCATTCGGTTATTTTCTTCTTGGAGAGAAAACAAAGAAGCGTTACAAAAGAGCGATCGGAGCAAATGCGTTCTTTTATTTCAGTGCATTTGTGATTGCCGGTATTATGATGTTTAGTGGAGATCCGGTTCAGGCAGCAGAGGCAGCAGGAACAGCAGCATCTAACGCAACCGGATTTGGTTACCTTGCCGCAGCACTTTCAACCGGTTTATCTTGTGTGGGCGGTGGTATTGCCGTAGCAAGTGCCGCATCAGCAGCGCTTGGTGCAATCAGTGAGGATTCCAGTGCACTTGGTAAATCACTGATCTTCGTAGGTCTTGCAGAAGGTGTATGTCTGTACGGACTGATCATCTCCTTCATGATCTTAGGTAAATTGTAAGATGAAGATGTATCTGATCAGTGATAATGTGGATACGCTGACAGGAATGCGGCTGGCAGGTGTGGACGGCATTGTAGTGCATGAAAGAGGAGCACTTCGTACTGCCATCGAAACTGCCATGGACGATAAAGAGGTAGGGGTGATCCTGCTCACAGAGAAGTTCGGGCGGGAGTTCCCGGATCTGATCAATGAGATTCGTATGGAACGTACCATGCCGCTATTGATTGAGATTCCTGACAGACACGGAACCGGACGTAGAAAAGACTTTATCACATCCTATGTAAATGAGGCAATTGGTTTGAAACTGTAGAGAAGAGGTGACATTTTTGACCTTAGAAGAGAAGATCTTACATTTGCGCGTAGCAGCTATGGAAGAAGCAAGGGCAGAGGAAAATGCCATTATGAAACGCCATGAGGATGCACTGCGCGGAGTGTTTGAACAGCATAAATTAGAAAGAAAGCATCAGTCTGAGCTTCGTATCAAGTCTGAGACTGTAAGTACCCGCCAGCAGCTGAATATGGCAGTGTCCAAAGCGCAGCTTGAAATGAAGCGGGAAGCAGGGAAGAAGCATAAGCTTTTGAAAAAAGCTCTGTTTGCAGAAGTGGAAGAAGAGCTTCAGAATTTTATGAAAACAGAAGAATATCTTGAACTTCTTGAAAAATATATTGAGAAGGCTGCAAGATTTGCGGACGGGGAAGAGATGACGATTTATATTAATCAGACGGACGCAGATAAAAAAGAGTATCTGGAAAAGGATACAGGTATGAAGCTTACAATCAGCACAGAAGATTTTGTCGGTGGTATCCGCGCGGTGATCCATGAGAAGAATATCCTGATCGATCATGCCTATAAGGGTGCGCTGGAAAATGAGTACCATAATTTCTTGTTCAAGGGAGGTGCGGGAATTGGATAGTGTAAAGACAGGAAAGATCTACGGCATCAATGGTCCCGTTATCTATTTAAAAGGAAAATATGAGTTTAAAATGTCAGAAATGGTATATGTCGGGAAGGAACGTCTGGTTGGAGAAGTTATTTCTCTCGATAAAAATCTGACAACGATTCAGGTGTATGAAGAGACATCAGGACTTCGTCCGGGCGAGGAAGTGGTATCTTCCGGTGATGCAGTGTCAGTCACGCTGGCTCCCGGAATTCTTGACAACATTTTTGACGGTATTGAAAGACCGCTGGAGCGGATCGCAGATACCGGCGGTTCTTTTATCACCCGTGGAGCTAACGTAGATTTTCTGGACCGCACCAGATTGTGGGATACCCATATCACCGTTGCGGTCGGTGATACAGTTCACGGAGGAACGATCATTGCAGAAGTACCGGAGACTCGCGCGATCGTACACAAATGTATGGTGCCTCCGAACGTAGATGGTGTAGTCGTATCCGTTGTGGAAGATGGACAATATACAATTGATGACGTGCTTGTGACAATCGAATTGACAGATGGTGGAAAGAAAGAGCTGACAATGACGCAGAAATGGCCGATTCGTGTGCCAAGACCGGTGCATAAGAGATATCCGGCAAGCGTGCCTTTGATTACAGGTCAGCGTATTCTGGATACAATGTTCCCGATCGCAAAGGGAGGAACAGCAGCAATTCCGGGTGGTTTCGGAACAGGTAAGACGATGACGCAGCATCAGATCGCAAAATGGTCCGATGCGGATATTATCATTTATATCGGCTGCGGAGAGCGTGGAAATGAGATGACACAGGTTCTGGAAGAATTTTCAGAGTTGATCGACCCGAAGAGCGGCAATCCTCTGATGGACCGTACTACATTGATCGCCAATACATCCAATATGCCGGTGGCAGCCCGTGAAGCCTCTATTTATACAGGGCTTACACTGGCGGAGTATTACCGGGACATGGGCTATGATGTGGCGATTATGGCAGACTCTACTTCCCGTTGGGCAGAGGCTCTGCGTGAGCTGTCAGGGCGTCTGGAAGAGATGCCGGCAGAAGAAGGATTTCCGGCGTATCTGGCATCCAGACTGTCTGCGTTCTATGAGCGCGCGGGAATGATGCAGACGCTGAACGGGGCAACCGGTTCGGTGTCTATTATCGGAGCAGTATCTCCTCAGGGCGGTGACTTCTCGGAGCCGGTCACACAGAATACGAAACGTTTTGTGCGGTGTTTCTGGGGACTTGATAAATCCCTTGCCTATGCAAGACATTTCCCGGCAATTCATTGGCTGTCCAGTTACAGCGAATATTTAAACGACCTGAGCGGATGGTATTTTGAAAATGTATCGCCGAAATTCGTCGATTACCGAAATCGTCTGATGTCACTTCTCAATCAGGAGAGCAGTCTTATGGAAATTGTAAAACTGATCGGCGGAGACGTACTCCCTGATGATCAGAAGCTGATCCTTGAGATTGCCAGAGTGATTCGTCTTGGATTTTTGCAGCAGAACGCATTCCATAAGGATGATACTTGTGTATCAATGGAGAAGCAGTTTAAAATGATGGATGTGATCCTGTATCTGTATAAAACCAGCAGAAAGCTGGTTGCTATGGGAATGCCGATGTCTGTACTGAAGGCAGAGGGAATCTTCGATAAAGTGATCGCGATTAAATATGATGTGCCAAATGATAATCTGCAGATGTTGGATATGTATAAATTGCAAATCGATGAATTCTATAACAGAGTCATCGAGAAAAACGCGTAAAGGAGGGACTGATTATGGCAATTGAATATCTTGGCTTAAGTAATATTAACGGTCCTCTGGTTGCGCTGGAAGGCGTACAGGATGCGTTTTTTGATGAAATTGTAGAATTCGTTGTAGATGGAAATATCCGCAAGATGGGGCGTATCGTAGAGTTGAATGAAGATAAAGCAATCATTCAGGTGTTTGAAGGAACAGACAACATGTCTCTTGTCAACACGCATACGAAGCTTACCGGACATCCGATGGAAGTGTCCGTGTCACCGGATATGCTGGGACGTACATTTGATGGAATCGGCCGTCCGATCGACCATCTCGGCCCGCTAAATGCAGCGGATAAGCGTGATGTTAATGGACTCCCGTTGAATCCTGTAAAACGTGAATATCCAAGAAACTACATTCGCACAGGTATTTCTGCGATTGATGGTTTGACCACTTTGATTCGTGGTCAGAAGCTTCCAATCTTTTCCGGAAATGGACTTCCGCATGACCAGCTGGCTGCCCAGATTGTTAAGCAGGCTTCGCTGGGGGATGACGCGGAAGGAGAATTCGCAGTTGTGTTCGGTGCAATGGGTGTAAAACATGACGTGGCAGAGTTCTTCCAGAAAACATTTGAGGAAAGCGGAGTATCTGATCACGTGTGTATGTTCTTAAATCTGGCAAATGATCCGGTGGTAGAACGTCTGATCACACCCAAGGTTGCATTGACAGTTGCGGAATATCTTGCGTTTGAATGCAATATGCATATTTTGGTTATTTTGACAGATATGACTTCTTTTGCAGAGGCGATGCGTGAAGTTTCATCTTCCAGAGGAGAGATCCCGTCAAGAAAAGGATATCCGGGCTACTTGTACAGTGAGCTTGCAACGATTTATGAGCGTGCGGGTATTGTAGAAGATTCAACCGGATCTGTGACACAGCTTCCGATTCTGACGATGCCAAACGATGATATTACACATCCGATCCCGGACCTTACCGGATATATTACAGAGGGGCAGATTGTATTGGACCGTAATCTCCACGGGCAGGCAGTGTATCCGCCGATCAGTATCTTACCGTCTCTGTCACGTCTTATGAAAGACGGTATCGGAGCGGGATACACAAGAGAAGATCATCAGGATCTGGCAAACCAGTTGTTCTCTTCTTACGCAAAAGTAGGAGAGGCAAGAAATCTGGCTTCTGTTATCGGTGAGGATGAACTGTCTCCGATCGATAAGAAATATCTGAAATTCGGTGAAGAATTTGAGAAAAGATATATTGGTCAGGGACCAACTGAGAATAGAACGATTCTGGACACATTGAATCTTGGATGGGAGCTTCTGGGACTTCTGCCGAAGGAAGAGTTAGACAGAATTGATACAAAACTGATCGATAAATACTATCAAGGCGAAGCAAACTAGCGGCTGCGAAAGGAGGCAGTGTATGGACCCGCGGGAATTTCCTACAAAAGGTAACCTGATGCTGGCGAAGAATTCACTTGCATTGGCGCATCAGGGCTATGATTTGATGGATAAAAAAAGGAATATTCTTCTGAAAGAGCTGATGACGTTGATCGATGAAGCCAAGGATATACAGGAGAAGATCGACACGACATTTACGAAAGCATACGCATGTCTTCAGAGGGCGAATATCGAACATGGAATCAGTAAAGTTGAAGAACTTGCATTTACAGTTCCGATTGAAGATTCGGTTCGAATTCAGACAAGAAGTATTATGGGAACGGAGATTCCACATGTAAAACATGATGACAAGAAAAATGTGCTGACATATTCCTTTGGAACAACTCACGAATCTATTGATATTGCGCGAGAAGCATTTCGTGAAGTGAAAGAACTGACATTGAAATTGTCAGAAGTGGAAAATGCGGCATACCGTCTTGCTACCAATATTAAGAAGACACAAAAGCGTGCCAATGCCCTTAAAAACATTACGATTCCAATGTATACAAATCTTGTATATACAATCAACAATGCGTTGGAAGAGAAAGAAAGAGAAGAATTTACCAGACTGAAAGTAATCAAGAAAATGAAGGGATAAAGAGAAGGAACTCGGCTTGAAGCCGGGTTCCTTTTTTTGGGGTTAGTTTCCCGGATAGACACCGTCAAGAACATCCAGATATTCCTGACCAAATGTATCTACATAGTCTTTTAAAGCGCGGTCAACAATCTTTTGTCCGGCTTCGCCGAGTTTGTCGATCAGTGTTTTTGAAATCGTATATTTTAGGTGGGCGGTATGGTAATTAAAATCTTTCATACAGGAAGTGCCAAGCTCTTTTTTCTTTGCGGCGAGAAGTTCATTTTCCTCATCGGTTAAAGGATAGACCCAGTCAAATTCACAGCGTTCGCCGCCCCAACTCAAAGAAGTAGTTGTAGGCGTGCAGACAAAGTCAGAGCGAAAACCTTGGTAAACAGCGTTGTCAACATTGACACAATAATATTTACCGTATTCTGTAAGATTGTGCTTTTTCCAAGCGTCACACCAGGCACATTTTGAAACGTAAGTCTGTAATGTGGGCTGAGTTCTCAGCTGTCCAAACTCCATTTGCCCTTCGTAATCAGGCTTCCATTCTCCGTAGGCTTGATTTGCCATAGTGTTCAGCTCGTCACCGTGAGCCAGAGCGTTGGCAGCCATGCGCGCTCCTCTCTCATTACCATATGTAGTCATGCCTTCGAGAATTGCTTCTTTTCCGACGTCTCCGCACTCTAAAATAGCTTCTTTAGCGAGGAGGGCAAAAAGAATGGCATGATGTTCAATTTTGCAGGAAATGGTATTCTGCATAGTAACACTTCCTTTCGATAATATGAATTATAATTTAAGGAAATTATACTATGAATTCTGAAAAAAGTATAGAAGGTGGAAGAGTTGAAAGAATTAAAATCATTGTGGCGGAAAAAACAGAGCAATATCCGGTGGATAGCAAGTAAAGACGAAAAAGCATATTGATAATAAAATCCATAGAGAGAAAACGACTTCTTGTGTAGGAGGGAGAAGTCGCTTTCTCTGGAAAGATTGGCTCATATAAAACGCAAAAATGATGCTGAAAACAAAAATAATAAGATCGGCAATTAAAAAGTGTCTTCCGATGATACCGGTATAAGTGTAGAAAAGCGTCAGTGTTGCAAACATACCACAGACGGCACCGAGAAAACGATGATAGAAAAAGGACAGAATCGGAGGGCGCATTTGACACCAGTTTAAAATCGTAATAAGAAGAAACGGGAAAAATAAAAGTTTTAAATGTTCCCATACGGATTCATTGACCGGACAAACCAATGCAAAGATAACGCACTTCCCGGAAAATTCATATAGAAAATGTGACAGGCTTCCCAGTATGATTACTGTTAATATAGATAGCTTGTCCTGTAGGAAAATATCTTTTTCAAATAACTTTTTTGAAGAGAAATACATAATGCCAACCTCCCGTTAGTAAATTGTATGAGAGGAGTAAAAAGAATATGCGTAGATCTGAAAGGTTTTAACGGGAAATTAGAAAAAAAGTTGAAGAAGTTGACAAAAACAGTAAAAAATATAAAAAAACACTTGCTTTTTTAAAAGGTATACTATATAATAATTTTTGCGTCATAAAGAAGTGACAAAACTAAATAACGCATGCGCGATTAGCTCAGTTGGTAGAGCACCTGACTCTTAATCAGGGTGTCCAGGGTTCGAACCCCTGATCGCGCAGTAGGAAATCGCTGTTTTTGCGGACTTGAGAGCCGCGGGGACGGTGATTTTTTTGTGCGGAGAAATAGCGTATTTTTAAGTTTTTGAATTTACAGAAAATAGTTTTGTTGAATAAAAAATTGTAAGTGTTATACAAAAAAATATAAAACATTCATAAGACTATTATGAGGGAAAATGAGAGAAAAAGAAACCCCTAACCCCTCAAGAGTGAGGGGAAGGGGAGTTGAAGTGTCGGAGACACTTTTTTATGTGCCAATGTAACAAATGTTAAGGTATAGTTCTACGAAAATATTTTGAGTTCCACTTTTTTAAATTAAAGGAGAAAAGTAAAGTTCTTGACTTTTTGGCTCATTTGAGAAAGAATTAAAACATTAGTTGTTAGTGATTTCATGAGCTGTCATTAAACTGCTCACATCAGTTGACGCTCGTTTGCTTAACTTTCTGTCACCAGTCAGTTTGGCAATACCGCCTGTTTCCAGGCGGTACCTGCTTTATGAAGTTACCATCCCAAGC
>UQRE01000002.1 GCA_900543415.1 uncultured Dorea sp. | reverse complement strand
ATAATATACAATTCCTCCGTATCCATTCATAAATCCTGGGTTTATCACTTCTTGCAATAGTAAATTGAAGCCTTGAGGAATATTAATATAATCCTCAATATTCCAATCTTTTAGTTTATTCCCTACCAACTCTAATATCCACAAATTCCATGACACAACTCCCCATACTCGTACCCTTTCTAAATCCAATGCTAAAACAATGAATAATTATCTTTTAACTCCCCACCTAACTATGCTTTCTCCAACTCTCAATTAAAATTTATCATTCACCAAAATCATTTCTTATTTCTTCAATAATCTTCCCGATATTACACGTCACTTTCCCTTTACACATATGAATATCCTCATTGATCTTCTTCTCCTGTTCAATAGCAACATCCACTTTCTTTGCCAACTCACCTATCTCAGAATTTTTCTTTGGATTTATACCCGTTCTTGCCAACAGAAGTTTATAAATAAATGTCTGATTACCAACCTTTTGATTCTTGATTATTTCTTCTTCATTCGGCTTAATATCTTCCTCATACGCGTGTTCAAAATGTAGCAATAGAAACAGTTCAAACGCCGGATTGCTAACTGCCAAAATATTATTTTCCTCTCCTAATGCCACAACATCATCATAGTCTTGTACCTTTTCCTCAAAAATATCTGCGTCAAAAACAATAACCATTTTGTCGCGTTCTTCATCAAATGATATTTCTGGATTCTTCTTCTGATTTTCCGCAAAAGCAATCAATTTTCTCGGAAAACTAATATCCTTATCTTCCTCTGTTTTTTCCAACAAACGAATATCAATGAGTGGATGTATATTCAAAAATTTACGGATATCAATCAATTTTCGAAAATACCATGTCTCTGTGTTCGCACCTTCGCAAATAAAGAAATATTTGCGATATGGCTCTATCTGTTTTTCATAATCTGTACTTCTACTGTTCCAATTTGTATAACTTCTAACAGGAGACATACCTATTCCTCCTCTCTGAATTCAAACGTGCTAAACACCGGAATAGCACCATATCTGCCATCCAGATATGCTTTACTTAATACTTTATCATACCTTTCCTTAAACCGATCTAACGAATAGATTTCGCTTGCATTTTCTGCATTCCGTTCAATAAACCATATTTCGTCTCTTCGGAAAATACTTTGATCCATAATGGATGACTCATGGGTTGTGAACAGTAACTGCATTCTCTCTTCACTATGAAGCTGCATAAACAGTTGTAAAAATCTCTCCGTCAGTTTTGGATGTAAACTTCTCTCCAACTCATCCACAACATACAGCATATCTTCCCGCTTATTCAAAAGCATATCCATCAAGTCAAACAGTCTTCTTGTTCCATCAGATTCTTCTTCAAATCCAAAATCATAAAATGATTTCAAATGATTTAATCGGATTGTTGTCACTTTCGGTTCTTCGTGACCTTGTACTTCGATATTAAAGAAACTTTCATTAGATCTCATCGTCATACGGAAAGATGGATTTTCCTGCTCTTCTATCCGACTTTTTACATGACGCATTACTTTATCAAATACAGGCTTCGGCATTGCATTTGATAACTCATCTAATGATATCTCTTCAATTTTCACTTTACTGATTCCAGTGTCAAAAGTTTCAATCAATTTGTTGATCAACTTTAAGGAGTCCGTATCATAATAATACTCCAAATCAATCAGCGGTGTATTTGGTGTTATGACAGCTATATGAGTTACTATCCAATCATACACCTCCTTGAAAAACAGCAGCTTTGAACGTACTGTATATTTCTTTCCTCTGTTCATTTCTGTTAAAAATAATGAACTTTCATTTCCTTCAAAATCATCCGCATAAATTTCAAATTTATTTTTTTCTGTATTCGACAAGGTAATGGTACTGTCTAATATAGGACGCTTATTTCCCTCTCTTTCAAATAGGCATCGTGCCGATCCATTTTGATAAAGCTCATACAACCATTCTGACGTGATTTTTCTTTTACTCAAAATAGCAGAAAAGCCATATGCATAAAACTTATCGCCAACTGTAATTTGTACCTCAAAACTACTTTCTCTTTCTTTGTTTTCTTCTCTATTTTTGCAAAACATTCCTGCTGCTTCCATAGGAATTCCTTTGCTGATACATTCCTTGAAAAAGCGGAAAAATTCTACTAAATTTGTTTTACCTGCAGCATTTGCACCATAAACTACTCCGTATTTTAATAACTGTGTACTTTTTATTTTCAGCCTATGATTTGCATTTGTTCTAATCTTATTTGATGAAATCATCGTTAATTCTGTTGCACAATCAAAAGATTTAAAATTTTCTATACTAACTTTCACTAACATTTCTATCCACCTCCATCCTCATTATATGCTTTTCTATTTACAAAGTCAATTTAATTGTTTTATTTAGAGATTTTTTCGTTAAATATTTTATCTATTTTCTATTTTTGACATTTCATTTAATTTTATTCTTCTAATATGATTTCAATTAATTTCAAAATATCTTTATCTATAAAACACAATATCCTTCTTCATTTGATTCCAAACCAAATAAATTCCCCACTTTATACATTCTCTTTTCCATAAGCTATGTATGTGGCGCCAGTCCTCTGACACCACATCTCTCACCTCTCCAGAACCCTACACTTTGTTTCTACCACTTCCACACTTTCATCCGGTTCCACGTCTAAAATCGGATGTTCTTTCTTATCCATATCAAGCATTGCATTTAATTCCCCTAATCTTGCAGTTTTCTGTTGTAACTCTTCTTCCTGCGCAAAGGGTTTCTGCACCTCTAGTTTCGCTGTTTCAAGTTGTTCCTTTAGCGTTTCCAATCGCTCCTGACAATGCAAGAGCCGATCTGGTATCTTCTCAATCTCATTATCAATACGTGTAATATTTCCATAGATATCAGTTCCAAGCGCTACCGGATAACTTCTCTGTCCTTTCAATTCCACAACAAATTCTTTTGAAAATGTATTATAAGAAAGTTCCATCCCAAATCCGCGATATGCTCCAAGTGCAATCGGCTCCGGAGATTTCATTGCTTTGCATGCTGCAATCAAAGCCTGTCCTGCTTCTTTTTTATCTGCATATACCGTTCCCTGTATCTGCATAGGTGGAAAAGTCTCCCTGTCTCTCGGTGTCTGCTCTTTTACATGTGCTAGGTCTTCCTTATATTCTGCAATCCACTTTTTCTGCTGTTTAATCTGCTGTGGAAAATACGTCATCACTTTATCTTCCATTTCATACTTTTGGCTCAGATAACTCTGCTTTAAAAGCTGTAACTTCGACACCTGAATATCCAAATCCATCTTTTCTTTGATAAATGGATTTCCAGCGGCAAGCGCTTTAATTTCTGCATAGGATAATGCTGTTGCATCCACATCCTCTACTGCCCTTACCGGATTTTTTGAGGTCATGATCTGACTGATAATCTTCTGTTTATTCTCAATGACCTGATAGAGATACGCATCAAATGTGCCTTCTGTCACATAACGGATAATATCCACCTTCTTATTTTTATTTCCCTGACGGACCGTTCTCCCGGCTCTCTGCTCCAAGTCACGAGGACGCCACGGACAATCTAGATCATGACTGGCAATAATCAAATCTTGCACGTTCGTCCCGGCGCCCATCTTAAAGGTGCTGCCCATTAAAATACGAACATCCCCTTTCCTCACTTTTCCAAACAGTTCTTTTTTTCGGACTTCCGTATTTGCATCGTGGATGAATTGAATCTCTTTCTCCGGAACTCCTTTTGAAACTAACTTATCCCGCACATCATTGTACACACTGAAACTTCCATCTTTTTTCGGCGTAGACAAGTCACAAAATAATAATTGTGTCAGTTTATCTTCTTTCGTATCATACCAAAACCGATACACTTCATCGACACAGGCATTAACCTTACTACCATCATCATCCGGAAGCATTTCATTAACAAGCCGCTGATCTAACGCCAGTTTTCTTCCTTCATTCGTAATCAAAAGCATATTGTCTTCTGTCGGATTGACCATACCGTTTCGCACTCTCTCCGCCCGTTCTCCTAATTCTGTTACCATTTCCTTTTGCATATCACTTGGCTTTACGCTGATGACCCGGTATTCTGCCTCCGGCACCGGAAGATTCAGCATATCGGCAGTTTGAATATCTGCCACCTCGCGAAACATCATCATCAATTCCGGCAAGTTATAAAATTTCGCAAATCTCGTCTTCAAACGGTATCCTGTTCCCTCCGGGGCAAGTTCAATTGCAGTAACCGTCTCCCCAAAGGTAGATGCCCACGCATCAAAGAACTGTAAATTGTGTTCCACCAACGTGTTGTACTGTAAATAACGCTGCATCGTATATAACTCTACCATTGAATTACTGATCGGTGTTCCTGTGGCAAAAATAACTCCTCGTCCTCCAGTCACTTCATCCATATACCTTGTTTTCATAAACATATCTGAAGATTTCTGTGCTTCTGTCTGTGCAATTCCACCCACATTTCTCATCTTGGTATAAAGATACAGGTTCTTATATGAATCCGCTTCATCCACAAATAAACGGTCAATTCCAAGTTCTTCAAAACAGATTACATCATCCTTTTTACTCTGATCATTCAGCCTTTTCAACTTTACCTCTAACATTTTCTTTATTCTTTCCAGTCGTTTGACCGTAATCCGATTTCCCCTTTCCCTTCCTGCCTCCTTGATTCCCTGTACAGTTTCCTGAATCTGTTCCTGTAACATGCGACATTGTCGTTCCACGCTTAACGGGATTCTTTCAAATTGAGAATGTCCGATAATGACTGCATCAATCTCACTGATAGCAATTCTCGCACAAAATTTCTTTCTGTTTTTCATTTCAAAATCTTTTTTCGTTGCCACTAACAAATTCGCAGATGGATACAATTGCAGCCATTCTGCCGCAAACTGATCAATAATATGATTCGGTACAACAATCATTGACTTGTTACATAATCCCAAACGTTTACTCTCCATTGCGGCAGCAACCATCGTATACGTTTTTCCTGCACCCACCACATAAGCAAGCAGTGTATTTCCACCATAAATAATCCTAGCAACTCCGTTTTTCTGGTGTTGACGCAACTGAATCTCTGGGTTCATTCCATAAAAGTTCAGATGACTTCCATCGTATTCTCTCGGACGAATGGCATTAAACTTCTCATTATAATATGCAGTCAATCGTTGACGTCGTTCCGGTTCTTTCCAGATCCAGTTAAGGAACTCCTGCTTAATTAAATCCTGTTTGCCCTGTGCTATGGCGGTTTCTTTTTTATTGAGGATAGGTTTCTTCCTTCCCTCCTCGTCTTCCACGTAGTCATACACACGGACATCCCGCAGATTCAATGTATCTTCTAAAATCCGATAGGCATTTACCCGATGTGTTCCATAGGTACTGTTTGCCTTTACATTTCCCTTATCAATGCTTTTTCCTTCGATATACCACTCTCCAGTCACATGAACAAACCGGACATTCATTTTCCATTGGCAGTAATTCGGTGTCTGCAACAATTCAAACATGAAGTCTTTGATATCTTCCGATGGTATCCATGTTGCTCCAAGTCGGACATTGATCTCCGATGCACTCAGATCTTTGGGCTGTACCCGCTTTAACGCTTCTACATTTGGTCGATACAGTTCTGAACCCTCAGCGGCAAGCATTGCTTCTTTTAGCTTTTCCCTTACATTTCCGGATAAATACTCATCTTCCGATGCAAACTTCGGCTCTTTTCCCGTCAGATCCGGAAGACGGAAAATCACGCCCTCCAGTTCCTTTTCAACCTCTTCTGCATTCTTTCCGGTCAAAGCGCACATATATTCCATATCCACACGCGCATGTTCTGACAGCGATAAAGACAAGGCTTTCCTTCTGAAAGACTGCCATTTGCTGTACTCTTATACAACTCAATCCAGCCATACGGTTTTTCATACCAGCTTCCTGCAATCGTTTGATGATTTTCTACTGGAAGGATAAACGCTCGAAAGGTCTGGGGCGGAGCAGGTAAAGAGTCAATGACCTTAACCACTTCTTTTGCCTTTGCAACATAATTAGCCGGCGCACCATAAAATGCACCTCCCTTATCATTATAGTTATCAAAAATATAAGCAACCGCTAAATGTCCAATCACATACGCATCCGTATCAGACCACCCATGAAAACACTTGTCTCTTGTAACAGTATCATACCCATATCCGCCATTTAAATAATACAGTGCCTTTCGTATCGGAGAATTTTCTGGTAAGAGATTATAACTATAATCCCCTTCCTCGGGCGGTTTTTTCATTGGTTCTAAGCAATATGCTGTATTTTCTCCATCAAACGTCATCCTTGTCGTATAATAATCCCCATACGCAATGGTTTCTCCGGAATTAAAGTGAAGTGTTCCGTCCGCTGCAAATGCGGTAGTTACTGATGTTCCAAATGTTGTCAGCATCGTCAGAACACTTAACATAAATGCTAATACTCTTCGGCTGTTTCTTTTGAATTTCTTTCTCATAGTCTAAATCCTTTCATAAAAAATCCCCACAAACTGTGGGGTATCTCCTGTTTCTCTCTTTTCAACTTGATCCAAATCTGCTTCGACTATTGGAAAATGTGGATAGCCACACTCCTCTTATTCTTTTTTCGGCTGGTAAACTGCTGGTAATCTTGAGGGGGTAGGGTGTGGGAAGGGGGAACAAAAGAAAAAGGCTGTCCAAATGTGGGAACCTGTTTCCCCAAATGGCAAGCCTTATCGTTCTAAACTGCGTTCCCGTTTTCGGTACAGCTCCAACGCTTTCACAATCGTATCTTCAATCTGCTGTTCCGTTGCCTTCAGCGGAAAATATTTCTGTATCCGCTCTCTTGGCATCCGAAACTGCTCCTTTTGATTTCCCTTTTCCTCTGTCAAGATTGAAAAAATTACATTTTCATCCAACCGTCCCTCTTCCGATAACTTCCGCAGTTTAATTGCCTGCGCATGACTCGGCGTACAATCTTCCGATTCTATCGTTTCATATAAATCTGCCTGCTCCTCTTCTGACAAATACGATAACTCCACCGCCGGACGCAAAGCAATCTGTAACTTGTCTTTTTCCTTTAATACAGAATTAGAATTATCTACTAACTCCAACAACTCTGGAATAAGATTTGTCAAACGGATAAAACGACGGATTGTCTCTCTGCTCTCTCCAACTTGCTGCCCTAATTCTTCATTTGTCCGCAACCCAAACTTATTTGACACCACTGGTGTCAGATTCTTTTGTTTCGGTCTACCTGCTTGTTTATTCATGGCATCCAGTTTCATTTTATAAGCAAACGCTTTCTCTGATGGCAATATCTTCTCTCGCTGTAAGTTAGAGTCAACCATAAGAATTGTCGCTTCTTCATCAGAAAGATTTCTTACAATACATGGAATTTCTGTTTTCTCTGCCAGTTCACTTGCATATCTTCTACGATGCCCGGCAATCATTTCGTAACTGCCATCTTCCTTTAGTCTGACGATCACTGGCGAAAGAACACCATACTGTTTTACACTTTCCACCAAATTCGCCATTTCCTCATCCATTCGGATTTTAAAGGGATGATTCGGAAAATCACAGATTTCGTCAATTGAAATTTCCATAATTATTTCTCGCTTGGCTTCATCCCGCTCCGCCTGCGTACTGAATAACTCATCGGCTGAGGGAAGATTGAAGTTGATTTCTCTGCCTTTCGCCATCCCGAACCACCTCCTTTGTAAAGGCTTGATACGCTTTTGCTACTGTGCTGTCTTCGTCATAACTGTAAATACTCTTTCCTGCGGCGCTTGTCTCCGCTGCCTTTACTGCAACCGGAATCACTGTCTGATACACTTTGATAAACTTTCCATAATTCTCTTTTAAACTGGTCTCTGTAGCACGGGCAAGATCTGTCCGCATATCCGCAATCGTAAGCAGCACTCCATCCACTTTCAAAGACGGATTGATTTGGCGTTGTACCTTTTTAATCGTCTGCATTAACTGTGTCATTCCCTTTAAAGGTAGATAATGCGCTTGAACTGGCACAATCACACTGTCTGCCGCCGCTAATGCGTTAATCGTCAGCATTCCCAAACTCGGCATACAATCAATCAGAACATAGTCATAGGATTTCTTTAACGGTTCCAGATACGTTTTCAATGTTGTTTCCCTGCTCATTGCATTTACAAGCAACATTTCCATTCCTGACAATTCAATGTTTGCTGGAATTAAATCAACGCCTTCCGCATGGTGCAGCATTCCTTCATCCAACTTTATACTCTTGTCACGAATAATCCCCTCCATATGTGTCGCAAGCGTTACCGAAAGATTATCCTGATCTACCCAACCTAAAGATGTGGTCAAATCTCCCTGTGGATCAGCGTCGATTAGAAGTACCTTTTTCCCTTCATTTGCCAATCCCACTCCAAGATTCACCGTTGTCGTTGTTTTCCCTGTGCCTCCTTTCTGATTCGCAATCGCAATTACTTTACATCTTGACATAATGACTTCCTCCTTTCTTCTCAAATTTAATAGCCACTCCTTTATGGGGAATGGCTATGTATAGAAATTTAGGCATAAAAAATCCCAGTTGATTCTTGTAAAACCAACTGGGTATGTAATATCTTGCTGTAAATATTTCCTTATGAATCAGTAAAATACTTTTTATTACCGCTTCCTCTTTTGTAAACATACATCTTCCTTTTTGCCGCTATTCAATAAATTATAAAATTCTTCAATTTCATCAAAATCGGATGTTCTATTCTTTATAGGTAGTGCTTCCCAAATATTCCTTTTATATTTTGCTTTAGATTTTTCACCTACTCTTGAATCAATAATTGAAACAATTCCAAAATCCTTCTCACTTCTTATTAACCTACCAATTCCTTGTTTCAATTTTATAATCATCTCAGGTACTAACACTTCCATTAAGCCATCTTGGCAAATACTTGTTTTATAATCAATAATCGGTTCTGGAACTGGGAACGGTAATTTAAAGATAATTAAATTTGACAATGCTATTCCTTCAACACTGATACCTTCCCAATATGTACCCGTTCCCAACAATACCGAATTAACATCCTTTTTAAATTCAGCAATTGTATCACTTTGTGATGCACTTCCATTTTGTATTAAAACTCTATATGGCACTCTTTCTTTTAACCCTTCGTATACTTCAAGCATATCACTTTTAGCAGTAAAAAGGATCAATGCCTTTCCTTTAGATATTTCCAATATCCGTACAATCTCGTCAATCCCTCTTTCAATAAACCTCTTCCGTTCATGACTTGGGTGAGGCATATCCTCTGTGTAATAAATCATTGCATGTTCATCATAGTTAAAAGGAGAATATTTAGGTTCAGCAATAAAACCTTTCTCCATCGGGAAATTTGTGTTTGCAATAAAATATTTGTAACCTTCTTCATAATCTTCCCCGACGCCACTTGTTATCGTTGCTGATGTCAGTATTGTTGTAAAATCAGCATCCGAAAAAAAGAGACGTTCAGTTAATTTATTAACATCCTTTGGACAATTTGCTAATACTATTCCCTTTTTCCCTTTTCCATTTAAAGTCATCCAAAATATATCTTCACACTCTTCTTTCAGCATAGCTGTCCAAAACTCTTCCTGTAACTCCAATGCTTCTAATTCTGCATCATAATCTTTATTTCTATAAGAATCATCTACTCCAAACTGCATAGATACTTCCAAAAATATATCATGAACACAGTCTTTTAATCCTTGCAATGCCGGAATGTTTCGGTCAAGATAATATCTCTCAATTTCACGATTTTCTTTTTTTGCTATTCTATCCTGATCTTTTACTTGTAAGTTTAAAGAATCAAAAACGCTGTCCAAATGTTTATAATATCTTTTAAGTTTCTTATCAATTGTATTTCCCAATCCTCTGGCAATTTTTCTTGCTTGCTCAACGGTCCTTTGCAGTGAAATATAACTTACCTCTGTTGTATATGAATTTCTAACTTTACCTTCCAAGTTATGTGCTTCATCTATTACAACGAATTGAAATCTATCTGTAATAATTTCTTTTGAAAAATTATGACGCTTTCTTAAATTTATCGTCAATAAATCCTGATTGCATAAAATAATTCCATTTGTGGTTAATAGTTCATGCCTCAAGCTATAATAGAAACAGTAATCTTTATGAACGCAATTCTGCCTACAAAATACAGGATTAAACTCTTTTACATTTATTTGATTCCATATATTATCTGGTATATAAATATCCCAATCTGCCTTCTGACATCCGCCTTTTTCAATTTCCGCATATATTTTTCTAATCGTTTCATCTTTTTCACAAAGGAAATACGCATCACATCTATATTTGCATAGAAAATGATTCTGCCCTTTTGCAAGAACTATATCTGGATAGTATCCAATTATATCCTCGATGATTTTAATATCCGCTGCTAACTGCTCCTGTAATGCAATGGTGGATGTCGCTATTACTATCGGCTTTTTATATCTCTTATGATAATATAAAAGAGGTACAATATAAGCAAATGTCTTTCCAATTCCAACGCCTGCTTCGACTACAATATGCTGTCGATTCTTCATTGCATCTGTTATTTCAAAAGACATATCCCATTGTCCCTCTCGATTTTCATATCCTTTTTCAATCGCAGTGTCTATAAAAAAGGAATATACATCTCCTCCGATATTTTTAAAATCCTGCTTCCATTTTTCATCTTGTTCTTTTTTCTCAGCTTCATTGTACCAAAAATCTAATGCCATGTATCCTCCCAATCAATTTTCCCTATTATAAATCTTTATAAAACCAAAAGTCAAAAATTCCATCCATTTACCTCATATCATCCCGTCCGTTTAGTCCTCTTTCATCCTCAAATTCCGTACAAAACAGCTCTGAATATCGCCAAATATTAAACTTTTTAATATCTAAACAGTTCCCCTCCCAATATTTCCTTGATGTATTCGTGAACAAATCGAAACAATTCACAAAGCCCCCCTATATAAGCAGAAATAACTACACCCTCTCTGAATGTCATTATCAACACCTCCGCTTTTATTTTATAGTAATAGAAATGATGCTTTGAATTTTCAAAAATGCAAAAAATCTTTTAGATATATAAAGCTCATTATTGTCCTTGTTGCATATCTATATCAGAAACTTCAGCATAAAAGTTATTTATGTAATTATTGATAACTTGAGTGTTATGAGCTATTTTCTTTTCTATATCGGTAAATGTCATTCCTTCGCCCACTATTCCATTTTCTTCAAGAAGTAATGCCCAATCCAAAATCTTATTTCTCACCGTACTCATAATTCTATACAATTCACTTTTCGTAGAAAAAAATTGATACTTGGTGGGTATAAAATCCATATTAGAATTAAACCATTCGGTTAAGGTTCCATTTACAGATAAACATACTGTACCTTCACTTGAGTTATACACATCTTGTAATTCTGAAATTGAAGTAGGTATCGGCATTTTAAAAACCAAATCTGATATGTCAGCAGATAAGACCATTGGGATCCAGCCATGATAAGGATTCCATGCTTTAATTTCACCTGCTATATTCCGATATTCCGGAACTTCTTGTTTGTACCCATTTTGCTCTTGGCTTATCCATTCTTCAAACTCTTTCAGATTAAGCTTTCTGGCTACTAAGTAAGCCTTTCTCATCAAAGATTCAATAGATATTTTTTCATCTAACGCCTCTCTTTGTAATTCAATTACTATTCCCACTTTTGTTCACCACCTATAATATCGGAGCAATAGTTGCAAGGATACCCGAAGCAATTAAACTGCCTGCTATACCAATAGATAAATTTTTAATTTCAGTCAATACCATTTTTATTTTACTCGGATTTTCTCTCTTTTGTAATAAAACTTCTATTTCTTCAATCATATTTCTTAGCTCCGGTGCTTTTTCTCCATACTCTTCATCAAACATACTATCATACTTTTTAATTTGCTCTAAAACTTCTTTCACTTTAGCATAATTAAACTCTTGGGTTATTGTCTGCTCTTGTAAAGAATTGTTTGTTCCTTGCTGAATTTGTATTCCTGTTGCCTCTCCATAAAAATTATTTGTGTTATTTACTATTCTCTCCCTCTCCTCCATGATCTTCTCTCCTCTATTTTTAGTTAAATCTGTAACCTTCTCAATATCCATGTTAATCACATTTGTAGAATAATTTATTTTTAAAATTATGTATTTTTCTTTTATACCATTCTTCAATTCCCGTTCAATAAAATCACCTTCTTCAAAAGGTATATCAAAAGCTTGCGTTAATAGTTTATTTACCGAACTTTGCAGATTCACTCTTATACCATGATAAAGGTCACCGTTTACTTTCATTAATGTTACTGGTTTCAAATCTCTTGCAAGTAATCTCATTCTTTTCCTCCACACTACACCACTTTTTTTATGCATGTACTATTCTCATTACGAATTTTCTCCACAAAAAGTCACAAATTCCATCCATTCGGCTCGTATCATCCTGTCCATTTAGATCTTCTATATCCGCAAATTCCGTACAAAACAGCACTAAATACTGCCAAATATCACGCTTTTTAAGGCTCCGACACACTAGGAGACAAAATATTCTGCCACGTATTCACTTGTCTCTTTCTTTATATTATAAATTATCCCTCATCTTTCCTCAATCCCTATTTTCCATGCGATAACTTACGATAATTTGGGGGAAGATACACTATTTTACGTTCAAATTTGGAGGATAGTGTTATCCCCCAAAAAGAAACGACAAGCAAACTTCTCTTCTTTATTCAGAAGAAAGAGGCAAAGTTTAAGATGGCATTTGGGGGAAGCTTCTCCCCCAAGTCTTCCCCCAAATTTCCCCCCAAATCTAATGATAAAATACGGTATTTTATGGTAATTTACGATTTTCTCTTAAACCGCAAAAAACCCTTGAAAATGCCCATTTTCTGGGCTTTTCAAGGGTTTTAAAATTCATGCTGTCTAGGAATTTAGTTTCCCATCTGAGCTGCAACTTCTGCTGCGAAGTCCTCGTTTTTCTTCTCAAGTCCTTCACCAGTCTCAAAACGAACGAATTTCTTAACTGCTACGTTAGCACCGTTCTCTTTTGCAACTTTTTCTACATATTTAGCAACTGTAAGATCGCTGTCCTGTACATATACCTGATCTAACAGACAGATCTCTTTCATCTCTTTGTTGAGACGTCCGATAATCATTTTCTCAATGATGTTATCTGGCTTATTTGGATTTTCTTTCTTAGCCTGAGCAAGAAGGATCTCTTTCTCATGCTCTAAGAAATCCTGATCTACTTCATCACGAGATACATACTTTGGAGACATAGCTGCTACCTGCATTGCTACGTTCTTTAAGCAAGCTTTGATCTCATCGTTAACAACATCTGTATCAGCCTCAACAAGAACACCAATACGTCCGCCGCCGTGGATATAAGATACTACACATCCCTCAGTCTCAACTTTTTCAAATCTTCTGATGTTTAAGTTTTCTCCGATTACTGCGATTTTCTCAGTAAGAACATCTTTTACTGTCTTAGCAGCGTCTTCATTCCATGCCTCTGCCATGAACTCGTCCATGTTAGCAGCTTTTGTTGTAAGCGCCTGATTTACAACTGCTTTTACATATGCCTGGAAGTCAGCGTTCTTAGCAACGAAGTCTGTCTCAGAGTTAACCTCTACGATAGCTGCTGCTTTGTCGTCTTTTACTTCAGCCATAACGATACCTTCTGCTGCGATACGTCCAGCCTTCTTCTCAGCCTTAGCCTGTCCGTTCTTTCTAAGGTATTCGATTGCTTCATCCATATTACCATTTGTCTCGTTAAGAGCTTTCTTACAGTCCATCATTCCTGCGCCTGTCATTTCTCTTAACTCTTTTACCATACTAGCTGTAACTGCCATTTTCTTATCCTCCATTTTCGTTTCTCTCACACCTGTCTTTCCTACATTTTCATTAGGTAGACAGACGGGGTTCACACTAAATTAGCCAGAACCCCATTCATTACTTACTCTTCTACTTCTTCAGCAACTTCCTCGTATACTTCATCAGACTCTGTCATTCCCTGATTAGCCTCTACGACTGCGTCTGCCATTTTAGAAACGATTAATTTTACTGCACGGATAGCGTCATCATTTCCTGGGATTACATAATCTAACTCTTCTGGATCACAGTTTGTGTCAGCGATTCCGATAAGCGGAATTCCCAGTGTATGAGCTTCCTGAACACAGATTCTTTCTTTCTTAGGATCAACTACGAAGATAGCGTCTGGCAGTTTCTTCATATCTTTGATTCCGCCAAGGTTCTTCTCAAGTTTTTCCCATTCTTTTTTAATCTGGATAACTTCTTTTTTCGGTAATACATCAAATGTTCCATCTTCAGACATTCTCTCGATATCTTTAAGACGAGCGATTCTGCTCTTGATTGTCTTGAAGTTTGTAAGCATTCCTCCAAGCCATCTCTCATTTACAAAGTACATTCCACAACGCTCTGCTTCTGTTTTAATAGCATCCTGAGCCTGTTTCTTTGTTCCTACGAACAGGATTGTACCGCCATCTGCAGCGATGTCAGAAATTGCCTGGTAAGCTTCATCAACTTTACCTACAGATTTCTGTAAGTCAATGATGTAGATACCATTTCTCTCTGTGTAAATGTATGGAGCCATCTTAGGGTTCCATCTTCTTGTCTGATGTCCAAAGTGAACACCTGCTTCTAAAAGCTGTTTCATTGAAATAACGCTCATGTTTCTTTCCTCCATTTGGTTTTTTACTTCCGCATATACTTTCCTGTCTTCGAAACCATTCCCTTTACCGGGTATGGCACCATCTCAGACCTATATATGCGTGTTTTTTGCGACCTTTTAAGAGTAGCATAAAACCCCTGCGTTTGCAAGGGTTTTCTACAGATATTCTTCAAGATTCTATATCACTTCCGTAACTTCTTTACCAGCCAGTATACAAATACCGCCATTCCCAACCAACATAACAGAAAACTAACCATCCTAATACTCCTTTCTGCTGATCAATCCCATGGAGATCAGCATGGAAACGAGCCCCACGATGATCCAGATTCCAATCACTCCTCCGAGCACTGCCACGGATGAAAGGTCTTCAATTTGGGAAATGATGTTCTGAACACCGAGTCTTCCTTCATTTCCGGCAAACCGCATTGCCACATAGAAACCCGCAAAGAACAGACCAAGGACAAGAAGAAAACCGATTCTTCCTTTCTCTACCCCAAATTTAATCTCGATCGGAATAGACAGACTTAAAAATATAATACAAATGGATATTGAAGCTAACCCTGTTGCCCCGATCGAAGTCATGTCTAGTTTCTGCCCTCTTATTGCACTGACAACAACCGTTGCAACTGTCACAATTCCCAGCCCCAAGGCACAGGTGATGATTCCATATAGATATTTCTCTTTTACATAATCTTTTCTGCTAAAGGGAAGAGAGAATAGAAAAGCTGAACCATTCTCAAACTCATCATAGGTAAGTGTTGTAATCGTAAACATAGAAAACATCGTTGTAATATAGGTGATAACAAAATACGGAGTTTCCTGCGTAATCAAGAACAGGAAGCCTACGAATGTCATAGCTGTAAAAAATGTTTTCTGGTTTTTCATCAATTTTATATCTTTGATCAACAATCCTTTCATTATCGTTCACCTCGAATCATCATCATTATCAATTCATCAATGCTTCCTTTTTCTATTACCACGTCCGGATAATTTTCTTCATAAAATTGCTTCTCATTCGTCAGACAGCTATACCCAAAATTTTCTTTTTTACTTCGTATAATATAACTCTTGTCTAATTTTTCATACTGCTCTTCACGGACCTTTAACAGACCATATTCGTTAAGCAGCACATCCGTATCCTCGTGCATAACGATTTTTCCCTCATCGATCATGTAAATGTCGTCACAGAAGTCTTCCAGATCACTGGAAATATGAGAACTTATAAGAATCGAACGCCCTTCTGTCTCCATATATTCTCTTAACATGGTCAGCATCTCATCCCTTGCAAGAACATCTAATCCGGCCGTTGGTTCGTCCAGAATAAGGAAATCTGCTCCATGAGAAATTGCTGCAAGCGCTTGTAGTTTTCGCTTCATTCCAGTGGAAAAATCCTTGATCTTCTTATTCATGGGGAGCTTGAATTTTTCGCACTGCTTTTCAAAACATGCCTGTTCAAACCGGGGATACATATTTCGAAGAATTGCTATGATATCCTTAATCGTCAAATAACCGCTGAATCCGGAATCCGACAATACCACTCCTATACGCTCCTTATCTTTTACTGACAATTTCTGCACAGGTTTTCCAAATAATTCTGCGTTTCCTCCATCCATATGAATCAAGCCAAGAATTGCTTTAAAGGTTGTACTCTTCCCGGCTCCGTTGGCTCCGATCAATCCGGTAATACATCCCTCCTTCACTTGAAGAGAACAATCCAACGTAAAATCTTTGTACTGTTTTTTTACATTTTCTAACTTTAACATTTCGTTATTCCTCCACTATAATTTCAAACAATTGCTTTAACTCTTCCTTGCTCATGCCGCAGCTTCTCCCTTTTCGAATGGCCATCTCAAGGTCCGTCTCCACTTCTTTTCTTTTCTCTTCCAGCATGACATTCTGATTGGCAAATGCGACAAAACTTCCTTTTCCATGAATTGTAATAATAAATCCTTCCTCCGTCAGAGCATCGTAGGCTTTTTTCACCGTCAGAGCACTGACTTTTAACTCTTTCGCCAATGATCTCACAGAAGGAAGTGCAGTATCTTCTTTTAATTCTCCCTGCATAATTTTCCCTTTAATCTGTTCTACAATCTGTTCATAGATTGGCTGCATGGAAGAATGATTAATGATCAGCTTCATTTTATTCCTCCTTTTCTTATAAACAGTATATAACAGCACACAACTGTTGTCAACTGTTATACACTGTTTTCTTCTCAATCTTTTAAAAGAACTATAATGTATATTCACATTTCCAAAAGAGATATCGTGGAATGCAAAAAGCGCAACAACGTTTACACTTACGTCATTGCGCCTTTTTCCATTTCTATCTGTTTTTTATAATCGTCGTATGGCGGAGATTTAACATACTCTGTGAATCCATCCTTCCGGTGCTTCGATTCTGCCCATCTGGATTCCAGTCAGCGTATCATACAATTTCTTTGTCACAGGACCCATATCATCCATTCCACTTGGGAAGCAGATTTCTTTGCCATGATCCACGACCTTGCCAACCGGTGAGATAACTGCCGCGGTTCCACACAGTCCACACTCTGCGAAATCACTAAGTTCGTCTAAATACACTTCTCTTTCTTCTGCTTCCATACCCAAATACTCTTTTGCCACATACATCAAAGAACGTCTGGTGATGGATGGAAGAATGGTAGAAGATTTTGGTGTAACAAGCTTTCCGTCTTTTGTTACAAAGATAAAATTTGCGCCGCCTGTCTCTTCGACTTTCGTTCTTGTCGCTGCATCCAGATACATATTTTCGTCATATCCCTGAGCATGCGCATCCATGATGGCATACAAGCTCATGGCATAGTTAAGTCCTGCCTTTACATGTCCTGTTCCATGCGGAGCTGCGCGGTCATAATCACAGACACGAATTGTGATCGGTTTTGCGCCGCCTTTGAAGTATGGTCCTACCGGTGTAGTAAATACACGGAACTGATACTCGTCTGCCGGCTTAACGCCAATAACCGGATTAGATCCAAACATATAAGGACGAACATATAAGGTAGCGCCGGAACCATACGGTGGAACATATGCTGCATTGGCTTCCACTACTTTATGTACAGCCTCTATAAACTTATCTTCCGGGAATACCGGCATCATCAGTCTCTTTGCGGAATCTGCCATTCTGCTGGCATTCAGATCCGGGCGAAACATTACGATGTGACCTTCTTCTGTCGTATAAGCCTTCAAGCCTTCAAAACAAGTCTGTGCATACTGAAGAACACCTGCGCACTCATTAATTACGACATTCGCGTCATCTGTCAGCACGCCGTCGTCCCATGCTCCGTTTTTATAGTTAGAAACAAATCTCTTATCTGTCTCCATATATCCAAACCCGATATTGGACCAGTCGATATTTTTCTTCTCCATCACGTTCACTCCTTCATTCTATTACAACTAATTTTTTAATCTGAGGTTATTATAATACCATATTTTTCAAAATTCAAGAGTGCGCTCGGTTTTTTCGCAAAAAGATTAAGTCATATGACATTAAAGAGAACGCGTGCCCCTCACTACCGCTCCATCATACTGATGGATTCGATTCCAACACTTCCGCCCCGCACCACTTCAATACTTTGAAATTCATCTTTCATCAGCTTGATCACGGCGTCATTTTTCGTCGCTGTCTGAACAAATTCCAGTAAAACAGAGTCTTTCCCGTAATCGATCACTTTTGCTTTGAAAGTTTCTGCTATCTGAAAACATTCCACCTTATCTTCCGGCGTACACTTTCTTACTTTCACATACAGAATCTCTTTCATTCGAACAAACACATCTGTAAAATCAATGACTTTGATCACTTCCACCATACGATTCAGCTGCTTCTTAATCTGTTCAAAGGTCTCGTTGTCGCTAACTGTAGCAATTGTCATTCTTGACACCGTAGGATCTTCCGTTGTTCCAACAGTCAGACTGTCCAGATTATAAGATTTTCCAGAGAACAAACCTGAGATTTTCGACAGAACACCCACCTGATTCTCCACATAGAGTGATATCCAGCGTTTTTTCATTCCATTTCCATTCATATATCCAACCTCCTTAACAATCCAGAATCATATCTTTTAATGTTCCGCCCGGCTGGATCATCGGATATACCAGATCTTCCGGATCGATTTCAAATTCAATCACATACGGAGTTTTCTTGCTCTTCATTGCTTCCCAGAATGCCGGTTCTATTTCTTCCTTCTTTGTAACGCGGATTCCTTTTGCCCCGTAACTTTCTGCCAGTTTCATAAAATCCGGTGTATAAGTCGGACATGGCACCTCTCCGCATTTTCCCCTGCACGCCGCTCCGGAGCGCAGGCAAGTCATAGAATAGCGTTTTCCATAGAAAAGCTTCTGCCACTGACGTACCATTCCGAGATTGTTGTTATTAAAAACACAGGAAATGATCGGAAGTTCTTCCAATACTGCAGTTGCAAGTTCCTGACTGTTCATCTGCATTCCGCCGTCACCGGAAATAGAAATAACCGGAGTATCAGGATTACCGATTTTCGCACCAATCGCTCCCGGAAGTCCATATCCCATCGTTCCAAGACCTCCCGACATATACAGATGCTTCTTCTCATTCAGCTCGATAAACTGCGCAGTAAACATCTGGTGCTGCCCTACATCTGTAATAACAATTGCTTCATCAAACAGACGATTGATTGCTTCAATCACATCTTCCGGTGTCATGATCGGTTTTTTCTTCATCACTAACGGATGTTCTTTTTTCCAGCTTTCTACTTTCTCAACCCACTCTTCGGTATCACATGCAGTCACATATTCCACCATTTTCTCAAGAGCTTCTTTTGCATCTGCCACGATTGGAACATCTACCTGCACATTTTTAGAAATTGCCGCTGTATCAATGTCAATATGGACAATCTGTGCTTTCGGGGCAAAGGAATGAAGTTTTCCGGTAATGCGGTCGTTAAATCTTGTTCCAATGGAAAACAAAAGATCACATTCATTTACCGCCATATTGGAAGCATATGCCCCGTGCATTCCCAGATTACCAATATATAACGGATGATCAGTCGGGATGGCTCCGCGCCCCATAACCGTTGTTACTACCGGAACTTTTGTCTTATCTACAATCTCTGTAAATACTTCTCCCGCACGGGCGATATTCACGCCTCCGCCCACAAGGAACAACGGCTTCTTAGCCTTTCCGAGCATCTTGATCGCGCGCTTCAGCTGCCCGATATGAACGTGTGTATTCGGTTTATAGCCACGAATATTCACTTCCTGCGGATATTCATTACTGCCCAGTTCTCCCATCACATCCTTCGGAAGGTCTACCAGCACCGGTCCCGGTCTTCCACTTCTCGCAATATAGAATGCTTCTTTTATGATTCTTCCAAGATCCTCTCTATTTCTAACCGTCACACCATACTTTGTAATACTTCTTGTAATCCCTACAATATCAACTTCCTGAAAAGCATCATTTCCTATGAGATGTCTTGCCACCTGCCCCGTAAAACAGACAAGCGGTACACTGTCATAATACGCAGTTGCAAGCCCTGTCACAAGATTTGTCGCACCCGGGCCGCTGGTCACCAGGCAGACGCCTACCTTCCCGGTAGATCTTGCATAAGCATCCGCTTCATGTACCAAGGCAACCTCCTGCCTTGGAAGAATAACCTTTGTATAATCCTGCTTATACAATTCGTCACTGATATCAATCGTACATGCACCCGGATATCCGAAAATAGTATCTACTCCTTCTTCCTTCAATGCCTTTACTAATAATTTGTTACCACTGATCTTCTTCATATCTCTACCTCCTGTGAAAAGAGTTTTTTTAAAAAAAGACCCTAAGCAAACGCTTAGGGCGAATATTCATACTTGTTACTGTTTCCATTCAGAGATCTCTCTCTATACTCTGCCCGACACGGGAATCTACATGTTGCTATTAATTATAGTAGACGTCCACAACCACTGTCAAGAGATTCTAATTGATTAAATATATCTTGTTATTCTTGATCTTTTTTATCATTCAATTATTTAAGCCGAAGCACCTCTTTGGTAATTGCTTCCCACGATATCCGACTTACATCTGCCAGATGTGTTTCTTTTTGCAAAACACTCGCCTTTAAGACATCTGCCAGCTTACGCTCAAATTCCGGCAAATCCTCTTCCAGCGGTTCGTCTGCATTTCGCATTCTTGGAATTGTCACATATCGGACATCGGCATTAGAAGAAACGGAGGCGATCCATTCCTTAATTCCCGGAAGATCTGTCATCACTACTCTGTTTCCACACGCCAAAGCTTCGATCACAGTAAGCGGGATTCCCTCAAAGAAAGAAGGCAGAACAAAGATATCACTATTCTGATATACTTTCGCAAGTTCCGGCTGAGACAATCTACCTAAAAACTTTACTTTGCACGGACATTTTTCTGCCAGCCCCTCGATCATTTGATACTCTTCTTCATTCCCTGTACTTCCCGCCAGCAAAAGCTGGATGCGATTCATATCCAGTTCCTTTTCATCCCCTAAAAGCGCCATAGCACGAAGAAGACTCATAACGCCTTTCTTTTCAGCAATCTTTCCTGCAAACACAAGACTGGTAACTCCTTCTTTGTCACGACTTCCCTCTGCCAAATGAAAGATCTGATTGTTATACCCCATTCCCACGCGGGTAATTTTCTCTTTGTCCACCGGATACAAGGCAAGAACCCCTTCCTCCTGCGCTCTCTGCGGAACAAAAATATGATCAAGCTTTCCAATCTCTCTGCGGATAAATTCCCGTTCCAAATCTGTTTTCTGCATTTGTCTTAAATCTGTGTTATGGCAAAATCCGTAAACCTTTCGTTCCGGAAAATGTTCCCTCACCAATGCTGTCAGCAAATACAGGTGGTGGCAAAGAATGAGATCCGGTTGAAGTTCCTCTACAGCCCTTTCAATTACGCTCATAAAAGAAGACCGGAACTGCTCAACCATCTCAGGAGACATCTCACTGTATTTGGTGCTTATGTAAGGCATCTCATCTGACATTCCAACGATTGGATACGGAAGCCCCTCTTCACAGAAGTAGACGGGGTAAAAATCCACCCCGTCCGGTAATTCCACTTCATCCTCTCTATAAACACCTGCTACCACTGCCTGCTCGTGACTGAGCAATGCATATTCTTTCACAAGCTCTGTCAGATACACACCGCTTCCGGTGCTGTTTGGCTTCTGTGCTGTAATACTTAAAATCCTCATTACTTCTTTGAAACCCTTTCATAAACAGTAAAATAATACTCCAGATCAAAGCAGGTCTGCTCCTCACTGATTTTTGTCATCTTCCATTCTTCATCTTCATCCAGATTTGGAAAATAAGTGTCTGCATCAAATGCATGATCAATCTTCGTAATCAGAGCGGTATCACAGTACGGAAGCATTGCACGGTAGATGCTCTCTCCTCCGATTACATAAGGGATCCCCTCATACTTCTTCGCTTCTTCTAAAGCCTCTTCAATACTATGTACCACAACCGCATCTTTCACTTTATAATCTTTATTATTTGTGATCACAATATTCACTCGGTTTTTAAGAGGCTGGCTTTGCGGAAAACTCTCCAAAGTCTTTCTCCCCATAATCACGATATTCCCTTTCGTTGTCTCTCGAAAGTATTTCATATCTGCCGGAATACTCCACATTAATTTATTGTTTTTTCCAATTGCCCAGTTTTTATCAACAGCTACAATTAAGTACATTCTTCTCTCTCCTTTTATATTCATTTGTATTCTTCATCCTGATAGATGTGCTAAACTGCTACCGGAATATTTTTAATCTGCTCATGTGTCTCATAGTCAATAAGCTTCACATCATCTCTTGTAAAATCATAAAAGTCTTTTACTTCCGGATTAAGCCAGAATTCCGGCGCCGGAAGCGGCTCTCTCTTAATCAACTCTTCAATCATAGGAACGTGACGATCGTAAATATGGGCATCCGCGATCACATGTACAAACTCTCCCACCTTCATATCACACACTTGCGCCAGCATATGAAGAAGTACTGCATACTGACACACATTCCAGTTATTTGCCGCCAAAACATCATTGGAACGTTGATTTAAAATACCGTTTAAAGTCAGTTTATCACTTCCTGCCTCTTTCGTAACATTAAATGTCATACTGTATGCACAAGGATACAGATTCATTTCATGCAAATCCTGATGCACATAAATATTGGTCATGATCCGTCTGCTGTACGGATTATGCTTCAAATCATAAATTACCCGATCTACCTGATCAAACATTCCTTCCTTATACTGATGTTTCACTCCCATCTGATACCCATAAGCTTTTCCGATGGAACCATCTTCATCCGCCCAACTGTCCCATATATGACTGTGGAGTTCATTGATGTTATTAGACTTCTGCTGCCAGATCCACAACAACTCATCGGTACAGCTCTTAATTGCTGTCCTTCGAAGCGTCAACGCCGGAAATTCTTTGGAAAGATCATATCGATTTACCACACCAAACCTCTTAATTGTATAAGCCGGTGTTCCATCTTCCCATACCGGACGCACCTTCTCTCCTCTGGTGTCCGTTCCGTTGTCAATAATATCTCTGCACATATCTATAAACACTTTATCAGCATAACTCATATTTTCAATTCTCCTTTTTCCCTCTCTCCTAAGGCTCTGCAATATTATACAGTACCTTTTCCAGCATTTTCTCCAATGCCGCCGTCTCTTTTTTATTCATGCCGATGGTCAGCATCTTATCCAGCTTTTTACGATCCGTCTCCATACGCTTGCGGATATCATAAGCCTTCTCTGTCAGATAAATATTTTTACATCTTTTATCCTTCGTACTTGGAACCGAAAGAATAAAACCTTTCTCATCCAAGCGCTTCAGAAGACCTGTCACCGTAGGGTTTCTTAGGTTCAACGCCTTCTCAATATCCCTTTGCGTCACTTCTTCTTTCCTGCTGGTAAAGAGATAATCCAACACCTCGCACTGTGAAGAAGTGATTCCAAGTGTACGCAGACGATTGTTAAATTCTTTTTCATAACCGTTATTAATCTGTTTGATATAAAATCCAATGGTTGTTCTCTCCCGCATACACTGTTCTCCTTTTTAAATATTCTTTGTTCTCACAATTGCAAAAATATTTGCCCGCTCAAACATTTTTGCCACCGAATAAAATAATATCACTTCTATCGGAAACATAATCAACTGCTTTACCGCTCTCGTCGGAAATAGTACCATATACGCATTTCCATACAAAATCGACATCCAATAAGTGTTGAGCAATAAATTTACGAAGACCGTCACTAAACCATTTGCTAAGATTACTCTTTTTAAACAAACCGGCTTTTTATAGAGGATTGTCCCGTAAATAGTGCTTGCCAGCATAGCGCTGAATGTCAGTCCCGGGAAAAATGCCCCGATAGGTTTAAGCGCATAAGAAATAATGTCCGTAAAAGCTGCTACCACGCAGCCTACTGACGGTCCTAAAAGCATAGCCGCCATCTCTTTCGGCAGGAAATCAAAGCCGATCCGAATAAATTCCGTAAGCTGCAGTCGGTAAAATCCCAGAATAACAGCAATCGCCACAAACATAGCTGCCATCGCCATCTTCCGCGTATCTTTCAGCTCCCGAAAAGAATCCTTAAATAATTGTTTCAATCTCTTCATAAAAAATACCTCCTTTGCAGTAGTCCTTAAAGCTACGCATAAGCAGGTAGTTCTCTTCTGTCTATGTGTAGCAGCGGGATGCGAAATATGTACCGCGGACACCTCTCCTTCGTCTGGCTGGCAACTCCCCGTCCAGCCGGCACTTAACGCACACATTTCTACTCTGCTTTTCTTTATTAGATTTGCTTCTCTATTCTAACACACTTTACACAGACAGACAATTCTTATTCTCATTTTTCATCTTCTTTAATTCACGCACCGCAAAAGAAATTGCCACAACAGCTGCCGCAAGATCGGCGATCGGTCCTGCATACATAACGCCATTGATTCCAAAAAACAATGGAAAAATCAAGATTAACGGAATCAAAAACATCACCTGTCTCGTAAGGGAAGTAAAGATTCCAAGCTTTGCTTTTCCAATTGAAGTAAAGAAACCGGAACTTATTGGTTGTAAGCCATTTGCAAATGTCATAAACATAAAAATTCGAAAATATTTCTCCGCAAAATCAAAATACAATTCACTTCCGCTTCCAAAAATACTTACGATCGTTCTCGGGAATATCTGAAAGCAGATAAAAAAACAGCCGCCCACAAGTGTGCTTATCTGAAACGCACGCTTATAAGTTTCTTTTACCCGCTCATATGCCTTTGCCCCATAATTAAATCCCCAGATCGGCTGGCACCCTTGAGACAGACCTATACATATGGAAATGAAGATCATATTAACCTTCGTGATCACTCCTACACAAGCGAGTGGGATTTCCATTCCGTATACAGACGCCGCCCCGTAATAACGCAACGTGTTGTTCATAACAATCTGTACTACCGCCAGTGCAATCTGATTAATAAAAGAGGCCATTCCAAGAGATGCGATCAATTTCAGATAACAGAGCTTGGGGATCAGAAGTTGCCTTGTAATCTTCATTTTCTGGAACTTCAAAAAATAAACAATCACAAGCATACCCGACACAAATTGCCCAATAACCGTTGCCGCCGCTGCTCCTTGAATTCCCCAGTCAAACACAAAGATAAACAACGGATCTAAAATAGTATTAAGAATCGTTCCGGTCAACATACATACCATGGAGTAGGTCGGACTTCTGTCTGCACGGATTAGCTGCGTCCCTCCATTGATCAAAATATAAAAAGGCAGACCAAACGCAGTAATCCCCACATAGTCCTGTGCATATGGCAAAATATCCGGAGTCACTCCAAACAGTTGAAGCAACGAATCTAAAAAGATTAATACAACCACTGTAATCACGACACCGCTCATGACAATTACAGAAAGTCCCGTACCGGCAATTGCAGATGCTTTTTCCTGCTCTCTTTCTCCTGATGCCAGATTATAATTCGAAGCACTTCCTATTCCAAGAAGAAGCGCCGTCGCAGTACAGATAATGGTTACAGGAAACGCAATGTTCGTCGCCGCATTCCCAAGCATTCCCACGCCTTGACCAATAAAAATCTGGTCCACAATATTATATAGAGAGCTTACTACCATACTTATAATAGACGGAATGGCAAATTTCGGAATTAATTTCCCAATGCGCTCTGTTCCAAGAGGATTCTGTTCTTCCATAATTTGCGTCAAAAAACTCACCTGCCTTTTTTCAAAACACATCTTCACTATCAAGATTATTATAACACGAAAAAAGGAATTGCGTAATGCAATTCCTTTCAAGAGCGACAGACGGGGTTCGAACCCGCGACCCCGACCTTGGCAAGGTCGTGCTCTACCAACTGAGCCACTGTCGCGTATCTTTTTTTGTGTTCCTCAGAACAATAACTACTATACTACAGCGACTCATGTTTGTCAACAACTTTTTTTAATTATTTTACTAATTATTTTACTATTATTTTACTATTTTACTAATTATTTTAAAACTGGTTTTTCATCTATGCTTTGGTGTGAACACTATGTGGTATTTACACATCCACTTGGTGTGTGCTAAACTATTTGTCTTTTGGGTCATGAAAATCACCTTTCCTTTCGTTACGTATTGGCTTGAACAGCCTCAATAGCAGGTGGTTGCTATTTCGCACGCTTGCGTGCTCAACTGGGGGCACAACCCATAATAAGAACAGGCGGTCACACATGACCGCTTTCCTTTTAACAACTTTTTATCCATCTAAGACAACTCTTTTATCATAGATCTTTTTCTATTGGAAATAATAACTCCTGTTGACACAACGTGATTCCACATACTATAATACAAGTACAGAATATTGTACGTTTTATCTTGGAGGTGAAGAATATGCTAGCAGTAAATTACACAGAACTAAGAGGAAATATGAAAGAATGTATGGATAAAGTTTCGGATGATTATGAAACAATTATTGTGACTCGTAAAAAAAATAAAAACATCGTCATGATGTCCGAAGAAGCCTACAATAACATGATGGAAAATATGCACCTTATGGGAAATCAAACAAACTATAACTGGCTGATGGAATCTAAGAAACAATTAGAAGAAGGCTGTTGTCATGTGAAAGAACTGATTGAGGTGTCAGCCGATGAATAAAGTATTTACAAAAAATGGATGGGATGATTATATTTACTGGCAAACGGAAGACCGGAAAACGCTCAAAAAAATCAATAAGCTGATTGACGATATCTGTAGAAACGGGAACTCCGGCATTGGAAAGCCAGAACCATTAGTCGGAGATCTATCCGGATTTTGGAGTCGTAGAATCAATGAACAGGATCGATTGGTCTATAAAATAGATGAGCAGAATGTTTATATTCTGTCTTGTCGTTATCATTATTCCGATCACTAAATATTGAACAGGAAGCCCATGCGCTTCCTGCTTTTCATTTTTATAGGAATGTGTTTCTAACAAATTTAGAGAGCGCGGCGTATATAGAACTTAGAAAAGTTACATAGATTAAAATTAAATATATAGATCTTCTGTCCAGTCCGTATTCAGATGTGTATACACCCCACGTTTTACCTCTCTGTTAATCGTAGATACATGCACGCCTAATTGATCCGCAATCTCCTGTGATGTATGTTTAGCCATATGCAGTGCTTCAATCTTTAACCGATCGGAATAAGTCAGGTGATGAAACTTTCTTCCCATAGCTGTTCTCCTTTAACAAAACAGGGGACATTTCTGCCCCCAATTAATTACCCTTGTTATATATATGATATTATTTTATTTGTATTTAGGGAGTCCATGTTCCACTTTCCCATGTATTACCATTATAATTATCTATAACTCCACTACTATCTGTTTCTACTTCCCATGTCTGCCCCGGCTTAAATCCAGAACCGTTTTCTTTAATGCTGTCTTATTTGCTTTCACATAATCTTCCGGCTTTTCAGAAATCTTATCACCAAGCTCTACCTTCACAACCGGTTCCTTGGCGGAATATTCATTGTACTTCACAAAACCTAATACACCTAACAAAGCAGCCACGATCACTACTGCGCCGATCACTTTTTTCTTCATAATCATCCCTCCTAACTGCTAAGATAAAGGTCCATATCTTCCGGTTTTACTCTAAATAACAATTTATCGTAATATATTCTGATCAAAAAAGGTACTACACCTAACAATATAATATATAGATTTTTATAAGGTATCAACGGATTCGCTATTTCTATGCCTATTGTTATAATAATACATAACGTCGTCACTATCCGCACAAAATTCCGCATAGCTAACAAAATCCTAAAAATTATATATCTCATTTCTTTTTCCTCTCTTCCTTTTAGGGGGGGGCACACATGACCACCTGTTAATACTCAATCGTTACTCCCATACTATCCAATTTCAAAAGAGCCATACAATAATAACAGTATACGCCAAATTGCAAATTGCACATTACATCAACCAAAATCCCGAGTGTTAGCCTGCATGGTCGTGATGCAGGGCGATAGAAAAAATCCTCTTATTTTTCTTTTTATTGAATCATTTTGTTCAGTTGATAAAAATGTTCCTAATAATCAATCGTAGGTACTTCTTTCCAAATAAAAGCAGAGGTCCTCACCAACAAAAAAACCTCGGAGAAAGCCTAATATATCACACAAAACATTTTGATACAAGGCTTCTTCCGAGGCTGCCTTTATTTTATTTTTTTAAACTTCCTCTTCTTCCTCTTCCACAACAGTGATTCCAAGCTCTGCGAGCTGCTTCTCATCTACCATTGTCGGTGCTTCTGTCATAAGATCTGAAGCATCTTTTACTTTCGGGAACGCAATGACATCACGGATACTGTCCTCTTTTGCCATCAGCATAACCATACGGTCAAGACCATAGGCAAGTCCTGCGTGAGGCGGCACGCCATATTTGAATGCAGTCAATAAGAATCCGAACTGCTCCTGCGCCTGCTCCGGTGTAAATCCAAGCACTTCAAACATCTTGCTCTGAATCTCGGGGTTGAAGATACGGATACTTCCTCCGCCGATCTCATTTCCGTTCAGTACAATGTCATATGCTTTCGCACGCACTCTTCCCGGATCACTGTCGATGTACTGAAGGTCTTCCTCCATCGGCATCGTAAATGGATGGTGCATTGCCATAAATCTTTCTTCTTCGTCACTCCACTCAAGAAGCGGGAACTCTGTTACCCAGAGGAATTTATACTCACTCTTATCAAGAAGTTCCATCTGACGCGCCAGCTCCAGACGAAGTGCTCCGAGTACCGCCCATACTACTTTATTCTTATCGGCAGCAAAGAGAAGAAGGTCTCCATTTTCTCCTCCCATTGCCTGTATCAGCGCATCCATCTCTTCTTCTTTCATAAATTTACCAAAAGAAGATTTTACTGTGCCATCTTCCTGTATTGCAATGTATGCAAGTCCCTTTGCACCGTAATCTTTGGCAAAGCTTACCAATTTGTCAATTTTCTTTCTCGGCATGCATCCCTGCCCCTTGGCATTAATACCGCGAACAGTTCCGCCTTGCTCGATTGCTCCTTTAAATACAACAAACTCACAATCTTTTACGACCTCTGTTACATCCTGAAGCTCCATGCCAAAACGGATATCCGGCTTATCAGAGCCATAACGATCCATTGCTTCCTGCCATGTCATTCTCGGAATCGGAAGTGTTACTTCTTCTCCCAATACTTCTTTAAATAATTTTGCAAGCAGTCTTTCGTTTACATCAATGACATCGTCTACATCTACAAAAGAAAGTTCCATATCGATCTGTGTAAATTCCGGCTGACGGTCTGCACGAAGATCTTCGTCACGGAAACATTTTGCAATCTGGAAATAACGATCACATCCGGAACACATTAAAATCTGTTTAAACAACTGCGGAGATTGCGGAAGCGCATAAAAATGTCCGTGATGGATACGACTTGGAACAAGGTAATCTCTTGCGCCTTCCGGCGTACTTCCGATCAAGATCGGAGTCTCAATCTCCATAAATCCTTCATCTGCTAAGAACTGACGAGTCAGTGTTGCCACTTTACTTCTCATCATCAGATTTTTCTGCATATCCGGTCTTCTAAGATCCAGATATCTGTATTTCAAACGAATCTCTTCTTTTGTCTTAGAGTTTTCTTCAATCGGGAACGGTGGTGTCTCAGACTCAGACAACACACGAAGCTCCTCTGGGATCACTTCAATTTCACCGGTAGCAAGATTTTCATTTACTGCACCGGAACGCTTCTCCACTTTACCAACCACTGCAACAACATATTCTGAACGAAGCTTTGCAGCTTTCTCAATAAGCGCTGCATCTGTTTTTCCTTCTTCGCACACGACTTGAATAATACCGGAACGATCTCTTACGTCAACAAATACAAGACCTCCCTTATTACGATTCTTCTGCACCCATCCCATAATGGTCACAGTTTCACCGATATTTGCTGCAGATAACTCTGCACATCTATGGGTTCTCTTTAACCCCTGCATTGACTCTGCCATGATTTTTCTCTCCTTTTCTCTTATAACTGCTCTACTTTGTCCGCATAACAATCGATGATCTCTTGATATCCGTCTTCCGTCAGCTGTTCTTTCTGGAACTTTTTATTTTTCTTCATATTTACGATCAGCACTTGTTTGCCGGACTCTCTGTCTTTTTTCGCAAGCTCTAATACTTTCAGCATTCCTTCTTTCGGAAGCTTTTTCTCCAAAAGATATGCTTTTTTCTGTCTTACTCCAGGCACTTCATAACCACTTTCTAAGAGCAGCATTACAATACGCTCAAATCCAATGGAAAATCCGCAAGCAGGAGTATCCTGACCGGTAAACTTCCCGATCATTTTATCATAACGGCCGCCGCCTGCCACAGAACCGCCAAAATCATCCATTGTCACTTCAAAGATCGTTCCTGTATAATAGGACTGTCCTCTTACCAGTGTCGGATCAAATTTCAATTTGAAATCACACTCTTTTGCAGCCTCCACGCTGGACATGATCATCTCCATGCCTTCCGCTGTTTCGCTGCTAAGGAAATCTCCCAGTCTCTCTTTCAAATGACGGACACCGGACAGATCTGTTTCCACTTCATCAAAAAGCTTCAGATAAGTATCTACATTTTCTCTTGTATAGCCCATCTCTTCCAGCTCTCCTGCCACGCCTTCTGCGCCGATCTTGTCCATTTTATCGAGAATGATGAAGACTTCGTCGTAATCTTCCTCTTTAAATCCACTGTATGCCGCCATTGCCTTTAAAATATTACGGTCATTGATACATACTGTGAAGTTTTTAAAATTAAGCTTGCCAAGCATTGCTGTCGTTGCAAGAATCAATTCGATTTCTGCCAATACAGAGCCTTCTCCCAAAATGTCAATATCACACTGCATAAACTGGCGGAAACGACCTCTCTGCGGACGGTCTGCACGCCACACATTTCCAATCTGAAGCGCCTTAAAAGGTGACGGAAGCTCATTGGCGTGATTCGCATAGTATCTCGCTAAAGGAACGGTAAGGTCATAGCGAAGTCCGACATCCGCCAGATCATTTTCTTCTTTCGCTTCGTCAATCTTTAATTTTTCTCCGCGTTTCATAATCTTAAAAATCAGCTTTTCATTATCTCCGCCCTGTTTACTGCACAGATTTTCAATATGCTCGACACAAGGTGTTTCCATAGAGGTAAATCCGAAGGTTTTATATGTTTCTTTAATTAATCCGATGAGATAGTCTCTGATCTCCATCTCTGCCGGCAGCATATCTTTCATGCCTGTAACCGGTTTCTTCTTTAACGCCATAGCCATTCTCCTTTTCGCTCTATCATCTCATCGATACGGCGGATATAAGCATCAATTGCTTTTACATTTTCCAGCCGGATCAAATTCGTCTTTTTCTGATTTTTACTGCCCGGTTGAAGCATCGGCTGCTTTAATACAATTTTCGTAGATGCTCCCGCCCCCGCGGCAATAATGGATTGCTTTTCTTCCATAATAAGTATATTGTATATTCCTGCTTTGTCAACCTTTGCATAACCTACATTTTCAAAATTTCCGGCAATATTTTTCTGACGATACAGATAATAAGGCTTCAGCCCCATGTCGTCAGCCGCTTTTTCTGCCTCGCTTATCATAGCGCCAATCTCCGGTGATATGTTACACACACTAGCGTCTGATTGTCCTTCTTTCACTTCCTGCCCCATCTTTGCCGCGCGCTTAATAGCAAGCGAGTGCACCGTTAAGCTGTCCGGTTTAAGTCTTCCTATCTTTTCCAGAGTATCTTTCATATCAAGAGCGGTCTCTCCGGGAAGTCCTGCGATAAGATCCATGTTAATGTTATCAAACCCAAGGCTTCGAGCCATCTCATAAGTCCTGCAAATGTCTTCCACCGTATGCTTTCTTCCGATCACATCCAGCGTTTTCTGCTGCATGGTCTGCGGATTAATGGAGATTCTTGTGACCTTATGCGCTTTGATCACTTGCAGCTTTTCCTCTGTAATACTGTCCGGGCGTCCGGCTTCCACCGTATACTCTAATAAATATTCTCTTGAAAAATGTGTATCAATACAGGAAAGTATTCGTTCCAGCTGCCTTGCATTTAAGCTGGTCGGTGTTCCTCCTCCTATATAAATGGAGTTTAATTTCTTTTCTTTTGATACCTCACCGATAAATGCCAGTTCTTTGCAGAGCACCTCTACATAGGCGTCCACGAAATCTTTCCAGTCTTCTAATGCACCGGAGCTAAACGAACAATATGTGCACACTGTAGGACAAAACGGGATTCCTACATACAGGCTGTATCCATCCTCATAATCCAACCGGTCTAAAAGCTTCTTTTCTCGCCCGGCAATCTCCCATGCCAATCTTGCTTTTTCTTCGCTGACCAGATAGGTCTGTCGGAACCATGAAACAAACGCTTCCGGTTCCATGCCTTCTTCCAGCTTTTTCATCGCAAGCTTTGTCGGACGAACTCCGGTAAGAATCCCCCACGCCAACGTCTTTCCTGATTTTTCCGACAGTTTTTCATATAGCTTTTTGTCAATCTGTGCTTTCTTCTCTGCATCTGTCCCGGCTTTGATCTCTTCTTTTTCTACCGCGATCACTTGCCCGTCAGAAAAGTTGATTTCTACATAATTAGAGGCTTTTTCCTCCACATGGTTGGTAATCTCAACCGCCGGATAAAAAGCCTTTACAATATGATAGGCATTATAAGTATACGCCTGAGCGCTGCATATGATCTTGATCATCATCACTTACTCCCATCTACGATTTCTTCTATACATATGGATTGTATTTCTTCTCATGCCCGATCTTCGTCTCTCCCATATGCCCCGGATAAACCATTGTATCATCCGGAAGGAGGAACAATTTCTCTCTTACAGAATGCACCAGATCGGATGTGCTGCTGTTGACAAAGTCCGTACGTCCCACAGAATTCTGGAATAATGTATCTCCGGAGAACAGCACGTCTTCCGACGCCACATAATAGCAGCAGCCTCCCTTTGTATGTCCCGGAGTATGGATCACCTGAAAGGTATATCCAGCCAACTCCAGCGTCTGATGATCTCTCAGATACCGGGCTTTGCCGAATGTATAACCGGATGTATAGGTAGAGGACTGATTGAGCACCGGATCTTCCATCGCATCCGCATCATCTTCATGAACATATACCGGCACATCAAATTCTGACAAAAATCCGTCAATTCCCATAATGTGATCAAAATGTCCGTGCGTCAAAAGGATAGCTTCCACCTTCAACCCTTCTGACTTAATATGGCTCATCAGATAGGACGGACAGGCAGCCGGGTCAATGACCACTGCCTGTTTCGTATCTTCATTGATGACAAGATAACAATTGGTACTGATAATTCCTGTTACAAATTTTTCTACTTTCATATTTCTAACCTGTCGCCCTTTCAATATCGATCACACCGTCCAGCTGCTGGATCTTCTTGCTGACTTTTTCAAGCTCTTCTCTTCCGTGTACGACAAATCCAATCTCAATGGTCGCTGTCCCCTGCTTGCTCGTACGTACATTCATTGACTTCACATCCACTTCCATCTCTGTGAAGATCTTCGACATTTCCATAAGGAAGCCCTGTCTGTCGTATGCATAAATCTTGATCTCTGCCAGATACTGACCGCCTGCCTTTTCAGCCACGTCTCCTTCCCACTCTGCATCAATCAGCCTTGCGCGCTCTGCTTCTGTAAGATGAAGCATATTGACACAGTCCGTACGGTGAATAGACAACCCTCTTCCGCGGGTAACAAATCCTACGATCTCATCTCCCGGAACCGGATTGCAGCATCGGGAGAAACGCACAGCCACATCATCAATTCCTTTGACTACAATTCCACTCTTAGACTTGGCAATATGCACTTTATTCTTGGAAGCTTCCGCCACTTTCTCAAGCACGCTTGCATCCGTAAGCACCTGCTTATGCTCTTTGTCATATTCTTCTACCAGACGGTTAACAACCTGACCTTCCTTAAGTCCTCCGTGTCCGATGGCTGCAAGTACAGCATCCCAATCTTTGAATCCGTACTTTTTCTGCACGATCTCCTGATATTTCGTTGTCATGATGTTGCTCAGTGTAACAGATTTTGCTTTACAGTAAGCAGCGATCATTTCCTTACCTTTAATAATATTGCTTTCTTTAAATTCTTTCTTAAACCACTGGTTGATCTTGTTCTTAGCCTGCGTACTCTTTACAATATTCAACCAGTCTCTGCTTGGTCCTCTGGAGTTCTGAGAAGTTAAAATCTCAATTCTGTCTCCATTTTGAATTTTATAATCTATATTTACAAGCTTACCATTGACCCTTGCACCGACCATCTTATTTCCAACTGCACTATGAATCGCATACGCGAAGTCGATCGGTGTAGAGCCATTGGGCAGATTCTTTACATCTCCCTGCGGTGTGAAGCAATACACATCTTCTGCGAAAAGATCCAGATCTCCCTTGATCAGATTTAAAAATTCACGGTTATCAGACATATCTCTCTGCCACTCTAAGATCTGTCTGAGCCAGCTTAATTTTTCTTCCGCCTGAGTCTCAATATTCTTCTGACTGCTTCCTCCGGTTTCCTTATATTTCCAGTGAGCCGCAATACCATATTCCGCAGTCTTATGCATCTCTTCTGTTCGGATCTGAATTTCAAAAGGCTGACCTACCGAACTCATAAGTGTTGTATGAAGAGACTGATACATATTGGCTTTTGGCATTGCGATATAGTCTTTAAAACGCCCCGGAATCGGCGTATACATTTCATGAATCACGCCAAGCGCAGCATAACAGTCTTTGACAGAATCTACAATGATGCGCACCGCAAACAGATCATAGATCTGGTCTACGGTTTTGTCCTGATTGACCATCTTACGGTAAATGCTGAAGAAATGTTTGACACGTCCGCTGATCTCACATTTAATATGTGCGTTTTCCATGTGTTTGGAAACTTCTGCCACAATCTGATCTACAAATTCTTCACGTTCTGTTTTTCTCGCATTGATCTGAGCTACGAGATCAAAAAATACTTCCGGCTGGGAATATTTAAGCGCAAGGTCGTCAAGCTCCGTCTTGATCTTGGAAATACCAAGTCTCTGCGCAATCGGAGCATAGATATCCATTGTTTCTTTTGCTTTTTCTTTCTGCTTTGCCGGCGTCATGAACTGCAAGGTCCGCATGTTGTGAAGACGGTCTGCCAGTTTAATGATAATGACACGGATATCTTTCGCCATTGCGAGAAACATCTTTCTTAAATTTTCCGCCTGCACCTCCAGTTTATCTGAAGAATAAGACAGCTGTCCCAATTTTGTAACACCGTCTACCAGAAGCGCTACTTCTTTTCCAAATTCCTTTTCTATCTCTCCGTCTGTGACCTCGGTATCCTCTACTACGTCATGGAGCATTCCTGCCACGATCGTTTCTTTATCCATCTCCAGATTTGCCAGAATAATGGCCACCCAAAGTGGGTGTACAATGTATGGCTCTCCGGACTTCCGGCATTGATTTCCATGTGCTTTCTTGGCTAATTCGTAAGCCTTTTCAATCATGCTGATATCCGTAGACGGATGATACTGTCGGATACGGGCAATTAACATGTCATATAATTCATCTGGTTTTTCGTAATCTTTTTTCTCTTTGATTGCATGACCATCTACAACTTCCAGCCCTTTTACCAGATCCTCTGTCAATGTGCTGGCAGCGATCTTGTTGTCTAAAGATTCATAAGTCGTCGCTTTTGTTGACATCTCATTGCCTCCCCCTTCCTCTTTTCTCTCATAATCTCACATTCTTCCTGCCTTGAATCTCTTCGAAAGCTTTCCCTTCGTCTAAGATTCAACTAAGCTAAAAACACGTAATAAGTATAGCATTAGTCGCTTTATTTTTCAAACAATTCTACACATTTTACTACTACTGACAATGCGTAATCACAATTTGCGGACTTTTCTTCCCCCTATATTCATTAATATCCGGGTAATAAGTAAGAGAAAGCTTCATTCCCTTCCCTTCTCCGCGTAGAAGAGCATCCATAGCATACGCTCCGTATTTTCCACACAATGTCTCCGAAAATGTTTCCAGATTCCCAAAATAAACTGCATCGATCACTACTTCTTGTTCGTCTCGCACACGAAGCTTTAACACATTTTTATTTTTCCCAAGAATTTTCCCGTTTAACAGTTCAATATTTCTTCCGGCAAACACAGGCTTCGTATTTCCTTTTCCAAATGGTTCCAGAAGGGACAGTTCTTCCACCAGTTCTTCTGTTACATAAGAAAAAGGGAGCTCCATATCAATGACTACTTTTTCCATCAGATCTTCCTTGGTCAACCGGCATGTTTCATTCAATGTTCTCCGCAAAGCTTCCAGATTCTTCTTTTCCAAAGACAAACCGGCCGCCATCCTATGTCCGCCATATCTGAGCAACAGTTTCTCACATTCGTGCAGCGCTTCGTACATATGATAAGTTTCAATCGAACGCCCGGAACCTTTCAACCCTTCTCTTCCATCAGTAATTACAAACACCGGTCGATAATAACGTTCTCTGATTCGCCCTGCCACAATGCCAGCAAGACTTTCATGACAATCCGGCAAATACAGTACCAGGACCTTATCTTCGCCTATCCCCTCTTCTTCCACCTGAGCAATCGCTGTCTCCACAGCCTTTACCGTCATATCCTTTCGGCTGTCATTTAGTCCTTTCAGATCACCAGCCAGTACCGCAGCCTCTTTGGCATCTTTTGCGCACAACAGTTCCAGTGCCCGCTTGGCGGTATCCAATCTTCCACTGGCGTTCAGACATGGTCCCAGCACAAAGCCGATATGATAAGCATTCAACTGTTCTCTGTGAATTCCGGTGCAGTCAATGAGCGCTTTAAGTCCCAGATTCGAAGTTCGTTTCAGCATTGCCAGACCTTCTTTTACAAAAATCCGATTTTCATCTACCAGATCCATCACATCTCCAACCGTAGCGATGGCAACATTTTCAATCAGATCATCCAGATCTTCCGCATCCCGCCCCACTGACTCGTGAAGACACTCGATCAATTTATAGGCAACTGCCGCTCCGCACAGTCCTTGAAACGGATAATCACAATCCGATCTTTTCGGATCAATAACCGCGTCTGCCGCCGGAAGCACTTCCCTTCGTTCTCCGTCAATTTCTTCATACGGAACCTCATGATGATCAGTGACGATCACTGTCATTCCGAGGTGTTTCGCATATGCAATTTCTTCCCCGGCAGCAATCCCATTATCACAAGTAAGAATTGTATCTATGTGATCTTCATATGCCCTCCGGATCAGTTCTTCGCTCAATCCATAACCATCGGCAATGCGATCAGGGATATCACCGTCCACTTCCGCACCCAGCCTTTTTAATCCTTCCATCAGAATATACGCCGCATTTACACCATCGATATCATAGTCTCCGATCACTCGAAGCTTCTTAGCTTCTGCAATCTTTTCCCTTAGAATGTCAATCGCTTTGTCCATATCTTTCAGAAGCATTCCATCATACAGATCTGACAATGTCCCATTCAAATATTTCCCGATTTCCGCCTCACCTTGTATATTCCGGTTCCGTATCAGACTCGCCAGTCTCCTGCTGATTCCAAAAGTCCGGGAAATCTTATCAAAATCCGCTCCTTTGCGAAGCATCACCCATCGTTCCATGTTTCTTCTTCCTTTCCTGTGCAGGAGGCATTTACAGACTCTACACACTCTCCAGTTATAAGAAATATAGAATCCCGCACACGGAATTTCCGCCTGCGGGATTCTTGTTTCGCTTTACGCTGTTTTCTTTCCAATCTTTGTTTTCATAATATACCACAAAGCTCCTGTGATACATACAGAAGAATACGCTCCACAGATAATACCTATCATCAATGGCGCTGCAAATTCCTTGATGGAACTTACACCCATAACGAACAAGACAGCTACCATGACAAATGTAGTAAGGGATGTATAAATACTTCTTGTCAATGTCCATGTGATACTCTTATTTACGACCTCTTCCAGATCTGTTGTCTTTGTTTTCAGTCTGAGTTCCTCACGGATTCTATCAAAGATAACAATCGTTGCATTGATAGAATAACCTACAATAGTGAGCATACATGCGATAAAGGTATTACCTACCGCAATTCTTGCAATTGCGTAGAACGTAAGTACCACTAACACGTCATGAAGAAGCGCTGTAACCGCACTGGTTGCAAATCGAATATCTTTGAAACGGAACCAGATATACAACAGCATACAGATGGTTGCTACAATCACAGCTATGATCGCATCCTGACGCATCTCATTGCTGACTGTGGAACTGATATTTTCAGCTGTAATCTTAGATTCATCCACACCGAAATTATCCACTAACGCTTTATTTAACGCTTCTCTCTTTGCAAGATCTAATGTCACGGTCTTAATGATCACCTGATTGGTTCCTGCCACCTTCTGTGTCTGAACATTTGCATCTCCGGTTACCTCTTCTAAGATCGGTACGATCTCTTTGTCAATCTCATCGATGGAATAATCCTTATTAAAGGTTACATTGGTAGAGGTTCCCCCTTGGAACTCCAGACTATAAGCAAATGCTCCTTTTCCTCTGGATGCGTTTACTCCCATAAATGCAACACCGGCTATGATCACTACCAGAGAAATGCCGATAAATAGTTTTCTTTTTGCAAGGAACGGAATGGTTGTCCGCTCTTTCTTACGTGGGCGATAGTACAGCTTCTCGCTGCGAAGACCAACTGCATAGAAAGCATAGATGATCATCCGGGTAATCACAAGCGCTGTAAACATTGACACAATAATACCGATTGCAAGTGTCTGTGCAAAACCTTTTACAGTACCGGAGCCCTTCACCCATAAAACAGTTGCTGCGATCAGTGTTGTCACGTTACCATCCACGATGGCAGACATTGCTTTCTGGAAACCGGTCTTCAATGCATTTCTCACACTCTTTCCGCGATCCATCTCTTCTTTCACGCGGGCAAAAATGATAACATTTGCATCCACTGCCATACCGATACCGAGAATAATACCTGCGATACCCGGCAGCGTTAACGTCACATTAAACGCATTTAAAATCACGATCACAAGCTCAGTATAGATAAGAAGAGCAAGTCCTGACGCCAATCCCGGCAGATAATACACGAAGATCATGAATAAAAATACTATGGCAAGTCCGATCGCTCCCGCCTTTAAGCTTGTGCTGATTGCCTGTTCACCAAGCTGCGCGCCAACAACATTCGAACGAAGCTCTTCTAATTCAAGTTTCAACCCACCGATACGAATGGTAGAAGCAAGTGCATCTGCCTCTTCAAAGCTCATGCTTCCGGTAATCTGTGCCTCTCCGTTTTCAATCGCATTGTTTACATTCGGCACACTGACAAAGCTTCCGTCATAGTAGATACCGATACTTTCCTGTGCTTCAAACGCTTTTGTCGTAGCGTCTGCAAATTTCTTTGTTCCATCCTTCGTAAAAACAAGTGAAACAATGTTTTCTTTTGCCTTTGTCGTCTGGTTCTCCATTGTCTCCGCTTTCGCGCTCTTTACATCGCTTCCTGTAAGCACTAAAGAACCGTCTGCCTCTAATTCTTCCAGACTTTTCTTGAGCTGATAATCCTTGGCAGCATCACCGGTGGAATTCACCTGTTCGTAGTTTGGCGTCCCATCGCTTCCTGTCTGTGCGATAAAATACAAGGAGCCGGGCTGTCCCAGCTCGTCCAGGATCTCATTTGCATTGGATACACCCGGGATCTCAATGTTGATCCGGTCATCGCCTTCCTGATACACACTGGATTCTGTGCTGTACTGCTCCACACGCTTTTGAAGCTTATAAATTGTATCTTTCATTTCACTTTCTGATGGGTTTTCGTCTTTTACCTGATAAGTAATGCTGACACCACCCGCCAGATCAAGACCAAGCTTGATATTTTTTGCCGCACCGGTATGGTCATTTCCCCAACCGACAGCAGCTGTAAATCCCAATACTCCGATCAGGATCACCGTCACCACAAGACTTAAGATGCCTTTATTTTTCTTCATGGTTAACTTCCTCTCTTTTTTCGTCTCTTCTAACTTTTATATAAAACCGCCAGACTTATTGGTCTGCCAGAGCGGCTTTCATCATGATGGCACATTCTACCCGCTTCCTTTGCATCTCGCATCCGATTTCATAAGTATCATGGATGGTTCCATGGAAATTGTAAGCATTCGCCATACAACCGCCACTGCAATAAAATTTAGCAAAGCAATTTTTACATTTTTCTTTAGAATATACATTACAGCTTCTGAAGTCATCCGCAATCTCCGGACGTTTCACCCCTTCATCTACATTTCCCATCAGGAATTCTTCCTGACCTACAAACTGATGGCACGGGTAAAGGTCACCCCAAGGTGTCACCGCCAGATATTCTGTGCCAGAGCCACAGCCGGACAAGCGTTTTGCCACGCAAGGTCCACCTTCTAAGTCTATCATAAAGTGGAAGAAATTAAAACCTTTTCCTTCCTTTTCCCTCTCGATCATGATCTTTGCAAGTTTGTCATATTCTTCCATGATCACCGGAAGATCTTCTTCACGAATCGCATATGGATCTGTCTCCGGTCCGACAACCGGTTCAATAGACATCTGTTTGAATCCAAGATCTGCAAAATGAAGCACATCATTAGAAAAATCCAGATTATCTCTTGTAAATGTTCCCCGCACATAATACCGTTCCTGATTCCGGCTGTCTGCAAGCTTCTGGAATTTCGGAACGATCAGATCATAACTTCCTTTTCCGTTTCTAAATGGGCGCATACGGTCATTGACTTCTTTTCGTCCATCCAGACTTAAAACAACGTTATCCATTTCTTTGTTCACAAAATCCTGGATTTCGTCATTTAATAATACTCCGTTTGTCGTAACTGTAAAACGGAAATGCTTATCATGAAGCTTCTCCTGCTCTCTTCCGTAAGCGACCAGATCTTTCACTACCTGCCAGTTCATTAACGGCTCTCCGCCAAAGAAATCCACCTCAAGATTTCTTCTGGAGCCGGAATTCGCAATCAGGAAATCCAGCGCTTTCTTTCCCGTCTCGAAATCCATAAGCGCTCTTCTTCCATGATATTCGCCTTCCTCTGCAAAGCAGTATTTACATGCCAGATTACAATCATGTGCAATATGAAGACACAGCGCTTTCACGACAGTTTTTCTCTTTTTCACGTCTTCGATGAGACACTCATACTCGTCCTTTACAAAAAGCTGTCCATTTTTTGTAAGCTCTGTCACATCGTCAAGCGCATCCTTTAATTCTTCTTCACTATATGTATCTTGAAGGGCATTTTTCAGTCCCTCAAAGGTTTTTTCCTCTTGAAGTGTCCCTGGTGTGTGCGCTTCATTTTCTTCATTTAAACAGGCGATCACATCATAACAGAGTTCGTCTACTACATGAACTGCACCACTGTACACATCCAGAACAATATTGTATCCGTTATTCTTGTATTGATGAATCAAAACTATACCCCTTTCGGTCTTCTTAAAAATTGTTTTTAAACTTGAAGAAACAGCGACCAAAAAGACCGCTGTCTCTTAATTCTTCTTATTCTTCTTACGAGCTTATTTCTTCTGTTCGCAAGTCTGATTTCCTACTGTACAAGATGTCTTACAAGCAGACTGACAAGATGTCTGGCACTCTCCGCATCCACCTTTTTTAACAGTGTTGTTCAGTGTCTGTGTATTTAATGTTTTTACATGTTTCATGTGTACATTCCTCCTTCACTTTGCTTAACTTATGCTATTATACCATCTTGCCGGTATTTTCGCAATCCTTTTATCTGACTGTTAAAACTTTAATTTGACAAACCCGTTAAATGTTTAATTACCGCCATTTCTATAGATATTTCTTTCGGACTGTGTTACACTGGGCGCAGATTGATTACAGTATGAAAGATTCGGTACTGCACGCGTTGCCATTATTTTATTCTAGGAGGTAATTGTATCATGGCAATTCAAATTGGCATTAACGGATTCGGACGCATTGGAAGAGTCGCCTTCCGTATCGCCATCAGTCAGCCAGGAACCTTTCACCTGTGCGGAATCAATGTCCGCAACGCAGATCTTAACTATATGGTATATATGATCCGCTACGATTCGATCTTCGGACGATTTCAGGGCGAACTATCTGTTTACGATGGAGGAATCCTTGTAAACGGACAGAAAATCCCTGTATTTTCCGAAAGTGATGCAGCTTCCATCCCATGGAAGGCATGCGGAGCAGAATATATCATCGACGCCACTGGTGCATTTTGCACTACTCAAAAAGCAATGGCACACATTCATGCCGGTGCTAAGAAAGTTATCATCTCTGCTCCGGCAAAAGACGAAGAGACTCCAACCTTTGTCATGGGCATCAACCAGAACAAATATACACCGGACATGCAAGTTGTCTCAAACGCATCTTGTACAACAAACTGTCTGGCTCCAATTTGTAAAGTCCTTGAAGATAATTATGGGATTGAATATGGTTTGATGTCTACCATTCATGCTGCAACTGCAAAGCAAAAGGTCGTTGACTGCCGGTCTCTCAAAGATTGGCGCACCGGCAGAGCAGTGTTTGGCAACTTAATCCCATCCACTACCGGAGCTGCAAAGGCAATCTCTTTAGTCATCCCTTCCTTGAAGGATAAGATGAATGGAATTTCTTACCGTGTACCAACTTCTGATGTGTCCATCGTCGACTTAAATGTAGCGCTTTCTAAAGCTACTTCCTACGAAGATATCTGTCAGAAAGTCCGGGAAGCCTCTATGACATATTTGTCCGGCATTCTGGACTGCGTAGATGACGAAGTCGTATCTTCGGACTTTATCGGCGATCCTCACGCATCAATCTTTGATATCCGGGAGGGAATACAGGTAAATTCCCATTTCTTTAAACTTATCTGTTTTTATGATAATGAATGGGGCTACACCTGCCAGATTTTCCGTCTGATCAAATATATGAACCAGATCGACCAGACAAACTAATCTCAAATGACTGCAACGCTTCCTGCAGATACTGTAATCTTGACTATAAGTACGGAACATATACAGACGTTATTACGATTATGGACCATACGACATCACATACAAGAAGAGGACTTGCTCAATCAAAATGTGAGGTACCCTTAAAAAGTTAGACTTTTTTCGAGACGGCTTCGGTCGTCTCGTTTTTATAACCACTCGGCAAGTTTTGCATTTTCCAGAAGCGACTTCAATTGGATAACAGAAGAATAACCTTCTGTAAGTTCATCAATTTTCCCGTTGACTGCCGGGTGAAAATATTGTCCTGCCGCCTCTGCTTTCTTTCCTTCCCGAATAGCTTTTGCTAAAATTTCTCTATCCTTGACACGCTTTTGTTCCGGAATCTCTTGAATAATTAAAAGAGGCGGTACATAAGGTTTTTGCATTTCCCCTTGAAGCAGTACTTTATCTCCCTCAAAAATATATCCGGTACAAAACCCTCGCTTTGCGCCTACAACTTTTACCCCATGATCAATGAGCCATTGAACCGTTTTCCCTCGAGCCATCATATCCTTGGGACCTGTAGATATCAAAATCACCGGAAGATTAACCAGTGCCGGAAGATCGGAACATAATTTTGAAAGAACAGGTACTTTTCCATATCACCAATCTTAATTTCCCCTTGGGACACCCACACAATATTTTTCTTTTATATCGTCCATTTATCTAAAATATCTGTGTTGGAAATGGATTTAAGACCATGCGTTAAGAGTGCGGTTTCCACTAAATATTCCATATCATCGCCATCCTTTCTAGCTTTTATTTTCTTTAATTACCCGAAAAAGGAAAACAAATTACAAAAAGCTGCAGAAAGGTTATTTCAAATCCTTTCTACAGCTCTTTTCATCATTTCCTAAGAAATCATTCCCCCGATCATCCCTCCGCCTGAACACAAAATGAACGCAGTTATCATATTTACCGCATTCCCGTTCAGCGTATGGTAGACGCCAAGTGTAATCAGCATCAGCAAAGCAAAATATGCCGCACCCAGACCAAGCCCCCATAAGAACCTTCGGACTTTGACAAGCTTTCCTATCACCAGTCCTCCTGCCATAGTTGCCAATACATAGATTGCGACAATTGCTGCAGACACTAATTGTTCATCCAGTTCAAACTTATAGAGCAACACCGTAAGAAGCGCCAGCAACATACCTGTTACTACATAAGAAAATAACAGCGACTTTAACATCCATACCATTTTTGTTTCCCGTTTTTCCTGTCTCTCCATGTAAACTCCCTCCTTGTCTATCACAAGGTATGAGAGTTGCCCCTTTTTTATGCCATTAAGATTCCATTTGACGTCCCAAAAAATCTGCGGCACAGGTTGCAAGTCTTTCTTCTGTCTGTGAAAACTTCTTTTTTCCTTCTTTTAAAAGCAGAACAACTCCTCCAATCACATCCCCCTCACAAAGAATCGGTTGAATAATCTCCCAGGAATAATTTTCTTCCTGCTCTGCTAAGACTTTCACATATTTTTTATCATCTGAAGAAGCGCATTGTGCTCTTCTTGCCTCCAACACCTTTTCCAATGGTTTACTGATATACTGCTCCTCCACTTCCTTTTTCCCTGATCCGGCTGCAGCAATCACCTGATCCATATCACAGATAAAAGCAAGGCATCCCGATACATGGGCAAGACTCTCTGCATATTGTCTCGCAAACGCAGACAATTCCCCAATGGGAGAATATTTTTTCAAAATAACCTCACCTTCCCGATCTGTAAAGATTTCAAGTGGATCGCCCTCCCGAATTCTTAAAGTACGTCGAATCTCCTTCGGAATCACAACTCTTCCCAGATCATCGATTCTTCTCACAATACCTGTTGCTTTCATAAAAAATCCTCCATCTACTGTACTTTCCAATTCTGGAAATAGTATCTGTAATGAAATAAGAAATTATACAGTCTTGATAACAAGTCTTTCTTTGTGTTAAACTCTAAACAGTATCTTTTAAACAAAGCAACAATTATGGAGGATTAAAACTATGAGTAAAATCGATGAAGTAAGAGCTGACATGGTGAAGGCTATGAAAGCCGGAGACAAAGACACAAAAGAAACTTTATCCATGCTGCTTGCAGCACTTAAAAATAAAGCTATTGATAAGCGTTCTGATCTGACACCCGAAGAAGAAATTCAGGTAATCTTAAAAGAAGTTAAACAGACAAAAGAAACTCTGGACATGACACCTGCAGACCGCACAGAAATCATTGAAGAATGTAACCGCCGTCTGAGCGTTCTGGAACAGTACGCGCCAAAAATGATGGACGAAGCAGAGATCCGCGAGGTCATCACTGCTACTTTGAGTGAAGTCGGCATTGAAGCGCCTACTGCCAAAGACAAAGGAAAAATCATGAAGGTTCTGATGCCAAAAGTAAAAGGAAAAGCAGACGGAAAGCTTGTCAACGATATTCTTATGACGTTCATGCAATAGCCAAACAGGCTCTGACACCTGTCACTTACGTAGCAAAAAACTGTCGTACCGAAGAATCTAACGAAGTATTTTCTTCCACACGACAGTTTTTCTTTGATTCGTCTATTTTTTATTGTCCCTGTGCTTCTGCCTGATCATCTGTCTGAAGCTCGTTGCTGTATGGCTGCGTCACTTCCTGCTTCATTATCACGCTAAGATCATTGAAATCAATTTTCTTCCACACATTTTTGTGCACTTTGATCTCGGTATCTTCTTTCCATTTTTCTACAGTTTTATTGTAAAGTTCAGACTTTCTCTCATTAACGATCTCTTCTTTTTTACTTGCAGTAGCATCTGCGTCCATAAGACTTACCACTTTACCTACATAATACCCTGCGGATGTCTCGATCACATCAGTCACTTCATTTTCTCCCAACCGATCTGCAGCTTTTACAAGATCCGCATCCGGTGTCTCTGACTCACTGTCAAAAGAAGCTTCTGATGTTTCCAATGAATACTCTGCTGCAAGTGCAGTTAGATCGCCTCCGTTTTTTGCAGCTTCTGCCAGTTTCTCAGCATTTGCCTTTGCTTCTTTCTTCTCGTCCTCTGTAAGTTCCTGTGTTTCTCCCTCTTCCGTTGTCTTGGTGTTAGAGAATAACACATACTGCATCTTCTTCTGAGCCGCCTCTTCATCAGACACTTCTGTATCTGCTTCTGACTCAATGGCTGTTCTTACCTTGGAACTTACCATCATCATTGTAAGTACTTTCTCTACAGTTTTCTCTTGTCCGGATACCTTTTCCTTCTGCTCCAGTCCGTTATCCTCTGAGAAACTTTTCGCTGCTTTCTTGATGGAAGCCTTTTCTTCGTCCGTAAGTGCAACATCATAGTCTTTCTTATGGGCATCACAAAGTGCCATTGCTTCTAATTCTCCTGCGACAGAATCTTTAACAGACTCTTCATAAGTCTTTCCTTTTTCCGCCTCGGAATTCCACATATCCTCTCCCAGATATGCACTATAATAAGTTTCATATGTTGCCTGCGTATATCTTGCATAAAAGTTTGCGACATCTGCTGAAATCTCTTCCTTTCCAACTGTCAGAGCCACATCATCTCCGTTCCATGAACCACAGCCCGTAAGAGAAGTTGTCGCAAGCATTCCTGTCATAAATAATATCAATGCTTTCTTTTTCATCTCTCCATACCCTCCTTAGTACCGTTAACTTTTTTATTATATCTTGTTTTTAACTGCCAAGCAATCCTTTTATACCAATTAACACATTTTTCACAACTTCCAGCACACTCTCCGTCTTATCTCTCTTATTGATCCTCTTCTTCCGATAAATAAACATCGGCGGCTCTGCCTTAAAAGCAAGGTCATCCCGGAATTCTTTGAGAAGCGCCGGTATTTTCTCCGGGCAGACTTTTGCCCGTTCATACATGGCAAAGGTATATGTGTCCCCCTTTTGTTCCACAGCTGTCACATAGACCTTATGCGCCAGCGCTTTTAGCTGTGCCACTGTAAGAAGCATTTCCACCTTCTTCGGAATATCTCCAAAACGATCAATCAGCTCTTCGACCATATCTTCCATCTCTTCTTCTGACTCAATTGCCGCAATCCTCTTATAAATATCAAGCTTCTGATATTCATTGGAAATGTAAGTATCCGGAATGTATGCATCGATATTCAGATCGATGGTCGTAGTATAATCTTCCTCTTCCATCTCTCCTTTTAGATGTTTGACCGCTTCATTGAGCATTTTGCAGTAGAGATCATACCCTACTGCTTCCATATGACCATGCTGTTGCGCTCCCAGAAGATTTCCGGCTCCGCGGATCTCCAGATCTCGCATCGCAATCTTAAATCCGGAACCAAGATCTGTAAATTCACGAATAGCTGCCAGACGTTTCTCCGCGATTTCTTTTAGCATCTTGTCCCTTCGATACAAAAGAAACGCATATGCCATGCGGTTAGATCTCCCCACTCGTCCACGAAGCTGATACAGCTGAGAGAGTCCCAGACGGTCCGCGTCATGGATGATCATTGTATTTACGTTAGAAATATCGAGCCCTGTCTCAATAATAGTCGTAGAGACCAGCACATCAATCTCTCCGTCAATAAAATCGCACATGATGCGTTCCAACTCCTGTTCCCGCATCTGTCCGTGGGCAAATGCCACATTGACATCCGGCACCAGTTTCTGGATATGCGCAGCTATCTCTGCAATATCTTCCACACGGTTATACACATAATAAACCTGTCCGGATCTTGCGCATTCTCTCTCGATCGCTTCCCGCACCATCTCATCATTGTACTCCATGACATACGTCTGAATCGGCATACGATCTTGAGGAGCTTCCTCAAGCACACTCATATCACGAATCCCGATCAGACTCATGTGCAGCGTTCGTGGAATCGGCGTTGCGGTCAACGTAAGCACATCTACATTTTCTTTTAACTTCTTAATCTTCTCCTTATGCTGAACACCAAAACGCTGTTCCTCATCAATGATCAGAAGTCCCAGATCTTTGAATTTCAGATCGTCACTCAACACCCTATGAGTTCCGATCACGATATCTACCAGACCTTTTTTCGTATCTTCAATAGTCTTCTTCTGCTGTGCAGAAGTTCGAAATCTGCACATAAGATCCACTCGCACCGGAAAATCCCGCATACGTTGCTGGAATGTATGATAATGCTGCTGTGCAAGAATCGTTGTCGGCACAAGATATACAACCTGCTTACTCTCCTGCACTGCTTTAAAGGCTGCACGAATTGCAATCTCAGTCTTACCGTATCCCACATCTCCACAGATCAGACGATCCATGATCTTCGGGCTTTCCATATCGCGCTTTACTGCCTCGATTGCAAGAAGCTGATCTTCCGTCTCTTCGAAAGGAAACATTTCCTCAAATTCCTTTTGCCAGACAGTATCTTTCCCATAGACAAACCCTTTCTGGTTCTGTCTTGCCGCGTATAGTTCCACCAGATCTTTGGCAATCTCTTTGACAGCTCCGCGGACTCTCGTCTTCGTCTTCACCCAATCCTGGCTTCCCAGACGGTTCAGTTTCGGTTTCTTGGCATCTGCACTTGCATACTTCTGGATCAGATCAAGCTGCGTTGCCGGTATATAGAGATTCCCGCCTTTATCATAGGCAATCTTCATATAGTCTTTGGCAACCCGGTCCACCTCTATTTTTTCAATCCCTTGATAAATGCCCAGTCCGTGATTTTCATGCACCACATAATCGCCGGGCTTAAGTTCAGAAAAGCTCTGAATCTTCCGCCCCTCGTATATTTTTCGTTTTTTCTTTTTCTTTAAATTTCCGAAAATATCGCTCTCAGCAATCACAGTAAATTTAAGGAGAGGATACTCATATCCTTCGGTAATATGCCCGTATGCAGTCATAATTTCCCCGGGCTGTACCTCCCGCTCCATATCGTCACTGTAATAGCTGCTTAGATCATAATCTCTTAAATCTTCTGCAAGACGCCTTGCCCTTGTACGGGAACCGGACAGAAGTACCACGCGGTATCCATTTCGCTTCAGTCTCTTTAAGTCCTGTGTCAGCAGTTCAAAACTTCGATTATACGGATTTACGCTTTTTGTCTGCAAATCATAAGAACCGCGCACTTCAAAACCTTTGGCTTTCATTGGCAGCGTAAAAAAGCCCACGCTGCAATATCGATTCATCTCTTTTACGACTTCCGACACGCCATAGAGCTTCATTTCTTCATTCGAGACTTCATATCCTGCCTCCACACGCCGCTTTCCCGCTTCTAGGAATTCTTTCTCGACACCTTCTCCCTTTTCCAGTATCCGCACCGGTTCATCAAGATACAAAAGTGTGTCTTTCGGATCAAAATACTGCAAAAAAGAAACTCTTTCATCCTCTTCCGACGGAAATTCTGATGCAGGATAGATTAACACTTCGCTTAGGTTTTCAATCGACCGCTGTGTATCCACATCAAAGGTACGAATGGAATCCACTTCATCCCCCCACAATTCAATACGAATCGGAAGTTCCTCCGTCAGAGGGTAAACATCCAGAATCCCTCCGCGCACTGCAAATTGACCGGGACCGGATATTTCTGCCTCCCGTTCATACCCAACCCACGCAAGCTTCTGGCTCAGTTCCTCTAAATCTACCGTATCTTCAGCTCCGATGGAAATGACTCTTTCTCTTATCACCTCTCGCGGAAGCAGGCAGTCCATAAAAGCATCGATGCTTGTGACGACCACTGCCGCCTTTTTTTCGATCAATGCCGCCAACACTTCCATCCGCGCTTTCACAAGCTCTTTACTGCGAATATCCGCCTGATAAAAAAGCAGATCCTTAGCAGGATAAAGATACGTGTCCACATCAAGCATCCGGTATTCTTCATAGACCTGCCTTGCTTTTGATTCACCGGAACAAACGATGACCTTATAAGCAATGCCATCGCTAAGTGCGTACATCATATGTGTTTTTTGTGAATTTACACATCCCGAAATGCACAGCATTCCGGGATGTTCCATCCTGTTTTTATTAATTTCTTCAAATTCAGCCAGTTCTGTCAGCGGTCCCTTTAAGGCCTGCATATCTCTTACGCCTCCTTTGGCTTTACTTTACGATTATATTCATTCATGGCAGCTTCCACATCACCGCGTAAGATCATTGCGGCAGCTTCTGCCGATTTTTCATATCCCTCTTTCATTTCCTCTCTCTCTTCTTTTGTGAAATGACTGAGTACATAATCTGCCAGATCATATTTTTTCGGTTTTTCTCCTACCCCGACTTTGATCCTCATAAATACATCCGTACCAAGGTGCTGAATGATACTCTTCATCCCGTTATGTCCCCCTGCGCTTCCTTTCTTACGGATGCGGATCTGTCCCGGCGGAAGACTGATATCATCATAAATGATCAAGAGCTCCTGTTCCTCATCTACCTTAAAATAGTCTACGAGCCCGCGGATACTTTCCCCGCTCAGATTCATATATGTCTGCGGTTTTGCAAGGATCACTTTCTGCCCTTCAATCATGCCCTTACCGATATAAGCTCTGTTCTTCTTACCGTCTACAGAAATATTATATTTTTCTGCTATCACATCTATGACATCAAACCCGGCATTATGTCTCGTTCCCTCATATTGGGATGTCGGATTTCCCAGTCCTGCAATTATATACATCTCTATCACTCTCCATTTTCTCTTATACATTCTACAGGAAGTCCTTGCGTTTGTCACGAAAAAAAGAAACTCCTGTGCATATTTTTATACATTCCTTCATACATTATAGAAAGTGAATCTATCACGAAAAATTTACAGGAGGTCATTATGAGTTCCAAAACAAAAATTGTTGTACTGCATATGAAGGAAATCATTTATACCGCAGTATTTGCCATACTGGCGATTGTATTTATCTTATTGCTGCTATTTATGTTTCTTCCGAAAAATAAAGAAGCTGCCGCTACAGAATCAAAATATATCCCCGGAACTTATACTTCCACCGTTTCTCTGAATAATACGGCGCTCGAGGTAGAAGTATCGGTCGATGAATCCCATATTAATTCCATTCGTTTCTCCAATCTGGATGAATCCGTGGCAGCCATGTATCCACTCGTACAGCCTGCAATCGAAAATATTGCCGAGCAGATCTACGAGAAACAGTCATTGGAAAACATTGAGTATTCCAAAGATAATCCTTATACTTCGCAGATTATTGTAAATGCAATCCGCGAAGCATTAGAAAAAGCCATAGCTGATTAAATGCTATGGCTTCTTATTTTTCCCTCTTTTTTCATGCTTATCCTTCCACGATCAGATATCTTCCGTCTGGAAGTGCAAATACTTCTGAGGCTTCCTCCAGCTCTTCTGATGACATTCCGTCTACATCCAAGCCTTCTCCGTCCAGGAAGTCCCGTACTTCGTCAATGTTGTCTACCACTGCTGCCATACAGTCTTCCAAAAAAGCTTCTGCTTCCTCAATGGACTCTGCCACCGGTTCGTCAAAAAGCTGTGACTGATTCTTAAGAAATGTCTTTAGACACTCTTCATCGTACTCATACATCATTCCATCCTCCCTTCTGATCCATTTATACAAACTGCAAGAGTTCCAAAGGTTCTCTGATGATTACCTCTGCCCCCGCAGCTTTTAATTCTTCTTCTGTTCGAAATCCCCATGCGGCACTGATCGTCCGAACTCCTGCATTATGACCGGTCTTTACATCCACTTCTGAATCACCGATGTAGAGACACTCCTCCTTTGTTCCTCCAAGCTTCTCAAGAATCTTGAATACCGCTTCCGGGTCCGGCTTCCTCTGAATGCCTTCCTGTTGCCCCCATGCGCAGTCAAAGACATCTTCTCCAAAAATTTCTCTTACCACCTTGACAGTCTGTCTGTGTGGCTTGTTAGAAAGCACTGCCAGTTTCACCCCCTGCGCTTTGAGTGTTTTCAGGAGTTCTTCAATTCCATCATAAGGTGTTACATGATATGTACAGTTCTCATCAAATATACGTCCGTACACTTCCATTCCCTCTTCGATACGGGCAGCCTTCTTATCTCCGCCCGCATCCAGGGATTTCTCTATCAAAACTCTTGCGCCATTCCCCACAAAGGCACAGCACTGCTCCTTCGTGATCGGCATAAGTCCCATCTCTTTTAATGTCTCCTGCACAGAATACGTGATCGATTCCAGCGTATCGGTTAATGTTCCATCCAAGTCAAATATACAAGTTTTCATCTTCACATTTCCTCCTTGCATAATCATATTATGAACCAGAGTAAATTTCAAGTAGAGAAACCATGATTTTTGATCAGCTTAAATATTGTCTCATAATACGGAGTGCATTTTTTTCTAATCTGCTTACCTGTGCCTGCGAAATTTTAATTTCTCCTGCAACCTCCATCTGCGTCTTCCCTTCAAAAAAGCGGAGCTTGATAATATGGCGCTCTCTTGGATTCAAATGCCCCATCGCCGCCTCCAGGGACAGATTTTCCACCCATCTTTCTTCTTTATTTTTGGTATCACTGATCTGATCCATCACATACAGCGCATCGCCTCCGTCATTGTACACCGGCTCCTGAAGGCTCATAGGCACCTGGATCGCATCCAGTGCAAAGACGATATCTTCCTTGGAAATTCCTATTTCTGAAGCAATCTCCTGCACAGTCGGCTCTTTCAAATGCTGTTTCATATAATTTTCTCTTGCATAAATCGCCTTATATGCAGTATCTCGAAGTGATCTGCTGACTCTGATGGAATTATTGTCTCTCATGTATCTCCTGATCTCTCCGATGATCATAGGTACCGCATACGTGCTGAATTTCACATCCAGCTCTGTATTAAAATTATTAATCGCTTTAATCAGACCAATACAGCCGATCTGAAAGAGATCATCCGGATTTTCACCGCTTGCCCCGAAGCGCTTGATCACGCTCAATACCAGTCTTAAGTTTCCTTTGATATATTCCTCTTTCGCCTGCGCATCTCCCGCTTTTATCCTTACAAACAAAGCTTCCTTCTCCTCTTCTTTCAGGATAGGAAGCTTTGCTGTATTCACTCCGCATATTTCTACTTTTCCCTGTGCCATGATGACGACCTCCTCTGCTAGATGACTTTCTCTTGTCTTTCTAGTAGAAATTGTCTCCACCTGCACTTTTGTTATTCTGCGTCATGGAAAATTTTATAAACTTTTAGCCCTTGACAGTTCTATCTGTCCCACTTATCAGCCAGATTCTGAATCTGTGTCTCGAATTTTGCCAGTTCTTTATTGGCAAGTCCTTCGTTTTTATAAACCACCTGGAGAAGGTGTTTCGCCGCTGCCACCACACGTTCGAAGGCATTCTGCTTTCTTGCCTTAGAAGGTTTCTCCGCCGCCTTCTTAGGCTCTCTTACACCGGCCGACAGAATCTCACCGGTCAGAAGATCTACACATCCTCCGGAATATGGCGCCATTGCAGGATATCCGAACCGTTCCTCAATGGTATTGGCAAACACATCTGTCACTGTATCTTCTCCATGGACAACAAACACATGCTTCACCGGTGTACGGAAACCTTCCATCCACGCAAGCAGTCCATTCATGTCTGCATGACCGCTGATACCTTTGAGTGTCTCAATCTTGGCATTGACTTCCACAGTCTCCCCGAACAGCTTCACACATTCCGCTCCTTCGATCAATTTACGTCCCAATGTTCCGACTGCCTGATATCCGACAAAGCAGACCGTACATTCTTTTCTCCACAGATTATGTTTTAAATGATGACGAATACGTCCTGCTTCACACATTCCGGAAGCAGACAGGATTACCTTCGGTTTGTCATCGAAATTGATCATCTTTGACTCATCACTTGTAATCGTAGTCCGAAGTCCCGGGAAGAGAAGCGGATTGATTCCCTGACGCACAAGCGCCATTGCTTCCTCATCAAAACAGGACTGTACATTTTTTTGAAAAACACTTGTCGCTTCAATCGCAAGCGGACTGTCCACATATACTTCAAATCCCGGATATTCCGGTAAGAGCCCTTTTTCTTTGATCTCTCTGATAAAATAGAGGATTTCCTGCGTTCTGCCCACCGCAAAAGACGGAATGACGACATTTCCGCCTTTGGCAAAGGTCTCTCTTAAGATTCTTGTAAACTCTCCTACATAGTCCGGCACATCGTCCCCGTGAGTTCGGTCTCCGTAAGTAGATTCAATCACTACATAATCCGCTTCCTGCACATAGGCCGGATCTTTGATGATCGGCTGGTTAAGATTACCTACATCACCGGAAAATACGACCTTTCTCGTCTCATTTTCTTCTGTGATCCACACCTCAATAGCCGCCGAACCAAGAAGATGTCCTACATCCGTAAATCGTACATCAATTCCTTTACAAAGCGTGATCCGCTGATTGTAATCACAGGGATTTAATAACTTGATCGCTGCTTCTGCATGTTCCATTGTATACAATGGCTCATACAGAGGTTCGCCGCTTCGCTGTGCCTTCCTGTTTCTCCACTCTGCCTCAAATTCCTGAATGTGCGCACTGTCTCGAAGCATAATATCACAGAGATCCGCAGTCGCATATGTGGAAACAATATCCCCGTGAAAGCCCTCCTTGCAAAGCATCGGAATCTTTCCCGAATGGTCAATGTGTGCATGTGTCAGAAGCACATAATCAATCTCTCCCGCCGATACAGGTATTTCCTGATTCTCATAGAGATCTGGTCCCTGCTCCATTCCACAATCCACAAGAATATTCTTTCCGCAGGCTTCGATTAAATGACAGCTTCCAGTCACTTCATGGTCTGCTCCTATAAATCTAAGCTTCATACAATCAACCCCTTTTTCACGCAAGTCTGTATTATTGTTATATCTGGTCTTATTGTAACACTTTTCTTTATTTTTGACTACGAATACTTTACAATTTCTCTTCGAAGTCTTATCATAATTTTTTTCTCCAGTCTGGAAATATAGGACTGTGAAATTCCAAGGCTATCTGCCACCTCTTTTTGCGTCCTCTCTTCACCGTCCGAAGTTCCAAGGCCGAAGCGCATCCTCACAATCGTCTGCTCTCTTCCTGACAAGCCATTCACCGCCTTAAGAAGAACCTTCTTCTCAGCCTCATACTCCAGATCTCTGTAAATGGTATCCTCTTCAGTCCCCAAAATGTCAGAGAGAAGCAGTTCATTTCCATCCCAGTCCACATTCAACGGCTCATCAATAGAAACTTCCAGCTTCGTCTTATTGTTTCTTCGAAGATACATCAAGATCTCATTTTCAATACAGCGGGAGGCATAGGTGGCAAGCTTAATCTTTTTTTCAGGATTAAACGTATTGATTGCCTTGATCAGCCCGATTGTTCCGATGGAAATCAAATCCTCCACACCCACACCGGTATTATCGAATTTCTTCGCAATATATACAACAAGCCTTAAATTATGCTCTATCAACAGCTTTCTTGCCTTCTCATCCTCTTCGCTTCCCAGATTCTCGATAGCCCAGGCCTCCTCTTCTGCCTCAAGCGGCGCCGGAAGTACCTCTGACCCGCCAATATAATGAATATCCTTTCTCTCCGGAAAAAGCAGTGCGCGAAAATCCGGTATTATCTTAAGCCTCTGCGGCACAACTGCATGCAACATCATGTTTCATTCCTCCTATAATAGATCAGGATTTAAGATCAAATCATACTTGCCATCACTTACTTTTTCTTCACTGATCGCAACATATGGGTGTTCAAGGATTATATTTTCTTTCTTTAGAAGCATAATCATGTCTAATCGGCGGAGCATCATCACACCTTCTTCTTTCCCCACAGAATGATAAGGAATCCATCGTACACCCTCCGTCTCCTCTTGATCCCACAGCTCTTTTGCCACCGTTTTGCAAAGGATATTAACAGCTGCTCCCGTCACCGGATCATGTAACAGATTCCCGGTATCAAAAATCGCCGTCACTTCAACCTTCTGGTCCCCTTTGACCAAAACTGCACGGTATCGAAATTCCTGCAATCTGTTTAGATAACTTAAAAGTTTCCAAATACCAAGTGCCATATAGTAGCTGACTACGGCAAATGCAAAGAACAGACTTCCTGTTCTGATATACGGCTGAAAAAATTCCAACACTCCTCCCAGCAGGAAGCCACTGATATAGAGCACAACATACGCTTGAAAAAAAGACCGTCCCCATGCGACCTTAAGCCCTGTTTTTATCATCACAATATTTACAAATCCGTGGAATAATATGAATTTAACGAACGCATAAGGAACCGGGATCAAAAGAACTGCGCAAGTAAGAACTGCACCGATGAGTGCACCAAGGCACCTTCTTTTCCCTGAAGAGTGACAATGCAGGATCTTACCGGTCACAGCCAGCATCATATAATCCATCATAAAGTTCACCAGTAAAAATACGTCTATGTACAACTCATATTGCACCTTCCACCTTCTTTCTGCAGATACTAAATCGATTTGGTACATGAGCAAGACTTATTATAGATGGATATGCTTTCATATTTTGTCAAAATCTGGAGTTATTTTAGATTTTTATTCGACAGATATCCCGAAGGACAAGAAAAAAACGTGACAGCAAACTGCTGCCACGTCATAGAATCATATCTTTTATTTCTTAAAGAAATCAGGAATCTTAATAGACTGTTCCTTTACTTTACTTGTTGGTGTTCTCGGTGTATCAAGCGTTGGAGCCTGTGTTCCGCCAACACTTCTTCTCGGTACTGTTGATCCTGTTCCTGCTGTTCCTTTGGAACGAATCATACCGATATCCAGCTGTGGTGCTGCTGAAGCTGCCGCACGCTGCTGTGTCCGCGTCTGAACCGGTCTTTCATAGTTTGCATGAGATACTGTAGAAGCCGGTTTCTGACTCTCCAGTCTTGATTTCAACTTAGAAGCGCTTCCGCCCACATTGTGAAGACCTGTAGCAATGACTGTAATGGTCGCCTCATCAGCTCTGGAATCATCATACATTGCACCGAAGATAATGTTCGCCTCTTCACCTGCAAGATCCTGTACATATTCTGCTGCATCGGACGCATCCATCAAAGTGATGTCACCGGATACATTGATGATAACATGAGAAGCTCCGGCAATCGTTGTCTCAAGAAGAGGACTTGCAACTGCCTGTTTTACAGCCTCAAGAGCCTTATCATCACCGCGTCCCTGTCCGATACCGATATGGGCAATACCCTTATCAGTCATAACAGTCTGTACGTCCGCAAAGTCAAGGTTGATCAGAGATGGAACATTGATCAAATCTGTAATACCCTGAATACCCTGCTGCAATACCTCGTCCGCTTTTTTCAAAGCCTCCGGCATTGTTGTGCGTCTATCTACAATCTCTAACAATTTATCATTTGGGATAACGATCAGAGTGTCTACGCTCTCTTTTAACTTTTCAATTCCATTTAACGCATTACTCATACGTGTTTTTGATTCGAAACGGAAAGGTTTCGTTACAACACCTACGGTAAGCGCACCCTGCTCTTTTGCAATACGAGCAACAACAGGAGTTGCTCCTGTTCCGGTTCCGCCGCCCATTCCACACGTAACGAATACCATATCTGCGCCCTTAAGAGCTGCTGAAATCTCTTCTGCACTCTCTTCAGCTGCTTTTTCACCTACTTCCGGTCTGGCTCCGGCACCAAGTCCTTTCGTGATCTTATCTCCGATCTGCATAAGTGTGGGAGCTTTGCTCAACTGAAGTGCCTGTTTATCTGTATTAATAGCTATAAATTCCACACCGGCAATCTGTTCATCAATCATGCGGTTCACAGCGTTATTACCGCCTCCGCCTACTCCAACAACAATTATCTTTGCCGCCGCTTCTGATTCATTTGTCTTAATTTCTAGCAAGGGTTTCTCCTCCTTTGTTATCCTTATTATATATTATACATCCCATACATAGTGCAATGCATACAAAAGTACAGCTTGCCATATATACTATATAATATAGACTTTTGTATAAAATATCAATAGAATTGCAGAATTTTTCTTAATTTTCTTCTGATTTTTTTTGTTCCTCTACTTTCACATCAAATGGAATCGTTTCCTGATCTTCGGAATAGTTTTCCAAATGAAGGGTTCCCGCCTGTCCTTGCAGCTTTTCAAGGATCGGAGGAAGCTGTGCGATCTTCTCTGAAGTCACATGCGCCCCCAGACTGACGCATACATTTCCGACGTAGAGATAAATCCTTTCTTTCTCGCATACAATCTTCTCTGTGGCAAGCTTCTGCTTTTTCAATTCCTGAGAGGCTTTTAAAATCTCTCCAAAGATGCCGGACGCGTCACTTTTTAATGGCTTATATTCCTCCATCGTTTTCACATTGATTCCCTCTACAAGAGGAATTCCTTCTATGGGAATGGTCCCTTTTTCTACTACAAGACCCTCCTCATCGAAATATACGTAATTCTGTCCGTCCATCATATATCCCACGGGCTGTTTTTCCTTCACGGTGATCTGAATACTCCATGGTGCTTTTAAACGGACAGTGATCTTCTCAAAACAGGGAAGCGTACTGCCTTTTCCCATCTTATATTTTCCAAGTACATAGAGTGAATTATTCGAAAATCTGTCATTTTTCGCAAGATCCACAATTTCTTTATCTGTGCAATAGTTATTTCCTTTTACTTCTATCTTCTGTATGTGAAACAAAAGAAGCATAGAAAGTACAATGATCATAATTCCAAGTGTAAGCACAAAAAACGCATAGATTCTATGTGATTTTTTCTTTCTGTTTTTTGCCATGTATCCTCCTCCCGGTATGGGTTCTTTTTATCTTTTCTTCCTATTTTATCACTCTTGACACACTCAGCACAAGCCCCATTTCCGCAAGGAGGAACACCACGGATGTTCCTCCGTAGCTGATAAACGGAAGCGTAATTCCGGTATTTGGTATCGTATTCGTTACCACTGCAATATTTAAAATGACCTGAATCATCATATGCGCCATGGCACCGGATGCAATCAATGCTCCAAAGAGATCCTTGGCATGGACAGCGATCACGAAAAAGCGCCAGATCAGAATCAAAAAAAGAAGAAGCACGAATCCGGCACCGAACAGCCCCAACTCTTCACAGATGATAGAGAAGATCATGTCGTTTTGCGCTTCCGGCACAAACCCGAGTTTTTGCACACTTTCTCCAAGTCCTCTCCCAAAGAGACCGCCGGAACCGATGGCATAGAGCCCTTGAAGCGTCTGATAACCCTTTTCGTAATTTTCCGGATGACGCCAGATTTTCAGTCGTTCTAACCGATAGCTCTCCAGCGCAAGGAAAATAGTCATAAATCCTGCTCCCAAAAAAGCCATTCCGAAAAACTGAGCGTATTTGGGACTCGCGACAAATATAAGGATTACCGCGATCCCGAGAATGATGATCGCAGTGCTTAAATTACTTGCCCCCACCAGTGCAACGATTGGCAGAATGGTTACCACGATTGCTAACAGCGTTCGCATACTCCCGATTTTTTTTACATTGCGCTCTACAAGCCATGCCAGAAAAAGGATCAACGCCACCTTCGCAAATTCTGACGGCTGAAACGAAAAAGGTCCCAAAGACAACCATCTTTTGGACCCATTATACTCATCTCCTACAAAGATTACCGCCACAGACAACAAAATTGCCGTCACATATCCAAGCACTGCCAAACGCTGCCAGAAATGATAATCAATGTTTGCAATCAAAAACATTCCCGCAATTCCAAGCCCCGAAGCAAATAACTGCTTTTTCAAATAGTAAAAAGGATCGTGGAACTTCACTTCCCCATTGTAAGCACTGGTACTGTACAAAATCACAAGTCCTGTCACAAGAAGCAGACACAATGCCACAAGAAGTGTATAGTCATACTTTCTATTCGTTGACTTTGAAGACGTTTCCGAAGATATCAATATCCATGCACTCCTTATAAGGAATTTACAATTTCTTTGAATTTCTCTCCACGTACTTCATAATTCGGGAACATGCCCCAGCTTGCGCATGCCGGAGACAGAAGCACCGCTTCCCCGCTCTTTGCTGTCTTTGCCGCAAGAAGAACTGCCTCTTCAAAGGTATCTGCGAATACATAATCATGAAATCCGCACTTTTCGGCGTCCTGCGCAATCTTCTCACGTGTGGCTCCGATCAGGATCAGCTGTTTCACCTTCCCATCGAATGCCTGTATCCACTCTGTATATTCCGAATTCTTATCATATCCGCCGCCGATGAGTACCGTTTTGCGGTTCATTGCCTGAATTCCTTTGATCGCCGCATCCGGATTTGTACCTTTGGAATCGTTATAATACACAACGCCATCTTTTTCTGTCACATATTCAATCCGGTGCTCCACGCCTTTGAATGCGAGAATTGCTTTTCGAATCGTATCCATCGGAACACCGTAAACCGCTGCCATTGCTACTGCAGCCATCACATTTTCGTAGTTGTGGATACCAAGGATCTGAAGTTCATCCACATGACAGACGATCTCTTCTTCCGGATTCTTATAAATCATCTTTCCATCATCCAGATAGATGCCTCTCTCTAACTTATGCGCGCTGGAAAAATATAGAACCTGTGCTTTTACTTCTTCTCCGAACGCCTTTGTTCTTTCATCCTCATAGTTAAGCACACAATAATCTTCTGCTGTCTGATTCTTCGCAATCTGTTTCTTTGCTTCCACATAAGCTTCCATTGTATGATGACGGTTCAAGTGATCCGGTGTGAAATTTAAAATCGCACTTACCTTCGGACGGAAAGTCTCAATACTTTCCAGCTGGAAGCTGCTCATCTCCGCCACTGCCACTGAACGTTCTGTCATCTGACCGGCAGCTACTGTATATGGATTACCAATATTTCCTACAACAAACACTTCTTCCTGATGGCACTTCATAATCTCACCAAGCAGGGATGTTGTCGTTGTCTTTCCATTCGTTCCTGTGATCGCAAGCACATCCCCTTTTCCGAACGCATATGCAAGCTCCACTTCTCCAATCACCTGTATGCCATGCTCTTTCATAGCAAGAATAATCGGAAGATCTGTCGGAACTCCCGGGCTTAACACGACAAGATCCAGTTCTTCAAGAAGATGTTCCGGGAACTCTCCAAGCACGATCGTGGTCTTCTCTCCAAGCTGTTCCCGAAGACTTGCCTGATCAAGGGATTCATTTCCATCATAGAGCACAACCTCTGCCCCATGATCTTCCAATAATTTTACAGCTCCGATCCCACTGATTCCGGAACCGAAAACCAATACTTTTTTTCCTGTAACTAACATTTTCTTCCTCCTACATACCCATAAGAGCGATCAGGCAGAGAAGTGCTGTCGCAATGGAAAATACTGCTACTACTCTTGTCTCTGACCATCCGCACAATTCAAAATGATGATGAATCGGCGCCATCTTAAAAATACGTTTTCCACCGGTTTTCTTAAAATAGGTTACCTGGATCATAACAGACAACACTTCTATCAGATAAATCAATCCGACAATCACGATAAATACCGGCATCTGCAGCATGTATGCAGTAGATGCTACAAATCCGCCAAGAGCCAGAGAACCCGTATCTCCCATAAACACACTGGCAGGATAGACATTAAACAGAAGGAAGCCCAGAAGTGCTCCCACTACTGCACAGGTAATCGGTTCTATGCCGCTCTTCGTTCCGATTGCGACCACGGTAAAGAAGGTTGCCACAAGTACAGTGACACTGGACGCAAGACCATCCAGACCGTCTGTAAAATTCACGCCATTGACGGTTCCGATCACAGCGAAGAACATAAGTGGAATCGCAAACCAGCCAATATCAAGATAATAACCGCCGGAAAACGGAATCAGCATCGTCAGCGAAACATCTGTAAATTTCACAAGATAAAAAGCAAACACTGCGGTCACTACGATCTGAAGCGCCATTTTCTGTTTTGGGAACAAACCGTCTGAACGTTTCATCACAACCTTTAAATAGTCGTCCAAAAATCCGATCAGACCGAAGCCCAGCGTTACAAATAAGATTGGAATAATCTTCGGATAGTCTTTGATATAAAACACGGAAGTGATCACCACACTCAGAAGGATGATCACGCCGCCCATTGTCGGTGTCCCTGCCTTCTTAAGATGCGACTGTACACCGTCTACCCGTTCAGTCTGCCCCATTTTTAATTTGCGAAGGATCGGAATGATCACAGGTCCCATCATTACACTAAGTCCAAAAGCAATCAATACCGGAAGAAATATTGTATAATTCATAATCCACCTCTTTATCTTTCTCGTTCGTTCATACATTTAACCTAACCTAGTATACTTCATTTCCTACTCTTTTTCAATGCCAAGATAAGGAAATATGTTCTCAAAAATATCGCCGATGACAGGCGCCGCAATGGTTCCGCCGTAATAGATTCCCTGCGGGTCATAGATCACGCACATGCCAAGAATCTGCGGATCTTGCGCCGGCGCAAAGCCGATGAAAGAGGAAATGTATTTATTAGCACTTCTTGGCAGTGTCTGGGATGTCGCGGTCTTCCCGCCGATGGAATATCCCTCCACATATGCATTCTTACCGGAACCCTCAGACACTACGCTTTCCAATAGCTTCTGCATCGTCTTTGAGGTTTCTTCCGAGACAATCCTTTTTCCGTACCCCTCATGAAGGGTCTCGATCTTCTTTCCTTTTGCATCCAGCACCTGTACGCCGAAATGAGGGGTCACACGATACCCGCCATTGATCAGAGAGCTGACGGTTGCAGCCATCTGTACAGGCGTCACTTGAAAAGACTGTCCGAAACTCATAGTGGCAAGCTCCACCTGTCCTACATTTTCCTTTTTATGCATAATCGTAGAAGCTTCCCCCGGAAGATCTACCCCTGTTTCACCCATTAATCCAAACTGCTCAAAATACTTATAGAAATCATCGGTTCCCAGACGAAGTCCAATCTCGATAAATACAGGATTACAGGAATTCTGTATCCCCTGCACAAAGGTTTCCGAGCCGTGTCCTCCCACTTTGTGACACCGGATCTTCCGGTCTTCTACCATTTTATATCCGGGACAGTGAAAGCGGTCATCAAGCTTCACCACTCCTTCCTCCAGACAAGCGGAAGAGGTGATGATCTTAAAGGTTGATCCCGGTTCATAGGTATCATTGATACAACCGTTCCTCCACATCTGATTCAATGCGTCCTGTTTTTCTTCCGGAGTTAGATTTTCACTTCCTTCTGTATTTAAGACAAATGGTTCATTCAGGTTAAATTCCGGCACATTTACCATGGCAAGAATTTCTCCGTTCTTCGGGTTCATAAGCAGGATCGCCACTTTTTCCGCCTGCTTTTCTTCCATCACCTTCTCTGCCATCTGCTGCGCATACATCTGAATATTATAATCCAAACTGATCTGAAGCGTATTCCCCGCCCTTGGTTCTATCCGGTCTTCTGCAACGCCATCTAACTCAATCCCTCTCGCATCTGTAGTAGTGAGAATCATCCCATTTTGCCCCTTCAGCTCATTTTCATAGCCAACTTCCAAGCCGATAATTCCCTGATTGTCCCCTCCGGTAAATCCAAGGACTTTGGATGCCAGTTCCTCAAACGGATAATAACGCTTAAAATCTTCATCCACCTTCACACCATCCAGTTCCAGATTACGAATCTTATCCCCCACTTCCTTCTCCACATTTGTCTTGATCCGTTCCATGGAAGACACTTTTTCCACGCGCTTTCTTACAGTCTCTTCTTCCAGACCGAGAATACTTGATAATTCTTTAATCACCCGTTCCGGCTCCTTAATCTGACTGTGGATCACAGAGATCGTACACACCGTTTTATTCGTTGCAAGCACTGTACCGTTGCGGTCAATGATCTCTCCTCTTGCCGCTTTGATCTCCCGCTCTCTTTCATGCAACGATTTTGCTTTCTCCTGATAATATTCTGCATCGAAGACCATCAGATAAACAAGACGCCCTGTCAGTCCGAGAATGACGATCAGCGCGCACAAAAATACAATCAACATTTTCTTCTTATTATACGTTTTATTTTTCATAAAAAACCCCGCACAAGCTTTCTATAAATTTATTAAAGCTTTCGCGGGGTTATTCACTTATTCTGTTTTTTCTGCTGTCTTTTCAATTCCGAGATACGGGAAGATCTCTCCCATGATCTTGGATGCCAGCTCTGTTGCAAAACCACTGTTTGCCTGACCCTGTGCGTTTGGTTCATTGACCACAACGTACACAACTACCTGAGGGTTTTCCTGCGGCGCATAGCCGATAAAGGAAACAAGGTATTTTCCATTTCTTCGCGGAAGCTTCTCTGCCGTACCTGTTTTACCACCGATCGCATAACCTTCCACTGCCGCAGACTTTCCGGTTCCTTCTTCCACAACACCGTACATATAATCTTTAATGATATCACTTGTCTCTTTTGAGATTGTCTTTCTTACAAGCACCGGATTTTTCGTCTCTGTTACATTTCCATTCTCGTCCTGAATCTGTTTGACCACATGAGGCTCATAGTAATTGCCTCCATTTACAAGAGAACAAAATGATGCTGCAAGCTGTGTCATCGTCACATTAAAGTTCTGTCCGAACGCATTTGTCGCCAAACTGGCAGCATCCATATTTTCCGCTTCATAGAGAAGACCTTCTGTGGATGCCTCTCCCGGAAGATCGATCCCTGTCATCTCTCCAAACCCGAACAGTTCCTGATAACGGGTAAATTCTTCTGCTCCCATAGACTCACCAATCTGCATAAGAGCTACGTTACAGGAATTTTCCAACGCCCGCTTCAAAGTCTGCGTTCCATGGCCGTCACGGTTACTGCAATGGATATCGTGATCCCCCACATGAAGGACACCACCACATGTATAGGATTCCTCACCGGTCAGCACACCGGTCTCCAATCCTGCTGAGATCACAAATGGCTTAAATGTGGAGCCCGGCTCATAAGTATCACTGACACAGAAATTATTCCACAGAGAGTTCAGTGTATCCAGCTTCTCTTCATCACTCATTGCTTCAATCTGTTCTTCTGTATAATATTTCGTCAGATCTCTCGGATTGTTCAGGTCATAATTCGGATAAGATGCCTCTGCCAGAATCTCTCCGTTTTGCGGATTCATCACGATCACTGCTGTGTCCAGACTTCCTTCGCCTTCCCTCGCCTGATTTTTATGTTCTTCATTAAACTCTAAAACATGTTTTTCTACGATACTCTGAACCTGAAGATCAATGGTTGACATGACTGTCTGCCCGTTTTCCGGCTCCTTTACTGTCTGCTCAAAAGAGGTGCTTTCATCCTGATAGCCGTATTCTCGCCCATCTGTTCCATTTAAAATAGAATTGTAAGATGCCTCAATTCCGTTACTTCCGACATTTCCATCTACCGTAAAGCCGATCACATCACTGGCCAGCGTATTATACGGATATTTTCGCACATAATCTTCTTCCAGCCAGATTCCTTTTACATTCGGATATTTCTCACTGTCTGATTCAATTTTATTAAATTTCTGAGCCGTCGCATAATCCACACCCTTCTTCAGAATGTTGTAGCGGCCGGTCGGATTCTTATCCATCAACGTTCTGACGTCTTCTTCTGCAATCCCGAAACATTCCTCTAACACCTGAATCGTAGGTTCTATATATTCTTCTTTGCTCAGCATAACTTTCATATCTAAGATTACATTGTAGATTCGTTCACTGGTAGCGATCTTGGTACCATTCCGGTCCACAATGTCCCCCCGCTTAAACGGAATCGTGCGGCTGCCGTACTGTTGCTGATCCAGCACAAGCTTCGTATATTTGTCACCACTTGCCGCATTAATATATGTAATTCTTCCCACTAAGAAAACAAAAGCCAGTACAATTGCCGCGAACAGCATGACTAGCTTTCTCTGCATGGTCTTACTAAATTTCCTTCGGAAAGGATTTCTTCTTCTTTTTGCCATACTTCCACCTGCTATTTACTTTTTATCTGACTGTGCAAGGACTCCTTCTTTCGGAATCTTCTCATACTGCTTTACATAATCAGAAGAAGGCTTCTGATATTCCACGATCTGGGCATCTGCCGCATAGACCATTCCCAGCTTCTCCTGTGCAGTTTTCCGCACCTCCTCCAAGTTCACAGAATCCATAACCGCATTGTAACGAGTGGTATTTTCCTCTCGCATGCTAGCTAATTCTTCCTGCATCGCAGTGATGTTCTTCGATCTTTTTGTAATCTTGGACTGAAGATTAACATAATTCACACAGATAAGCAGAGCGCAGATTGCTGCCACAGCCAAAAAAATCACATAGCCCTGACTCATATGCAGGGCTTTCTTACGGTTCTTACGCACCTGGTGGCTGACCTTTTTACGTCTCTTCGGCTCTTCCTTGCGTCTTCTTGGCTCGTATTCCGGCTGTGCTGCCACATTGCCGTATACGTAGGCTTGTCTCGTTGTTCTGTTGTATGAATAAGCTTGTCTTCCTGATGTCTGTCTTGCCGCCATCGTACGTTTCCCCTTTCTATTATTTTATACTCTTTTGTCGTCTTAACTCCGCTCAAAGATGCGAAGCTTGGCACTTTTCGCCCGACTGTTTTCTTCCATTTCTTCCTCGCTTGGAAGAATTGGTTTTCTAGTTAAAATACTCCCTTTTGATACTTTTCCGCACACACAGACCGGAAAATCACTCGGACATGTACACGGATTCTCATTTTTCCGAAATGCGCTTTTCACAATGCGATCTTCCAACGAATGAAAGGTAATAATACAAAGTCTTCCACCCGGATTTAACAGATCGATCATGTCATCCAGCGAATCTTTCAACACTTCCAGCTCCCGATTCAATTCAATACGAATTGCCTGGAAGGTTCTTTTTGCGGGATGTCCCGACTTCTTCTGATACTTCATGGGGATAGACGCTCTTATAATCTCCGTCAGTTCCCCTGTGGTCTCGATGGGTTTTACTTTGCGCGCTGCTACGATGTGTTTCGCGATATTTTTCGCAAACTTATCCTCCCCGTAGTCTCTGATCACGCGGTATAATTCCATCTCTTCATAGTCATTGACGATGTCTCTGGCCGTCATCTTCTGACGTGTATCCATCCGCATATCCAGAGGTGCATCTTCGCGATAAGAGAATCCTCGTTCTGCCGTGTCCAACTGATAAGATGACACGCCCAGATCAAGCACGATCCCATCGACCTTGTCAATGCCAAGTTCATGGAGCTTCGACTTCATATCACAATAGTTGCTCCTGACTATTGTAACTTTCTCCCCGAAGTCTTTTAAGCGGTTGCCTGCGGCTTCAATGGCCGCTGCATCCTGGTCTATTCCTACAATACTCCCCTTGTCTCCGAGGCGTCTGCACACTTCGTAAGCATGTCCGCCTCCGCCCAATGTACCATCCACATAGATGCCATCAGGCTGAATGTTTAATCCATCAATTGTTTCGTTAAGTAATACTGATTTGTGTACGAATTCCATATCTTCTCCCTCTAGATACTGAACCCGCTCGCTTCCATCTCGGATGCAATATCCTCAATATTAAGTTCCACCTCAGCATTCTTTTCATCCCATCTTGCTTTGTCCCAAATCTCGGCACGCTTCCCCATACCGATAAATACGACTTCTTTATCCAGTTTCGCATAGGTTCTAAGCACGGAAGGAATCAATGTTCTGCCTTGTTTATCAAGGTCTCCGTCTGTTGCGCTTCCCTGAAAGAAATGCGCAAAAGCACGGGCATTCTTGTCTGTAGTGGTTGGTAAGGCGTTAAGTTTTTCTTCGAAAGCGTTCCATTCTGTTTCCGGGTATACATAAAGGCAGTTTTCCATTCCTTTTGTTATGACGAAATTCTCCCCTAGATCGTCACGAAACTTTGCCGGAATGATAAGTCTTCCTTTTGCGTCGATATTATGACTGTACTCTCCCTTCAACATTAGAACTCACCTTCTTTCAAAGCAGGCATCTCCCTCTCTGCCACTTTGTACCACTTTTCACCACTTTCTACCACTTGAAACCATTGTAAACCACTTTACCTGCAATTTCAAGCCCTTTTTCATGTAAAAAACAACTTTTTGCCAACAAAGTTTTATTCCGAATGAAGTTTCTATATTAAATAGCGGTAAGCTCCGTTGTCGCCAAAAGCACAAAAAAAGAAGTACTTTCTCTCGAGTACTTCTTTTGACACTTCCATCTTATATTTTTCTATTCTGCTGCTTCGCTCATTCTCTGCTGGAAATCAGTTACCGCCGAATAATCAATCTCCACTTCTTCTTTCGGCTTCTTTGATTCATACGTGTTGTATGCTGAATATCCAATCCATCCTACCAGTACAAGTGCTACCACAAAAACTGCGCATTTGCGTAATACGTTCTGAATCTTTTCTTTTTTCATATTCTTTTTGCGGTTCGCTTTTTCCTTTTTATATCTGTCTACTTTTGCCTGACTCATCTTACTTTAACTCCTTCTATTGTACAACTAGGATTATCTTATCACAATTCTCTCAATTATACAACAACAATCACTCCGCCGTCAGCTGCATACATGCTGCTGATACCTGCCGTATCAAGAATGATCACATCTTTGACGTTGATTTTTTCAAGAATCATATTTTTCACTGCTTCTGCCCTATCTCTGCAATTACAGTGCGCGATGGCAAGAATTTTATCTTTTGAATTTTTTACATCCTCTGCCACCTGCTCCACCATCTTCACGAGAGCTTTCTTAATACCTCTCGCCTGTCCAAGCTGGCAGATCGTTCCTTCCGGTGTTGCCCCCATCACCGGTTTAATGTTAAGCGCAGTTGCCATAACTGATTTAAGTCCAGTCAGCCTTCCGTTCTTTCTCAATGTATCCAATGTCTCCAACACAAAATACGTGTGCTGTTCTTCAATATAGGCTTCCACCGTTTCTACTGTCTCCTCAAAAGACATGCCCTTCTCTTCACATTCTGCTGCCTTAAGAGCAATCAGTGTCTCCCCGACAGATGCTGAACGGGAGTTAAAGATATGAATCTTCTTTTCTCCATATTCTTCTTCGTATAAATTTCTTCCCAGCACTGCACTGTTATACGAACCACTGAGTTCAGCAGATAACGTTACTGCATAAATATGTTCCGCATCACAGTGATAAGCTTCCATATATCTCTCCGGGGACGGACAGGAAGATTTCGGACATTCCGGGGACTCTGCAACTAATTTCAAAAACTCTGCCTGATCAAATGTCTCATCATCCACAATATGCTTCCCCTGAAGTTCAATCTCAAGAGATGCCGTCTCATATCTTCCTGAAGCCTTCATCTCCTCTGTCAATTCTCCACAACTATCTACGATAATCTTATAATTCATAGTCATCCTCCCACATACCGCCATTCCTCGGCATGATATTCACTTCCATAAAATGTAGTATTAAATACTACGTCTTTTATCATATCACAGAACCATTGGAAAAGAAAGACTTTTATTGATTATTTTCCCTCTTTTTATTCTTCAAGCTCGATTTTACCGGACACGCCCAATGCAATCCCGATTTCTGCCATCAAAAATAAGATAGATGTACCTCCGTAACTAATAAACGGAAGCGTAATTCCCGTATTCGGAATGGTATTTGTTACAACCGCTACATTTAACACAACCTGAAGGGCAATGTGCGCAAAGATACCAGTCACGATCAGAGAGCCATAGAGATCCGGTGCATTCTGAGCAATAAACAGAAGACGGTATAAAAGCATTGCAAATAAAATAAGAACTACAATAGCGCCGAAGATTCCAAGCTCCTCGCAGATAACAGACAGGATCATATCATTTTGAACCTCTGGAATAATCCTTTTTTGTGCACTGTTTCCAAGTCCCTTTCCGAAGAATCCTCCCGAACCGATCGCATATAATCCCTGCAGCGTCTGATATGCACCCTCTGCCGCATATTCCTCCGGATTCAGCCACGCGATGATACGTCTCATACGGAAATTCTCACTGGTAGACATGGTTGCACTGATAATCTGGACTCCCACAAGAAGAATCACAAGCCCCACTGACACAAGTGCGGCAAACGGCGCCGTCTTCGGATGTACTACAAAGATCAGAATACAGGTAATACCAAACACAATGATCGCTGTACTTAAGTTATCTGTCAGAAACAATACACAGGCTGAGGAGAATCCGCCCCACAGCAGCACTCTTCCGATTCCCTGTAAGGTACGGATTTCTTTGCCCATCTGGCACAGCAGCGCCGGAATGAATAAGATCACGGCAATTTTTGCCACCTCGGCAGGCTGAAGCTGCTGCCCTGCCGGAAGTCTCAACCATCTTCTCGCGCCATTTACTTCTTTTCCAAGTGGTGTCTGAACAAGCGCCATCAGGAAGACGGAAACGAAATAGAAAAATTTCGCACGCTTAATATACCAGTGATAATCAATCTTAGATACAACATACAGCACTCCCAGTCCAACCACACAGAAGATCAACTGACGTTTAAAATAGAACATACTGTCCTGATAGTCAATCAGCGCGCTGTAAGAACTGGTACTATAGAGCATCACCAGCCCAAAACAGATCAGAAACACTAAAATCGCCACCAGGCTATAATCATAATATTGAATTTTTCTTTTACTTTTTCTTGTTTTCTCTTTTTTCGTCATATTCTTTTACACTCCCAATTGTTATTATTATACTCATATACGTTCTCAAAAACAACCTTAAATGTTGGAGCAATATAAGAAATACAACAAAAGGAAGAGAAAAATAAAAAATGCAATCATGGAGCGAGATTTCCAAAATCCCACCCCACGATTGACACAGTTCCTTTATTTATTGCCCAGCGCCCGAAGATCAAATTCCGGGTTAAATGCATAGAAGTTCTTCGCATCTAATTTATCCTGAACAATTCTAAGAGACTCACCGAATCTCTGATAATGAACAATCTCCCTCTCTCGTAAAAATCGAATCGGGTCACAAACTTCCGGATCTTTCACCAGACGCAGAATATTATCGTAAGTGGTTCGAGCCTTCTGTTCTGCTGCCATATCTTCATGCAGGTCTGTGATCGGATCGCCCTTAGACTGAAAATATGTTGCAGTCCACGGCGCGCCGCTTGCTGCCTGCGGCCACAATGCCAATGTATGATCCACATAATATTTATCAAAGCCGGAACGTTCCAGTTCTTCCATAGACATATCTTTCGTAAGCTGATATACAATGGCACAGATCATTTCCATGTGCGCAAGCTCCTCTGTACCGATATCTGTCAATGTTCCCGTAACCTCCCGGTAAGGCATTGTATAACGCTGCGACAGATATCTCATAGAAGCAGCCAGTTCTCCGTCCGGTCCTCCAAACTGCGTAATAATAATCTGTGCGATCTTCGGATTCGTCTTCGTAATCTTCACCGGATACTGCAACCTTTTCTCATAATTCCACATTGATTAGCATCCCCCTTCCTGCCATGGCCATGGTTCAAGCACCCATTTCCACCTGTCACAGGACTCTGCAGCAGTATCCAGCGTCAGAGGTCCATAATATTTCGCATATTCCTTCATTGCCTGCACACGCTGCTTTTTGAATTCATCAAAATACTGCAGCGCTTCTTCGTCATACGGATGAGTATCCAAAAATAATTTCACATCATCCACTGCAAAGCTGACAACATTGATCCAGTCCAGCAATTCTTTTTTCGACAATCTGTTCTCCATCATCGCAGCCGCCCTCCTGTCCCTTCAAACGGTTTGTCAAGCTCTGCAAAGATCGTTCCCCGGCAGAACCCTTTTTCCGCCTCATAGAGCGCCTGCCATTTCTGCCACGGAACATATGCCATAGCAATCGGCCCATCACAAATATCCCGTCCGGGCATCCGCTGCTCCATACAGGATTCTTTACAGACATTTCTCGCCCGGCACATTGCATCCGGTGTCTGATATCGATAATTCGGCATCCCTTTTCCTTCTTTCTACTATATTTGCACTATTATAGTATGAAAGCAGCGAAAAAATGTGCGCATCCAACCCATGCCACCTTCACATTCCATCGCTCATGGCACAAAAAAGGACAGAGACGTTTTTTCACATCTCTGTCCAATATCTTTTACTTTAATAACATATAAGCGATCACTCCGGCTACTACAACGATTGCAATTGCAAGGATAATGATCGGAGCTTTTGACATTGGCTCATCATCATATACATCATCATAGTCATCGTAATCATCATAATCCTGACGCTTCTTCGGCTTCGGAGCGGCTTTTTTCTTCTTTTTGTCATCTTCTATAGAAAGCAGGTCATCGTATGCTTTACGCATCTCAGTCTCCCGTTTCTCCCGTACCTTCTTCGGTGGGATATTGGAGTATTTCTGTTCTGGCTCTGCTTCTGCCTTCTGCTGTGGCACCTTAAATTTCTTTTTACAATTATAACACAGCAGATAATTTGGATCTTTCTTTCCCGGTCGCAACTGCTGACCACAAATCGGACATTTCATTCGTATTTCTGCCTCCTACCTCATTTTCATAATCTTAACTGCATTATACTACAAAAGAAATAAAATAGCAAACAACTATGATTTTTTTCCAAGAGTTACTTCTACATCACGCTTAGCATATTCCCCATTCTTCTCCGGTGTTGCCACTGTAATCTTCACAGTCTCTCCGGCTCTGTAATACTGGAGCTGTTCCTTCAAAGCCTGCATACCATCGATACTGGTTCCATTGATTCCTGTGATGACCGATCCTTTTGTAATTCCCGCTTTCTTTGCTCCTCCGCCGGCAATCACTTCCGATACATAGACACCGGTCGGCATATTGTACATTTCGGAACTATCCGCTGTCACATCCACACCTTGAATTCCAAGCTGTCCCTGCTCTGCCTCTGAAACCTTGGTCTTTGTCTCCTGATTCATCAGATTCTCAATAATATCACTGACACTGGAGATCGGAATTGCATATCCCATTCCCTCTACCGTATCCGTTGCCACCTTGGCTGTATTGATACCAATCACCTCTCCATTTGCATTCAGAAGAGCGCCTCCACTATTACCCGGGTTGATCGCGGCATCTGTCTGGATCAGCTTTTCATCAATTCCATCCAGCTCACGCCCGGTTGCCGAGACAATACCGGAAGTAACAGACTGCCCGTACCCAAGTGCATTCCCGATTGCGATCACAGATTCACCCACCTGAAGCTGATCGGAATTTCCAAGTGAAGCCACTTTAATCTGATCCATCGTTGTATCTTTAATTTTCTTCGTCTGCACAGCGATCACAGCAAGATCTTTCGCTGCATCTGTACCTTTTACCTGTGCCTCTACACTCTCCTCATCTACAAAGGATACTGTCAGCGTCTCATTTCCCTCTACCACATGGTTATTTGTAATGATCAGAAGCTCTGAATCATTCTGGGAAATGATAATGCCCGACCCGACATTTTTACTTTCCTGTTCCTGAATTCCTCCAAAGAAGCTCTGTACCTGCTGTACACTTAAGTTCGTGATCGAAACTACAGACGGCATCACTTCCTCCGCAATGGAGGCAATGTCAGATTTGGCAGTTTCACCTGTACTTTGGGATATTTTCGTATTATCAACAGACTTCACTTCGCGGCTCTCTGTCGTTCCGAGGAATCTATCTGCCACAAGATTCGTTGCCTGAAATGCTACACTTGCCACAATACCAAACACAAGCGCCAGACTGATCACCTTTATAAATTTGGGCATTTTCTTCTTCTCTTTCCTTTTTTGTTCCTGATTCTGTTCATAGTTATAATCCGGTCCAGATTCCGGTGTATAATAATTATATTCGTTTGACATAAAATATGACTCCTTTCACGGTTTCTTCTTTTCTTATGTAGTCAGTGTACGTGATAAATGTGTTTAAACTGTGATGAAACCGTGTAAAATCTCTAAAATACGACTTGAATCAAAAACATATAGAGTATCGTTCCCGCCCCGATACTCAACAGGTTGTTCCGCTTCCAGATATGAAGCCCTGCGGTCACAAGTACAGCCAATCCTTCCGGAATTCCATAAGGAAGCTCTGAAAGCGTAGTTCCCTTCAGACAATAGATCACCAGCATTCCGATGACCGCCGGAGTCAGCACTCTTCCCAGATAGCGAACAACTTCCGGAATCTCTTTCCCTTTCGGAAATATAAGAAAAGGGAGGACACGTGTTGCAAATGTTGTCAGTGCAACTGCTAAAATAATAAGAAATGATGTTCCTGCACTTACCGGCATTTTTCACTCACGCTCCCTTCCAGCTTCTTCTTTGATACAAATAAAATGCATATGATCAGCAGCATACATGGCAATACAAAGTTTTCTGCCCCGAAAATATTTAAAGAGAGAATCGCTGCCAGCACCCCGATCAATTCCGGGATACGATTTTTCTTCTCCATCCACTGCTCTACAAAGATCACAACAAAAAGTGCAGTCATGGCAAAGTCGATGCCTTCTGAATTAAAAGGAAGCAGACTTCCCGCAATCCCGCCGATGGCAGAACCAATCACCCAGTATGACTGATTCATCATAGAAATGACAAACAAAAACTTCTCTTCCTCCACACCGGACGGAACCTTCGTTGTACACAGAAGAGAATACGTCTCATCCGTCAATCCGAAAATCATATACCAGCGTTTCTTACCCATACTGTGAAACCGCTCTAAAAGGGAAATCCCATAAAACACATGCCTGATATTCACCATCAACGTCATAAAAATAACATGAAGAAATGATACCCCCGGGGCAAAAAAATTCACGGCCAGATATTGTCCCGATCCTGCATATACCATCAAACTCATTAATATTGCCCAAAGAAACGAATATCCTTTTTCCGCAAACATCACACCAAATGCAATCCCAATAAATAAATATCCGGTCAGCACCGGAATCGTATAGGGAAACGCTCTTTTTATCGCATACTTATATCCTGCCATCTCTATCCCTCTTTCTACCCTTGTATCAAAAAAGCCGGATTCTCACCTTAAGAATCCGACTCTCTTTATTCTTTATATTATTCTAAACTGTCCGCAGAACCCTCATACGCCTGCTTCAGATCTGACAATGCCTCTCGGAGCAAAGCATCTGACTGTACAGCCTTTTGATATTCCTTCCTGCTCTCTTCCATCATCACCTGCACATCTTCATGCGCAGCCACAGTTTCAATATAGTCTTCTGTCCGGTCATCCAATTCTTCCGTGTGGATCTGATACGTTCCGCTTGTCCCGTCTTTTACCACATACAAAGTGCCAAGCCCCGGAACTACGGTATATATATCCTTTATCTTCATTCCATATCTGACAAATGCAAGATAAGTATCCGGATAAAGACCTTCTTTTTTATAAACTTCAATTCCTTCATAACCCTCTATGTAATCCGTTTTATCCGCCAGCGATTCGTAATACTTCTCTACCGCTTTTGTAAATTCAGGTGTTGTCTCCTTCGTAAGAGGGTTTTTACTCATAATTTCACCGTCTTTATTTTCGGTCTTTACATCTGTCTTCTTTATCTTTTGTGCTTCTTGCTGTGTTTTTTCTGTGGTAAGACTACATCCGACTGCTCCTGCTATCACCATCAGCAAAATACCGATTGTCATAATAAGGCGGCCGTAACTCTCTCTTTTCATAGACTACCTCCACACAATATAAGCACTTTTCAAGGTACACACCCGGGCGGATTCGAACCGCCGCTCCCGCCTCCGGAGGGCGGTGCTCTATCCCCTGAGCTACGGGTGCATAGCAGTATACAAGAAACTGCATTTGTTATATTAGCACATTTCCGAGATAAAGTAAAGGAAATGCTGTACACATTTCCTTTACTTTTTTGCTTTTTTGCTTTACACTCATCGTTTATCTTTTCACATCGTAAGAAGATCTTCACTTCGGTCGTAATAGTATGCGTGATCGCTCAATATTTCCTCTTCCTCCACACAGACCTGATTCACTTCTCTCACCATTTCGTCCAGCATCTGTCTGTTCCGCACATACTCTGCCGGCACGATCAGCACTTCATGCACACTGCTTGGAAGTACGTAATAATCATCATCCATGACACACCCTATCTGCTTCAGCCGGTTCGGATAGAGAATCACCGCCGCACCAAAGCTTTGAAAGCGGTTACTTAACACATACATATATTCTTCTTCTGATTGGCGGTCACTCGGGAAAACCTCTTCGATCACCGCCCGGAGCGCCCGGAATTCATAAGGGAATAATGACGGCGTATTCTGAAGCGCCTGATCATACAGTTCTTTCACCGACACTTTCCATTCCAGGAGCAGTGGTTCTCTTATAAGCAGTGATACTGTCCCGTGAACATTGACATCAACCAACACATAGAACACGACCGCCAGATCAAGATACGGAACATACGGGATTGTTTTTAACAATTCTTCATTTGCTTTTCGATTGATCAAACGGAAGACAATTCGATCTCTCACTTTCTCATAACATTGGAAACAGTCTTCCTCCCATGAATGATCCGCCTTCACTTTTCCATACAGCACAATAATTTCATCAGCCACATCCTCCAGCCGCTGTCCCTTTTGATAATCTTCATAAAAAGATTCCAGATATATGGCCGGCGCCACATTGATTCCCTGCTCCGAGAACATAAGCCCCGTCCTCTTCACACCGTTATTTTTTACCGACGTATAGAGTGTTACAGACTGATCGGCTTTCACCCCCTCTTTCACTTTTTCTTTTACCTCCTGCACAAATTGACAATATGTCATTTTTCTCCTTTCCGGCCACGCAGGCAGGTGTGTTTTTTTCGAACTTTTGTTGAATACCGGCAAGATCTCTGCCAAGAAATTCAGATTTCTTTGAATAAGATTTATGGTGATTTCTATTATAAAAAAGCCTCGCATGATTTGCAAGACTTTTCTTCTTAGGATCTTATTAAGTTTTCCTTATGCTCTTGATAAGTATTCGCCAGTACGTGTATCGATCTTGATCATCTCGTCCTGTTCTACGAATAATGGAACCGCAACCTGTGCACCTGTCTCAACAATTGCCGGCTTAGTAGCTCCCTGTGCTGTATTGCCCTTGAATCCAGGCTCTGTCTCTGTAACACGAAGCTCTACTGTAAGAGGTGGCTCAATTGCAAATGGTTTTCCCTGGTAAATGCTTACGCTTACTTCCTCGTTCTCTTTTACAAACTTCAGAGAATCTCCTACATCTTCAGAGCTTACTGCGATCTGATCAAATGTCTCATTGTCCATGAAGTAATACAGTTCCCCATCATTGTATAAATACTGCATTTTCTTTCTCTCAATGAACGCTTCGTCAAAGCTCTCTGTTGGACGGAATGTCGTCTCAATCACACCACCATTAATGATATCTCTTAATTTCACACGGACAAAAGCTGCGCCTTTTCCCGGTTTTACATGCATAAATTCAACAACCTGACATACCTTTCCATCGATTTCAAGTGTCATGCCATTTCTAAATTCGCCTGCTGACTTCTTTGCCATTTCTTTATCCTCCTTAAATCGTGCGCATTGGCACTTTTCGTTCTATTCGCTCTTTTTATTCTATAATATATTACCGGTTTTTTCAACCTTTTTTTATTTGAGACTTTTCTTATAAAAATGAAGCACGATTGCCTCAAGACGGCGCTTTATTACAATCTGTATTTCTTCCTTCGGATGAATTGGTTTCACGAGGATATTCGGAATCCCCGCACGCTTGGCGCCCCACACATCTGTAAAGAGTTGATCCCCGATAAACACGGTGCTCTCTTCCTTTGTGCCCATGATCTCCATCGCTCTTCGATAATTCTTCGTAGATGGCTTATGTGCATTATAGATGTAGTCTACTTGAATCTTCTCGTTGAACATCTTGACACGCGGCTCCTGATTGTTGGAGATCAGGCAGCATCGGAATCCGATCTTCTTAAGTCTGGCAAATAATTCCACTGCCCGCTTATCCGCCGGCGCCCCGTGCGGCACTAATGTATTGTCAATGTCAAAGATCAGACCTCTGACTCCCTTTTCATATAATTTTTCAAAATCAATCACATAAGTGGACGCGATATACCGGTCCGGAAAAAAATAATCAAACATTACTCCTCATCCATTTCCGACAGACGCTGAATTAATTCCTCACAAATCTCCTGCACACTCTTATGGTCTGTCTGAATCACAATATCTGCCGCCGCTTCATACCGCTCGCGGCGCTGTTCCATCAATTCTGTTATTCCTTCTATACTTTTCCGTCCCTTCAGCACCGGACGGTCATCACTGTCCTTCACACGATCTAAGATCACTTCCGGGCTTGCGGTCAGAAGAACAACCCTGCCATTCTTCTTCATCTCAGCTATATTACACGCTCTAAGAGCAGCTCCTCCGCCACAGGAAATCACCAGATTACTCTCCTCCTGCAGCTCTTTCAGAAGATTCGTCTCCAGATCACGGAAATATTCTTCACCGTACGTCGCAAAAATATCCGGGATGCTCATCCCTTCCCTCTCTGCGATCAGTCCGTCCATCTCCACAACCTTCATTGCAAACATTGTGCTCAGATAATCTGAAATGGTTGTTTTCCCCGCTCCCATAAATCCAATCAGCACAATATTATAGCCAAAAAGCTTTCTTGCCTGTATCCGTTTGCTGTTGCGTAAAATTCTTCGGAATATATCATAAATCTCTTCTTTGTATTTATTTCCCTCAAGCTTTGCTTCCAGTCTTACCTTTTGTTTTGTCTCCTGCTGCGGCTGAAGAATCGGCATGCCATACTCTTCTTTATATGACATGATCTTCTCCACAATCTTCCCGCGCTCCACAAGCGCGTCTATAATCTTGTCATCACAAAGGCTTAACTGTTCCCTGTACATTTCCAAATCGTTCATGTTGTCTCTCCTTGTCCTGTCCTCCCAGCCTTTATATGCGTGTGTATTATATCAACAATTTTCGGACAGTGCAAGCTATTTCACCGCTGTAAGCCCTTTATTTCGCCTCTGCGAGCGTTTTTCCCACATCTGCTTTAAAGGTCTCCCATGCCGCCTCATCTTCCACAAAATATTTGGGACAGTTCTTTCCCGTTACATCATAGTGGCGGATAAGATCCTTCTCTGTAAGATCGAATTTAAGACAGAGCCACGCAGAAAGCTGTACCATGGAGCGATATGTCTTCTCTGTAAATTTCCCACTCTCATCCGGATGGCAGCATTCGATCGATACGCTGTCCTTATTCCTGTCATTGGACGCATAAGCCACCTCCCACGTCGGCACACACTGAATGATCTCCCCGTCCAAGCCCACAACAAAGTTGCTGCTCGCCTTCGTAATATGAGTATTTTTTAAATTTTCAAAATAATCCCTGTTTCCTCTGGCTGTGGCACCCGGGTTCGCTGTATAATGAATCACAATTGCCGTGATCTTCTCCGTCTTTGTCCCAGGTCTTGAATACTCGTTGGGCGTAAGAAGATCTACTTCCATCTCCGGTCTGCATGCATCAATATTGTCACCGTCCAGCTCATAATATTTCTGCGAAAATAAAGACGGGTGAATGATCTTCAGCACACCGGTCAACACAAACATCGCCAGTAACAAAACAAGGCCCAGACGAATGTTTCGCTGGACCTTTCTTTTTCTCTGAGCCGCGCTTAACGGCTTTCTGTATCGTTTCTTCTTCATCTCTTGGTAAACTCTCCATCGAACATCTTGTATTATCATACCACATATTTCTCACATTTCTATGAAAAGTTACTTAGGATTTTATGAAGATTATCCTTTATAGAAATTTATACACAGTCGTTGTACAATATTCCTCACCGGCACGCACGATCGGCTTTCTGAAATTGTCTTTGTGGATCGCATCCGGGAAATACTGTGTTTCAAAGCAGGCAGCGCTTCTTCTTCCGTATATAACGCCGTCCTTACCTTTTTCATCTTCTACATAGTTTGCCGTATAAAACTGCACTCCCGGAAGATCTGTCCAGACCTCCATTGTAATACCGGTCTCTTCTGCACGCATCACTGCCGCCCTGCGCATTCCGCTGCCATCTATTACCCATGTGTGGTCATAGCCTCTGCCGAAATTCAGCGCCTCGTAATCCGCCTCAATATCCTGTCCGATCGCTTTTTCCTTACGGAAATCCATCGGAGTTCCTTCTACCGGAACTAGTTCCCCTGTAGGAATAGAACTTGCGTCGGCTCTCGCATAGGACTCTGCCTGAATCATCACCTTCTGCGAAAGCACACTTTCGGCTTCGTGCCCTGCCAGATTAAAATAACTGTGATTTGTGAGATTCAAAAGCGTATCCTCTGTAGGAGTTCCTGTATAATGAATGGACAGGCTATTATCTTCTGTCACAGAATATGTCACGAAGAGATCTACGCTTCCCGGATATCCCTGATCTCCTTCCGGGCTGTGCAGCTTCAGTGTAATACTGTCTTCCGCAAGCTTCTCTACTTCCCACATTCTCTGATTCGTAAAATCTCTGCCGCTGTGCAGTGTATTGCCTTGATCATTATCTGTAAGCGTATACGTTTTGCCGTTCAACTCGAAGGAAGCTCCGCCAATACGGTTTGCCACTCTTCCGACTACAGCACCGATAAAGCAGGTTCCCTCTTCGTATCCGGAGGCATCCTCATAACCAAGGACTACGTCTGTCAGCTTTCCTTCCCTGTCCGGCACAAACAGCTTTACAAGATTTGCTCCATAATCTGTAATACAGGCACACATTCCGGACGCATTCCTAATCTCATATAACTGAGCAGCCTCGCCTTTACTTGTTTTTCCAAATGTACCAGCCATCTTTTCTTCCTTCCTACTCGTCTACACTATAGTTTGGAGCTTCTTTTGTAATATGAATGTCATGTGGATGACTTTCTTTTAAAGAAGCAGAAGAGATCTTCACAAACCGTCCGTTTTTCTTCAAGTCTTCAATCGTAGGAGTTCCGCAGTAACCCATACCGGAACGAAGCCCTCCCATCAACTGGAATACAGTGTCTTCGACAGTTCCCTTATATGCAACACGTCCTTCAACACCTTCCGGAACAAGTTTCTTAGCATCACTTTGGAAATAACGGTCTTTACTTCCATTTTCCATAGCGGAAATAGAACCCATGCCACGGTATACTTTGTATTTTCTTCCCTGATACAGTTCAAATGTTCCCGGGCTTTCGTCACATCCTGCGAAGATGCTTCCCATCATACATACATTTGCTCCTGCAGCAATTGCCTTAGTCATATCTCCGGAATACTTGATTCCTCCGTCTGCAATGATCGGGATTCCATATTTATCAGCCACTTCATAGCAATCCATAACTGCTGAGATCTGAGGTACACCAATACCTGCAACTACACGGGTCGTACAGATAGATCCAGGTCCGATACCTACCTTCACTGCATCTACGCCCGCTTTGATCAGCGCTTCTGTTGCAGCTCCTGTTGCCACGTTACCTGCAATCACCTGAAGATCCGGGAATTTGGATTTTACCATCTCTACTGTACGGATTACGTTTGCAGAATGTCCATGAGCTGAATCCATAACAACAACGTCTACGTGTGCATTGACAAGTTCCTGTGCGCGCTCCAGACAATTAGCTGTGATACCGATTGCCGCACCGCAAAGAAGACGTCCCTGGGAGTCTTTTGCAGACAATGGATACTTGATCTGCTTCTCAATATCTTTAATTGTAATAAGACCTTTTAAATTAAAGTCTTTATCTACGATCGGAAGTTTCTCTTTTCTCGCCTTTGCAAGAATCTTCTTCGCCTCTTCCAGAGTTGTTCCTTCCAAAGCTGTGATCAGTCCTTCCGATGTCATAGACTCTTTGATCTTCTTAGAGAAATCTTCTTCGAATTTCAAATCACGGTTTGTGATGATACCTACAAGCTTCTTTCCTTCTGTCACCGGAACACCGGAGATTCTGAATTTTGCCATGAGATTATTTGCATCCTCCAGTGTATGCTCCGGAGAGAGATAGAACGGATCTGTGATAACACCATTCTCTGAACGTTTTACCTTGTCTACTTCTTCTGCCTGTTCCGCAATAGACATATTTTTATGGATAATACCGATGCCTCCCTGACGCGCCATAGCAATTGCCATACGATGCTCTGTAACTGTGTCCATACCGGCACTCATCATCGGTATGTTTAATTTGATCTTCTTTGTAAGATAAGTAGATAAATCCACCTGATTTGGAATCACCTCTGAATATGCCGGCACCAGCAATACGTCATCAAATGTAATCCCTTCCCCAATAATCTTTCCCATGATAATCTCCTTTCTCCTTCTGTGTATGTTACAATCATCCGCCCTAATTTATTATTAGGACGGATAATAAAAAACATTATTTTATTAACTGCTATAATAACTAATCCGACCGGACGTTGTCAACCGCTTTTTGCACTTTCCTTGATTTTTCCTATTTTTTTCTTACAACTTTTCTCGGAGCCATGAGGAAAAATCCTTCCACGATCGAATCATTTGGCTCAAATAAAATCTTTTTCAACACACCCTTCTCATTTACCACAAGGGCATATACGTTCTTGCTTCCGGATGCAGATGTGTAATCCTGCGTCTTCGCTCTCTGATACTGTCTCGCATCTCCCGAATCCGCCGGTGCAAGAATCTCCACATCATTGATATTGACGGAACACACTCTCTTACGTCTTGCTTTGTGCATAATCTTGTCGATATCAAGATCTCCGTTGACAAACAGATACTCATATTCAACATCCATTCTCTGAAACATAAATACATCCAGAGCGATAAGCGCTACCGGAAGGATAATACCGAATGGAAATATAAATATGATCAACACCGACACTACTGTGAGCAAAATTAAAAGAATCTTGATCATGCGGTCCTTTCCTGTTGTCTGTTTTTTAATCAATTGTTCTGTATAAAAGTCACTCATGTCTCTTCCTCCAACATTTACATTGTATCTGTATTGTAGCATACTTCTATAGAAAAAGAAAACTCCCATCTCTGGGAGTTTTCAAATTTTTAATAAATGTCTGTTTATGGAAATTACATCATTCCCATTCCTGCTCCGCCTGCTGGCATTGCCGGTGTCTCTTCTTTGATATTTGCCACAACAGATTCTGTTGTAAGCAATGTAGAAGCAACACTTGTTGCATTCTGAAGAGCGCTTCTTGTAACCTTTGCAGGGTCAAGAATTCCGTTCTCTACCATATCTACATAATTTTCTGTCAACGCGTCAAATCCTACGCCCGGTTTTGCTTCTGATACTTTGCTGATGATGACAGATCCTTCCAGTCCAGCATTTGCAGCAATTCTGAACAGAGGTGCTTCCAGTGCCTTTAATACGACATTGGCACCAGTCTTCTCATCTCCGTCAAGCTCTGCAACTACTTTTGCCACTTCTTTTGCCGCATGGATATAAGCAGATCCGCCTCCGGCGATGATTCCTTCTTCTACTGCTGCTCTTGTTGCTGCAAGCGCATCTTCCATGCGAAGTTTTGCTTCCTTCATCTCTGTCTCTGTCGCAGCTCCTACACGGATCACAGCAACACCGCCTGCAAGTTTTGCAAGTCTTTCCTGAAGTTTTTCTCTGTCAAAATCAGATGTTGTCTCTTCGATCTGTGCCTTGATCTGAGCTACACGGTCAGCGATTGCTTTCTTATCGCCCATACCATCTACGATTACTGTATTTTCTTTCTGTACTTTTACAGATTTTGCACGGCCAAGCTGATCCATTGTTGTTTCTTTCAGATCCATGCCAAGCTCATCAGAAATCACCTGACCACCTGTAAGTGTTGCGATGTCTTTGAGCATCTCTTTTCTTCTGTCGCCATATCCCGGTGCTTTTACTGCAACAACGTTGAAGGTTCCACGCAGTTTGTTGACGATCAGTGTTGTAAGAGCCTCGCCCTCAATATCCTCTGCAATGATAAGAAGTCTTGCACCGGACTGTACGATCTGCTCTAAGAGCGGCAGGATATCCTGAATATTGGAAATCTTCTTATCTGTGATCAGGATGTACGGATCATCCAGGTTTGCTTCCATTTTATCCATATCTGTTGCCATATATGCGGAAATATATCCACGGTCGAACTGCATACCTTCTACAAGATCCAGCTCTGTCTTCATTGTCTTAGACTCTTCAATTGTGATCACGCCGTCATTGGAAACTTTCTCCATAGCATCTGCGACCATCTCTCCGACTTCTGTATCTCCTGCGGAAATTGCAGCTACTTTCGCGATCTGGTCTTTTCCTGTTACTTTGCTGGACATTTTTTCAATTGCATCTACAGCAGTGTCTGTTGCTTTCTTCATTCCCTTTCTTAAAATGATCGGGTTAGCTCCTGCTGCCAGATTCTTCATTCCTTCATGCACCATTGCCTGAGCAAGAACGGTTGCAGTTGTTGTTCCGTCTCCGGCAACATCATTTGTCTTAGAAGCAACTTCTTTGATCAGCTGTGCGCCCATGTTCTCAAAAGCATCTTCCAGCTCAATCTCTTTTGCGATTGTCACACCATCATTTGTAATAAGCGGTGCGCCAAAGGATTTGTCAAGAACAACGTTACGTCCTTTTGGTCCAAGTGTTACTCTTACTGTATCTGCAAGCTGATTTACACCAGCTTCTAAGGCTGCTCTTGCCTCTGCTCCATATTTAATCTCTTTTGCCATGATCATACGCCTCCTGAAAATTTTCTAATTTATAATTCTTCACATTCCAGTACTCTCACCCGGAAATCTTTGCTTCTCCCGGTTGAAGTATTACTGCTCACAGATTGCCAGGATGTCATCCTGTCTTACGATGATGTACTCTTCATCTTCGATCTCTACATTTGTTCCTGCATATTTGGAATAAATGACCTGATCTCCTACTGCAACGTTCATTTGAACTTCCTTACCATCTACTGTTCCCCCAGGTCCGACAGCAATAACTTCTGCCTGCTGTGGTTTTTCTTTTGATTGTCCCGGAATCACGATTCCTGATTTTGTTGTTTCCTCTGCAGCCACCTGTTTTAAAACAACTCTGTCTCCTAATGGTACTAACTTCATATCTATTCCTCCTTAATAAATAACATTCGATTGTTAGCACTCACAAAAAGAGAGTGCTAAAAGACTCTAGATATAAAATAGCACTCTCTCTTTGTTTTGTCAACACACTTTATTTTAGTTTACGTTTTTTTTATAAAATCCATTTTCAATATGAAAAACGAGAACTTTTCCATGCTTACTCCAATATCTTTCCCGTATCACTCCTGCACAGACGGTCTCTTGTTCCTCCTCGTCCAGCACACACTCGTAAATGGCATCCAGAGAAAATTCCGGAAGCTCTGTCTTCCCTGTCAATAAATAAATATTCGCCTGTTCCTTCTCGTATGCAGCCACTTTACAAATATATTCCGTGTCATTAAAATAGCCGCCGTCTAAAATCATTTTTTTCATTTTTAATCTTGCAGTGCTGCCTTTAAACCGTTCCATAATTTCCTCCAGATTCACAATGAGGGCATCAGTTTCCCGACACCCTCATCCATTCTTTTTCTCTTGAAATCATTTAATTGCTTTTTTCTGATTTGATTCTCTCTAATTCGGTAAATACATAATCATTTACCACCTTGATATAAGTTCCCTTCATACCGGATGAACGGGACTCAATCACTCCTGCACTCTCAAATTTGCGAAGAGCATTGACGATCACAGAACGGGTAATTCCGACTCTGTCTGCAATCTTGCTGGCCACCAGAATTCCTTCGGAACCATTTAACTCCTCAAAGATATGGATGATAGCCTCAAGCTCTGAATAAGATAATGTGCTGATCGCCGACTGAACAATATGCTCTTTTCTTGTCTCCTCCGCACTCTCTTCATTTACAGAGCGAAGCATCTCAAGACCAACTACGGTTGTCCCATATTCACTTAAGATAATGTCGTCAATCTCATACATTTCATGCTGCTTGTAGATAAACAAAGTTCCCAGGCGCTCTCCTGCGATATCAATCGGCGTAATGATCGCCTGATATCCTCTGGAAGCTTCCTCAGAAAATCCCAGTGTCTCAAGATTGACATTTTCCTTCGTTGACAGGATACTGAGCAAACGCTCATTTAACATATCATCGATATGTTTCCCGACTTCTTTTTCAATGAGTTCTTCAATATACGGAACATCCTCACATTTACTTCCACCAAGAACTTTTCCTTTTTTGCTCACAACAAGCGTATTTGAATCCAATATTTCTGTAAGGACTTCACATATATCATTGAAGACTACTTTACTTGAATTGTTGTTATGCAACAATTTGTTGATTTTTCTTGTTTTATCTAATAACTGTACGCTCATCTGCACTCCTCCGTCCTATGAGGCTATATTATCATACAATTTTATAATATTCAATGAATTTCGCACTTATTTTCTACTTATTTTTATCTTTTTTCTGATTCTCTACAAATCCGCACTGTTCGTTGCTACAGCAGAGCTTATTTCCCTTCTCTACCATATAACTTCCGCACCGAGGGCATTTCTGATCGGAAGGTTTCTGCCATGACATAAATTCACATTCCGGATTATCTTCACAACCATAATACTTTCTGCCCTTTTTCGTTTTTCTGAGCACTACATCTTTCCCGCAGATCGGGCACGCCACTCCGACTTTCTCAAGATATGGCTTCGTATTGCGACATTCCGGGAACCCGGGGCAGGCTAGGAATCTTCCGTGAGGTCCGTACTTGATCACCATATTCCGTCCGCACTGTTCACAGACAACGTCCGTCACCTCATCCTCAATCTTGACTTCCGCAAGCTCTTTTTGAGCCTTCTCAACTGCTTCTTCAATATCCGGGTAGAAATTCTCAATGATCGTCTTCCAATTCACTTTTCCTTCTTCTACTCCGTCCAGCAGACTTTCCATATTTGCGGTAAAATTAACATCCACAATACTTGGGAAAGACTGTTTCATAATATTGTTGACCACTTCTCCGATTTCTGTAAGATACAGATTCTTATTTTCTTTTGCCACATAGCGTCTTGCAATGATCGTAGAAATCGTCGGCGCATACGTACTTGGACGGCCGATGCCCAATTCTTCCAGTGTCTTAACAAGCGCAGCTTCCGTATAATGTGCCGGCGGCTGTGTGAAATGCTGTTTGGAATCAAAGCTCTCATATTGCAGCACAGAATCTTTGTCCAGACTCTTCGCAAGTACATTGCTCTCTTCTTTTTCTTCTCCTGCTTCTGTATAGATCATGCGGAACCCATCAAAGGCAACCTTCGACGCAGACACTGTAAAACGATAATCGCCTGCTGCGATCTTCACAGATGTGGTCTCATATCTCGCAGGCTTCATGCGGCTTGCAAGAAAACGTTTCCAGATCAGCTGATATAGACGGAACTGATCGCGTGTCAGAGATTCCTTCATAGCAGCCGGTGTACGGGCAGGATCTGTCGGACGAATAGCTTCATGCGCATCCTGAATCTTCTTATCTGTTCCGGTCTTCGCCTCTCCTACAGCCACATATTGCTTGCCATACTGCTCTTCAATATAATTTCTTACATTTTCATCCGCTTCCTCTGAGATTCTTGTTGAATCTGTACGGAGATAAGTAATAAGACCTACGGTCCCATTTCCTTTAATGTCAATTCCTTCATATAACTGCTGTGCGATACGCATCGTCTTAGAAGTTGCAAAATTCAAGGCTTTGGATGCCTCCTGCTGCAAGGTACTGGTAGTAAATGGCAACGGAACTTTTTTGATCCTCTCTCCTTTTTTGACATCTGCCACGCGGTAAGATGCTCCTTCTAATTCTTTGACGATCTGATCTAACTGTTCCTTAGAGGAAATCGTAATCTTCTTTTTCTCTGTTCCATAGAATTTTGCACTTAAAAGCTTTTTCTCAGAATCTACTTTCAGATTGGCATCCAGTGTCCAATATTCTTCCGGGATAAATGCGTTGATCTCTTCTTCTCTGTCTGCAATGATGCGAAGTGCTACAGACTGCACACGGCCTGCACTCAATCCCCTCTTTACTTTCGCCCACAGAAGCGGACTGATCTTATATCCTACGACACGGTCCAGCACACGCCTTGCCTGCTGTGCATCCACAAGATCCATATCTATCTCGCGTGCGTGCTTCAAGGATTCTTTCACTGCTTTTTTTGTGATCTCATTAAAACTGATCCGGTAGGTTTTCTTCTCATCCAGCTTCAGTGCTTTACAAAGATGCCATGAAATTGCTTCTCCCTCACGGTCCGGGTCAGTTGCGAGATAAACTTTATCTGCCTTTTTCACTTCTTTTCGAAGATTGGCGAGAATTTCCCCTTTCCCACGGATCGTAATATATTTCGGTTCAAAATCATTTTCCGGATCAACACCAAGCTGACTCTTAGGGAGATCACGCACATGCCCGTTGGACGCAGTCACTACATAATTGCTCCCCAAAAATTTTTTAATTGTCTTCACCTTTGTCGGTGACTCCACGATCACAAGATAACGTGCCATAAAAATACTTCCTCCATAAAGCCCGTACTTATTTTTAACGGACTTTGATATATTGATTTCTAGATACTTCTTTGATATATCCCTGTAATTCTAATGTCATCAATTGCTCTATCAAGTCTGGCGGTGCAAGCCCTGTCTCAACAGACAGACTCTGAACACCTTTTGGATACAAACCGAGACAACTATACACTATATTTTCTGTTGTTTCAAGCATTTTTTCATTTTTGTCTGGTTTTTGACAGAGTTTTTCCTTTTGATATCCTAACATTTCCAACAAATCTTCCGGGCTTAAAAGGATCCCTGCCCCCTGTGCGATCAATCTGTGGCATCCCCGGCTCATGGGACTTGTCGCAAGCCCCGGCAGAGCAAATACATCCTTTCCCTCCTCCAGCGCCATATCTGCTGTGATCAGGGAACCGCTGCGTTCTTTTGCCTCCATCACAAGCACCAGATCAGACAGTCCGCTGATGATTCGGTTTCTGGCAGGAAAATAGCCTGCAAGAGGCGGCTCTCCGGGAAGTTGTTCTGACAGAAGTCCTCCTTCTTTCAAAATATCACAGTAGAGTCCCCGGTGCTCTCTCGGATAACAGATATCCACTCCACACCCAAGCACCCCATACGTTCTTCCTCCTCCGTTCAGCGCCCCTCTCTGTGCCGCTCCGTCAATCCCTCTTGCCATGCCGCTGATAATCTGGATTCCTGCTTCTGCAAGCCTCTCTCCGTATGCAAGCGCCATCTCTTCACCGTAAGGAGTACATTTTCTCGCCCCTACGATCGCCACAGATACCTTCTCTTCTTCCGGAAGGCGCCCTTTGACATACAGTGCATAAGGAGGAGATAACGCCTTACGAAGCCTGCCCGGATACTCTTTATCAAAGTAAGGAAGGAACCGGATTCCGTGTTCTTCCAACGCCCGATATGTTTCTTCCAGACGGAGCTCTTTTTTCGCTTCTGCCAATACCGCCTGATCTTTCTTCGTCAAAAAATCCAACTGATATATCTGCGTTTCTTCTATATAATATATTTCTTTTGCACTTCCTATACATGCTCTCAGTTTTTGTTTTTTCTGACTCGACAGCGGATGCACCCGCGACAGCCAATATTCGTATATCATCCTTTTATCTCCCCCAATATTTCTTTTCCAGCGTCCGATAGCCAAGCGCCTCTTTGATATGCTTCGTCCGAATCCGGTCAACCCCTTCCATATCTGCGATCGTTCTTGAAACTTTCAAGATTCTGTGATAGGTCCGCGCGGTCAGATGAAGCCGGTGAAATGCCTGTTCCATAAGCTGTTCTTCTTTTTCCCCCAGCTTACAATAAATGGGAAGTTCTTTCACTCCAAGCCTTGCATTGACCCGGATCTTTGTTCCGGCATAGCGCTCATTTTGAATCGCCCTTGCCCGTTCCACCCGAAGCCTTATCTCCCCGGACGACTCTCCCTCTTCCGTTTTCTTTAGCTCCTCATAGGAAATTCTCGGGGCTTCCACGCACAGATCCATCCGATCGAGAAACGGCTGACTGACCGTATCAAGATACCGCTGAATCTGTCCCGGCGTGCAGCTGCACTTCTCCGGGTCCGGATAATTGCCGCAGGGACACGGATTCATCGCTGCCACCAGCATCACATCTGCCGGAAACACATAATTTCCATGGCTCCTGGACAGGTGAACTTCCTGCTCCTCCAGAGGCTGCCGCAGCACTTCCAGCACCGGTTTTTGAAATTCCGTCAGCTCGTCTAAAAATAAGACACCGCCGTGGGCAAGACTGATTTCTCCCGGCAAGGGCGGATTCCCGCCGCCCACAAGCGCCGCCTTTGTCGTTGTATGATGAACATTTCGAAAAGGTCTTGCCGTGATCAGAGGGTGATCTTCCCTCAAAAGTCCAAGCACACTGTAAATTCTGGTAATCTCCAGACTCTCTTCCATAGAAAGTGAGGGAAGAATACTTGTAATAGCTTTTGCCGTCATAGACTTCCCGCTCCCCGGAGGTCCTGCAAGAAGAAGATTATGTCCGCCGGACACAGCTACTTCCGCCGCTCTCTTCACAATCTCCTGTCCCCTGATATGGCAGAAATCAATCTGCTCGTCCAGTTCCTCTGCATTTCGTACTGCTTCCCACTTCTCCTTCCCAAGCCCCGCTGCCCAGGAAAGTTCCTCCTCTCCTTTCAAATACCGGCATACCGCCAGAAGTGTATCTGCTCCCAGAACCCGCACACCTTCCACAAGCGCTCCTTCTGTTACATTTTCTTTTGGCACAATGCAGGTATGATACCCACACTCCTTTGCCCGCTTTACAATGGGAAGTATCCCTGAGATCTTCTGCACGGCTCCTCCAAGCCCAAGCTCACCTGCTACTACTACTCCGTGAAGACTTTCCGCCGAAAATACACCCATAGCCGCAAGAACTGACAACGCAATCGGGAGATCGTATGACGCGCCCCGTTTCCGCATTGTGGCAGGTGCTAAATTTACCACAATCTTCTTAGGCGGAAGCTGCATCCCGCAATTTTGAATTGCAGTGCGCACACGCTCTGCCGCTTCCTTGACCTCAGAAGACAGATACCCTACCATATGAAAAACCGGAAGACCATTGCTTACATCTGTCTCCACCTGAATAATTTCCGCCTGCACTCCGTGAAGAACTGCAGACGCCACCGTACTAAATGCCATCCTAACACCTCTTTCATCTGTCGTCTCATCACTGGTTACATTTCGAAATATCCCCTCAATTTTGCAATGGCACCTTTCTCGATTCTGGACACATAAGATCTGGAAATGCCAAGTCTTCTGGCAATTTCCTTCTGCGTATATTCCTCCTCATGGTAAAGCCCGTAGCGAAGCTTCAAAACCGTCCGCTCTCTAGGTGTCAGTTCCTTCTCTACACGCTGATACAACATTCGGATATCCTCTTTTAATTCCACCTTCGAATGTGCATCCTCGCCTTCTGTCTCGATCACATCAAAGAGCTGAATCTCATTGCCTTCCCGGTCTGTTCCGATCGGTTCATACAGAGACACCTCCCTGGAGGATTTTTTCTTTGTCCGAAGATACATCAGAATCTCATTTTCAATACACCTTGCCGCATACGTGCCAAGTCTTACACTTTTATCGGGGTTAAAAGTGACGACCGCTTTGATGAGGCCGATGGTTCCAATGGACAAAAGATCCTCCGTATCCTCCTCCATGGACTGATACTTCTTCACAATATGTGCTGCAAGGCGCAGATTCCGCTCTATCAGAATATGTTTTGCTTCAAGATCACCCTCTGTATATTTTTGCAGATAATATCTTTCTTCAGAAGCTGTGAGGGGTTGAGGAAATGATTTCACGAAAAGCACCTCTTAAAGTGTTTGCTTCTAGTCTATGTGACAATTACTTTTTTTGTGCTTTTCCACCAAATCTTATGGAATCTTTTCCGGCGACTGCCATAGAACAATGCCCGAAATATCAGGCGTTGAATGAAAATAAGATTTTAAAGATTTTGTAAAAACAGTATAGCGGATCTCCTGCTAAAAAGCAAGAAATCCGCTATTTCTAATTTCTTAATTTCTCTTAATATTCTTGATAACGATTCTTTATTCTTCTCTTCGTCTGAGAATATCGTATTGCTCTGCCTCATGTCCGAGATCCACATAAAGCACCTGTTTTGGATGCGGCGCGCTCTCCTGCTCCTGACCTTCTTCGTCCACAATGCGTTTCACCGTCACCTCTATATTTTCACCGTTTGGTTTCATGATCTCAATACTTTCACCGACCGAGAATTTATTTCTCTGTTCAATGCGGTACATGCCGTCCTTTTCTTCCCCGATGATTCCAAGATACGTATATCCCTTCACGTAAGTATTGTTATCGTAGATCTGTGTCTTTTCCGTCGGCTTGCCAAAATAGAACCCGGTTGTGAACTGACGATACGTACAATTGGAAATCTGCTCCAGATACCATGGCATGTTTGCCTCATACAATTTTGGATCCTTGAGATAATCATCAATGGCAAGGCGATAAGTTCTCGCAACCGTAGCGACGTAAAGCGCTGTTTTCATACGACCTTCAATCTTAAAGCTGTCGATTCCCGCATCGATCATTTCCGGTATATGACCGATCATGCACAGATCTTTTGAATTGAAAATGTACGTGCCGCGCTCATTTTCGTATACCGGCATATACTCTCCCGGTCTCGTCTCTTCTACGATTGAATACTTCCAGCGACACGGATGTGTGCAGGCTCCCTGATTGGCATCTCTTCCGGTAAAGAAGTTGCTTAACAGACATCTGCCGGAATAAGAAATACACATCGCGCCGTGGATAAAACTCTCAATTTCCATTTCCTCAGGAATATGTTCCCGAATCTCCTTAATTTCTTTTAAAGAGAGTTCTCTTGCAGACACCACTCTTTTGGCACCTTGCTTCCACCAGAAATTGTAAGTACCGTAATTTGTATTATTTGCCTGCGTACTGATGTGGCGCTCGATCTCCGGACAGATTTCTTTCGCCAGCTCATAAATTGCCGGATCAGCAATGATCAGCGCATCCGGCTTTATTTCCTTCAATTCACGAAGATAGACTTCCGCTTCAGGAAGATCATCGTTATGTGCCAGAATATTTACCGTAATATAAACTTTTACCCCGTGTTCATGTGCAAACAGAATTCCCGCTTCCATCTCTTCGCGGGAGAAATTTTTCGCTTTCGCGCGGAGCCCAAAGGCTTCGCCTCCAATATAGACCGCATCTGCACCAAATACAACTGCCGTCTTAAGCACTTCCAAACTGCTTGCTGGAATCAACAATTCCGGGCGTCTGTTTTTCATATTTTTATCTCCTTTTTATTAAAAACTCTTTCTTCTTATTGCTCTTAATGACTTTCTTTTTTAACACTTAATGCTACGCCGTCCCCAAGCGGAAGCAGTGATGTCTGAAGCTCCTCGTGATGAGTAAGCTCATATAAATATTCCCTCATGCGGCTGTGGATCGTGCGGTTTCTCCGCTCCACTGCAAACCGAGATTCAATCACGTCTCCATCCTGAAGGACATTGTCGGACATCAGTACCCCTTCCGGCGCAAGAAGCCTTAACACCTCCGGAAGATAATGGATATACTGTCCTTTAGCGGCATCCATGAAAATAAAATCATAAGGTCCCGAAAGTTCTTTCATAACTTCCAGTGCATCTCCCGGAATCAATGTAATCTGATCTTCCTTTCCCGCACGCCGAAAATTCTCTCTCGCAATCGGAATTCTCTTCTCATAATTCTCAATCGTCGTAATATGCCCATTTTCCGGCATATACTCACTCATCAAAATTGCCGAAAAACCAACAGCCGTCCCCACCTCCAAAATTCGAAGCGGTTTCTTTATCTTCAGCAGAACCTTCAAAAAGCTCTGCGTTTCCTTCCTGATGATCGGCACAAACGTATCCAGCGCCTCCTGCTCAATCGCCTCAATCACCGGGCTTTCCGGTACCTCCAACGAATGAATATACGTCGCGATCCTATCATTACTGATCAATTTGGGACACCCCCTTTTTCAATTTAGGACAGGTCAAATCGCAATTTGGGACGTAGCCTTTTGCAAAAAGGCTACGTCCCCAACTACACGTCCATAATAATTGGTAAAATCATTGGTTTACGCTTTGTGCGTTTCCATATAAATTCGTTCATAGTATCGCGGATCACCAGTTTGATCTTGCTCCAGTCTGCGTTGCGCTGATGTGTCAGGCAGTCTTCCACTGCTTCTGTCACCACTTTTCTCGCTTCTTCCATCAAACCTTCTGATTCTCTTACATAGACGAATCCGCGGGATACGATATCCGGGCCCGCCAGAAGCTGATTGCTTCCTTTTTCCAAGGTCAGCACTACGATCAGTATTCCGTCTTCTGCAAGATGCTGACGGTCACGCAGAACGATATTTCCTACATCACCGACACCGAGTCCGTCTACTAAGATCTCTCCGGTATGCACTTTATCGACTACTTTCGCCTCTTTGTCACTTACCTCCAGCACTTCTCCGGATTGTAAAATAAATATATTTTCCTTCGGGATTCCAAGGTTTTTCGCAATCCCTGCATTTGCTTTCAAATGACGATATTCGCCGTGTACCGGAATCGCATACTTCGGCTTTACAAGGGAATAGATCAGCTTCAACTCTTCCTGACAGGCATGCCCTGACACGTGGGCATCCTGGAAGATTACATTTGCTCCCTTAGACGACAATTCATTGATTACTCTTGATACAGATTTTTCATTTCCCGGTATCGGGTTCGAACTGAAGATAACAGTATCTCCCGGCATGATCGTCACTTTCTTATGCACATCTGCCGCCATACGGGACAATGCCGCCATAGATTCTCCCTGGCTTCCGGTCGTAATGAGCACCGTCTTCTCCGGCGGATAGTTCTTCATCTGATCGATCTCAATCAAAGTCTTATCCGGCACCTGCAGATAGCCAAGTTCCTGCGCAACAGAAATGATATTCACCATACTGCGACCTTCCACCACAACCTTTCGGTCATATTTGCATGCAGAGTTGATGATCTGCTGTACACGATCCACATTTGACGCAAAAGTCGCAATGATGATTCTCGTATTCTGATGTTCTGCAAAAATATGATCAAATGTAATTCCGACCGTTCGCTCTGACTGGGTAAATCCCGGACGCTCTGCATTGGTACTGTCTGACATCAACGCAAGAACACCCTTCTTTCCGATTTCTGCAAACCGCTGCAGATCGATAGCATCACCGAATACCGGTGTATAATCCACTTTAAAGTCTCCCGTATGCACAACAATTCCCGCCGGCGAATAGATCGCAAGCGCCGCTGCATCCTGAATACTGTGGTTGGTCTTAATAAATTCAATTCGAAATTGTCCTAAATTAATAGACTGTCCATGCTTTACTACTTTTCTTCTTGTGCTGCGCAGAAGATTATGCTCTGAGAGCTTTCTCTCAATGATTCCCATTGTAAGCTTTGTCGCATAGATCGGAAGATTCATTTCCCGAAGTATATAGGACAATGCACCAATATGGTCCTCATGACCGTGGGTAATAACAAAGCCCTTCACCTTCTGGATATTATCTTTCAAATAAGTGACGTCCGGAATAACAAGATCGATTCCCAGCATATCATCTTCCGGAAATGCAAGCCCGCAATCCACAACAATAATACTGTCTTCATACTCGAAGGCAGTGATGTTCATTCCAATCTTCTCCAAGCCGCCAAGTGGAATGATACGCAGCTTTCCATTATTCTCTTTTTTCAAATTTACACCTCCATGTGTTCTCCGCGCTGTTTCGCCTTCTTCTGGCAATCCATACACTGTCCGTAGAACTTTAGCTCGTGATCCAACACATGAAACCCTTCCTCTTGCTCAATCCGTCGTTCCAGCTCTTCCAGCAGATCATCTTTGAAAGGGGTTATCTTTCCACATGTCCTGCAGATCAAATGATGGTGGTGATGCTTATTCTTTCCATCATAAACCTCGCCGATTTCATAACGTGCGCATCCATCATCCAGATTGATCCGGTCAACCAACTGCATTTCTAATAACAACTGTACGGTCCGGTAAATAGTCGCCAGCCCTATCTCCGGGTAATCTTCTCTTACCAGCTCATAGATATCTTCCGCAGTCAAATGTCTGTGACGATTGTCTGCCAGTACCTCTAATACAAGTAACCGCTGGTTCGTTACTTTTAGACCTTTTTCTTTCAGCATTTTTTTGAATTTTTCCTGACTGATAGACATAAGCTCTTACCTTTCAATCTCAATATCTTCCAGTAGTTCCTCAAATATCTTCAAAACCGCGCCAAGCTCTGTCGCATCTTCCACGATCTCGTAGACACTTTCCTTATCATCTTCTGCTGATGTATCTTTTAAAATTAAACATTCCGCGTCGTCTTCCTCCGAATCCGTCACTAAAATGTAAGACACTCCATTTACCTTTGTCTGCTCCAACACATAAAAATCTGTTTCCTGCATCTCCTCAGACATAAACTTAATCTTTTCCATCAAAATAACACCTCACGAATCTTACGAATCCTGTGCATCCAAATAACCTTGCAATATAAAGACTGCCGCAATCTTATCAATATATTTCTTACGATCTTCGCGTCTTATTTTACTCTCCATCAACGTCCGTTCTGCAGACACAGTTGTCAGTCTCTCGTCCCACATCACAACGTCAAGGCCTGTCCGTCTCTTCAACATCTCGCCGAAGTCTATCGCCGCTTCAGCTCTTATTCCGATATCATTGTTCATATGCTTGGGAAGTCCCAGCACGATTTTGCCGACCTCATATTCTTTGATCAGTTCCTCAATCCTTGCACAAGTCTTCCTAAGCTTATTCTCTTCTTTCCGGGTAATTGTCTCGACTGCCTGAGCAGTAATCCCAAGCGCATCGCTGATCGCTACACCAACCGTCTTCGTACCATAATCCAGCCCCATGATTCTCATAGATATTATCCCCACTGATTATGCTTGATATACGTCTTAAGCATCTCTTCTACCAGCTCATCGCGCTCCATCTTCATAATCAGACTTCTTGCCCCATTATAACTGGTAATATAAGTAGGGTCCCCTGACATGATATAACCCACGATCTGGTTCACCGGATTGTAGCCTTTTTCGCTCAGCGCCTTGTACACGATCTCCAGAATATCTTTTGCCTGAATCTGCGGACCGCTTTCTACCTGAAAAAACTGTGTATTGCTTAAATCTTTCATATACTCACGTCCTCCAAAAATACTTTACAGTTTATTTTAACTTATTACGATTGAAAATTCAATGTTTGATTTGCAAATGACTCTCAATTTCTACATCTACGATCTGATTCGACAGATTCTCCTCCGTCTCATATGCAATCTTCACATACTCTTTCGTATGTCCCACCTGACAGATGATACCGTCAATCTCCATTTGCTCTTCCATAAGCACTTCCTGCGTTGTTCCGATCAGACGCTCTTCGTAAGCTGCACGCTTCGTCTCATTCAGCTCAAGAAGCACCTTGCTTCTTGCCGCTTTCACAGGTTCCGGCACCTGATCTTGCATTACTGCCGCCTTCGTTCCTTCCCGTCTGGAATACTTGAATACATGGGTCTCATAGAAGCCGACTTTGTCCACAAATGCTCTGGACTCTTCAAATTCTTCCTCTGTCTCCCCGGGGAAACCTACAATAATATCAGTCGTAAGCGCCGGATGGTCAAAATATTTCCGAAGGAGCTCGCATTTCTCATAATATTCCTGTGCAGTATATCTGCGGTTCATCCGCTTCAGCGTAGCATTGCAGCCGCTCTGTAAGGATAAATGAAAATGCGGACACATTTTCGGAAGACCGGAGATTGTCTTTGCAAATTCCTCTGTGATGATTCTCGGCTCCAGAGACCCCAGACGAATCCTTTTGATTCCTTCCACTTCATGAACCGCAAGAATCAAAGACAAAAGGCTTTCTCCTGTATCGACCCCGTAAGAGCTCAGATGGATTCCGGTAAGAACCACTTCCTGATAACCATTTGACGCCAGCGCCTTCACTTCCTTTACAACACTTTCCAACGCACGGCTTCTCACACGGCCTCTCGCATAAGGAATAATACAATAGGAACAGAACTGATTACATCCATCCTGCACCTTCAGATATGCCCTCGTATGTTCCGCAGTCTGATCCAGCGTAAGCTCCTCATATTCCTTGGTCTGATTGATATCAATGATTTCTCTTTTCAACTTAGAATCATAACATTCCAGAATCTTTACAATATCATGCTTCCTGTTATTTCCCACAACGATATCAATACACTCGTCCACCTGCTCCTTCTCCGTCTGGACATAACATCCTGCTGCCACAACAATGGCATCGGGATTCATCTTTCTCGCCCTGTGGAGCATCTGCCTTGATTTACGGTCTGCGATATTGGTCACCGTGCAAGTATTGATAATGTAAATATCTGCTCCCTCCTGAAAAGGCACGATCTCATATCCGCTTTTTTCTAACAATTCCTGCATAGCTTCAGTCTCATAGGCATTTACTTTACATCCAAGATTGTGCAGCGCTACTTTCTTCATAACCCTGTATATTTCCTTTCTTTTACAATTCATTCTTGACTTTTTTCATTCTTAAAACTAAGATAGGTATAGAACAAAACAAAACCAAGGAGGTATGTTCCGATGAAAACAGTTAAAATTTCTTTAAATTCTATCGACAAAGTAAAGTCATTTGTAAATGACATTACCAAATATGATTACGATTTTGATCTTGTATCCGGCAGATACGTGATTGACGCTAAGTCTATCATGGGTATCTTCAGTTTAGATCTTTCTAAGGATATTGATCTTAATATCCACGCAGAAGGAGAAGAGGCTGAAAATATTCTTCAAGTATTAAAGCCTTATCTCGTATAACAAGCTTGAAAAAGAATGTGCCGGAGCACATTCTTTTTTTATGCCTGCACTTCAATAATCTCTGCAGTCTCAATAGCAGTCTTCATCATCTCATCAATCTTCTCTGCCAGCTTCTCCTCAGAGCGGCGGATCACCTCAATATTCGGCTTCGTCACCGGATGCTTCGCCACAAAGATGGTACAACAATCCTCAAACGGCTGGATAGATGTCTCAAATGTGTCAATCTTCTCCGCGATCTCTACAATATCCCGTTTGTCAAATCCGATCACCGGACGATATACCGGTAACGTACATACATCATTCGTAGCCGCAAGACTCTGCATCGTCTGACTTGCCACCTGACCAATGCTTTCTCCTGTGATCATTCCGAGGCAATCGTCTTTCTTCGCAAAATGCTCTGCAATCCGCATCATATATCGACGCATGATGATCGTCAATTCATCGTGTGGACACTGATCATAGATATACAGCTGGATATCTGTAAAATTCACCACATGAAGCTTGATCGGACCGGAATATCTGGATACGATCTTCGCAAGATCCACTACTTTTTGTTTCGCACGCTCACTCGTGTACGGAGGTGCATGGAAATAAGTCGCTTCAATACCGACACCGCGCTTTGCGATCATATATCCTGCCACCGGGCTGTCAATTCCGCCGGATAACAGAAGCATTGCCTTTCCGGCAGTTCCTACCGGCATACCACCGGCTCCCGGAATAATCTGGGAATAGACATAAATCTCCTGACGGACTTCCACATTCAGGAGGACATCCGGCTTATGCACATCAACCTTTGTCTCCGGAAATACGTCAAGGATCGCTTCTCCCAAATCACAGTTGATCTCCATGGACGTCTTCGGGTAAGATTTTTTCGCTCTTCTTGCCTCCACCTTGAAGGTCAGATTCTTATCCGGATACATTTCATCCATATAAGCAACCACATCTTTTTTCAACTGCTCAAAACCCTGATCCTTCATGCGGACAACCGGACAGATTCCCACAAGACCAAACACTCTCTGCAAATGTTCTACCGTATCCTCATAATCGTATTCTCCTTCACAGTCCACATAAATTCTCGCCTGAGATTTGTGTACCTGAAAATTCCCGTCCACATCCTTCAACGCAAAACGGATCTGACGCACTAACGCATCTTCAAACAGATAACGATTTTTACCTTTTAATCCAATTTCTCCGTATTTTAATAAAAATGTATGAAATTTCATTCCTTATTTCTCCTTTGATCAGACGATCTTCTCTCTACCGTCTGGTATATTTTCGAAGTATCGGTACTATATTATAAAGGGTATCCAATGTATAGTCAATCTCTTCTAACGTCGTAAATTCTGACAGACTGAAGCGAAGAGTAGCGTCCAAAAATTCCTGTTTTGCTCCGATTCCCTTTAGCACACCGCTGACCTGCGGGTGGTTGGACGCACAGGCTGAACCGGAAGATACATAGATTCCTTTTTCTTCCAGCGCATGCAGGAGCACTTCGCTTCGGATACCTGCAAACCCTACGCTGATGATATGCGGCGCAGAGGTTGCATCAGGAAGTCCGTGAATCACTGTATCTTCGATCTTCAATACCCCTTCGATAAAATGCTCCTTCAATTCCCGCATCCGTTCCACTTTCTTATCCAACTGATCGTAAATGGTCTTTGCCGCAAGCCCAAGTCCCGCAATACCGGGAACATTTTCCGTACCGGAACGGACATTCCTTTGCTGTTCACCGCCAAATACAATCGGCTGTATCTTCACATGGCTGTCTACATAGAGCGCGCCGATCCCTTTTGGCCCGTGAATCTTATGTCCACTGATCGAACACATATCCACCTTTAACCGTTTTGGATAGATTCTGTATTTACCGAATCCCTGCACCGCATCCACGTGGAACAGAATATTCTGATTATAAGCCTTTACCATAGAAGCCGCCTCTTGAATGGGCTGTACCGAACCCACTTCGTTGTTCACATACATGACAGACACCAGAATCGTCTCCGGACAGAGCGCTTCTTTTAATGCGGAAAGCTCAATCCGTCCGTATTTATCTACCGGAAGAAATGTCACACGGAAACCTTCTTCCTCCAGATGGCGCATCGTATTGATAATAGCCGGATGTTCAATGGAAGAAGTGATCAGATGATTCCCTGCGCGTCTGTTGGCTCTTGCCGCCCCCATAAGCGCCAGATTATCGCTCTCTGTTCCGCCGGAAGTAAAGAAAATCTCTTTTTCCTGTACTTTCATAAGCTTCGCAAGTATTTCCTTTGCATCTTTGATATAACCCTCCGCTGTCACTCCCTTTACATGTCTGGAAGACGGATTCCCGTAATCTTCACACATGACTTTGTATACAAGCTCTCCCACACTCTCATAAGCTTTGGTCGTCGCAGAATTGTCCAGATATATTTCTCTCATGCTATCTACTTCCTCATTCTTTTTCTTGTTATTAAGGTATGTAACTACCCTTCCAAATGGAACATCAACACCGCCAGCGCGGCAAGTCCTGCCGTCTCTGTGCGAAGAATCCGTTTTCCAAGCGTGATCACCTCTGCGCCCTGTTCCAAAGTCCGATCTACTTCTTCTTTCTCAAAACCGCCTTCCGGTCCGATATAGATTCCCACAGACTGCCCCGGAAGTATAGAAGTGATCACTTTCTTCGTTTCTTTCATTCCTTCCGCCAGCTCATAAGGCAGAAGCACTCTGTCCAGCTGCTCGGAGTATGCAAGCGCCTCCCGGTAGGATAACACCTCATGTACCTTCGGGATATAACCGCGCCCCGCCTGTTTTGCCGCACTTCTGGCAATCTCCTGCCAGCGGGCACATTTTTTCTGCGCCTTCTTCTGATCCAGTTTCACAACAGACCGCTTCATAGCAACCGGAATCACTTCGCAGACTCCAAGCTCTACCGCCTTCTGGACGATCAGCTCCATTTTGTCACCTTTGGGAAGTCCCTGAAACAGATAAACCTTGGATGGTAACTCTGTGTCTGCCTCCTTCGTCTCCTGTATCCCAAGAATCACCCGATCCTCTTCATAAGCTTCAACTTTGCATAAATAAGACAGATTATTTCCATCACTTACCATCACTTCTTCACCGAGACGCAAGCGAAGGACATTCTTCATATGATTGACATCCGAACCTTCTACAATAATCCTCGCGTCTTCCACTTGATCCGGCGTTACAAAAAAATGCTGCATCTTCTACTCCTCTTTCTTAGCAACCACAGACACCCACTCTCCTTGATGGTTTACTTCCAACACCGTAAGTCCTGCAGCCTTCACTGCTTCTACCACAACTTCTTCTTTATCGTCAATGATACCGCTTGTAATATACACAGCTCCCGGTTTCATCTGATGTACGATCACCGGAGTCAGAGGCACCAGCACATCTGCCAGAATATTTGCCGCCACAATGTCATATTTCTCATAGCCAACCTGATCCTGCACCGCTTTGTCATCAATAATATTCCCGATCATAACTTCATACTGGTCTTTTCCGATTCCATTGACTTCCATATTCTCGTGAGTAGCGTCAATGGCACACGGATCAAGATCTGTTCCAATCGAATGACCTGCACCGAATTTTAACGCCAGCATTCCTAAAATACCACTTCCGCATCCCACATCCAGAACAAGTGCATCCTTCTTCGTGTATTTACGAAGCGCACGGATACAGAGCTGGGTAGTCTCATGCATTCCGGTTCCAAATGCAGTACCCGGATCAATGTGGATCACCATCTTGTCACTGTCCTCGGTCTTCACATCTTCCCATGACGGGATCACAAGAATGTCATCGATATAAAACTGATGGAAATATTTCTTCCAGTTATTCACCCAGTCTACATCCTCCGTCTCAGACTCTTCGATGGTACACTCTCCCACATCCACATAATTTCTCATGTCTTCTAATTCCTGCCGAACTTCTCCCAGAATCCGGGCAGTATCCACATCCTGATCCAGATAAAAGGTAAGATATGCTGTTCCGTCATCCTCCGGGATATCCGGCAAAATGTCTACAAACATCTGCTCTTTATCCTGCTGGGTAAGAGGGATCCTATCCTCAATCTGCACTCCCTCAATCCCAAGATCATTTAACATACTGCTGACAATATCTTCCGCCTCCGTTGTTGTCTTCAAGCGAAACTGATTCCATTTCATAATATTAATCTCCTTTTAAAACAAAATGCCTAAGTGCTCCAGTAAAATCTTGCCTCCCATCAGGATTAAGATCACGCCTCCTGCAAGCTCTGCCTTTGATTTATATTTCGTTCCGAATATATTTCCTATTTTAACACCTGCCGCTGATAAAGTAAATGTGATTCCGCCGATAAAGCACACTGCAGGCACAATCTGCACTTGAAGGAATGCAAATGTCACACCCACTGCCAGCGCATCAATACTTGTGGCAATGGCAAGTCCAAGCATTGTCCGAACGTCGAGGGATTCATCCCCTTCTTCACATTCCTCACAGCTTCCCAGCACCTCTCGAACCATGTTAATCCCGATCAGCCCAAGCAGAATAAAAGCAATCCAATGGTCAATGGAAGTAATAACCTCTTTAAACTGCACACCAAGCGCATATCCAAGAAGCGGCATTAATGCTTGAAAACCACCAAAATACAAGCCAACGATTACACCTTTCTTCCATGTACAACGCCTCATGGCAAGCCCTTTACAGACAGATACCGCGAAGGCGTCCATAGACAGACCGACTGCAATTAAAAATAATTCCACAATTCCCATCTTCTGTTACTCCTTCAAAAGTTCTATCCCGCTAAGTTTTTTCTCCACATCCTCTAACTGTCCCAAAATCTTCTCCTGCTGTTCATCAAAGAGCAGACGTTTGTTGTACATATAGTATTTATCACAATCATTTTCCTTTAAATACCGGATACTGTAATAATCCGTATTAAGCTCTGCAATAAATGCGACCATTTCCTGACCGGTCAGCCCTGTCTCCTCCAGAAAATCAAACGTATGATCAAGGGCACTTCCCGTCCGGTCAAATAATTGTTGCCGTACGTCTACTTCCTGTCCAAAGGCTTCCTTCACCGCGGCAAATCCTTCCTCTTTGCCAAGATGATCCCGAACCGTCATAAACTGATATTCTGAAAGCTTGGACACTACTTTCTTCCAAATATGGTCTTCTTCCTTGGAAAGCCGCTCTGCTTTTCGCAGACGTTCATATTCCTCCGACACTTCCCTACACACCAGATCAAGCTGCCCGCTCTCCTTATAGCGCTTGAGCGCCTCGTAAAGCATGGTCACATACTTGTCCGCCCGATAACATTCTTTAAATAGACCGGACAATTTTCCCATTAACATCCCTACAACACTAAGCCTCTCATCAAAGGACGCTGTTTTAAGCTGCTCCATAGAAGTGCGGTCGAAATGTCCTTCCAAAATATGCTCCAGACCATAATCTTTTTTATATTTTTCAAACAGTTCCAGATACACTGCAAAATCCTTGGCAATTCTCCAGTGCTGAATATACTGATGCACCACTTCACGGTCTGCTTTTTTCCCAAGCACCTCGTAAGCCTTCAGAAGTTCCGACAAGTCCTCCCAGCCTCTTGCTGTGGCAAATTCCCGTCCGTCTACACTTGTCTCCATCTTATAGAAATTCTCTTTCTTAAGCTCCAGATAAGATCGGATCGCCGGATGGATCTGCGCACGATACGCATATTCCTTCCATACATCATAATTTTCTTCCACTTCGATCTTCTTGATTCGATCCAATGTCACAATGTCAAAATCACGCACAGACTTATTATATTCCGGCGGATTTCCCGCAGCTACAATGATCCATCCTTCCGGAACCTTCTGGTTTCCGAACGTCTTACACTGAAGAAATTGCAGCATGGCAGGAGCCAAAGTCTCCGACACGCAGTTGATCTCATCAATAAAGAGAATGCCTTCTTTTACACCGGTTTCCTCTATCTTCTCGTAGACAGAAGCAATGATCTCACTCATGGTGTATTCCGTCACCGAATATTCTCTGCCTCCATAGCATTTCTTCTCAATAAAAGGAAGCCCCACCGCACTCTGCCTCGTGTGATGCGTGATCGTATATGCCACCAGCGAAATCTCACACTCTCTGGCAATCTGTTCCATGATCTGTGTCTTTCCGATTCCCGGAGGACCCATCAGAAGAATCGGCCGCTGCCGGATTGCCGGAATCGTATATTCGCCAAAATCGTCCTTCTGTAAATACGCCTCTATGGCATTTTTAATTTCTATTTTTGCCCGCTTAATATTCATAAATGTCGCTCTCCTCCAATATCAACTTTACTGCCCACGACGGAACTTCCATATCCTCATAATCTTCCTTCAGAAACACGAACGCTGTCTCAAAGGCAGGCATCTTCGCCGGGTAAGTTCCCTGTCCGTCTGTAAAATACAAAAGCCCCCTGAGATTCGAAAATACATGCTCTTTCACCAGACGCTCTACATAAGCAAATGCCGGACGGAAATCCGTTCCTCCCTCGCCCTTTAACGTCAGATTCTCCATGTACGACTTCAAATCTTCCTCACAGGTAATTTCTTTATCTTTCTGCACCTTATCGTCACACTGAATAATATGAATATTCACCTTCCGGAAAAAGCTGTCATTTTCGCTTAACACACCATAAGTCTCTTCCAGAAATTTTCTGACCAGTTCACCGGAACAAGACATGGATGTGTCGATCACAACCGCAAACTCTTCGACCTTCTGCACCTCTTTCCATTCCTGAGGCTCAATTAACGGCATATTCCCGTATACCCGCAGCCCATAACTGTAAAAATTATAGTCAAAACTGTCCTCATCTACTCCAATCTCTTCCTTTAGCACCGAAAACTTTCGAAGAAACTCACGGTAATCCATACGCTGTCTGTTTTCTACCCGGATCTGATCCACAAGACTTCCTGATTCTGAAGATGCCTCCTTGGAAAATGTCTCCATGTCCGTCTCCATCTGTTCGCTGATACCCTGCCACTGATTCTCAATCTCCTGGCGCTTCTTCTTGTCATCCTCCGGCCAATATTGATGGCTGTCCACACAAAAATCACGCTCCAGACGTTCCAGCTCAGCTTCCTCAAGCCCCTGTGTATCCAGAAACTGATAGATTTTCTCTGCGGTCAGCACCTTCATCTGTCTCTTAAGATCAGCGTACATCTGTCTCCTTATATAAGACCTGGATCTTAACACACACCGGTAGTTCATTCCGTCAATGATGGACTCTACAGCAATATCACAGGAAAGATTATATAACCGCTCTTCTCTCCCCTGTCTCCTTAACATATGTCGAAAAATCCCATGAAGCACCATATGGAGATAGATTCGGTTCACCAGAATCCTGTCTTCCCGAAACAGTCCGCCCAAATACTGAGGATGATAATAAATCGCCAGCCCATCCGTGCCGATAGTTTCCAGACCGACATCCATCACAAAAGCGTAACCGGAAAGCGCTACATCCATAAACCGCATTTTTAAATATAATTCATTTCTGGAAACCATCAAAATCTGCTCTCCAATGGTTTCCAGCTGACTGGTAAGCGTCTCCTTTTCCACAATTCTTCCTCTCTATAATTCAAAACTCTTCTTTTTCGCACGGAACTTTAACGCCTTCTCTTCTGTAAGTAAGGCGATAATTTCCGTCTTCTTCCACTCTGCCGCCTGCTCAAGCGCAGCGCTGATACTCGGTCTTGTCCATACATTGTTCTCCGAGAAAAAGCGAAGCCCTTCCATGTCTTCCTCCGCCACTAACATCCGCGCCGCAGTCTTAAGATGTCCCGCCAGATACTCCCGATAACTCTCCTCTGCCTTCGCTGACAACTGATAAGGATAGCGAAGCCTTCCAAGAACCAGACGAAGCACCGTTTCTTCCGACTCCTCTGCAATCGCTCTTGGGAGAAGCTCATCATATTTCCCATAATCAAGAGCACGATTATAAAAGCACTGACGGTAATATCCTCCCGCCCCATGATGACTGGTATAGAGAATCCGCGCCGGCGTATTCTCCACCGCCTCCTCATAATGTTCAGGAAAAAGCACCTGCGCAGTCTTCCCTTCCTGATAATAAAGTCTTGCCAGAATTCGATAACGCATTTCATCCAAAATAGAAGGAAGCGCTGATTGTTCTCCATTTGCAAAATGAATCTCTACTTCCCGTATCCGGCATCCGGTCAGCGCGCCACCACCGATTTCACGAAGAGCATCCGATAAAACCAGCTTTCTTAAATTTCGACAGCGATAAAAAGCATACCGGCCAATCTCGCGCACTCCGCGCGGAAGCCGAATTTCGGTTACCGCCTCCATATTCAGACGATGAAGTCCCGACAGAGCTTCTGCCCCTTCCTCCATCCAACAGAGATCTCCCTCTTCCGGCTCCCGGTCAGAAAACGCATAAGGCGCAATCGCAGTAATCGGCTCACCTCGAAGCTCATCCGGCAGATAGATCTGTCCGTCTATGCCATAACAAGCGGTCACTGTCAAACCGTCTTCTTTCTTCTGATAACAGATTTTCGGACATCTCTGATCCATACTACAAACTCCTTCTCTTTATTTTCGGATTATAACACAAAACAGATTCCCCAAACCGCCAAAACCCGGCGTATTCGGAGAATCCGCTTTTTTCATACTTTTACTTTTTATTTCTTTCGACTACGCTTAGTCCAGATCAATGAAGTCTACCTTAAACGCATCATCTGCTTCGATATGACCACGTTTCTTCGGCTGTTCACCGAGGAGATCATCCAGATCATCAATAGTCAGTTCCTCTCTTCTATTGTAACCTGAAAATACGTCATCATCTGCTTCGAAGCTTGATAACTCCACGGTATCAAACCGCTCTTCACGTTCAAAATCATCTTCGAAATCATCTTCAAAGTCGTCTTCATCGTCGTAACTATCTTCATACTCATCGTTAAAATCATCTTCAAAGTCATCCTCATCGAAAGACGCTTCTTCATACGACTCAAAATCATCTTCGTCCTTCTTGCGCTTTCCAAATAAGCCACCCTTTTTCTCTTTCACAGGCTCTTCCGGTTCATCCTCCTCTTCATCAATGCCATACTCATCGTATAACTCATCTAACTCCGCATTGCGGTTGTGAAGTTTCACGCCGAGCACGATCAGTACCACAAGAATAATGATTCCACCAAGACCGCCAACCAGCACAATCAACGCAAGATGCTTCTCGATGAAATTCTGAATCTTTCCAAGGATTCCCGCGTTCTTCTTAGATGAATCTTCATCGTCAGAGCTTATTTCCACTCTCTGGTATGTATTTTCACTCGGATCATACTGGTAATATCCCGTCTCACCATTATTGTTCATGGCATAGATAATATAAGTATCTTCCTTCGTGCTGTCCTGCCATACCGGAAATTCTTTCTCATTAAGTGTAAGCTTTGCTTCCTTATACTGCTTTGGAAGCTTCACCTTTGAAGTATCACTGAGCACAATAATAGAGGTAGTATCAGAAATAGAGATCTCCTCATATGGCGAAAAGGTAGCATCCTCTGTATTATACAGGAAGAAATCACCTGTACCTTCCGCATCCTTCAGATAACCAAGGGTAACTGTACCCTCTTCATTTGTAACCATCTGTCGGTCTTCCCCGTCTAAAGAAACGGTTGTCTTAGAATATCCAGCCGGAATATCAGCATCAGCAAAAGCATCAGTAAGTGTATACTTCTCTCCATTTACCTCTACCTCTTTATCTCCTGCTCCTGTGGACGTTGTTTCTGTCTGAACGATTTTAGAAGGATCACCTTCTGCAATCTTAACTGTAGATTTTCCCTCTGTCAGAGTCAGGCTTCCTCCTTCGTCTGATGCAACAGAAGCGCTGTTCACTGTAATCTGTGTCTCGCCTTCTTTTAACGCCTGGAACTTCACAGTAAAAGAGATCTCAGAAGAACCGCCATCACCTTTATAGGTAAGACTTCCGTCTCCGGCTTCTACGCCATCTCCTGACTGGAAGCTCAGATACTCACTGTCAAAAGCAAGCTGTACTTCTACTTTCCCCATATCTCCGTCTGAAGAACGAAGGACACACTTTACATCCACCATCTCTCCGACTGCCGTCTCCGGATCCGTAAAGGAGATCTTGCCGTCTGCCGCATGTGCAACCAATGAGAAGCAAGGGATGCACAGACAAAGACTTAATACAATTGCACTGATTTTCTTCATTAATTTCATGATTATTCTTTCCTCCTATGTTTTTCCATAGTATATTTTCATTTGTGAAATGATAGAACTCTATTCTTCTGAATCCACTTCTCCGGAAGTCGTCCCTTCCCCCGGCGAGGTGTCAGAAGTTTCTTCTCCCTCAGTCTTCTCTCTATCTAATTCCTTCGGTCTGGTAACACCGGTCGTATCCATAATATCATCCGAAATTGTCTGAACTGTATCGGACACCACATATTCCGTCTCACTCGGATACAAGAATTCATGTAACTGTTGTACATTTTCAGCCAATCCCTGAGCAATAACAACCGAAGCGCCTTTATATCTTCGACTATCATCTCTGTCAAACGGGAAGCCTGTACTGTCCGCCAGCTTGTACTTAAGCCCGGCGGTTCCAAGGTTTATAATCTCTTTTAATGTAAAACTGGTAGATACCTGTGGAAATACCGTATCAACAAGCTTATTCAGTGTTCCCAGATCCATCTTGACCGCTTTTTCAAAAATCTTCTGTATGACGAGTCTCTGACGTTCTGTACGCTTATAATCTCCACCTTCCAGCTTACGAAGGCGTGCATAAGTCACTGCCTGCGGACCATCCAAGTTATAGGTTCCTCCACCGGAAAGTGTATGGGCTTCCTTCCCTGCAACTTTGGCGGTCTCTCCAATATATTCATTCAGCATATTGGCTTCTGCATCAGTTACATCAATCTCAATTCCACCAATCAGATCTACCACATCTGACATTGCTTTAAAATCGACGGTTGCATAATCTTCAATATTAAGATCCAGATTTTTATTCAGCATATTGATGGCATCCACCGGACCTCCGGAAAAATATGCGTAATTGGCTTTATTGTAAGATCCATCTTCTTGTTCTAATAATGTATCTCTGTAAATGGACGCCATCCGAATCTCTTTCTTGTCATGATCCATCACAGCAATGATAATCGTATCGGCATGCGTTCCGGCTTCCAACTGCCCTTCTCTTGAATCCCCTCCGAAGAGCGCCATGGTCGTATAGCCCTCCATTTTGACACCTTCATTAATCTTAATATCTTCGGAGTCAATCTCAACCTTTTGGAACTTATCATACTTTGCCATCACATAGGCTGTCCCGGATAATAACAAAAGAATGATAATCTCTACCATTAAAATAATTGCTCGTTTTTTTCTTCGGTTTCTTCGTTTCTTACGCGCTTTCGCAGCCTGAACAGCCTTTAGCTGTCTATTGCTTCTCTTCGCCATAACAAACCTCACTTTTATTTATTAATCTACACAATTTATACTATTTTACTATATTTCGACAGAAAGTGCAAGCCGAAGCGCTTCTGCAACAATGTTATGCATATCCATATATCGATATGTACCAAGTCTTCCTCCAAAAATCACACAGTTTTCTTTGGAAGCAAGCTCCGCATATTTCTGATACAAAACATTGTTTTTCTCATTATTTACCGGATAATAGGGTTCGTCTCCCTTCTTCCATGCTGCCGGGTATTCTTTGGAAATCACTGTCTTATCTTGTGTACCAAATTCAAAATGTTTGTGTTCGATGATCCTTGTATAGGGTACCTCAAATTCTGTATAATTGACTACTGCATTCCCCTGATAATTTTCCTCTTCTAAAACTTCTGTTTCAAAAGAAACACTTCGATATTCCAATTCCCCATAACAATACTCGTAAAAAGCATCTATCGGACCTGTGTAGATGATCTTGTGTGCCATCTTATCTAGTTCCTTTCTCCGGTTCAGGTAATTAACATTAAGTCTTACATCCGCTTTCTCTAACATCTTCTCAATAATCGCCGTATACCCGCCAATCGGAATTCCCTGATAAAGATCATTAAAATAATTATTGTCGTAAGTATAACGAACCGGAAGTCTCTTAATAATCTCAGGCGGAAGCTCCGTTGCTCTATGTCCCCATTGCTTCTCTGTATAACCTTTGATCAGCTTCTCATAAATATCTTTTCCCACAAGATTCAACGCCTGTTCTTCCAGATTCTTAGGATTCGAAGTTCTATAAGCCTCTACCTGCTTTTGAATCTTGTCTTTCGCCTCATTTGGAGTAACAACCCCCCACAGTTTATTAAATGTATTCATGTTAAAAGGCAGATTATAGATCTCACCTTTATAATTTGCCACCGGGCTATTCGTGTATCGGTTAAATTCCGCAAATTGCTGCATATATTGCCAAATTCTTTTATCACTTGTATGAAAAATGTGTGCTCCATATTTGTGAACGTTAATACCTTCTACTTCTTCCGTATAGACATTACCCCCGATGTGGTCTCTCTTCTCCACCACAAGACAGGATTTCCCTTTTTTACCAGCTTCATAAGCAAACACGGAGCCGAAAAGACCAGCTCCTACAATCAAATAGTCATACATATTTTTACCTTCTCACTTTATTTTTCAAAATCATCTTTATATTCACCAAAAAAATACATTTAATGCTAAAAGCGGGATGTATCTTACATCCCGCTTATTATTTTGTTGAAACTTACTTCACTCATTACTGTGGCACTTCTGTCTCTCCACCACCAGATTCAGTTCCGCCTCCAGATTCTCCGCCCGAACTTCCGCCTGACGATTCTCCGCCCGAAGAGCCATCTGATGATCCTCCCGAAGATTCTCCCCCTGAGTTCCCGGTTCCGCCGGATCCTGATCCGCTTGTTCCTGAATTACTTCCACCACTATTTCCTGTATTATGATCACTTCCTGTTGATGTGTTTCCACTAGAAGTTCCTTGGTTATTTGAATGGTTACTTGACGGCTTTCTACCCGATTCCTGACTCCTATCATCTTCTGTATCAGAATAAGTTTGACTACTTAATGTCTCTTCATCTGTGGCTTTTTTCTCACCGACTTTATTTACAACTGCAGTACTGATAGACGAAACTTCACTTGATGGAGTATAGTCCATTTCACCGTATAAAAATTCGTGCAATTGTCTTACATTATCTTCTAACGTAACCGGAATAACGATACTTCCAAGACCTGAAATGGTATCTGTTGTTTTATCAAATGGAAATCCTGACGATTCTCCTATCTTATACTTTGCAAAATCTTTCGCATATGATAAAATTTCAGGCGTAGAAAAGCTTGTCTTAATCGTTGGAAGCAAAGTATCAATCATCTTATTAATTGTTGCAAGATCAGATTGTTGAATCTTTTCAACCATTTTTTCGATTACGATTCTCTGCCTTTCAGTACGTGTAAAATCACCACCTGCTGTAGAGCGAATTCTGGCATACGTAGTTGCTTGCACACCGTTTAAAAGTTGTACTCCTGGTTCTAAAACTTCTCTTGCTGTTTTATCTGCTACATTTGCTGTTTCATACACATAATGATTTAGTGCTTTCATCTCTTCTTCTTTAACTTCAATCTCTAAGCCACCTAACAAATCAATTGCATTAGAAACCGCTGCAAAATCAACTGTCGCAAAATCTTGAATATCCAAATCTAAGTTTCGATTTAACATATTAATAGCTGCAGTTGGTCCTCCGAAACTATAGGCAGCATTACACTTCTGCAATTCTTTGTTTCCAATATCCAAAAGTGTGTCCCTATATACCGAAACCATTCTCACTTCTTTTGTTTTATTATTAAGACTTGCCACAATAATACAATCGCTTCTGGTTCCTACTTCCAACTCTCCTTCACGAGAATCTATTCCAAACAGCGCAACATTGGTATAACCTTCTCCTGTTGTCTCTGCTTCTTTGTTGACAATAATATCTTCTGTCGGAATCTCTTCCGTGTCAATCTTTCCTAGTTTTGCGGCAACATATATAACACCACTTGCAACAAGACAAAGGATAACGCCGCCGAAACACACCCCTATTCTTTTTCCAATACTCAACCTGGTAAACCAATTTCCAGTTTTTCTTCTTCCTCGTCTATGACGACGTTTTTTTCGTGTGGACATCTTATTCTCCATTTCATCGTATTTTAAATATCACTTACGCTCTACCTATGATACTATATTGTTTCTACAATTACAAGCTACTGAATCATTTATGTTAATTCCGGATATAAGAATAATCAATTTCTTATATTCTGTACACACCCTTAAAATCACAAATATTTCTTGTATCTAAAATTAACTTATCTTTGATTTTTTCCATATTCTCTTTAATTTCCTGATGTGAGACAAGCAACACAATAATATCAACATTCTTCAAGAACTCATCAAAATCATGATATTGGTTTTCTACAATATCTTTTTTCACATATGGATCATATACTTTTACACCTCTGGCGAGATGACGTTCCATGCACTCTAACATTTGTAAAGTCGGACTTTCTCTAACATCATCCACATCCTCTTTATATGTCAATCCATATAATCCCACACGTGACACATCTTTAATCTGATGCTCTTTCATAATATCATCAATTCGTCCAAGAACAAACTCAGGCATAGAATCATTAATTTTTCTAGCCGCAAGAATAATATTTGCAAGCCCCGGATAATCACCAACCAAAAACCACGGATCGACTGAAATACAATGTCCACCCACACCAGGACCCGGTTGTAAAATATTCACTCTTGGATGTTTGTTTGCAATACGGATAATTTCATACACATCCATATTATCTGAGCGGCATATTTTAGTCAACTCATTAGCAAAAGCAATGTTGATATCTCTAAATGTATTCTCTACAACTTTAGTCATCTCCGCGGTACGAATATCTGTAACCACAATTTCTGCCTCACAGAAAGAAGCATACACTGCTTTTACCTTTTCACCTATTTCTTTACTATCTGCGCCAATAGTTCTTGAATTGTGTTTTAATTCATATATCATATTCCCCGGTAAGATACGCTCCGGTGCATGTACAATATTAATATCTTCCCCAATAACAAAACCATTTTCTTCAATCACTGGTCGCACAAAACGATCTATCGTCCCTGGAGATACCGTAGATTCTACTACAACAGTTGCTCCTTTAGGGCATACTTCCATCACACTTTTCACTGCACTTACTACATAAGAAGCATCAATTTTTTTATTTTCTTTTTCATATGGTGTCGGAACCGAAACAATATACATGTCTGTTGAAATATAATTTGTTGTAAACTCAATTCCGCTTTTTAATGCTTTCTGGAATAATTCATCTAATCCTTCTTCTTCAAATGTTGTATGCCCTGCCTGTAATGTTTCGACCAATTCCTTATTATAATCGGTACCTACTACTTCATTACCGTGAGACGCTAACGCTAACGCTGTTGGCAACCCTATATATCCTAACCCTACTACATTAATTTTCGACATTACTTATCTTCCTTTCTTCTGTATAATTCATATACCACATTTGCATCATAACCGCAGTCAACATCCAGAACATTGTTGTCATAAGCGGAACTTCAAAGACATTTTCCACGAAATTATGACAGATAACTCCTGATAACCCTGCCAGTATTCCCATTTCCAATTCTTTCATTTTAACATCTCGAGTAACTCCTATGGTTTTAAAAGAAATTACCATCACTTGATACATTAACCAAACAAAGACAATTAACCCAATGATTCCAGCTTCCACTGCTATTTTCAAATAATAGTTATCCATATAATAAGTACTAATTTCTTGTCCTTTTACAATAGCTGTCAGCTCATTATTCATAGCCACCGCACCTCCAAACTGTCCCAATCCAAGTCCCGTCAAAGGATGCTCTTTCAAAATATCAAGTGCTGTCAGCCATCGAATCAACCGCCCTCCTTTCATACTACTGGACAGATAGTCCATACTAAACATAAATAAAAATCGATTTCGAATACTCGGCACAAAAATAAGCACAAGAACTCCAGCTATAATTGTCGGAACAATAAGCTTTCTGTTTTTCAGCAATACATATACCGCTATCGCGCACACAGCCCCAATCCATGCCCCACGAGAATATGTGAATGCCAAAGAAGCAAGCATGCAGAGTGTTAACATAATAAAAAACAACTTTTCTCTAACTTGTTTTGCAATTACTGCAAAAGAAAAGCAGATTGGAAATGCTAATACATTTAAACTGCCAAAAATATTGGGACTGCTCAAAATCGAATAGACGCGCGTCCTAACACTCTCACTACTTTCCACCCACGCTTCCGGCATTTCTACTCCTACAATAAATTGGTACATTCCATGTAAAGCCATAACCCCAACAACACCAACAAAAACTAACAGTATTGTTCGTACACTTCTTTTATCCTTTAATAATTGTAATACAATAAAATACCACAACATATATTGTATTATTGCACGGAATCCCTCTAATGATATTGATAAATTTGGGGAAAAAAGTAATAGTATTGTATATATTCCAATAAATACCCATAAACACATATTTAAAGGCGCCTGTTTGCAGTTTTCCTCGTTTCGATATCTAACTCCTTTATACAACCAAACGCAAATCATAGCAACAAAAAACAACTCATCCCATATACTGGATATATTCACAACATATTTCCGCAGCACATAATCTATAAAAGCATATATTGCCAGTAAATAAGTGGCTGTTTCATAATGACAGGCAAAGATCCATATGCATACTATCACTGCGACCCCAAGTAGCATAATCTCAATATTGCTAAAAAGTAACGCCAGACCCAAAACAATACATATTCCAATTCCAGTCAACCGAAATCTAATCTGACCATTGGACATAGTACACGGAAAATCTTTTGTCTTAAAGACTTTTTTACAAATCCAATCCAAAATTTGTCCAATTTTTTCCAAACCGAAGTGTATTGTTTTTTTTACTCTAACGCAACATTTAGAAGAAAGAAAGAGGGGTTCTTTTTCTTCATATGCGCTATTCATTTTTCCAAAATGACTGTGTACCCATATCCTTTTTATCGCTTCTATTACCTCTTCACATATGCTGCCACGATACAGGTTCATGAGGAAAAAGGTTAAATACGATAATTTCCCACACAACCAACTTGTTTCCATCCAACGCTTCATCCTATCCTCCACGCTATATTTTTATTTTTCTGTAGTAACATCAATAATTTTAGAGTTTCCATAAAAACTAGTCGTTTCAACAACAAAATCAGCATTAACCTTCATCATTTCACCATTTACACTAACCCCTGCTTTAGACGCATCTGCTTCTGTCTCCACAGTAATTCTCATATCAATCATTGTTGGATTAGTTGTTACTATCACCTCACCCTGATCATTAACTGTTGTCGTCTGACTATCAGAAACTTCAATATTCAAAATTTCCACATTAGAAATTTCATTATTTATAATCAGTTTATCCCCTTGATTCAATGCTTCTTGTACTTCAGGAGTACACCCCTTAATCATAAAAGTAATTTTAACCTGTTCTTTTTTTGTTGGCTGCTCGGTTACACCATTATTATCTTGAATAAACAGTTTATAACCAACCCCAGCTAATAGACCTATCACAATAATCACTATTACGAAATCGATTACATTTATTTTACCAAACAGTTTCCCTTTTTCGTCAATTAATTTCATTATTATTTCTCCTTTTCAAAACTATTTCTAACGCCAGTAAGCTTCTATGTCATGCAAAGACTCTCTTTGATCTTCCGGTGGAAGTTCCATATAATTTCCATAGACTGCTCTGAGCCACACATCATATTCCTTAGGGATCTTATATTCTTTCCCTTCAAATTGATGATATTCCATTTCTTCAAACCATTTCTTTTCCCATACCTTTACACTAGAAGCCCCATCCACTGGAACGGATAATTTTTCACTTCCTGTCCCTCTTAATTTTTTAGCATAACAAATTGTATGCTTAATCAATGACTCAAGGGGCACCACAGAAAAAACACCTCTCCCAAGTGTTAAAACAATATTTTTCATTAAACTTCTCTTATTACTCCAAGGCATAGTTTTAAAAAATATTATTTTTCTAACCATCCTCTCATGACGAAGCATTTTCCCCGCAGCGTCAACCTCATCTAATGGAAATATGTCAATATTAACCCCTAATTCATAGCCAATATAACAATTCTCATTCAAAAATGTCTCTGTATCGATTACTTTCCCAAAAGGATATAAATACTTGGAATCCACTTCATAATCTAACACTTTATATCTTTCAGTACTCCTATTATAATGGCGTAAAAAGTAATCATAATCATCTCTTGGCATTACAAGATCAATATCGTCATCCCACGGTATATATCCATTATGACGAATCGCCCCAATCAATGTTCCATATGCCAAAAAATATGTCAAATTTTCTTTATCGCAAAACGCCACAACATCATCTAATATTTGAAGTTGAATTTTTTTTAATTCGTCTATTTCTATTTTTTTCATACCTGCCCCCATTAAGGTCTTACGATTCTATCGAAAACCTCCGAAAGTCGCTGTGTAAGTTTTTTTCTGTCATATCTCTCAACGACTTCTCTAATAGGTGAATATTCTATTTCACCTTTACACCATTGTTCATAATAGTATAAAATATTATCTTTAATCTCTCTGACATTGTCTACTGCTGCTACTTTTCCTATATTAGATTCCCTCACCAATTCCGCCGCCACTCCATTTTCTGGCAATAATGCTAATATAGGTTTATTTGTGTTCATATATTCGAAAAGTTTACCTGTATAAAAAGCTTCTGCACCTTTTCCCTTTCCTTCTATCAAAACTAGCGAGTCACAAGCGAGCTGTTCTTTTATACACTCATCATGTGGTAATAAGCCAACAATTTTAACAATCTCTTCTAGATTATATTGACTGATTTTAGAATTCATCTGTGCTTCATTATAATTTCCAACAAGCCTAACCTCTATTTTATCTCGCTTCACTTGATTATTTGCTATCAACTCTTGAAGCGCTTGAAAAAAGGTATCCGGTTTTCTTCTCCCATACAAAGCTCCTGTATACGTCAGAGTCATTTTCTCATTTTGAACTCTATTTTGTAATAACTCTTCTGGAAAATCTTCCTTATCATATCCATTCGGAATTACAACAAATTTCTTTTCCAAATACTTCTTCCCTTCCACAAAATGATCTCTCATAATAGGCGTATTTGCAATTACCGCATCTGCCGCATTTAATACAGCAGCTTCCATTTTTCGTTCTTTGGAAATTTTAAAACGATATAATTTGTCTTCCTCCAAATACGGATTTTGCGTCCATTCATCTCGAAAATCTGCCACCCATTTTAAATAGGGATATTTTCTTTTTAAATGCAACGCCAACAGATGATCACTATATGGTGCACTCGTAGAATAAATAAGTGTTATTTTTTCTTCTTCAACAATTTTTTCAATCACCCTTCTCGCCATTTTCCACCAAATAGCCGCATAGTCCGGAATCATTAGACGAGACACTACTTTACCCGGAACTTTACAGACACCAGACATATTTGTATATATATGGTCTTTAGTCCTTATCACCTTTACTCCATCCGGAATATCCTTTAAAAGAGTTTCATCCATTACATCTTCATTTTTACACTCTCTTGTAAACACGATGGGTTCATATCCAAAATCGCGTAAATATTTTACAAACTTTACACTTCTTTGGACTCCCGGACCACCTAGCGGTGGGAAAGAACATGCTATCATTAATACTTTTTTCACTTTAATCACCTTTTTCTTTTATTATTCAATACTCTTAAAATACAATTTACTTCATCTCTTATTTCACCAGTTAACGTCAGTATGAAACCATATATTACAACACCTATACCAACCATCACAATTAATGTCATAATGTTAAATGGTAATACTCTCTTCAAAAGCACAAGAGCCAAAGCCATAATCAAAGAACTTCCTATTATCCTTACATATGTATAAACCGGAAGTTTCCACTGCACATATTGCCGCGTTCCAATTCTCGCAAGAATAAAATAAACGAAAAAACCGAGGAAAGTAGTAACAGCAGCCGTCTTATATCCAAAAATCGGAACAAATATTAAATTCAGTACAACATTAACTATACCGCCAACCAAGCTTCTTAAAAAAATGGCATGTGTTTTGGCATTCATCTCCCACGGTTTAATATTATATTCTGTAAGTCCCAAGATCAACATCGCTAATGCTACCCATACCATAATGCTATTTCCCACAAAATACTCCGGGGCATATAACGCTTTTGCAATTACATCTGACAATGTTCCAACTCCAACAACTGCCGGAACAGCTAACAAAAGATAAAACCTCGCGGCTGATGAAACCAGCTGATTTGCTTCTTCTTGTCTCCCTTCACTCCACACTCGCAATATTGTCGGATAGTGTCCTCGCATAACAGCTGAAGATAACATAGTAAAAGCTGTTGCCACAAGCGAATAGTTAGTTTGATATATTCCCGCTGCCGATGCACCCAAAAATACTGTCACAATATAAATATCCGACTTGTTCAGTACAGATGTAGTAACCATATTCCCCATTAAAGGAGTTCCGTATTTTCTCAATTCTACTAATATTTCTTTAGATTTTTTTTTCGGTTTAATGTATTTATACAATTTTAATTTAAAAATACCTATTAAGGAAACAATTCCATCCGTCAAAAAATAGCTTAAAAATATCCATTCAATTTTGCTTCCAAACAATTTACAGAAACCAATAATAAAAATTAGTTTTCCTGTTACTGCAACAACCGACAAAAGCAAATTCAGACCAGACCTTCGCATTGCTGCCACTACGGAGATAACTAATTGTGAGGTATTATATGTCACAAACCATAACACACCTATACTCAAAACTCTTATACTATCTTTTAACCAATACAATTTTTCTAACTCAAGTCCATTTAATACATTTCTAAGAAAAAATATAATCAAGGCACTGATTGCTATTACCATCAAATTAATCTTTAACCATGCATTAAATACTGTCGCAAAAAATTCTTCTTGACGTCCTTGAACTTCATATTTGTTAACATATCTCAGCACAGCCTGAGCTAACCATTGTACCGCAACCAAACCAATCGTTGTGATTGCAATATTGATTGTAGAATATTGCCCCATTTGTTTTGATACAAATAGGTATGTCATGACAGACATCGTCAAGACCCCTACAACTGCTTCAATTCCTTTTGCCACCATATATACAACTGTATCTTTAGCCACCGCTCCTCGTTTCAACTTTTGTTCTGACATAGATTTCTCCATTTAGCACTATTTATTATCTTTAACTTTTATATTCTACTATATTCCCTCAAATATTTCAATGAAAACTCTCTTCTTCCAGCACTGATAGGTATATTTTTTTATTGTGGTCTTAGGTTTACGAAATCTCAAAA
>UQRE01000001.1 GCA_900543415.1 uncultured Dorea sp. | reverse complement strand
CAATCCGATTTGGGATTGGCATCATAAAACAACCAGTTTCACGGATTCAGGTTATCTTTAATCGTTAAATCCTGTAAGGCTTTTCGCTTCTTCATTTTCCTCCATTTCTCATATCACAAAAGCTGCCGCCTTACGATTATTTCATCGTTAAAGCGACAGTTTCTTTCCCTAAAAATCTTTTAATATATATTTATGAATCAAGTACACCGATGTACAACTCCATGCGTGGCAATAGCTATTTAAGATCGGGCTTCCGTATGGAGAATAATCCGGTTGATCCGGATCAAATGCTTCCCAGAAAGTATCGGCACCAAGATCAATCATTTTTCCCCAGTAATCTTTCATAAGCTGAATAGCCTCTTCTTCTAATCCGCCTTCAAACAACGCTTCTACAATATGGTGATACATATACGGCGTCGCAATATTTTTCACCGGGAATAACTGGTCGATCATTGCTCTCATGATCTCTTTGTTTTCTTCCGGAGACATCACCTTCGCAAGTACCATCCACACCTGACTGGCGATGTTATATTCATTTCCGGTTGTAACAAATAACTTCTTCTCTTCATTATATAACTGTTTTTTTGCATAAGACGAAATGAGTTCTAATGCTTCCTCATATTTCTTCAGTTCTTCATCCTCTGCCAATTTTGCCAGTTCAATAAACTGCTTTAGAACATAGATGGTCTCCGCCTGCCCTGCTGTATCTTTATTAAATTCATTGGACCAGTCAACAAACACCGGATAATCTTCATCCACTATAAGCTTTCCGTTTTCATCAAACATTCCCAGAGTGATATCCATCTGCTTTTTGCAAGTCGGATACAGTTCCTTAACAATCTTGATATCCGGGTGAGCTTCATTTAAATCGTACAAAGTTGAAATAAAGAAAAGACTGTATTCAAACAAAAAAGTATCGTCCGGGATATTTTTCAGCTTCACAAATACATTTGCAGAAATTCTTCCACCTTCCGTAGTCATTCCCGCGAACAGATACAGACATCTGCGCACCAGTTCTTTGTTATCAAAAGTTGCATAATTCGCAAGTGCCTGAAGTCTTAAATCACCAAGCCATAAGCGTCTGTCTCTCTTCGGTCCATCTTCAAACACATCCTGCATACAATCTGCCAACGTCTTTAGTCCCACTTGATAAATTCGAGCAAGTTTCTCATCTTCGATTTCCGGTTTCTTTACTTTTGTCATATCAGCTGAATTTTCGCTGGTCACAACCGGATTATAAAAGACCGCCTGCCATTTCGGTGATGTATCAATAACCTTCAGTTCCACATAGCGGAAACTATATCTTCTTGGCAATTCCAATGTCATTGGAAGCTCATCTATATGAATAAACTCTTCCTGTATCCATGAGCGACTAAGCCATCCTTCATACTCCGAAGATTCTGCCGCAAGCTCTGCCGGCATCTCTGCAAATTTCAAACGAAGATACAACGGCGCATCCATCGGCGAACCGGTCTGATCGATATCGATTTTAAAGCTTCCCACCTGATGGTCACCAAAATTTTCACTCTCTTTTACGCCATATCCATTCAGCTTCGTTTCATCCTCCACCAGATCAACGATGGCAGTTGGAAGCACCGTCTGTCTCTTGATCTGCGGATGGTTTACCTCCGCCATACTAAGCAGCGCTTCATCATGGATGAACTGTAAATCGTTATTAATCTGAAATGTAAACGCCATGACCTTTCCTCCTATTCCATCTGACCAATGCCATGCTTCTTCTGTAACTTCAACATACAAGAACCTGCGATCGCACTAACAATGACAATTCCGGCAAATCCATACATCGTCATCTGAATCCGCTCCGGTGCCACCAAAATCGGTGTGATAAGTGCAAACAATCCGCAGCAGAATCTTGAAAATCCATTAATAAATCCCTGCATAGATGCTCTTGCTGATACAGGGAAAGACTCCTGTGTCCAAACTTTGTAAATAGATTCTCCGGCAAATTGATTTCCGATATTATAACAAGCAATCATAATAACAATCATAATTACTGAACCGCCGCCAAGTGCAATTCCGATCATAGCCGCTGCCTGAATCACAATACCAACATAGAAAAATTTATTTCTATGTTTACTTCCTGCCGCAGATGCGAATAAAATACCACAGATTAATCCTGCAATGTTCAGAATAATTCCGCAACCTGTTGCCAAAGACTGAGAAGCATTTACCTTTACCAGAATATAAGTCTGAAATTGTCCAAATGTATTTGCCAGCAGATTCCAACAAATATAAAAGATCATAATACATGCAAAGAAGGAAATAAATTTCTTACTTTCTTTTCCTTTAAATAACTTTGTGAAAGAGATTTCTTCAGAAGCAGTCTCTCCTTCTGCTGCCCGGTAACGATCCCCTGCTTCATGGAATTCTTTAAATTTCGGTGAAAATGTTCTCCATAAAAATGCAATCGCTGCAAAGCCGCCAAGAAGTCCGAATACAATTCGTGCCCCCAGTGCTCCCTCTGTACGAGATACAATAAATGCCATCAGATAAGATGCCAACACTCCGATCTGCCAGAATACCTGAGTAGAAGCCACCAGACTTGCGGATGTCTTTTCATCCGGAGCATCGTGTGAAATGACCGTCAAGCTGATCGGAAGATCTGACCCTGAAGCAAAACCTGCCAGAATCAAGCCTGCCAATAACACCGGGAAATTCCCGGACAATACACAGATCAATGCTCCCACTGCATACAGAAGATTTAAATAGTTAAAAGAACGAATCAAGCCTAACGCTTTTGTAATATTTCCTGCCAGAAGAGAGCCCGCCGCAATCGCAAATGTCAATGCACCGGACAAAATTCCAACCTGTCCGTCACTTAATCCTAAGCCACTCTGCCAAACGGTGATCGTTGCCGACAATCCGATAATGATTCCGGACCCAAGCATGGACCCGATACCTGCTGCCCCTACTAAAGGCATATACTGTTTCTTATTCGTTGTTTCATTCATTGTAATTTACCTTTTTTCCTTTCTTCTATCTTCCAATTCCTTCTGAATCTGAGGGAACTGTTTATCTAATTTGTAAAAATGCATCGTAACGATAGAACACACAAGCAAGATCATTGGAATATAGAGATACATTGCTTTGATTGCGGTTAACGCTTCTGCTGTCTGCGTAACCGCCGTCGAATCATACGCTCCCCATGCAAGAAGCAGTCCGGAGATTCCTCCTGCTGCCGCCTGTGCGACTTTTCCGAGGAAACCATTCAGAGATGACAGCGTACCGGTTGCCTGAATTCCCGTCTTCCATTCTCCGTAGTCTACCGGGTCTGCCTGCATGGAGAAGTAAATACTTTCCTTTACTCCATAACCACACGCTGAGATTACTGCACCTGCAACAATGATTCCCGTATGAAAACCTCCTGCAAGGATTACCACAAGACCGAGGAACTGCACTGCCGCCGCACCGGAATACAGATTTCGCTTCCCAAGCCTCTTCGCCAGAAAAGGAACCATTAAGTTTGCCGCCATCGGAATCATCGTCATGATCGTTGCCACAAGGGAAGCCATAGATGTACTTCCGATATAATATTTATAGTAGTAGACCAGAGCCGAAGACTGAAGGAAATATCCGGTCCACATAAACATAATATTCAGCGCAAATAATTTCCAAGGAGTATTCTGGCCGAGCGAATGTATCGTTTCCTTCAAAGTTGCACTTTTCACATTTTCCTGAAGATTATTTTCTCTTACAAGGAAAAATGTCAGGAAAAAGCACACACATCCAACAACGCCAAACATTCCCATCACAATCCGAAAGCCCAGCGCTTCCTGTCCCCGTCCGGTCACTTCTACGAGCGTCAATGCCGTAACAGAAACAATGGATGAACCGAGAAATGCCAAGAATTTTCTCCATTTTGCCAACACCGTTCTCTCGTTCATATCGTCCGTCAAAGTCGGTAAAATAGATGCCAGCGGAATATTTACCACCGTATACATAAAGGACAGGAAAATATAAGTCGCATAGGCGTAAACCAGCTTCCCATCCGGCGATATGTCCGGCACGCTAAATGCCAGAAACGCGGAAATGGCAAATGGAATTGCCCCGAACAAGAACCACGGTCTGCTCTTCCCCCATTTCGTCCTCGTCTTGTCAATGGCAAATCCCACCAACACATCTGTAATCGCATCGATCACCCGACACACAACAAACATTGCAGCAATTGCTTTTGCATCCAAATGCACAACATCTGTATAAAAATAAAGTAAATATAAGGATATGACCTGCCAGATCAGGTTACAGGCAAAATCTCCCAATCCATACCCGAATCTCTGTCTGTACAGAAATCCTCTGGTCACAGTCTTTGAATTCTGCAATTGTTCCATTTTTCTCACACCTTTCCTCTCTCGTACACTACATTTCAACCTGCATTTGCATGAATCAATGTCTGTATTATATACAAATCTTTTACGATTTTTAATTAGCACATTAGTCCATATAATTGACTTTTTTTGTCCTCTATGGGAAAATATAAGATAACATAAAATCGAACGGAACAAAACAATAAACAGACAAAAACCCGGACATACTTACATGAAAAGGATAACAATATGGATGTAAGATACAAAACGCTGGAAAAACAGATTTTTCAATTAAATGAAGACGAGAAATTTTATAGAGATCACTATGAAGCCGGACACTCCTCCCGAGGGCTTCAAGCTTTCTTATCCGGTGTGGATAAAGAGGACGCCATACGCCGTCACCTCGTAATCCCGGAGCTTCTTCCTGAGATTATTTCTTACGAGATGAACGATGAGGAATATTTTAAAGAAGGCGAACAGCGAAATGTGTATATCAGCCGACATAACCGCTACACTCCCACATTTCTTCATCGCCATAATTTTTTTGAAATTGTATTTGTATATCATGGAACATGTACCCAGAACATCGGTACAACTCGGAAACATTTCTCAGAAGGGGATGTGATTTTCATTGCCCCGGGGATTTATCATACTATGGAGGTTTTTCAGGATCAGGCCGTTGTTTTTAATATTTTGATTCAGCAGAAGACATTTCACCAGATGTTTCTTCCGCTTGCCAGCGGAAACAACCTGCAAAGCCAGTTCTTTAAAGAGGGTCTTTACAACCAGCACCGCTTAGAATATCTTGTATACCACACAAAAGATTACTGGAAATCTTTCGCACTTAAAATGTATTATGAGCATTTGAATCACGATGCTTTTTCTGATCAGATCCTTATCGGAATGATGACTTACTTAAGCGCAGATATGATGCGCAGATTTCAAGACACAATGGAGTCTTCGTATTCCTCAAGTCATACTCGCGGACTGGATGATTTTCTTGTGCTGAATTATATCCAAGAGCACATTGATACCGTAACGCTTACGGATATTTCCCGCCACTTTGGTTTTTCCCTCTCTTATTGTTCTAAGTTGATCAAAAATACAACCGGCATGGGATTCAGTGAATGGAAACGTGCGCTGCGCGTGCGAAAGGGCGAGCGCCTTCTCGTAAATACAACAGACACCGTCAACGACATTTCTCTGAGTCTCGGCTATGAAAATACAGAGACATTTATCCGCATCTTTAAAAAAGAAACCGGAATGACACCCGGTCAATATCGAAAAAGGGGACAAAAAAGACCGGCTGATTAGACCGGTCTTTTTCTTTCTTTATTTTGATTTCACCTGAATACAGCTTTCAGCTACTTTTTCTTTCACGATATTTTTTAACGCTTCTTTCTTGAGATCTTTTTCCTCAACAGCTTCTTTTAAAGCATCCACATTTTCATAGCCATAATCACTGACAATATTTTTCAATTCTTTCTTGTACATTTTATCGTCCAGCTTGATCTTCTCTTTGTCCGCAATTGCCTCAACAGCCATCTGCTCTTTGAGCGTTTCTTTCACCGCAGTGTCGATCTGTTTCTCGAAGTCTTCTACTGTCATACCCATCTGTTCTTCAATAAATGTCTCATATTCCATCTGGTAATATTCAGCCGCTGTCTGATACTGCTTGATCCAGTTTTCTTTCGTTGCGTTCATTTCTTTTTTCGGATACTTCTTCACTTCTGTGTTGTCCATTACTTTTTCCCACACAGCAGTTTCTATGGAATATTCATAAGAAGTTTCCGCATCCTTCTGAAGCAATTCTTTTACTTCTTTTTTATACTCTTTTACTGTCTTGGATTTTTCAGATACTGATTTTACAAATTTATCATTAAGCTCCGGCACATCTTCTTTTGTAATGGCATTAACTGTGATCGTAAATACAACATCTTTTCCTGCCATCTCCGCATTGCCGTAATCCTCAGGGAATTTTCCGTTCCAGTCATAAGTCTCCCCTGCTTTATGTCCGATCACACTCTCTTCAAACCCTTCGATAAATACACCGGAACCGATCGTCAGAGAATAATCTTGCGCAGAACCGCCTTCAAATTCTTCTCCGTTCATCTTACCGACAAAATCAATACTTACCGTATCCCCATCTTCTACTGCACGGTCTGTGATCTCTGTCACTTCCGCTTTTGATTCCTGCATAGACTGGATATACGCATCTACATCATCATCTGTAATCTCTGAAGCTTTCTCTACTTCATCAATCTCCACACCCTTATACTGGGTAATCTTAATATCATCATTCTCAAGCCCTTTGCTCGCCTGACATCCTGACATAAGAAGCGCAGAAGCCATAACACCTGTCAGTAAAGCCACTATTGTCTTTCTCATAATACACCTCATCTATTCAACTCTTTCTTTGCCTCTTTACAGGCACTTCTTATGTTATAACATATTCTCCCTCCCGTGAAAACCTTTTTCACACTTATTTCATATTATACTCTGTTAATTTCCGCTAAATAACCATTCAAATAACCTGCAAATCTCTTGCGCTTGTCTACTAAGGTATGATACAATGGAGTTCGTGAAAAAGATTTGTAGGAGGTTAGCCGTGAGTAAAGTTACGATTGTATTATTAGTTATCTTAGCGATTTTGATCATTGCTTGTATCGTATTATATTTTCTCGGAAAAAAAGCAGAGAAAAAACAGGCAGAACAGCAGGAGCAATTAGATGCTGTCAAACAGACTGTTTCCATGTTGATCATTGATAAAGGACGTGTCCGCTTAAGAGATGCCGGATTCCCGCCAATCGTTGTCGAGAACACACCGAAGTATCTTCGACGCTCAAAAGTGCCGGTTGTCAAAGCAAAAGTCGGACCAAAGGTTATGACTTTAATGTGCGACGCACAGATTTATCCGATCATTCCTGTAAAGAAAGAAGTAAAAGCTACGATCAGTGGTATTTACATAACCGGAGTTAAAGGGCTTAGAGGTCCGCTGGAAACACCGGAGAAGAAAAAAGGCTTCTTTGCAAGACTGAGAAACAAATAGGATTACAGACGAGTTACTAATTAAGACAGGTTGATTTGCCTGTCTTTTTTATTTATATTTTTATTATTGCATGAAATTTTTGCCTTTTTTATCTGAATTGTGCTATAATATATACATAATTACAGTGTCAAAAGATGTCTGGCGACTTTTTCGTGCTTTGCACTTCTACAATTCTACCGCCGGACAGAAGGAGGAAGGATCATGAGTGGACGTATCATTACTATTAACCGACTGTATGGAAGCAACGGGAGAAGACTCGGAAAAGCATTGTCCGAAAGACTCGGAATCCGTTTCTATGACAGTGAACTTTTAAAACTGGCAAGTGAACGCAAGGGTATCCCTTATGAGGAACTTGTCAAAGTGGATGAAAAAAGAGCAAGTATGTGGAGATACCCGGTAGAGGACGAATATCAAATGTCTCCTCAATATCGTTCAGAACCTATCAACGATGTATTGTTTGATGCACAAGAAGAGATTATCCGCGAACTTGCAGAGACAGAGGACTGCATTATTGTAGGAAGATGTGCAAACTACATTCTGCGGGATAAGGATAATTGCCGCAGTGTATTCGTATATGCGCCTCTGGAAGAAAGGATCAGAACCATTGCTTCCCGCGCCTCTACCGACGAGAAAAATGCCCGTTCTCTCATCCGCCGCATGGATAAACAGCGCAAGTGTTATTATGAATTCTATACCGATGAGAAATGGACGGATATGAGCCAGTACACTATCTGCGTAGACAGCAGCAGTATCCCGGAGGAAGAACTTCTTACCCTGTTAGAGAATCTGTACAAAGGTATCAATTAACAAGCTCGACGAGGAATCAATACACCAAGCACAAGCCGGGGGACCGCCCCCCTCCGGCTTTCTTTTATTATTTTTCTATCTGCTATTTCTTTCTATTTTCCTGTGATCATATCAATTCCTCTCTGCAAGGTCTCTCCATCAATCGCACCTTTTGCCTGCGCAGTTACTTTACCTTGCGCATCAATAAAAAATGTTGTCGGCAAAGAACTTGCTCCGTAGGTATTCGCCGCATCAAACTCTGTATCATAAAAAACCGGAAATCCATATCCTTGTTCTTCTATAAATGCTGACGCTTTTTCCACAGTTTCTCTTGACCCATCTGTCATATTGATCATTAAAAACTGTACTTCTTCTCCAAGCTCCTGATACTTCTCATTAAAATCCGGCATTTCCATCTGGCATGGTCCGCACCAGCTTGCCCAGAAGTTTAGCACAATCGGTTTCCCAATATAATCTGACAGATGCACTTCTTTGCCATCCCGGTCATAAACTGTCATATCAGGCGCCATCGCCTTTTCATTCTCTGCTTCGTCTTTATCATCCTGTTCCTCAGAAGCGACATCCGTTTCGGAAGCCAGCTGGTTTGCATCCGCATTTTTCCCGAGTTGCTTATATAATACCGAGGCGCCTCCCAGCAAAAGAACAAATACAAGCAACATAATCAACAATTTTTTCTTTTTATCCATAATATCTCCTAACTAAATAAACTCATCAATCGACCAAAAGCTCCTGTCGCCATCATAACACCAATAAAAATCAACAAGCCTCCGCTGATTCCATTAATTATTTTATAATGCTTCTTGATCCAGTCAAATGCAGTTTTCAGATAATCGATCAATACTGCTGAAAGGACAAATGGGATTCCAAGCCCAAGCGAATATACCAGAAGCATGAGCACTCCCGCTGCCGCGTGACTTTGCTGTGACGCAAGCATTAAAGCAGAGCCGAGGAAGGTTCCTACACAAGGCGTCCAACCTATGGAGAAAACCACTCCGAATACAAACGCTGACAAGACCCCCATATTATCGGTATTCACATCCCTTTGAATTCCCTTGAATAAATTAAACTTCAATACACCGAGAAAATTAAGTCCAAAGAAAATAACGATCAATCCCGAAACGACGTTCACTACCGTCTGATATTCTCTTAAGAAACCGCCAAGCGTTCCTGCCAACGCTCCCAATGCCATAAATACGATTGTAAATCCTGTCACAAATCCAAATGCGCCTCTCAATGTTTTCCCTGTACTTCGTTCCCCGCCTCCTGCAAAGTACGAAATATAAAGCGGAAGCATTGGAAGAAGACACGGCGAAATAAAGGTAATAATCCCTTCCAGAAAAGAAACTGCATACTGCATTACTTTTCACCATCCTTTTCAAATATTCCTGATAACAGCCATCCAACAACACCCATATACAGCGTTGTCATCACCGGATTGGAGGTTATCCCTCATCCACCGGTTTTACATCCCACAAAATAGTAATATGCCAGCCCAAGTACCATACCGCCTACTATAAAAGCAGCTTTACGGATTCCTTTTTTCATTTTATCACTCATATATAGTTCCTCTTTCATCTTATAATATATTCTTTTAGGAGACTTTTTCCTGCTGAACCCAAAACAGATGCAGGAATCATCCTACATCTGTTATATCATTTATCTTATTCTTTTTCTGTGATAATGTCACAAAGGATACCCTTATCGCAACAATCTTTCCTTGATTATTGCTCTATTTTTTTGCTTTGATCTCAATATGGATATCGCAATCAGAAGCTTTTTCTCCATTGATATCCAATTCATAATTCACAGCGATCGTCATGCGATTCTCTTCTTCTGTGAAGATAATATCTCTGGTAAAGATTCCCATTGAAAGTTCTCCATACGGAGTTTCATAGGAAAACGCATGAATCTTTCCTTTTTCAAAAACCATGTGCGCGTCAGCAATCCCGCTTTTCATGATCTCAAGGACTTCGTCTCCGGTCATGCGTATTTTATTCTTTATTGTTCCCGGAAATCCCTCTACTACTTCTTCATAGATCACATAGTGTTTTCCGTTTTTCAAGTAATAGGAAGCAGGTGTAATGACCTCGATGGGTTCGCTTTCTTCTGTATCTTCCATCATTGCATAATGAAGTCCGGAAATCTTAAGTAACACATCTTTTGTCATAGCGATTACAATGCCAGACGCTTTGCCACTTCGTAAGCGTATGCCGGAAGTTCTTTCTTCATACCAAGCGCTTCGTTAATGTCAAAATCTACAAATTCGCCGTGGCGATATCCTACCACGCGGTTTGTCTTTCCTTCCATAAGAAGATCCACTGCCATAGAACCCATGATGGATGCATATACTCTGTCCTTACAGGACGGGCTTCCGCCTCTCTGCATGTGTCCGATGATTGTTGCTCTCGTCTCCATGCCGGTTGCCTCTTCGATTCTCTTAGCCATATTCATAGAGTCACCAATACCTTCTGCATTGATGATGATGTAATTCTTCTTCCCGCGCTTTCTGCACTCCTGAATGTCTGCAATGATTTTCTCTTCATCATAGTCGTGTTCTTCCGGCATAAGGATACGCTCTGCACCGTTGGCAATTCCACACCAGAGTGCCAGATATCCTGCATCTCTTCCCATAACCTCAATGATAGAGCATCTCTCATGGGAAGTTGAGGTGTCACGCACTTTATCAATTGCCTCCATCGCTGTGTTTACCGCTGTATCAAAGCCGATTGTATATTCTGTACATGCAATATCAAGATCAATAGTTCCCGGAATTCCCACTGTATTGATACCATAATGGGAAAGCTTCTGTGCTCCTGCAAAAGAACCGTCTCCACCGATCACTACAAGACCATCAATCTCGTATTTCTTGCAGATCGCAGCAGCCTCCTGCTGTCCTTCTTTGGTACGCATTTCACTGCATCTTGCAGTCTGAAGAAAAGTACCTCCACGCTGGATAGTATCAGATACATCTCTGGCGGTCAGATCGATAATGTCTTCATCTAAAAGTCCCTGATATCCTTTGCGAATACCTCTTACTCTTAATCCTTTTCCAAGTGCTGTTCTTACTACGGCACGAATTGCCGCATTCATTCCCGGCGCATCTCCTCCACTTGTCAATACACCGATTGTACGGATCACTTTGTCTGCCATAATTCTTCCTCCATTGTCTGTATTTGATGTTTATTTCTTAGTTTTTTATGTTCGTGCACCATTTTACACGAATTATTAAATGTTTTCAATGGGTTTTTCTATTACTTTTATACAAGATTCTCCTAAAAAATTCGTCAATCTGCTTAATAACGTTGGCTGTATCCTTACATTTCGGTTCTGTCCAAGCCGCTTAACAGCTCGTTCCTTCTTACAATAGATCACCACTTCATCTTCTCCGTCCGAGTCAGCAAGCATCTCATAGAGCATTTTTTCCTGTGCCAGAAAAATCTCCTTTGATTCATATTGAAGCCACAGTTCTTTCCGCATCCGATGAAACGGAACGATAGATTCGCAGATCAACTTACTGTTGGCATCATCTTCTTCAGAGACTCTTCCGCGTACGAATATCTTATTTTCTTCCTCCAGATACTCTTTGTATTTCTCATAGTCTTTCGGGAACACAACCACTTCCACTGTTCCAAGCAGATCTTCTACCGTCAGAAATGCCATGACCTTGTTATTTTTTGTATATTTAATTGTCTTTCCTGCAATAATTCCGCCAATGATCTCCCGCGCTCCGTCCCGGACCTTGGATGTGCCCACTTCTTCATCAAACTGAAAATCAAGTGTCGTCTTTGAAATCTGTTTTCTCCACTGCGCCTCATACTCCTCCATCGGATGACCGGTCAGATACACGCCCAGCACCTCTTTTTCAAAAGCAAGCCGTGTCTCTTTCTCATATTCTCCCACATCAGGAAGCTGTATGTCGAACTCTGATTTCTGATCTTCGCCTACCATATCAAAGAGTGACATCTGACCTGCCATAGAATATTTGCGCTCTTGATTCACCTGATCCAGAATCTGCACATAGATGATCATCAACTGTTTTCTCGTCCCGCTTAAGCTGTCAAATGCTCCTGATTTGATAAAGCTTTCGATCGTTCTCTTATTCACTTCTTTGCCGGACAACCGCTCAATAAAGTCTTTCAACGTCTTAAATCTTCCGCGCGCTTCCCGTTCTGCAATGATTGCTTCAATAACCGGGCGGCCGATACTCTTGATTGCAGCAAGACCGAATCTGATATTTCCACCATCTACAGAGAATTCTCCGATTCCGTCATTGATATCCGGCGGAAGGATTTTAATCCCCATCTGTCTGCAGGAATAAATATATTCCGACACTTTCCCCGGATTGTCGATCATAGATGTCATAAGCGCCGCCATAAATTCTACCGGATAGCAATATTTTAACCATGCCGTCTGATAAGATACCACTGCATATGCTGCCGCATGAGATTTGTTAAACGCATACTTTGCAAAATCGATCATTTCATCATAGATCTTATTTGCTACAGCTTCGCTGATTCCATTTGCAATACAGCCCGGCACTCCTTCTGCTTCGTCTCCGTATACAAAGGCCTGACGCTCCTTCTGCATTACGTCACCCTTTTTCTTAGACATAGCACGACGAAGAAGGTCACTTCTTCCCAGTGTAAATCCTGCCAGATCACGAACGATCTGCATTACCTGCTCCTGATATACAATACAGCCATAAGTCGGAGCAAGAATCGGCTCTAACTGAGGGCAGTCATAAGTTATCTGCTCCGGATGGTTCTTTCCTTTGATGTATTGCGGGATAAAATCCATCGGTCCCGGACGATACAAAGAAATTCCCGCAATAATATCTTCTAGGCTTTGCGGTTTCAGCTCTTTCATGAAGCTCTTCATTCCGCCGCTTTCCAACTGGAATACGCCGTCTGTCTTTCCACTTCCGATCAGCTCCAGAACACCCTTGTCATCATAGTCAATGGCATCCAGATCGATCTTTTTCCCTGTGCTTTTTTCCGCCAGGTTCACCGCATTCTGGATCACCGTCAACGTCCGAAGTCCCAGGAAATCCATTTTCAGAAGTCCCAGTTCTTCCAGGGTCGTCATCGTAAACTGTGTCACCGGAGAACCATCTGACCCAAGCGAGAGAGGAACAAATTCATCGATAGACTTCTGACCGATCACAACGCCTGCCGCATGCATAGACGTATGTCTCGGAAGCCCCTCCAGACGCATGGACATATCGACCAGTTCTTTCACCTGCGGATCTTCCCCGTAAGCTTTCTTAAGCTCCGGGCTGATCTTCAATGCACGCTCCAACGTAATGTTAAGCTCTTTTGGAATCATCTTCGCAATGCTGTCTACAAATGCATACGGAAGATCCATCACACGCCCTACGTCTCGGATGACGCCTCGTGCCGCCATCGTACCGAATGTTACAATCTGTACCACACGGTCAGCGCCGTATTTTCTCACTACATAATCAATGACTTCCTGTCTTCTCTCGAAACAGAAGTCCACATCAATATCCGGCATGGAGACACGCTCCGGATTTAAGAATCGCTCAAACAGAAGCTGATATTTCACCGGATCGATACTGGTGATTCCAAGACAATAGGACACAATACTTCCCGCCGCAGAACCTCGTCCCGGCCCCACACTGATTCCATGGTCTCTTGCATATTTGATAAAATCCCACACGATCAGGAAATAATCCACATATCCCATAGACCGGATAACTGATAACTCATAGGTAAGTCTTTCCTCCAGTTCCTTCGTCACCGGCTCATACCGTTTTTCCAGACCGTCACGACACAGTTTATTCAAATATTCCCACGATGTATAGCCTTCCGGCACGTCATATTTCGGAAGCTTTGTCACCCCAAACTCAATCTCTACGTGACACCGGTCCGCAATCTTTTGTGTATTTTCAAGTGCCTGCAGCGCATATGGAAATAAACGGCGCATCTCTTCTTCGGACTTAATATAATACTGTCCACCTTCATAGCGAAGGCGATTTTCGTCCGAAAGCTTCTTCCCCGTCTGAATACACAGAAGCATATCGTGAGGCTTCTCATCTTCCGCATAAGTATAATGCACATCATTGGTCGCTACCAGTTCAATCCCTGTCTCCTGAGACATCCGAAGAAGAGACTGATTGACCAGCTTCTGTTCCGGCAATCCATGATCCTGCAATTCCAGAAAGAAATTCCCCTCGCCGAACACCTCCTGATAGCGGAGCGCGGCAGCTTTCCCTTCGCTGTACATCCCTCTCGCGATATTTCTCTGTACTTCTCCGGCAAGACAGGCGCTTAACGCAATGATGCCTTTGCTGTATTTCTTCAGCACATCCATGTCCACACGCGGTTTATAATAGTACCCTTCTGTGAATCCGATGGATACAATCTTCATCAGATTCTGATATCCCTCCTGATTCTCGGCAAGCAGTACAAGGTGATAATACCTGTCGTCACCATTACCTATAGCTTCCTTATCAAATCTGGAGCCGGGCGCTACATAGACCTCACATCCGAGGATCGGGTTAATGCCCGCTGCCTTTGCCGCGCGGTAAAAATCGATCACGCCGAACATCACGCCGTGATCCGTGATGGCAATGCTGTTCATGCCCAATTCTTTTACCCTTGAAATACACTCTTTAATTTTATTAGAACCGTCCAGCAGACTGTACTCGGTATGTACATGTAAATGCGCAAAACTCATAATAAACTGTCTCCTTTGTTGAAAAAAGCAGAGACAAACACTACATTTATCTCTGCCTTCTATATATCCTATCGTTCACAAAAATTAGTTATTGATCATAAAGCGGATCAGTCTGTCTGTATCCTCTTTCTCATATGCAATGACCTCAAGCTCCGGGATCTCTCCGTTTGAGAAAATATTTGCCATAGAAACATACTGAGATAATTTAGACTTCAGGTTCAGTCTGTCGCCTTCGCCTGTCACTAATTCAACTCGTCCTTTACACTCATCAACTGTTTTAAAAAATGCATCGATATCTGTAATATTCTGTACTTTCATGTTACAGTCTCCTTCCTTATATCAGCTCTTTTCTTTCCTTTTTCATTATAACTTATTTCCGCAAGATTTCAATATGATTTTCGAAGATTTGTATCTTACGCTCTTTAAACAAACGTCCGACCGCTCTCTTATAAGCATTTTTACTAATTCCAAATTCCGCCTTTATGGTACGTGCATCTGTTTTATCGTTAAACGGAAGGGAGCCGCCTGCACTTTCCAAACGCTCCAGTATCATCTGCGCATCATCGTCCATCTGAAGAAATGCTTTTTTCCGCACACTTAAATCCATCTTTCCATCTTCATGCACTTTCACAACTCGTCCTTCAATGACTTCTCCCACACAGAAACCATTAGGCGCCTCTCTTTTCGGAATCAGTGCCGAATATTGATCATCCACTGCTACGAACACCCCGAAATTATCACTGATCTCGTAGACACGTCCTTTCACCTCATCATCTTTTTTATAAGGTGTATTAAGAGACAGCTTATCATATACTTTCATTGTCGCACACAGTCTTCCGCTTTTATCTACATAAAGGGCTGCCAGTACTTCGTCCCCTTTGGACACTTTTGCGGTCTGCTCACGGAACGGAAGCAGAAGATCCTTCTCTAAGCCCCAGTCAAGGAACGCTCCCACTCTTGCAGTATCCGCAACCTTCAAAGGCTTCACCTCTCCGAATAGGAGCTTTGGTGTACGTGTTGTTGCGATCATTCGATCGGAAGAATCCTTATATAAGAAAACTTCGATCGGATCTCCGATTTCAATTCCTGCCGGCACTTCCTTTTTCGGAAGCAGTACCTTCTCCTCGTTTGTTCCGAGATAAACACCAAAATCTACCTTTTTCACTACCATTAATGTTCGTTTTTTTCCTAATTCATCCTGTAATCTCATCTTCTTCTCCTATATACGAAATTCTACAATTGCGTAAGGCTTATCTTCCTCACTGCAAAGTTCCACCACTGTTCTTTCTCCGTCTCTTCCGATCTTCGGAACAATCTTGTTCCCATAGCGCGCTGAATTTTTATATTCGACGCGCAGATGCTTCACTTCTATTTCCTCTTCCAGCACCTCTTGCGCCATCTGCACATATCGACAATTATTAACATGTTCATTTGTATCAATATCACTTCTTCTTACCGCGAAGGACTCCCGCTCTTCCATCTGCTCCGGAAGCGGAATCTTTCTCAGAAGCACCTCCATCTCAAGAGGTTCTCCGGTACCATAGAGATTGATCTCATCCTCCGACGGCTTTATCGGACGTCCTTTTTTCATATCCATATACACCCAGAGAGAATGTGCATATGCCACCATATTTCCCGCTTTATCTTTCATACAGAAATTACGGTCTCCAAACATTCCTTTAAATCCGGATGCCCATGTATGTACACTGATCTCCTCTGCTATTTCAGGATATCGCAGAACTTCCACCTGCCATGCAGACAACACCCACGCCCTTTTATGTTCTTTAAGATAATCAACTCCCAATCCGAGAATCTCCGACTGAAAGGTACTGCAATCTTGAAAATAGTTGATAATAGAAGGCAGTGTAATCTTCTTCGTATGATTGATCTCGCTGAATCTCACTTTGCCACTGAATGTATATTCATTATTCCTTTGCATTTGCCACATAGCTCCTTTCCGTCGTAATCACACACTGGTAACGCTGGTCAACTTTTCCCAGTTGTTCTCTTAGGCACCTCTTTAATTCTATCTGTTTCTCTTTATCATACTCATGGGGCACAACCATGTCAAAGATTAAATTAATCTGTTCTTTTCCGTCTACCATTCGGAAATCATGGATACTTACCGCTTCATCCATCTTGCGTACTACTTCTTCCACGGTAGCCTTTGCCTTCAACACCTGCTCGTCCTTCGTCTCCACCGGGTCCATATGTATAACAAGCAACGTCCCGAGGTTCTTTCTGGCGTCTCTTTCAATCCGGTCAATCTGCTCGTGGGATACTTCGATATCCACATCATTGGGAACTTCTGCATGGATAGAAGCCATACTTCTTCCCGGTCCGTAGTTGTGTACGATCAGGTCATGAGTTCCTACGATTCCGTCATAGCCCTCCACAAATTCTGAGATCTTGGCATATTCTTCCGGGTCTACCGCCTCACCGATCAACGGTTCCAGCGTATCTTTTGCAATGCCAAGCCCTGCCCACATAACAACAACGGACACGCCCAAACCTACAAATCCGTCAATATTGATTCCTGTAAAATGGAAAAACAGAAGAGAGGCAACGGTTGCAGATGTTGTGATCACATCTCCCATCGCATCTGCTGCTGTAGCAAGCATCACTTTTGAGTCTACACGCTCGCCTAACTTCTTATTGAAGCTTCCCATCCACAATTTCACAACGATAGATAACAGCAGAATAATAATGGAAACGGTTTGAAATTTCAGCGCTTCCGGATGTCTAATCTTACCGATCGCATCTTTGAAAAAGGTGAACCCGACTTGCATAACGAGGAAGGAGACGATCAGCGCCGCAATATATTCAATCCTTCCGTGACCAAATGGATGCTCTTCATCCGCCGGCTTCTCTGCCATCTTCACTCCCACAAGTCCGATAATTGATGAACCTGCGTCTGACAAGTTATTAAATGCATCAGCCATAACAGAGATACTGTGCATCAAATACCCAACAATCCACTTTACAACAAACAAAAACACATTACAAAAGATGCCTGTTACACTTGCCAGCACTCCGTAAGCAGTCCGCACAGACACCTTTTTTACATTTTCATAATCTTTTACAAAATGTCTTACCAGAAATTCAGTCATGACATTTCCTCCATCTCTTTCGTATCCTTCATCTAATTAAAAAAATAACTTTTTATCTTAAATTTTGAAACAGCAGTGACCATTTCGTAGGCATCTTCTGCCAACACGTTTCGAAGCTCTTCTTTTCCTTCTTCTCCCACTGCGGTATAAGTTGCATCCGTGAAACAAAGATTCGGATACAGCACACACCACCAATTATGTCCTTCCGCCTTTCCAAGTTCTATACGGAGCGCCTCATAATATCCCTTCGGGAAAAATACATCTCCGTACCTCTTATCCGGGAAATAGCAGGTTCTCACTACTGCTCTGGCATGATAAGGCATACCCTCTCTTACGAGAACACTCTCTGCGGTCGCTTCCAGCTCATCAAGATGCGCCTGCACCCATTGTTTCGCTTCGTCTACAGTAGGAGAAGCCGTCATGTTATCCTCCATATATGTGAGAACTTCGTCTCTTACTTCCCGCTTCACTCTCTGGTCTTCTTTGCTGTCACTGTTGGCAGGAACATGAAATCTCAACACTTCGTCTGCCAATCGGATCTGCGTTTTCTCTATGCGCGCTTCTGCTGCAAGGCTTCGATTCACTGCCACTGCCCACGTAAGAAAAGACGCCGCACAAATGCTCAGTATCACACAGATCCATTGTTGTCTTCTATTATCATTAAATTGCTTATTCGCTTCTATTCTCTTTCTTTCCACCTGTTATGTACTCCCTTTCTTTCTTTTCTATCTGGAGTCTGTACATCTTCTCAGGTGTTTATACAAGAAATTTACACTTTTTTTGTGCGAATCACATCCGTGACTGCCTCCACTTGGTTGTCAATATGCCTGCACATAATCTTCGTTGCCTCCTGCTTCTCATGGTGCGTGATCTTCGTGATCAGTTCCTCATGTTCTGCGATAAGCTGCGGATATACTTCCGGGTTTTTCAAATATTCCACCCGGTAACGGTACATCTGCTCTCTTAAGTTATTCAAAAGCTGGATCAGCTTCTGATTCCCGCTGGCTGTATTGATAATATCATGAAAATGAACATCCGCTTCCGCGATCTGGGTGATATCCTTCGTTTTCTGAGCTTTTTTAAATGTCTCTGCCGCCTCTTTCAATTCTTCAATCTCTTCTTTTGTAATCTTCTCACATGCAAGCTGCACAGACAGCTCTTCCAGTGCTTTCCGAACCTCCAGCACATCCCTCAAACTCTTTTCTTTGATATCAGCCACCTCAGCACCTTTTCTCGGAATAACAAGCACAAGCCCTTCCAGTTCCAGCTTTCTGATCGCTTCTCGAATGGGCGTCCGGCTGACTCCCAGTTTATTGGCAAGCTGAATCTCCATCAATCGTTCGCCCGGCTTAAGCTCTCCTCTTAAAATCGCTTGCCGGAGCGTATTAAACACGACATCACGCAAAGGCAGAAATTCATCCATATTTACGCTAAAATTCAGTTCTTTCATGATTTCCTCCTCACATTGTGCATAGTAGTCACATGCACCTGCTTTGCAAGCTGTTCTTCTCTGATTCTTGCAGCCGCACGGCGCGCAAGCATCTTATCATCGTAAATACCGAAGACCGTAGGACCGCTGCCACTCATCATGGCATTTAACGCGCCTTCTTCTTTCATCACATCTTTAATTCTCTCGATCTGCGGATATTCCGTAATGGTAACATTTTCTAATACATTTCCCATACTGGAAGTAATCTTCTTAAGATCACCTGTCTGAAGTCCAAGAAGAATCCCGTCAATATCCGGATGCTTTGTCACTTCCTGCGCATCCAGTTTCTCGTACACCTTTTGTGTCGATACACTGATAGGCGGTTTTGCCAACAGCACATGACACTTCGGCATCGCCGGAAGCGGCGTCAGTTCTTCACCGATTCCCTCTGCCAAAACGGTTCCTCTCATAATACAGTAAGGTACATCTGCCCCTAACTTCACGCCACGCTCCATCAATTCCTGGTCTGTAAGCCCCAGCTGAAATAAACGGTTCATTCCATAGAGCACTGCTGCCGCATTGGAGCTTCCTCCTGCCATACCTGCCGCAACCGGAATATGTTTCTCCAGAGAAATATGAACGCCTTCTTTTATAGTAAACTCGTCAATCAACATTTTCGCTGCGCGATAAGCCAGATTATTCTCATTGACCGGAAGATAAAAAAGATTGGTCTTTAGAGAAATTCCTTCCTTATCTGTCTTTTCCAACAGAATCTGATCATAGAGATACACCGTCTGCATAACCATGCGGACATCATGATAACCGTTCGGACGTCTTCCAAGAACATCCAGACCAAGATTGATCTTGCCCAGTGCTTTTAATTTTATTTTATCCATCTTTTGTTCTCCTGTACTTTGTACTCTGTATCTTGTATACAATGTACCTATAGTATACTCATATTTTCCTTAAAAATCAATATTTTATCTCCCGATTTTAAATCCGAATTTTCCATTTGATTGACTTCCATGATTCCTTCCATCGTAGTGCTGTACCGCTTGGCAAGCTCCCACAGATCATCCCCATCCTGCACAATATAACCGATAATTCCCGGACGTTTCTCCACTTCTTTTATATCGATTGGCTCGTAGGTGATTTCTTCAATATTAAACAGGTGTACCGGCTTTTTGAAGAAGCTGTGAAATGCAAGAACCGCCTTTACCTCAATCTCTCCGTTGCCCAGAAGACTGATTGAGAGCTGTTCGATAAAATGTGTAAATTCACACTTCATATCCTCACAGATCTCATTGCTCTCCATCACATAGGAAAACGGTATCATTCCCTGCCACACATCAAACGGTATTTCATCATCCGATGTCACATACAGGAAGCTGACATGAAGAACTCCTTCCACCAGAACGCCCTGTTCCACCGTCTCCGTATGTTCCACCTGGATTCTTCCGCTGCTGTGACAGATCTGCAGGATATTGTCCTGAAGCTCCGGAAGTGATAACTGCTCTCTCACTTTACATTTTGAATGATTCTGCATAAGAAGCTGTTCCATGACCTGCTCCTTAAACTTAGGACGGCACACCTGCGTCAGTGCATAAACATCTTGAAGAATCTCCACCTGTTCTTCCGTATAAATAACCATTCTTGCCTCCAACGCCGCCTCTACGCCGAGACAGCGCATTTCTCCATCTTCATCCATCCGTGCTTCTATATTGATATCCGTCAATTCCGGATAAATCTGATGATACATCTGCTCCTGCGCTCCACTGCACTCTAACCGACCTTCATAAGGGATGGTCTGTTCAATCCATTCTGTTTTTCCATCCACTGACTCGTACAGACAAAAAAGCAGCAGTTCCCCTCTCAGTTCAATCTCATCGGTTCCGATTCTTGTATCCAATTTCCGGCTGGAAAGTTCTGTCCACAACAGTGTACCGATATTTTCCTTTGTCCCCTCAAGTGTCACTTCTTCTTTGATACGATAGATATCTCTCCCTCCGGAGAACAATCCGAGAAGCTGCGTGGTTTCTTTTTTCTTATATAATTTCTCACTGTTTTCCACATCCATGGTAAGCTCTGTCTCTTTTTTCCCTTCCGAACTTACAAGAAGCTCTGCCAACACTTTGAGACTCAGCTTGCGGGAATTAATAACCGTCACGGTAAGTTCTGCATTCGACGATTTCAAAAAAGGAGCGCCTGCCAGCGGTTCCTCTACATAGATCATCTCTTCAAACGGAATCCTTCCTTCCAGAACACACAATTTCTGCTCTATGTCGTCACTCTCATAGAGAATACGAAAAGCCATCGTTCCTGCGGCTCTGATATAATTCTCTACTTCTTTCAGCTCTTCAACCTTCAGCTTTCCTTCACTTAATATGACTTTCCCGACATCACTTCTGGCATCCGGCACATTATAATCATCATCCAGATAAAATTGATCTGTGATCGTTTTGCCCTGCTGATAAATAAGCATTTCCTTTTTTTCATATTCCATATGATACAGCCTCCTTTTACTTCTACTCCTACAAAAACATGACTTGCTTTTCCTCGTAATCCATTTTTATCACTACATAGGGACAGGTTTTTTCTTTTTTGATGTCTTCTCCTTTTTGCGGTCCTCTTAGCTCTGTTATCACATAAATCGTATCTTCTGTTTCATAGCATGCTGTAACCTCCGCGTGATAGCCGTCGGTTTTCTTCTCGCCAAATCCCCTTGCAGCATACAGGATGCCTTGATCTGCATAGGTGATTCCAAAGACATTTTTTTCTTCTTTTTCAATCTGTTCTTTCAATTCCTGCGGCATTTCATCCTGTTCTATGACTGTGTATGCAAGATCTCTTTTCTTTTCATCCTCCATTTTCTCTATAGAACATGCGCTAAATGAGCAGACCACTGCCGGCAGAAGTATGTACAAAAATAGTTTCTTCATGAATACACCACACGTAATTCTCTTTAACATCATACACAGCAGTGCTAGGAAAAATTACAAAAATGTTGTATACTGGTCACAAAAGCAATGAAGGAGACAGTAATTATGCACCAATTATTACGAATGTCCGGTATTCTCCTCCATCCGACTTCTCTTCCATCCCCTTATGGGATCGGAGATCTCGGACCGGAGGCGCGCCGGTTTATCGATTTTCTTGTAGATTCCGGACAACATCTGTGGCAGCTTCTGCCTTTAACCCATACAGGCTTTGGAGATTCTCCTTATCAAAGTTTCTCCGCCTTTGCCGGTCAGCCGCTTCTTATAAGCCCCGACCATTTAAAAGAGCTTGGACTTATTACAGACGAACTTCTCGCCGGCGCACCATCCGGCAATCTTGAACATGTAGACTACAGCGCGGTCATCCCATGGAAATACAGCCTTTTAAAGTCCGCCTATGAACAATTTCTGACACAGCCATCAGGCGCACTCTTTCAGGATTTCCAGAAATTCTGTGAAGAGGAAGCCTTCTGGCTTGATGATTATGCCCTTTATATGTCAGTAAAGGATGTAAACGACGGGCGTATCTGGCTTGACTGGCCGGAACAGTTCCGCTCTCCGTCGGAAGACTTCAAAACCCGGTTAATGCAGACTTATGCAAAAGAGATTGGGTATTATCAATTTCTTCAGTTTTTATTCTTTACAGAATGGAAAGACTTGAAGACATACGCCAATGAGCGCGGCATTCGAATCATTGGCGATATTCCCCTCTTTGTATCCATGGACAGTGCAGACGTATGGGCGAACAAACATTTATTCCAGCTTGATACTACCGGATATCCGCTGGCTGTCGCAGGCGTACCGCCGGATTATTTTTCTGCCACCGGACAGCTTTGGGGCAACCCACTCTACAACTGGGAGGTTCATCAGGCAGACGGATTCTCCTGGTGGATCAAACGTATCCAGAATCAGCTGAAAATCCTGGACACGCTGCGCATTGATCATTTCCGTGGCTTCGAAGCCTACTGGTCGGTTCCTTACGGAGAAGAAACTGCCGTCAACGGGCACTGGGTCAAGGCTCCCGGAATGGAACTTTTCACCGCAGTCAAACAGGCGCTGGGAGAAGAGCTTCCGATCATCGCCGAAGATCTGGGCGTTATTACCGACGAAGTCAATGCCTTGCGCGAGCACTTTCATTTCCCCGGTATGAAAGTATTGCAGTTCGCCTTTGATTCAACCGGTGAGGGCGATTTCCTTCCTCACAGATTTAAGTCTCCGAATTGCATCTGCTACACCGGAACTCATGACAACGATACAACCCGCGGATGGTTTTCTTCCTTAAGAGAGGAATGTCGAAACAAAGTACTTGCTTATACATGCACGAAAGAGCCTGAAAACTTAAGCTTCGGACTTATCAGAACCTGCATGGCAAGTATCGCGTCCTATTCCATCTTCCCGCTTCAGGATGTTTTGAACCTTGGAAGCGATGCCCGCATGAATTTCCCCGGAAAAGCTTCCGGCAACTGGAACTGGAGATTTAAAAGCGGTGCCCTAACCGATGCTCTGGCAAAAGAATTAAAAGAACTGTCCATTTTATATGGCAGATATTACCAATAAAAAGAAAGAGAGATTGTTCAAATGATAAGATTTATAATCATCGTGATCATTTTATTCCTATATCTGATCCTCGGTATCCCGGTACTTGGCATCGAATGGCTGATCGGGAAATTCAATAAACAGGCGGAAGATTATCAATGTCTTCGCATGGTACAGAAGGCATTTCGCCTGATGCTTAAGATTGCAGGCACAAAGATCACTGTCATCGGAGAAGAAAACATTCCGGATGAGGCTGTCCTGTTTATCGGGAATCACCGCAGTTATTTTGATATTCTTCTGACCTATTCCCGCTGTAAACGTTTGACCGGATATATTGCCAAGAAGGAAATGTTGAGTTACCCGCTTCTTCGCACCTGGATGAAAAGACTGTACTGTCTCTTCCTTGACCGCGAAAACCCAAAAGAAGGACTGAAAACAATTCTTCAGGCAATCGATTACGTAAAACGCGGAATTTCCATCTGCATTTTCCCGGAAGGTACCCGCAACACCGGGGAAGAGTTAAGCCTTCTTCCTTTCCACGCCGGTTCCTTTAAAATTGCAGAAAAAACCGGATGCCCGATCATTCCGGTCAGCATGAATAATACGATTTCCATTTTTGAAAAACAGTTTCCACGCATTCAAAAAACACATGTCATCATCGAATACGGGAAACCAATCTATCCGAATGAGCTGGACAAGGAAACGAAAAAACGACTTTCTGCGCACTGTCAGCAAATCATTCAGGACACAATCAACCGAAATCAGGCACTTGTATAGACATTCTCTTTTACTTTTATGCTCTCAGGTGCTATAATAGAACGGACTTTGATTATGATACGACGTAAGATAGAAGTGAATATAAAAGGAGATAAATAATAAAATGAACAGACAAGATCTAACTTTATTGACAGACTTGTATGAACTGACCATGATGCAGGGTTATTATGAGGAAAGCCAGAACGAGGTCGTTATCTTTGATGTATTTTTCCGTCAGAACCCTTGCAACAATGGTTATTCTGTATGTGCGGGACTTGCACAGGTAATTGACTATATCAAAAACCTGAATTTCACTTATGAAGACGTAGACTATTTGCGAAGCCTTAAAATCTTCAGTGAAGATTTTCTTCAATATTTGAGCGGTTTCCACTTCAGCGGAGACATTTACGCCATTCCGGAAGGAACGGTCGTATTTCCAAAAGAACCTCTGCTGAAAGTCATTGCTCCGATCATGGAAGCGCAGCTTGTTGAAACTGCAATTTTGAATATTATCAATCACCAGTCTTTGATCGCAACCAAGACTTCCCGTATTGTTTTTGCTGCAAACGGAGACGGGATCATGGAATTCGGATTAAGACGTGCACAAGGACCGGATGCCGGTCTCTATGGTGCAAGAGCCGCTATGATCGGCGGATGCGTCGGAACCTCCAACGTTCTTGCCGGACAGCTCTTTGACGTTCCGGTCATGGGGACTCACGCACACAGCTGGATTATGAGCTTCAAAGATGAATACACCGCATTTAAGACATATGCCAGTATGTATCCCGACAACTGTACGTTACTGGTGGATACCTATGACACACTGAAATCCGGTGTCCCGAATGCGATCCGGGTCTTCCGCGAATTTAAAGAATCCGGAAAACCTCTGAAGAAATACGGCATTCGTCTGGACAGCGGTGACCTTGCATATCTCTCCAAAGAGGCAAGAAAAATGCTGGATGCCGCCGGCTTTGAAGATGCGTCTATCTGTGCATCCAACGATCTGGATGAATATCTGCTCCATGATCTTAAGATGCAGAAGGCAGCTATCACCTCCTGGGGCGTCGGAACAAACCTGATCACGTCCAAAGACTGTCCATCCTTCGGAGGCGTTTATAAGCTTGCAGCGATACAGGATGCCGATGGTAATTTCATCCCGAAGATCAAACTGTCTGAAAACACAGAGAAGATTACGAATCCGGGAAATAAGACCATCTATCGTATCTATGATAAAAAAACCGGGAAATTAAAAGCAGATCTCATTTGCTTCGCCGATGAAACATATGATACTTCTGAAGACTTATTGCTCTTTGATCCGATTGCCACATGGAAAAAGACACGTCTTGAAGGTGGCTCTTACACAATGCGAGAGCTTCTTGTACCTGTTTTCCGCAAAGGAGAATGCATCTACAACTCTCCGTCTGTTATGGAGATTGCTTCGTATTGCAGGGAAGAGAAAGAAACCTTGTGGGATGAGACAAAACGTCTTTTCTATCCACATCAGGTACATGTGGACCTCTCCCACAAGCTTTATGATGTTAAAAAATCACTTCTCGATCGAATGAGTATAACAGAATAATTATGAAGGAGAATTAACAAGCATGAAAATTATTGTATTGGCCGGAGGACTGAGTCCTGAACGTGATGTCTCTTTGACATCCGGCGCCGGAATCTGTAAAACTTTAAGAGAAAAAGGACATCAGGCCTTTCTGCTGGATGTCTTTTTCGGACTTCCATATGACACTGACAAACTCGACGAAGTTTTTGATCTCCCCGGCGGTGGACTGGAGATCGCAGAAGGTATTAAGGCAACCGTTCCTGATCTTGAAGCTTTGAAAAAACAGCGTCCTGATCAGTCTGACTGCCTCATCGGACCAAACGTCCTCGAACTTTGTAAAATGGCAGACATCACATTTATGGGCCTCCACGGTTCTATCGGAGAAGATGGAAAACTGCAGGCAATGTTTGACGTCCTCGATATTCATTACACCGGTCCGAACGCCCTTAGCTGCACATTATCGATGAATAAACTTGTTTCAAAACAAATCTTCAAAATGAGTGGTGTTCCGACTCCACGAGGAACTTCTTTGACACCAAAGACAAAAGATACCCCTCTTTCTGAGCTCGGATACTACCTGCCTCTCGTACTGAAGCCGTGTTCCGGCGGTTCCAGTATCGGTGTATTTATCGTACATACAGAAGAGGAATACAAAGAAGCCGTTCATCAATCCTTTGACATAAACCACGAAGAAGAAGTTGTTGTGGAGCCTTATATCAAAGGGCAGGAATTTGCCTGCGGAATCCTTGCCGGCAAGGCACTCCCATTAGTGGAGATCGTTCCTAAAGACGGACTCTTTGATTATGCAAATAAATATCAGGCCGGCGGTGCTCAGGAAATCTGCCCTCCGGTATCAATAAGTAAAGAACTTCAGGAAAAAATGAAGAGAGCAGGAGAAGCCGCTTTTGAGGCGCTCCGCATGGATGTATATGCCCGCGCAGATTTTATTGTCGATGAGTCCGACGGTGAGATCTACTGCTTTGAGGTCAACGCTCTTCCGGGCATGACCTCTGCCAGCCTGTATCCAAAGGCTGCCAAAGCATATGGATTAGACTACGGCGACCTGTGCGAACGAATCATAGAAGAATCTAAGAAGGCACGTTATCAATAGGAGGAGCTTTACCGATGAAAAATCTTACATTAGAAAATATAACCACCGCATGCCATGGTACTTATCACGGCGATGAGGCCAGCTTCAAGAAAGAAGTTGCCGGCGTTGTGATCGACAGCAGAAAAGTTGAAAAAGATTATTTATTTGTAGCAATCGACGGTGCGAATGTGAATGCTCACAAATTTATACCTGACACCATTGAAAAAGGGGCTCTGTGCGTTGTGTCCCACGAAGATCTGGGCGAAACAGGCTTCCCGTATATTCTTGTAGAATCTACCGGTCAGGCACTTCTCGACATTGCTAAATTGTACCGTGATTCCTTCGATATAAAAGTAGTCGGAATTACAGGAAGCGTTGGAAAAACAAGCACCAAAGAAATGATTGCTTCTGTTTTATCTCAGAAATACAATGTACACAAGACACTCGGTAACTTCAATAACGAATGGGGTCTTCCTATTACCATCTTCGAAATGAATGAGACACATGAAGTTGCCATTTTGGAAATGGGTGTCAACCACTTCGGAGAAATGAGACGGTTATCCTCTGTTGCAAGTCCTGATATCTGTGTCATTACGAATATCGGTATGGCACATCTGGAATTTTTCAAGACAAGAGAAGGTATCTTCCAGGAAAAATCCCAAATGATCCAGGACATGAAAAACGGCGGAACCATTATTCTAAATGGTGATGACGATATCTTAAGCAGCTGCGGTCCGATCAAAGGGGTTACTCCGCAATTCTTCGGCATTGGCAAAAATAATGAATTCTACGCAGACAACATTACCTCCCTCGGACTGAAAGGCACATCCTGTACCATTCATCTTCCGTCCGGAGAATGCTTTGACTGCACTGTCCCGCTTCCCGGAGCACACATGGTATCAAATGCCCTTTCCGGAGCAGCCGTTGGATATAATCTCGACTTAACTGCCGAGGAGATCAAAGCCGGAATCGAACATCTTCCATCCATTCCGGGAAGAGGCGCTATCATCTCCACAGATAAACTCGTGATCTTAGATGACTGCTATAATGCAAACCCAGTCTCTATGAAAGCATCTATGGATGTCCTTGATCTCGCCATCGGTCGAAAAGTCGCTGTACTTGGCGATATGGGTGAACTGGGCGAGGATGCGTCCCGCATGCACTACGAAACCGGCGCTTACGCTTCCAAAAAAGGAATTGATCTTGTCTGTGCAATCGGTACACTGGGTAAAGAGATTGCTGCCGGAGCTTCCGACAGCGGTGTCAAAGAAGTCTTATGGTTCGAGACAAAGTCAGACTTCCTTACCGCAGCAGGTGAATTCTTAAGGGACGGAGATAACGTCTTAGTGAAAGCCTCCCACGGAATGCATCTGGAAGAAATCGTAGAAGCATTACAACATTTATAAAAGGAGTAGATTATGGATTATCAGCTTCTTGCATTAGATCTGGATGGTACACTTACCAATTCGAAAAAAGAAGTATCAGAGCCTACCATCAAGGCTCTGATACAAATACAGGAACAGGGAAAAAAAGTAGTTCTTGCCAGCGGACGGCCGACCAGAGGTGTTGTTCCTCTCGCTGAGTTACTTCATCTTAAGGACTACGGAAGCTACATTCTATCCTTCAACGGCGGACGAATTACCGACTGCCGGACAGGGAAGGCAATTTACAACAAAACTATCCCTGACGATGTTGCTCTTCCCCTGTTTCACATCGCAAAGAAATACGCCGGCGTAGATATTCTCGCCTACACAGAAGATAGCATCTTATCCGGGATCAGACCGAACCAATATACAGAATTGGAATCCCGCATTAATCATATGCAAATCATTCAGGCAAAAGATTTCCCGGAAGAAATCACGGAGCCTTCCAATAAGCTATTGATCACCGGAGAACCGGATACCATTCAGCGAATTAAAAAAGAAGCAGAAGAATACTTCCGCTCCTATCTGTATATTTACTGCTCAGATCCGTTCTTCCTTGAGATCATGCCCCCTCGTATCGACAAGGCACATTCTCTTCTTAAGCTCCTCACCAGTATCGGACTTTCCGCCGAGCAGATGATCTGCTGCGGCGACGGTTACAATGATCTCACTATGATCGAGACTGCAGGACTCGGTGTTGCTATGGCAAATGCCCAGCCTATGGTCCTTGAACACGCGGACTATATTACAAAATCCAACGATGAGGACGGCGTATTACATGTCATCAATAAATTTATGCTTGAAAAGAATTAAGCTCTAGCTGCCCTTGAACAGTATCCGCAATATTTACACAGCTGTTACCCATACGGTCAATGCTGTACAGGATACTGTTAAACGGCGCGGTAAGACTTGCATCGCATTTTCCCTTACTTACCCGACTCATATGTGCTTTTCTCATACTAATATCAAGCTCCATGATCTTCTCTCGTTTCTTAACGAGCTCTTTCGCATGCTCTAACTTTCCACTCACAATTGCTTCCAGGACTTCACTGTACATCGTTTCAATCAGTTCAAGACTTTTCCCGAGATCCTTCATTGCCTCTTTCGAATACTTATACTTTTTCTCCATCTTTTCTTTGATTCCTCCGGCAACTTCACCGCACAGAATCCCCATACGGTCAACGTCACTGAGCACATACATGATTCCGGCACTCTGGGATGCCTGTTCCTCATTTAATGATCCGGAGGCGAACAGATCCGTCAAATATTGTGTGATTCGTGCATGAAGACTCTTTACTGCGTCTAATTTGCAATGCACATCCTCAATCTCTTTCTTTTCTTCATTTTTCAGCGCTTCTCTCGTCTGTCTGATCATATCCCTTACAATCTCGCTGCAGTGAAGCACTTCTTTTGCCACCAGTTGTAAGGCTGCCGTAGGCTGTCCGATCAGCTTCTCATCAAGATACAAAGGCTCCGACAAACTATACTGTTCTTTCCGTCCGTCGGGAATAATACGCATGACAATTTTCACCATGAGCCAGATAAGCGGCACCCAGATCAATGTCATGACACAGTTAAATACCGTATGCGCATTTGCAATCTGTCTTGAGATTACTTCAATCTCCGGTCCTTTCGGCGAAATCATCTGAATAAGTTTTGCAAACGGACCTACAAACCAGATAAACAAAAACGTACCTGAGATATTAAACACACAGTGTGCTACCGCCGTTCTCTTTGCATCCTTCGTCTGTCCGATGCTTGCCAGAACCGCCGTGATCGTCGTTCCGATATTATCTCCGAATAAAATAGGAATCGCACCGGCGAGACCGATCACACTCGTCACCCCGTCCGGGCCTGCCTGTGATGCAAAATTCTGTAATACCGCAACCGTCGCACTACTGCTCTGCACCACAAGTGTCATCAATGTACCAACAGCTACACCCAGAATCGGAACATCCGATACCCTGGCGATCATCTCCGTAAAAACAGGACTGTCTGCCAATGGTTTCATCACGCTTCCCATGGTCTCTATTCCAAGGAATAATAAACCAAACGCAAAAATCGTCTGCCCGATATTTTTTACTTTTTCCGACTTCACAAGAAATGAAATAATAAATCCTGCAAAGATAATTGCATAAATATAGTCACTGAGCTTAAATGCTATGATCTGCGCTGTCATTGTTGTACCGATATTGGCGCCGATAATAATAGATATTGCCTGCGGAAGGTTCATAAAACCGGCGCTTACAAAACCAATTGCCATTACTGTCGTTGCACTGCTGCTCTGAAGCACTGCTGTCGTAAGAGCGCCTGCAAGCACTCCCATCACCGGATTCTTCGTAAGAAGCGCAAGTATACTTCTCATCTTCTCCCCGGCAGCCTTCTGAAGGCATTCACTCATCATGTTCATTCCGTAAATAAAAATAGCCAGTCCTCCAAGTAAGCCAAATGCAATCTGTATTTTCTCGTTCATCACTTTCTCCTCACATACAAACTTTCGATTTTACCATTTCAATATACATACTCTATGTAAAATTCTCTGTCAGAGTTATGTTGAATCTATGTAAAATCTTTTACATTTTTAACCTTTCTTTTTCAGAAGGTCTTCACACTTTCTTCATTATTTTTTTCTTGCATATTTGGACTTCACATATGATAATATTTATATTATGATTTAGATATTTTCATCATACAAACCATCTGATAAAGGAACTATCGATTTCCGGATAAAAGGGGAGACACCTATGAACTATGAACTACTGAAAACTTATAAAAAACACTTTTCATCATTGGGACTTATGTACTTTTTTGGAGCGCTTATCATTATCGGTGTACAGGTTGCTGTCTCCATGTTGGTACTTGCTTTTGCTCCGTCCCTTCTTGACAATCCGAATCTTTCGCTGCTTGTCTCTATGCTCCCGACTTATGCCATAGCCTTTCCGCTGACCAGTCTGTTGATTCGACAGGTACCCGGTGTGCAGATGAAAAAGCATAACATGAAACCTACTCAGCTTCTGGGAGCTTTCGCGATTTCTTACGCTCTCATGTATCTGAGTAATCTTGCCGGGCAGTTTTTCACAAATATTATAGGCATTATCAAGGGTTCTCCGGTAGACGATGCTATTGCAGATCTTGTTTCCGAACTTAACCCTCTGACCGCCCTCTTCGTTATGGTATTACTTGCCCCTGCCCTGGAAGAATGGATTTTCCGCAAGCTTCTGGTCGACCGGACCATCCGCTATGGGGAAGGGACTGCTATTTTCCTGTCCGGGCTGATGTTCGGACTGTTCCACGGCAATCTGAATCAGTTTGTATACACTTTCCTCGTTGGCGCATTCTGGGCATTTATCTATGTCAAAACAGGACGTCTTCGTTATACCATCTACCTTCACATGGCTCTGAATTTCATGGGTTCCGTCGGAAGCCTGTTTTTCCTTGACGCAATCTCTACCCTGGAGGGCGGTTCTTCTGCCATGAACGGTTTTCACTTTCTTCTGGGGATGCTGCTTCCACTGGCTATCGTCATTCCCTACTTGATTGTTGTGTTCGGACTTGTAATCTCAGGTATCGTTCTTCTTGTAACAAATTGGAAGCGCTTCCGACTGATTCCAGCCGAGCTCTTTATTCCAAAAGAGAAACGGTTTTCTGTCATTTTCTTAAACGTAGGCATGATTCTCTACGTTCTGTTCTGGATCATTCAGATCATTTTGCAGCTATTTATGTGATATAAGTCGGTCACTTTCATAATGAATACCCGGTTTCTCAACTAAAAAAACACTGTGTGAATTGCTCACACAGTGTTTTATTTCACCTAATATAATACAATTATTTAAGGTTAACTTCAGCACCCTCTGCCTCAAGTTTAGCTTTGATTTCCTCAGCCTCTGCTTTAGAAGCGCCTTCTTTGATTACCTTTGGAGCTCCGTCAACTACTTCTTTAGCTTCTTTCAGTCCAAGTCCTGTGATCTCACGAACAACTTTGATAACTTTAACCTTAGATGCTCCAGCAGCTACTAATTCTACATCGAACTCATCTTTCTCTGCTTCTCCGCCTGCTGCTTCTCCGCCTGCTGCTGCAACTACTACTCCTGCTGCTGCTGAAACACCGAACTCTTCTTCACAAGCTTTTACTAAATCATTTAATTCTAATACTGATAACTCTTTGATTGCATCAATAAATTCAGCTGTTGTTAATTTTGCCATTTTATTATCCTCCATTTAATAATTTTTATTTTTTAATCTTACTCCTCTGTTGCTGGAGCTTCTTCTGCCGGAGCCTCTTCTACTGCTTCTTCTGCCGGAGCAGCTTCACAGTTCTCAGCGCCGCCCTGCTCTGCGATCTGATTAAGAACACGAGCAAGATTTGTAATTGGTGACTGTAAGCTTCCAAGTAACTTGGACAGTAACTCTTCTCTTGATGGGATCTTGGATAACTCTGTAAGACCATCTACATCATATACTGTACCTTCAATCACACCTGCTTTTAATTCAAGAGCTTTCGCATTTTTAGCGAATTTGCATAAAATTCTTGCAGGAGCTGTAGCGTCGTCTTTAGAGATTGCAAGGGCGCTTGGTCCTTCCAAATGCTCATCCAACTGTGCGAAATCAGTTCCTTCAAAAGCTCTCTTCATCATTGTGTTTTTACAAACTTTGTAGATGATTCCTGCGTCTCTTAACTCTTTACGAAGAGCTGTATCTTCTGCAACAGTTAATCCACGGTAGTCAACTAATACAACACTTGCTGCATCTTTGACATCTTCTGCAATAGCCTGTACGATAGGTTGTTTTAATTCAACTTTTGCCACGAATGGTGCACCTCCTTATATTATTTTAGGTATGCTGCCAAAAAAACGCCTCCGCATCCAAAGACACAAAGGCGCTGTAAATTCACTCATAACAGAATCTAACTTTCCTCGGCAGGCGTTTCTCAACTTACGCTCACGCACCTGCTGTCTTCGGCAACTTTAGTTAGATTACCATACAATACAAGTTTTGTCAATATTTTTTATCAAAACTTGCGCAATACCAACAAGGCAATGTACAAACAAGGCAATGTACACACTTTATCTATGCTTCTTCTCGGTCATTGGTCAGTTTCAATTTATCAAGGATATAGAAAATCAGACTTAAAATCATGGCAACTACACATGCAAGCACCATTCCTGTAAGCTGGATGTTGCCGAAATTCACTTTGATACCGGACAGACCTGTCACAAACACAATTGAGGTCAACATCAGATTTCTGGAGCGTCCGTAATCCACCTGCGAATCCACAAGAATACGAATACCTGAAGCTCCGATCATTCCGTACAGAAGGAAGGAGATTCCCCCGATCACAGGTCCCGGAATGGTCTGGATCAACATTGCCAGTTTTCCTACAAAGGAACAAATGATAGACAGCACTGCCGCTCCGCCGATCACTCGCACACTGTACACCTTAGTTACAGCCATCACTCCGATATTCTCCCCATAGGTTGTTGTTGGCACGGAGCCGATCAAACCAGATAACATGGTCGAAAAATTATCACCGAATAATGAACGGTGGAGTCCCGGCTTCTTGAGAAGATCACGTCCTACAATTTTGCTTGTCACAACTTGATGCCCGATATGCTCTGAAGTAATAACCAGAAGCACCGGCAGGATCATCATGATCGCTCCCAAATCGAACTTCGGTGTCTGAAAGTTCGGAACCGCGAACCATGCCGCCTCTGCCACTTGAGAAAAATCAAGAATTCCGCAGGCAAGTGCCGCGATATATCCCGCAATTACCGCAATCAGAATCGGAATGACAGATAAAAAGCCCCGAAATAAAATATTTCCAAATACTGCAACACCGAGCGTTACCGCAAACACAATCACATTCTTCATATCGAGTGTTTCATCCAGAAGTCCTGCATTACTTGCCGCAGAACCGGATAATTCCAATCCGATCAAAGCTACAACCGGACCCATCGCCGCCGGGGGCAGAACAATATCAATCCAGTCTGTCCCACATTTATAAATAATAAAAGAAAGAACGCAGCCACAAAATCCTACTGCAACAAAACCACCAAGTGCATATTCATAGCCCATTTCAGCAATGACAATTCCCGCCGGAGCAAGAAACGCGAAACTGGAGCCAAGATAAGCCGGAGCCTGTCCTTTCGTCACCGCGATAAAAATTAAGGTACCAACTCCGTTCATGAATAACACGATTGCCGGATTGATACCAAAAATAAACGGTACCAGCACAGACGCTCCAAACATTGCGAACATATGCTGAATACTCAGAGGAAGCAGTAACTGAAAAGGTACCTTATCCTCAACTTGAATAATTCTCTGATTTTCCATTTGATTTCCTCCTACTTGTATGAACTCTCACTTTTTATATTCTATCATACAAGCAGGAGGAAAGAAACTATCTTTTTCTTCCAGCTACAGCATTTGCATCCTTCCATCTTCCACCCTGCATATTTCTGCCCTGCTGGCTAAGAAGAAGTGATACAACATTAAACATAGCTGCTGCCGAAGTGACTGCATAGAAACGGGTATAATTTTCTTTGTTCAAATTCGCAGATACCCAACCGAAGCCTGTAAATACATTCACCAATATTAAGATTACAGTGAGTATCAAAAATGCTTTCCTGTTGCCTATAGAAAAATACAGACCAACTGCTGCCAGCGCACTATATATCACCGCTGCCACAGCTGTATTTCTGTAATTTCGCAAAAACTCTCTCTTCTTCATACTGATCAATAATATCAGAAGTAAAAAGATTGCAATCAGCAGAAACTCCAGCGCCACCTGTTCCTTCGTTATCACTTGAAGCCCCATGACGCCCATTCCGATAAATGCGTGTACAGCAGGCGCCAGAAGGAGTGCTAATATCTGGAACAATACAAATTGAATTCCAAGCTTTGATGTACATTGAAAGACCAGCTCTGTCGCAATAGAAATGATACACCACGCCGCGAAAAGCCATGTGAAATGTCCGTTTCGGAATATATTTCCAAAAAAGAAACTTAACACAGCGCTTAAAACAAATCCATAGATTAAAATCAGCCCTATGGTCCGATTTAATTGACGCACTGTAATATATTCTTTCTCCGTGTCCATACTGAGCACATCTTTGAATACTTCCGTGAGACGCCCCATCTTCTCTTCAAACACTTCACTGTCCATCGTCTCGTACTGAACATTATGCTGTCTGATATATCGGCACATCCACTCGATCTCTTCCAGATTCTTTTTTTCTTCTTTCAGCTCTTCTAATCTATATTCTGTTGCTTCCGGAAGTTCCAATTCGTTTTCAATGATTCTTTTAATATCCTTTACCGAAATTCCAAGAATTCTCAGATGTTTGATCTTACGGAGCACCTCTACGTCTCTGTTACTATACGCCCTATAGTTATTGGCTTCGTTTCGTTCCGGTGTGATCAATCCTTCTTTTTCATAAAATCGAATATTGGCTCTTGTCATTCCCGCAAGCTTTTCTACTTCTTGTATCGTCATATCTAACACCTGCCTTTCCTTGTTAAGGAAATCATAAACTATAAACCTTGTTTACAGTCAAGTGTTTTCAAAATTTTTCGCTTCCCCTTACTCCATTTTCTCTAAAAACGCTTTGTATCCGCGATAGCCCTCGTAAATATCCGCTTTACTTGCAATTTCCCAAGGCGCATGCATAGACAATACTGCCATTCCACTGTCGATGACATTCATTCCATAATTTGCCATAATATAGGCGATCGTTCCGCCGCCGCCTTTATCTACTTTACCGAGTTCCGCTGTCTGGAAGGCTACGTCTGCCCCGTCAAAGACACCTCTTAATTTCCCGATATACTCAGCATTTGCATCACTGGAACCACTTTTCCCACGACTTCCGGTATATTTATTAAGGCACAATCCATTTCCGAAAAATGCCGCATTTTTCTTCTCAAACACACCGGCAAACATCGGATCATATGCCGCACTCACGTCTGAAGACAGCATATAAGAATTCTGGAGGGCGCGTCTCACTTTCAGATCAGATTCTCCAACCGTCAACGCCATAATCTCTGCCACTGCATTTTCGAAAAATTTGGAGTGCATTCCCGTTGCGCCCACGCTTCCGACTTCCTCTTTGTCTACTAAAAGGCAACAACTTGTGCGTCTTGGATTCTTCACTTCCAACATGGCAAATAAAGACGTAAATGCACAGATTCTGTCATCCTGTCCGTAAGCAAGGATCATACTTCTGTCAAGCCCGCAATCTCTCGCCTTCCCAGCCGGAACCACTTCTAATTCTGCGGAAAGGAAATCCTCTTCCTCTATGTCATAAGTTTCTTTCAGATAGCGAAGGATCATAGCTTTCACCTGATCTTTTTCCTGTTTTTCTTCACCTGCTTCTTCGTTTTCTTTCTTATTCACAAGCGGTCTTGAGCCCACCAGTACATCCAGAACTTCTCCTTCAATCACAACACTGGCTTTTTTCTCCATCTGTTCTCCTGCCAAATGAATCAGAAGATCAGAGATTACAAGTACCGGATCGTCCTCTTTCTCTCCGATTGTGATATCCACAGTCGTGCCGTCCTTTTTTGCCACTGTTCCATGCAGCGCAAGAGGGATGGCTGCCCATTGATATTTCTTAATTCCGCCATAGTAATGTGTGTCAAGATATGCAAGCTCTGACTCTTCATATAACGGATTCTGCTTCACATCCAGTCTCGGAGAATCCACATGAGCGCCAAGAATATTCATGCCTTTCTCTAATGGTTCCTCGCCAATCTGAAACAGTGCAAGCGCTTTCCCCATCTGATTGACATATACTTTATCACCGCATTTGAGTTCTGCATTTTCTTTTACATATTCCGCAAGATCTTTGTAGCCGGCTTCTTTCGCCATATCAACTGCAAGACTGACGCTTTCTCTCTCTGTCTTTCCGGCATCCAGACAGCTCTTATAGCGGCTGCTGACTTTTTCCACTTCCTCCAACTGCTCATTGGTGTATGTTTTCCAACGATTTACTCTTTCCAATTTTATGCCCTCCGTTTCCGTCTTATATTTCTTCTATTATATACTTTGTGTAATACTTGTGCAAACTATTCGGTTTTCATAATCCTAATATACTTCAACGGAGGGCTATTCTTCTATTATCGATTCTCGCGGATGACATTTATGAAAACAACTCTTTTACTGTCGGATAAATCTTGCGAAATTTCTGATACCTCTCTTCATACTTGGCAACCAGTTCTTCTTCCGGCTCCACTGTATCAATCACTTTCACAAGCTTCTTAGCAATGGTTTCCACATCCTCGTACTCTCCGCATCCGACAGCTGCAAGCATAGCTCCTCCAAGAGCAGGACCTTCCTCGCTCTCGATGACATCCACCTTCATATTCATCACATTAGCAATAATCTTCTTCCAAAGCGGACTTTTTGCCCCGCCACCGCATATTTTTGTCCGTTCGATCTGAATACCAAGACTTCTTGCAACTTCCAGAGAATCACGCAGTCCAAACGCAACTCCTTCCAATACTGCCTGCGTCATATCTTCCCTTGTAGTGTCCATAGACATTCCAATAAACATTGCTCTTGCGTCCGGATTATTATGCGGAGATCGTTCTCCCATCAAATACGGAAGATAAAAGACATTATTTTCTCCAAGCTTTGTAATTCCACTTTGTTCCGCCGCAAAATCTTTCGTTTTCAAGATTTCTTCATTCCACCATTTATTGCATGAAGCCGCACTCAACATACATCCCATCAAGTGATAATATCCATCCGCATGGGCAAATGAATGAAGCGCGTTATGCTCGTCCACACCGAATTTTTTGCTGGAGATAAAAATAGTTCCTGATGTGCCGAGGGAAATGTTGCACATTCCTTCTCCCACCGTTCCTGTTCCCACTGCCGCCGCGGCATTATCTCCGGCTCCTGCGATCACCTTCACATCTGAAGATAATCCCAACGCTTCCGCAATCTCATGCTTCAAGGTTCCAACCACTTCGAAACTCTCATATAATTTCGGAAGCATCTCTTCTGTAACGCCGCAAATGTCAAGCATTTCCTTAGACCAACAGCGGTTTTTCACATCCATCAGAAGCATTCCCGACGCATCAGATACATCTGTACAAAATGAACCGGACAGCTTATAAGCAAGATAGTCTTTCGGAAGCATAATCTTTTTGATTTTTGCAAAATTCTCCGGCTCATGTTTTTTCATCCATAGAATCTTCGGCGCTGTAAATCCGGCAAATGCAATATTTGCAGTATATTCCGATAGCTTTTCCTTCCCGATTACCTGATTGAGATACTCCGTCTCCTCACCAGTTCGTCCGTCATTCCATAAAATAGCCGGACGAATCACTTCGTCATTGTCGCCAAGCGCTACCAGACCATGCATCTGCCCGCCGAAACTAATCCCTGCCACCTTCTCTTTGTCACAATCGGCAGTTAACTCTTTGATTCCGTCCATCGATTGTTCAAACCAATCCTCCGGCTTTTGCTCTGACCAGCCCGGATGCGGGAAGTACAAAGGATATTCTCTGGAAACAATTTTTTTAATCTCTCCTTTTTCATCCATCAATAACAGCTTAACTGCTGAAGTTCCTAAATCTACACCTATATATAACATTTTTCCGCCTCCTCATTATGTACCATAAACACCATGCTATTCATAATTATAGCATATTCACAAACTCTCTGTCTCTCCGATTACACTCTCTGTCAAGATACTTCTCTCACTTCAATCATATTTCCGTCAAGATCATAGAGCCGGACTGCACGCTTCTTGCTTTCTCCTTCTTCTGGCAAATAAACATACTGAATTTTCTGCTCATACTGTTGAAGCTTTTCCAAAAACAAATCAAGGTCCGTTTCTTCAAAATAAAGTTCTGAAGCATGATTTTTCCAGACAACTTTCTGCCCGAGCGTCTCTTCCCACACCTTAGATTCCTGCAAAACCAGACCTTCTGTCAGGATCGCATTCCCCTCTTGGTCAAGAATGACATCCAGACCGAACAGCTCTTTGTAGAATTGTTTGGATCTTTCTATATCTTTTACAACAATCACAATATTTTTCAACTTCATTTCCCCGTCCTCCTTCTTTCTTCCATCATAAAAGACTGCCCGCCATATGGCAAGCAGTCTTTCTACTTTCTCGTACCTTCTATTTTCCTCTGCCCTGGTATGCGACGGTTCACTGGCACATCCTGCATAATAATTTCTTTTACTTTCCTTCGTATTTCTTTAACTCTGCCAAAGCTTCATTTCCCATCAAATACAAGATTCCGATGTTGAAGATTGTCATCAGACCAATCCCCACATCTCCGAGATCCCACACAAATGTGTACGTTGCGATTCCTCCGATAAACAGCATGATAAGCGCCAACACTTTATATGCGGTCTGCCAGCCCCACTTGTCTCCGAACAGATAGGACACATTACTTCTCGCATAGAACAAAATGCCGAGGAACGTAGAGAAACTGAACATAAATAAGGTCGCTGCAATAAAAATCACACCAAAATCACCTAAGTGGAACTTCATTGCTGCCTGGAGAAGGTCCATCCCCTCCTTGCCAGTTACAAGATTCTCCGGAACGAGAAGCATAATCATTGCTGTACAACTGCAGATTACAATTGTGTCAATAAAGACACCCAGTGCCTGAGCAAGACCGGATTTTACCGGCATGTCACACTCTGCTGCCGCTGCCGCACACGGTGCGGAACCAGACCCCGCCTCATTCGAGAACAGTCCACGCTTCACTCCGTTCATAACGATCGCACCGAAACCACCCGCTACAACTTGACGCAGACCAAAAGCCTCTTGAAAAATTCTGCCGAACACCGCCGGCATACTTCCGATATTTTTCACGATAATGAAAATAGTAATGACAAAATAGCACACTGCCATAATCGGCACCATAATATCCAATACCTTTACGGTAGCATTTTTCCGCAGAACGATAATCGCCGCTCCGATCACAAGTACAATCGTTGTATAAATTGGCGGAATGTGAAACGCATTTTCGAAAGAGGCCGCCACGGAATTACTGATTACCTGGCTGATTCCACACCAGCAGATAAGTCCTGAAATAGCAAAAAGAACTGCCAGCCAGACATGGTTTTTCTTCTTCCCGCTCTTGCGCTCAAAATATCGATGGATATAATATGCCGGTCCACCTCTGAACCCACCGTAGAGCGGGTCTTTTTCTTTGTACAGTTGTGCCAGCGTTGCCTCGACAAATGCGGTAGATGATCCGATCAGCGCTGTTACCCACATCCAGAACACCGCTCCGGCACCTCCGGCAGACACTGCCGCTACTACACCGACAAGATTTCCCATACCTACCCTTGTTGCTGTAGATACTACAAGTGTCTGAAACGTTGAAAGACTATTCTTCTCTTCTTTCTTTCCCTTCAGCGCACGTACCATATCCGGGAACAGTCGAATCGGCAAAAACTTCGTCCTCACTGTAAAATAAATTCCCGTAGGAATCAACAAGATTACCAGAAGCGAAAGTCCCAGACTATTCCCTCCCGGCAACGGGATTGTTACAATGTCTCCCCACAGGAAACGATATACTGCCTCAATCAATGCAACCATATTTTCTCTTATTCCTTTCTTTGCTTTTCGCGCTTTAACGCTATGAAGCATCATACCATAAAAGTCTTTTTAACGCAAGAGGTTGCACCCATTTCTAACGAACATCCATTAATCTTCTATGTAATTTTTCAAATTTTCAAGTACCTTCTGGTTCAGTCTCACCACTGCCTGTCTTGTCATACCGGAAGAACGCTTCTGACAGAAGACATTTTCACGATTAAGAAGACTCTCTTCTCCCAGTCCCATCAATGTATCGCAGAAATACCATGTATTATCTTTTTCCAGCCATTTTTCTATTGCTTTCTGATCAAAGCATGGGCTGAGCGCAGTATTGAAAAGGATCTTATTTTCCCCCATTAATGCAAACTCCTCTTCATAAAGCAATTTTACATTTTTACTTAAACAGCTACAGATAATATCACATTCCTGAAGGAGACTGTGAAGCTCCTGATACTGATAGCCTTGCGCCTTTTCAAGCTCCGGTTTTCTTGTCCGGCTGTAATATCTTACATCCGCGCCCATCATTTTCAATACCCGCGCGACTGCCTGTGCACTGGCGCCAAGTCCTAAAAGTCCCACTTTTGCACCCGATACCTCAGAAATATCTCCGAGAAGTGGTTGATAACCATCCGCGCCATGCAGACGACGGATACTGTTCATCAGTACATACTCTGCCACGCCTTCATCCCCGTAATCGCGGATTCCGGTCACTACGATTCCATGTTCTCTGGCATATGCGATATCCACATTCGAACTTGCCTCAGAATACAGACTGCAGCACATGCCGATATATTTTAAATTCGGACATTCAGACAAAATGTCTCCACCGATCGCATGTGTGTAGCTTACAAAAATTGCATCCGCATCACCAATTCTTGATACAATTTCTTCTGCACTCTCCGGCTGTGTATCATAGAACACTACTTCATCACAGTAATCATTCAACAGCGGTTTGCTCTCCTCTAAAAATGACACCGGTTGAATTGCTACAAGTTTCTTAATCTTTTTCATAGTCTTTTTTCCTTTCTTAACTTTCTTAAACATATCATACCGCTTTTTTATCTATTTTTTCAATCTTACACCTATACAAGCTCTAACAACTCATAAAAGGTTTTAATTCTCTTATAGTCTCCCTCTACTTCCCCAAAACCATATTCCGCACAGATCATCGGAATATCCGCTTTCCGGCAGGCATCCGCATCCCCCTGTGTATCGCCAACGTAAATCGCTTCCCGAATTCCATTTCGCTCCATAATAAGCCGGATATTCTCAGCCTTTAACTTTCCGGTATCTCCCGGGCAGGTATGGTCTGTAATCGCGTCTCCCAGACCTGTATTTTTCAAAAATGCTTCGATATATCCTTCCTGGCAGTTGCTGACGATACATACTTTATATCTCTTTGCCAGTTCCCGGATTACTTCCGGAACTCCTACATAGACTTTGCATGGCGCAGCCTCCATCCATTTATTTTGATAGCGGAATAAGATCTGCGACAGCTTTATCTGCTCTTCCTTTGCAAGCTCCGGAAACAGATCCGCCATAATCTCTTCCAGCGGCTTCCCGAATTCCTTCTTCAACTCTTCCGCTGTCACTTTCCGCCTTAATTCCGTTTCCCTTTTAAGCGCTTCATTCCATGATACAGCCACTTCATCTGTGGAGTCCCATAACGTACCGTCTACATCAAATATAATTGCTTCCATTTTCCATCCTCCGTAGATATCTATTTTTCAGGTGTTCAATCCTCGTCTTACCCCATTATATCATTGTCTTTTATAAAACTAAATGATATAATTGGATCAGTTGAATTATTTTCTTAATATGTACTACAAAAAGGAGGAGTTAAGGATTATGAAACACGGAATTTATTATGCCTACTGGGAAAAAGAATGGGCTGCGGACTACTTGTATTATGTGGAAAAGGTTGCCCGTTTAGGTTTCGATCTTCTGGAGATTGGCGCAGCGCCACTTCCTGAGTATAGTACAGAACAGATCAAAGCGCTTCGAGACTGTGCTTCCGCAAATGGAATCCAGCTGACTGCCGGATATGGTCCTACTTACGACCACAACATGGGATCTTCAGACGCAGGCATCCGTGCCGGTGCATTAGAATGGTACAAACGTCTCTTTGATGTTATGGAACAGCTTGATATCCATCTGATCGGCGGCGCTCTCTATGGATATTGGCCGGTAGATTTTGGCAACATCAACAAAGAAGAGGATTGGAAGCGAAGCGTTGAAGGAATGCAGCTTCTTGCTCCAATTGCGAAAGAACACAACATCAATCTCGGGATGGAAGTACTGAACCGCTTTGAATCCCACATTTTAAATACTGCCGAAGAAGGTGTTGCCTTCGTAAAAGAAGTCGGACAGGAAAATGTGAAAGTAATGTTAGACACCTTCCATATGAACATCGAGGAGGAAAGTATCGGTGATGCGATCCGCACTGCCGGCAATCTTCTCGGTCACTTCCACACCGGTGAATGTAACCGTATGGTTCCAGGAAAAGGACGCACCCCTTGGAGAGAGATCGGAAATGCTCTCCGCGATATTGAATACGATGGAACTGTTGTCATGGAACCATTTGTCAGCATGGGCGGTCAGGTTGGTCGCGATATCCATATCTGGCGCGACATCAGCCGCGGTGCATCTGAAGCAGAATTGGATGAAGACGCAAAAAATGCAGTTGCATTCCAGAAATATATGTTAGATTGGAAATAGGCAGCCAAAAGGAAACCAGAGTGGTCAACAATTGACTCCTCTGGTTTCTTTTTTATGGTTCTGACACAACTTCACTTTCCCTTATATAATATGAATCATTTACAATGATAACGTGGTTTCCCTTTGCTCTTCTTTCCGTATTCAATCGCTTCCACAGGGCAACAACAAATACACGCCATATCGTCACAAGTTTTTTTCGCAATCCTTTTTGCAATATATCGACTGTTCCCAGTTCCCGTAAAATATAAAATCATAATTTCAATCCAGCTTTCTTCAAAATTAAAAATTCAACATTGCTCTATTCAGCCTCACACTTGGCTCCTTCCAGCATTAAGACCAACCTCTAAATCTGTAATTTGTCCTGCACACATTGAACTATAACAGTATCTTAATATTTTACTTTTTATGCTGCCGCATTGGCATTTATTGTTTCTATAACCTTCCTAATTCCCATCCACACATTTAAATCAGTAAATATCTCCACAACGCTTCCTCGATCCGTAAATGGAGATTCTTGAAGAACAGAAAAGTCTTTCATCATCCCATTATGAACAATATATTCCACAATCTGATTTACAAAGTAAATCTGCCTACTGTCAAGACTTGTATTAGTAAGGTATTCCGAGAATGCTTCTTTCGCTGCATTCATATCCAGGCCTACAATCTCGCGTACAAATTCACCAAGCGGTTTCATTCCAACTTCATGTTCATAGTCCTGCTTTGTACCGACTTCATGCCATAGTACCTCTTCTAATGTTGCAATATCTGTAGATGTCAACGGTTGATTTGTCTTTAACTTTGCAATTGCAATATGATCCTGATGTTGTCTGATATAATGCTCTGCCTTCGCTTTGTAATTTTTAAGTTCATCATTCTCAAGCTCTGATTCTTTCCATTCCGTCGAAAGCAGTTCATCTGTAAAATTAGTATCATACCGAGCATTTATATGCGGTAAATATTTCATCAAATCACGAAGTTTTTCTCTGATTTCTTCAAAATCATTAATTCCGGCATTATCCACATAATCCGTATTCAAAATTTTATTAATTAGGTCTGACTGTACTTGAATTTCTGGAATATTAGCCACACTTGCAATTCCTGTAACTTTTTTATACAAATCTGTGCGAGCTTTTGAATACTTCTTTCCAACTAAATAGGCCAATTCAATTCCATACATAAGTGCATCAAATCGAACAGCACTGGCCTCATCCCCATCCGGTAAAATCAAAGGTGCAACTTCTTCCCTCACAATTAATGTGTCTTCATAGGTTAGAGCATTATAATTTGATTCTGAAGAATATAAATCCACATACTTAAGATGCTGACGCACAGCAAAATTATCCCTTGGCAATTCCTGTACCTTCTCACTCATTTGCTTAACCAATGCCTTCCGATATGCAATCAGCCTATCTACCTGATATTCTATATCCTGCAATTTATAGGATATTTCAAATTTCAAGTTAAAAATCGCACCTTGGAGCGCTATCATATTCGCCGTGGCTTTTCCTTTATTCATTCGGAAAAATTCAAAGTTTCCACAGAAATCAAAAATATAGAACTTCTGCTTATTTTCTCCATCAAGCAAACCAGGGCATAGTCTCGTACCCCGTCCGATCATCTGCCAAAATTTTGCTTTACTCATGACCTTTTTAAAAAATACTAAGTTTAAAATCTCCGGCACATCAATGCCCGTATCTAACATGTCTACAGAAATTGCAATCTGAGGCATTTTTTTAGGATCAGAAAATTCATCAATCGCACTCTGAGCATAGGTCATATAATTATCTATTACTTTTGCGTAATCAGGCAGATGTGGATACTCCTTGTTAAAAACTTCTAGTATCTTCTCCGCATGATTATGATTCTTCGCAAAAATAATTGTCTTTCCAAGTTTCTGCCCATAATCAATTTTAATCCCATCTGTCATTAATATATTTAAAACTTGTTTAATCGTATCCTCATTGAATATCCACGTGTTAAGTTCTGATGAGCCAATTGATTCCGGCAGCTCGCCATGTTCATCCTCAAAAGTCTCTTCATAGGCTTTTTTATCTTCCTCTGACAACTCATCATATACAATCCCTTGTTCTATAAACTTAAGTTTCGATTCAACAAAAATATAATCTACAAGATATCCGTCCTTTACAGCCTGCGCCAAATCATATCCATATGTTGGAACACCATTCTCTAATTCAAAAACTTCATACGTGTTTTTATCAATTTCATCCTTTGGTGTAGCTGTAAGACCTACCAATGGCGCATCAAAATAAGAAAAAATATCTCTGTACTTATTATAAATGGAGCGATGTGCCTCATCACATATCACAAGGTCAAAGTGACCACAGGTAAATAATTTCCCTTCACTATCACTAACTGTATCAATACAATTCATCATCGTCTGATAAGTCGAGAAGACACAATGTGCATGACAGTTATCCTTTTCTTCAACAAGATTTGTACATGATAAATTCGGCAGCATATTCACAAAACTTCTTTTCGCCTGAGTAACAAGTGAATTTCGATCAGCCAGGAAAAGAATATTTTTTACCCAGCCCGCTTTTAACAAACAATCACACAATGCAATAACTGTTCTTGTCTTTCCAGAACCCGTTGCCATAACAAGCAATGCCTTTCTACGATTCTTTTCATCAAAGCTGTTACATACAGCTTTGACCGCAGCTTGCTGGTAATATCGCCCAGCAACATCTTTATCCACTATAACGTGTTTAAGACTTGTTCTCATAGTCAATAAATTGAACCATTTCTCCAAGTCTCTTTTCGAATAAATCACCGAACATTTTCTTTCAGGATATTGTCCATCAATAATATGTGTTTCAAATCCGTTTGTAAGAAAAACAACCGGTCTTCTCTTATATTTTTGTTCTAATAAATCTGCATAAAGCTTTGCCTGCTGTCTTCCTTTCGCAACATCCACACAAGTTCTGCTTTTAAGCGAGTCGGACTATAACCACGCCGTACTGTAACAGAATATTGGGAGGGTTCTCTGTCAGTCAAATCATGAAAAAACAAGGCCGATTCGTGGGAAAACACTGCCTGATTGCATCGCAGATGCAAAAGGAACATAGCATCTACCCAGGCACCTTCAGAAACATAAATCCCGTGGGCAACCTGTTCTAATTTTCGCTCTTTTATATATTCATAAAAAATAGGTTTTACAATTCCTCTGGCAATCGCCTGAGAAGTTTGTAGCATCCCGTCCTGCTCTGCTAGAAGACCGTCCAGCTGTGCAAACCGTTCCAATTTTGTCATGCCCCATCACTTCCTTTCGTGCTACTATTATACATGAATATGGCACGAAAGGAAATACACAAAAGAGAACCTCTTTTTTTGAAAAATTAAACACTATTATATTAGAGTTCATCCATACACACTATCCTTTTTGAAAGATATGAACCACAACTTAGTGGGTGACATCCACCAAGTTACCCACCAAGATTCTGCACCTTCAGCAGTATCTGAACAGATTTTGGCTTTCTGCACAAAATCAAAATCAAAGAAAGAGCTTGCAGCATTTTGCGGCTTCAAAGATCTAAGAAATTTCACTCTGAAGTATAAATGTGAATTACCATCTTAGTCAGAAAAACTTAGTCAGTGACCAAGTTAGTGCGCAAGATAAACCACAGGACATCCTACACGCAGTCTTGGATTTTTGTATAACAGAAAAAAGCAAACAAGAAATTTGCTCATTTATTGGTTATCGAAATCTCACTTATTTTACAAAAAAATATTTGAATCCTCTACTGGCAAGCGGCCAGCTTAAAATGACGATTCCCGCTAAACCTAAAAGTCGTAATCAAAAATATATTCCTGTTCATTCTGAATAAACAGGAAGCAGGGCATTGGGTCTCCCATTGTCCTGCTTCTTTTTCATATTAAAGGAAAGTTCTCCGATTAGAGAACCCCTGAAGAACATATCTTTAACATTCCTAACGCAATCTTTTCTGTTTTTTACCAAATGCGGCTCCCGCCATAAATGCAACGATAGGAACCGTACAGATAATACCGATACTGCCCGCGATACTTCTTATCACTTCTACCGCAATAAAATCTGTATTCATCAGTTGTTGAAATCCGATTCCATAGGAATAAATCATCAGCAGCATATTAAATGAATTTCCGGCAAATGCGAGAATCAATGTATTCGACATGGTTCCCATCGCATCACGTCCGATATTCATCCCCGATCTAAATAACTCCCATGTTTCTAACTGCGGATTCACACTGTGAATCTCAGCAACAGCAGACGCTATACTCATCGACACATCCATGACCGCTCCCATACAAGCGATAAGAATGCCGCACAGGAATAAATCCTTTAATTCCAATTTTGTGGTTGTCGTAATCAACAGTAAGGTCTCCGCTTCTTCTGTCTGAAGTGTAGTCACAGACATCATCCACTGTGCTGCAAGTGCAAATGCGGCCCCCGCAAGCACTCCGCATACGCTTCCTGCCGATGCTATGATTGTCTTTGTCTGAATTCCATCAATCAGGAAAAAGGTCAATAAATTGCAGATTAATATAATAAATATCGTAATCCACAATGGCGAATATCCTTTCAGTGAAAGCGGGAGCAGGATTCCGATGATGCAAACCATTGTAAAGATCAAAGCTGCTGCTGACTTTGCCCCCTTTTTCCCTCCGATAACAATTAAAAGAAGTACGAATGCTGCAACACATCCGAGCATTTGCGGCACTCTGTAATAATTATAAATGGATACCTGATAACCGCTGTCACCTGTATCAATCCGAATCGATACTTTATCTCCCTGGCTCACCCTGACATTGTACAGAGAGCTAAAATAATTGGTTACATACGTGGTTTCTCCTTTATAACGGCCGGTCAGTATTTCAACCTGAAGTTCCATGCTTCCCCGCCAGATTCCGCCATTGTTTTCATCTATCGTTGTGTTATCTGCCAATATTCCTGTAACTTTGCCGACTTCATACTCAATTCCGGACGTATCGCTGCTCTGATAAGTTGGTCTGTTCATGTTGGCTGCATACAATAATCCAATAAAAGAAAGGGCGGCCAGCACTGTTACCAGCACCCGGCCACCTGCCTTCTTTATTGGTGAGAGTTTGATCTTTTTCATATTCCTCACCTTTTTACGTTCACGTAACTACTCTGTTTCTCACAATTTACGGTTTTCTGTTTTGCACTTTTCTGCGGTATACAACTACCAGCATTATCGCTGCACCCGATAGAATCAGGAATAATGCGCAAACCATAACCGATGCCTGATCTCCTGTCTTTGCTGTCACAGTTCCGGTATTGCTGCCATTTCCAGTATTTCCGGTATTCCCGCTGTTTCCAGTATTTCCGGTATTTCCGCTGTTTCCTGTATTTCCGCTGTTTCCTGTATTTCCGCTGTTTCCGTTATCTCCGGTGTTTCCTGTATTTCCGCTGTTTCCGGTATTTCCTGTATTTCCGCTGTTTCCGTTATCTCCGGTGTTTCCACCATCTCCGGAACCTGCTTCGGCCAGTTTAATTTCATCACAATCACGAACCCGTATACAAGTAACACTTTCATCTGAACTTCCTTCTGGATGCATGTAAACAATTCCTGCTGCCGTGATTTTCGCTCCTTCTTTTACAATAGATGCCAACTGATTTGTTCCTGTCGTTCCTGATAAAATATATCCGTCAATGAATACATTTGCCTCAGAACCGCTTCCGTCATCCAGCCAGAACTGTGCTACGCCTGTCCCTTCTGCGTCTGTTACCACTTTCGTCACGGTTCCGGTAACCTCTACCAGTTTTCCACCGTTCGCCTCGTAATCCATAGCTTTTGCAGCGCTTAATTTTTCCGGTTCGTATATTCTCTTCTCCTCATCCGCCAAAATCTTGCTGCTGATAATCTGAATCTCTTTGTCTCCCTGATATGCATCTACATAACCGGTAATCTTCATCTTTGTCCCAATTTCCAGACCGGCCTGCGCATATGGGAATACCGTAATTCCCGCGGTATCATCCTGAAGATAGATGGCATCAAAGAACTTTGTATTCTCATTGCTTGTTCCCGCTGTCACATATCCTTCGATGGTAAATACATCACCCATGTTTGCTTTTCTGACGTCTGCAATGGCAGATACCGGCAGTTCTACAGTAACCTGATCCAATATGTTATCTGCAATGGTCTTATTCAAATATGGAAGATCCCAGTTGTTATCGAGTTCAGCTTTCACCTCAAAGTCTGAGATAAATACAGTTCCTGATACAAACACATTGGCGCCACTTGGAAGTTTTTCATGTGCAATTGCCACCATACTTCCTTTGTCAATATATCCGGGTGTTCCTGCCACTTTATTACCATTTTCATCCTTACAGTCAATCGAATAGGTTGTGTCATATCCCGTTACCAGAGGCTCAGCCTTACCTGCCGCAACAGCGTCTGCATCCAGATTTACCGTACAGCCGCTGTACGCGCTGTATTTTTGTCCTTCGATTACGCTGCCATCCTCGTTTGTCTTATCGCCAACCGCGCCTGCCAGATACGGAGAATCTGCATTATAGTTTTTCAGATAAAGCCGATACGGCTGACCTCCGTTATTGACCTCGTCATATGCCTCATCACTGTTCAGTGTTGTTGTGGCTCCGACTGCACTGAGCAGCTTATTCATCTCAGTTGCCGTCTGTCCGCTGGTTGTATCCTGATAATCTGCAATTCCACAGGCAATTAACGTTCCGCCCTTGTCGGTGTAAGCTTTTACCATCTGGATAAACTCATCCGAAAAATGTGATACCTTGTAATCCCCTGCGTTAGCTGTACCATTCTTCTTAGCCGGTGCGGAAATAATCAATAATGCGCAATCATCTAGCATTTCCGGTGTAATCTCATCGGTAACTACATTTACTTTGATATTTTTGTTTCCTGCAATCTTTGTAAAGTTCCCGACATTTCCGCCATAATATCCGGTTACGTAATCGTTGTAATGTGTACCGTCGATGATGACATTCGTAACCATCTCCGGTGTCACATATGTCAGTTTCAGAACACTGCTGTACTGTTTCTGAACTCCATTTAATTTCGCCTTCACGACAGCCTGCATCTCCATGCTGCCGACTTTGTCATATGTATAATCGAAAGAATACTCAGCAGTTCCCATTGCGGCAACTTTGTCAAGTCCTGCCTCTTTCAGATCCACACTGTTTACTACTTCTCCATCTACTTTGAAATCGATTGACTCAATTTCCATATCCGATGTTTCATTATTATATAAACTTAAGTCTACCTTCAGTGCCTGTCCCTTCACCGGAAGTACGTCATCTGTAGAAATGCTGTTGATTCCTGCCGCTTCTACCTCACCTACCCATACCGGCGCTGTAACTGCAATATCTCCATCTGCCTCTGTAATCTTCAGGTAATAGTAAGAATACTTGTTATTTACCTGGAACTCTACAGATTCTTTGTTTCCTTCCACGTTTTTCTCATCCAGTACCAGACCTCCATTTGTGATCACCTGTACATTTCCGATGGCTGTATCAGTTGCATCTGAAATGTCTGCCTTTAATGTCACAGTATCGCCAGTCTGATCTTTGCTAAGAATCGTGCCCATCTCGTAACCATCCAGCGTATAATAAATGTTCAAGTCATTATCCTCTGTTGCATATACACGATAGTTTCTCATCGCATCGTAAATATTTTCCCTGGTCAGACTATCTGCCAACACAACACTTCTCGTCGTATTCGCATCGCCCCAGAGCCCTTTGTGGTTGTCCTGATTGTTCGTCGGTGCTACATGCCATCCCTTGTCCAACGCTCTCTGATAGTACTCGTAAGACGGGAAGTATCCGGAACTTCCCACAGCGCCCTCTCCATTTCCAACCTCGATCATCGTAATCAGATTATCAATCTCTTCATCATAGTAAGAAAAATCACTGAAATCACCAAATGTTGTTCCCGGATGATTAAACTGTGTGATGGAATCCGCATCTGTCTTCAATGTAGCATAATAATTCTGCAAGGCAGTACTATAAGTCGTGTAATCAGACTGTGTTCTGCTCTGGAATCCATCTGTGTTAAATGTATTCACATGGCCAAGTCCATTGGACCATGTCATTTCATACCCGAATATGGAGACAAAGTCCTTTGTCGTATACTTATCTGCAAGTGCATGTCCCTCCACCCATTCACCGCTGACTGATCCATCTGCGATAGATGCGGCGTCTGCATTGTCGAATGAGTTGGAATGATCTGTCACTGCAAGGAAATCCAGATTGTCTACCGCTGATGCATGCTTATACGCATCTTCACAGCTCCCAGATCCATCCGAATAATTTGTGTGTGAATGCAGCTGTCCAAAATAAAGATTGTATTTTTCATTCGTTCGTTCTGTGTAATTCAGTGTGACAATACTGCTGTCTTCATATCCTTCTTTTGTTGCTTTTACAAAATATGTTTTCGGAAGTTCTGTGAGTTTCAGTTTATCGGTATATTCTTCCCACGTTTCTCCATTATCCGCAGATACAAAGATGGATGCCCCGTCCGTATCACATTTCAAAGCCACTTCCGTATCTTTCAGAACTGCCCCGCCATTCGGAGTTGCCTTTACGCTCTTTACTTTTCCTGCTGTATACGTATAGATAACCTTAATACTGTCCGTCATCCCTTCCTTTTTTGCATAGGTCCGAATCGTTGCCGGAAGTTCTGACACAACCGGTTTCTTCGTCTCATCATATTTCACATACTCACCATTATTCAGGGAATAATAAATATCAGCGCCTTCCGTTGCGCTTGTCAGCGTAATCTCACTTCCTTTTGAAATCTCACCGGCTCCCGGATCTGCTGTCACATATCCGCAAAGATCCGCTGCTGTCACCGGGCTTCCAGTTAAAACGACTGAATCCATACGAAGCGTGCCGGAAGCGGCAGGTGTTCCGTCTCCTTTCGCCCGCTCTGTGCCCGGAACTAATCGAATGTATAACTGTTTTGCATGATCAGCCTCTGCCGGAACATCAAAATGAAAGCTGATATAGTTTGCAGGCGCCAGGCTTGTCTTTGCAATTCCGTCTATAATCTTTCCGGACTTAGTTACATCGCTGGAACTTCCGTCCGCACCATATGCCGTATATTTGTAGGAATAGTTTCCTGTGGTAAAATTGTGGAATTCTTTTCCATCCGTTGAATACTGCATCTGGAAAGCTCCTGCTCCTGTGTTGCTTGCGCGAAGCCGGAAAGAAAGCCCCATCTTTCCATATCCGTATGATGATAAAGCAAGCTGAATATAATCTGCCTTACCGGATCCAAGTCCTTTTCCTCCCATATAATAGGAAGTGGAGCCTGTTGCAGAACTCTTAGCTGTCGAATACGGCTGCACCTCGCTTTCGTTTACTACTGCTGTGAATTCCGTCTCTGTATCCAGCATATCATTTGCCGCATATAAATCCCCGGCAATTTTTTTGCTCTCTGCTGCTCCTGCCTTCTCATAATTTGCATTTCCTGCCCACTGTGCTGCTGTGAACACAACGCTCTCATCAACTGATGCAGTTTCCTTTGCCTTGTAAAACCGCATCAGATAGGCATCCGGTTTCGATGAACTATTTTTCCCATATGTGGTGAATGTCCTATAATATTCAATATACTGATTCTTGTTTCCACCATATTCCGCATTGACATTTTTTACAAAGAAACCGCCATTGTCATCTGCTTTTTCCACCGACCAAAGACTGTAGTCACTTGCGGTATCTTCAAATGTAAGGCTATTTCCGTTTGCTCCGGATGTAAGATATTTTCCACCGCAAGTCAGTGTATAGTAACCGTTCTCACTGTCCAGGGATGCTTTCATCACTGCAGAACCAGACGGGGCAGTCAGTGTATCGGCTTCATTTGGCTCTGCGTCCAATGCTGACAGTTTTGTTCTGCTTGCTGCGGACGACATCACTTTTTTATTTGCAGGATTATACATTACGAACACAGCTCCGTCAGGAAGCTCTGTCAGGCAGGAGCCAACCTCAGCATCCGGTGTTGCCGGCTTCGTGTCTGCAATTGTATATGTAAATGTTGATACAGAACTACTCTCGTAACCTTCTTTTGCAGCATATGCAGTGATGGTGGAATCCTCCGTCAGCGTGATTGGCTGTCCGTAAACATTCTTGTCTCCACCGTTCACTGTATAATGGATCACTGCTCCTTTTGTATCACATCCCAGTGTCACAACAGTTCCTGCCGGTACTTCGCCGTCTGCAATGTTGGATGTGACCGGCGCACATACTTCCTGTGGCTTCCCACTTCCTCCGGAGCTTTTCGCCCCTTCAATTTTAATTTTATTAATCGTATTCGTTCCGTTTGCTCTAAATGCACTTCCGTCTCCGGACGCAGCCACTCTATCTGTCAGTACAATCCGAAGACTGAAGGTTGTCCCTGCCAGCGATGCCGGAAGCGGCAGGCTGCTCCATTTCTCACTCATGGATGTGGATGTAACTTCCACATCACTCCCTTCAACCGGATTCCATTCCATTCCGTCTGCGGAATACTGCAGTTGAAATTTTCTCGGTCCTGTTTTTGAAGACCGCATGGATGCTGAAAATGTCAGATTTTCATATTCAGCCGCATTAATATTGGATATCTGCCAGTTTCCTCCGTTTTTCCATGATTTGGAATTCAGTCCGCCGGACGAAAATCCCGTATATTCCGGTCCTGCTTCCAGACTCAGAATTCCACTGCCAGTCACAGCCCCGGTCTGTAATAAATCTGCATCCGGTGCATCTGCCGCCTTTTCATAATTCCACGCAGCAAGTGTCTCAGCAGTTTCCTCAGCCTGTACCGGAAAGCTGATTGTTCCCGCAAGCATTGCAACTGCCATCACCCATGCCAAAAAACGCGGGACAAGCACGCGTCTTCTGTTCTTCTGCCTTGTTCCTCTTTCCATTGTTACCTCCCTTTGTCATTTATAATCTCTCGGAATCTTCAGCCCCGTAAAATCAAGGGTTTCAGATTCCTTTTTATTAAAATCCCCCACTTTTTTGTCTAAAAAGCTTGACAAATCGCTCAAAATTTGCGGCGAAGCCGATTGAATATATTTTATTTTCATCGACTGGAGGGCGATTTTTATGTTATCTGTTAATTCCGGCGGTCATACCGCCTATCAAACTTTTGTGCTTGAAAATCTTCGTAAATATTATCCGGATCCTACTGTTTTTGCGAAATCCACATGGGACATCATTGAACGTTTCTGGAATCTTGATCTTTCTTATACTGATGAACTGCTCCGCAGTAAATATTCCGTCTTTGGTCCAAAACCAAGGACTCCTTCCTGTATGCAGCGTTCCTATCTGCTTTCCATTGATTTTAAGGTACATTCCCTTACTGATTGGGCCGCACAATTGAAAATAAATCCACTCTACGCAATCCTTAGCGGATTTTCTTTTGGTGATACGCCCGGTGTCGGCACTTTCTACGACTTCCTTGACAGGCTTTGGGATTCTGATTCTGACAATCTGTCTCCTCATATACATCCTGTAAAAAAGAAGAAAGTCAAAAAGCCAAAACAAAAAGGGGAAAAAGCGGAATCTCTTCCTGCGACTGTGACCGTTACTTTTCCCAACCGGACTGTGACATCGGGTATGATTCTTCCAGAGAATGCTTTTATCATGGGTATGACCTGTATATGCTGATTGCTGCAAACTCGGAAAGTGACCTTCCCATATTTCCTTTACTGAATCCGGCATCCAAGCATGATTCTCATGGATTTTTAGAAACTTATTTTCGTTTCAAATCTTTTCTTCCTGATTTTCATGTCAGAAAATGGCTTTTGGATTCTGCACATGATGCTATGTCTTACTACCTGTATTGCCGTGAAAACAATATCCAGCCATTTATTGATTTAAATGAAAAGCGTGGAATCAGTATGAAATATAAGGATGATTTTACCATTGGTAAAGATGGTGTTCCCATCTGCAAAGCAGGTCGGAAAATGAACCACGATGGTTCTGAACCTTCCAAAGCAAGGTTAAAGTTCCGTTGTCCACTTGCCAGCCGTAAATATGGATGCTCCTGTAGCACTCCCTGCTCAGACTCCAAATATGGGAGAACGGTTCATCTTGCGATGAAAGATATTCCCAGACTGATCAATTTCCCACCGCGTGACAGTGAAGAATGGAAACTGGAATACAATGCCAGAACTTCGGCTGAACGTTCAAACAAACGTGAGAAAATAGACTTTCAATTAGAAAGCGGCAGACACCGCTCAACTAAGATGTGGTACTGCCGCCTGTATCACATCCTCATGCTACAGCATTTGGATGCCTGGGATTTGCCCTTTGAATCCACCCTGAGAAAGTTGATTTTAAATGCGGCATAATCCTTAAACTATTATACACTATTTTTCAGGCATAGCGACAGTTATGTCTATTTTCTGTGTTCTTTTTTCTGTTCCGAATCATATTTACTTTTCAAAGTACACATTTCTGCAGTTGCCAATCATAATCACTCAAGATTCCGAGAGATTATATTTGTACACATACTTCCGCAAAACTTCAAGTATACATCCACACAATATTTACGAATTTATTTTACTAAAATTCAAAGATGGTTCTCTATCTTCTTTATGTAAAAAAATGTAAAATACGAGTAAAGTTCTTTTGAAATCCGAAGAACTTTCTTATATAATAAAAAAGGGCACTCTCTGAAAGATTTTTCTTTCAAAAAGTGCCCTCAACAATCCATATTGTTGGAGTAGTATTACTGACAACTAATCACCATTCTTCATGATGATTCATGTTGGAATACAAATTTGTTGTCAAATTGTTGTCAAAGAAAATTTTTGTTGTCAAATTACGAAGTTTTTTACTCACTTAGTACAGTTTTGCTCCTGCCGGAATCTTGTCATCCAAGATCAGAACATTCAGTCCTTCTTTTCCTTCTACAAGGTGTGTAGCGGAGATGATCATACCGCAAGAATCAATTCCCATCATCTTACGTGGTGGAAGGTTTGTGATTGCAAGCAATGTCTTTCCTACTAAGAATTCTGGCTCGTAATAATCGTGAATTCCGCTTAAAATCACACGATCTTCGCCACTTCCGTCGTCTAATACGAACTTCAGAAGCTTCTTAGATTTTGGAACTGCTTCACATTCTTTTACCTTTACAGCACGGAAATCTGACTTGCTGAATGTGTCAAAATCAACCATATCTTTGAATAATGGTTCCACTTCTACATTAGAGAAATCGTATGTTTCTTTCACTTCAGCGATTGCTTTCTCCACTGTTTTTTCAACCGGAGCAGACTGTGCAGCATTGTTAGCTTCATTCTTTGCAGTGCCCATGCTCTTCATTGTCGGGAAGAGCAATACGTCACGGATTGCCGCTTCGTCACAGAGAAGCATACACATTCTGTCGATACCGAAACCGATACCACCTGTCGGAGGCATACCAATCTCAAGTGCATTCAAGAAATCTTCGTCTGTTGTGTTCGCCTCTTCGTCTCCCTGTGCAAGAAGTTCTTCCTGTGCTTTGAAACGCTCTCTCTGGTCGATCGGGTCATTTAACTCAGAATATGCATTTGCCATTTCCCATCCATTCATGAAGAACTCAAAACGCTCTACATACTCTGGATTCTCCGGTTTCTTCTTTGTGAGCGGAGAAATCTCGATCGGATGATCTGTTACAAATGTAGGCTGGATCAAATGCTCTTCTGCAAACTCTTCGAAGAACAGGCTTAAGATATCGCCCTTTTTATGTCTCTCTTCATACTCTACATGGTGTTCCTTGGCAAGCTCTCTTGCTTCTTTCAAAGTCTTAACCTCATTCCAGTCAACACCTGCATATTTCTTAACGGCATCTACCATTGTAATTCTTTCAAATGGTTTTCCAAGATCCATTTCCACACCATTGTATGTGATGGTTGTTGTTCCGAGAACTTCCTGTGCCACATGCCGATACAGGTTCTCTGTCAGATCCATCATTCCGTTATAATCTGTGTACGCCTGATAAAGCTCCATCAATGTAAATTCAGGATTGTGCCTTGTGTCCAGTCCTTCATTACGGAACACACGTCCAATCTCGTATACTTTCTCAATACCGCCGACAATCAGTCTCTTAAGGTACAATTCCAGAGAAATACGAAGCTTAAAGTCTTCACCCAACGCATTAAAATGTGTCTCAAACGGTCTTGCTGCAGCTCCGCCGGCATTATTTACCAGCATTGGCGTCTCAACCTCTAAGAAGCCCTGTCCGTCCAAGTATCTTCTGATAGAGCTTAAGATCTTAGAACGTTTGATAAATGTACTTCTCGCATCCATATTCATGATGAGATCTACATATCTCTGACGGTAACGCATATCTGTATTGGTCAGTCCATGATATTTCTCAGGAAGAATCTGCAGACTCTTGGAAAGAAGTGTTACAGCTGATGCGTGGATGGAAATCTCTCCGGTCTTTGTCTTAAATACTTCACCTTCCAGACCGACAATATCTCCGATATCCAGTTTTTTGAAATCTTTATATTCTTCTTCTCCGATGCTGTCTCTTGCAACATAAGACTGGATATTTCCGCTCTGATCAAGGATATTACAGAAGGAAGCTTTTCCCATCACACGTTTCTGCATAACACGTCCTGCCAGTTTTACGTGTTTTCCTTCCATTTCCTCATAATTATCTTTTACGTCCTGTGCGTGACAGGTCACATCATATTTTGTAATCTCGAAAGGATTTTTTCCGTTGCTCTGTAAATCCGCAAGTTTCTCACGGCGCACCTTTCTCAACTGATTAACATCCTGTTCCTGTACGTTTTTCTGCTGTTCGCCCATTTTTATCTCCTTTCCCTTTCAGATACATTTCTTATTGAGAACGGCTGATGTCTAACACCTTATATTCCATTACTCCGGCCTGCGTCTCAACCTCTACTACGTCGCCAACTGATTTACCGATCAATGCCTGTCCTACCGGAGACTCGTTGGAAATTTTGCCTTCCAGACTGTTCGCCTCTGTAGATCCCACAATCTTGAATTCCATCTCTTCGTCAAATGTAATGTCAAATACTTTTACAGTACATCCTACATTGATCTTATCAAAATCAACTTCATCCTCTACAACAACTTCTGCGTTTTTAAGGATTCCTTCCAGTTCTTCGATTCTGGCTTCAATATCTCTCTGCTCATCTTTTGCTGCATCGTACTCTGCATTCTCTGACAAGTCTCCCTGCTCTCTAGCTTCTTTGATCTTGCCTGCCACTTCTTTTCTTTTTACAACTTTCAGATTCTCAAGTTCATCTTCCAGTGCTTTCAGTCCTGCATAAGTAAGTAATCTCTTCTTTGCTACCATTTGCTTATCTGCTCCTTTTTTCTACTTTCTTTCTCTATCTGAAGCGTGTAGCGCCAGTGTATACTGACGCCAAAATACGCCGAATACACCTACTTTCACAATTTCATTATTATACATAACAAGGCACTCTCTGTCAACCTGTTTTTCCACTTTAGATGCTGAATCGGCGCGGAAAAAGCCTTGTCTTACACACTGCTTCATTATATGTAAAACAAGGCTTTTTTATTACCTGCGCATTAATTGATTTTTTCATACAATAGTTCTTCTAATTCTGCATAAGATTCTACTCGATTAATCTCATCCCGCAGCTTGGAAGACCCCTTCATTCCTTTTGTATACCATGCCACATGCTTACGCATTTCACGGATGCCGATATAGTCTCCTTTGTATTCCATGAGAAGCTTGGCATGGCGAAGCATCGTTTCCCGAATCGACTTTGCATCCGGTCTTTCGGGCAAAATCCCCGTCTTCTCATATTCAAGAAGTTCTGAGAATATCCACGGATTTCCCTGTGCGCCTCTGCCGATCATCACTCCGTCACACCCTGTCTCCTGCCGCATTTTCACAGCAAGTTCACCGCTCGTCACATCTCCGTTTCCGATGACCGGAATCGAGACCGCTTCTTTTACCTTGCGGATAATCTCCCAATCTGCTTTTCCCGAATAATACTGCTCTCTCGTGCGCCCGTGGACAGCGACTGCCGCACCGCCTGCATCTTCAATGATCTTTGCAATTTCCACCGCATTTACCGACTCATCATTGAACCCCTTACGAATCTTTACCGTTACCGGTTTCTTCGTTGCCTTGGCTGTCTTAGATACAATCTCATACACCCGTTTTGAATCATTCATAAGGGCAGAACCCTCTCCATTTTTCACAATCTTCGGCACCGGGCATCCCATATTAATATCCAGCACTTGAAAAGGAAGCGGCTCGATTTCTTTCGCAATCTCGCTGATCACATCCGGCTCCGAGCCGAAGAGCTGCAGCGAAACCGGATACTCCTCCGGATGAATCTTTAGAAGCGCCTTCGTATTTTTATTTTTATATAGCAGCGCCTTAGCGCTGATCATCTCCATACAGAGAAGCCCTGCTCCTTGTTCCTTACAGAGCAGGCGGAACGGAAGATCCGTCACTCCCGCCATCGGCGCAAGAATGTACGGGTTGTCAAGTTTCAAGTTTCCTATGTTCATGATACACCTCTTGGGGACGTAGCATTTTTGCAAAATGCTACGTCCCCAGTTAAATTTTTAACGTTTTTTATTTTTCTCAAATATAATCCTAAGTCCTTTTAATGTAAGTTGCGGATCGTACACATCCACTACATCTGTGTCGGATACGATCATTTTCCCTAATCCGCCGGTTGCTACAACTTTCGCGTCCGTGTAGCCGGATTCTTCTTTTAACCTTTTTACAATGTATTCGGTCTGCCCGATCTGTCCGTACAGGAGTCCTCCCTGCATACTGGAGATGGTCTCTTTTGCAAGGATTGATGCTGGTTTTCTAATTTCTATCGCCGGAAGCATATCTGCCTCTCCCCACAATGCCTGTGCGGATGTGCGGATTCCCGGAGCGATCACGCCTGCTTCAAAGGTTCCATCCGGTCCGATGATATCGTAAGTGGTGGCAGTCCCGAAATCTACTACGATCACAGGTCCGCCAAATAACGTATATGCAGCCACCGCATCGACGATACGGTCAGCGCCTACCTGCCTTGGATTCTCGGTAACGATGCGGATTCCTGTTTTAATACCGGCAGACACTACCATCGGCTTAATTCCGAAATATTTAATAATTGCACTTCCCAGAGAGTGCATCACATCCGGTACTACGGATGCAATAATCACATCTTGGATATCTTTTCCGGCTACTCCGTGACGTTCCACCAGTTCACGAAGCATAATTCCGTATTCATCGGAAGTGCGTGGCTGTTTTGACTTCATACGAAATGTACCGGACACTTTTTCCCCGTCAAAGATTCCAAGTGTTATATTAGTATTTCCAACATCTATGACTAATAACATATCTTCCTCCTACAGTTCCTCTCCCAAGAAGAACACCTTATAGTATAATTGAAGCGACTGCAGCAGATCCTGTTTGTCCCGCTGAAGCTCTTTGATCTTGAGCTGACTTCCAATCTCGTCAAACATCGGATCAAATTCCTCCGACGTTACTTCAAAACACAGTTCTCCATTTTCTTCGTATACAAGTGTCAATATTCCACCCACATCGTTGACATACAAGACACACATGATCTTAAGTTCGTCTTTGATATGATCCGGCAATCCGGAGAAATCCGGGTTGAGATAATATTTTTCTTCATATGAATTCGCCCCGCAAAGGACAATCTTTTCTTCGTACATTCAGTTCCTCCATTTATTATGTATATCCGTAAATTCCACGCACAGACACTTCCCCCGCGAAAATATTCTGCACGCTTCCGTCTTCCTTCTCCACGATCAGCTCGCCCGTATCATTGATTCCCAGCGCATACGCTTCATAATGATTGCCGGGTTCCAGAATCTTCACCTGTCTGTCCTTGTTGACTAACAACTCATTATACTCCTTGCGAAGTCCCGCAAGCGATCCCTCCTGCAAAAATTGTTCATAATACATTTCAAAATGCTCCATCACTGCCGCGATCAGGTGCGAGCGCTGGAACCTCCTGCCGGTTTCCATTTTCAGTGAAGAAGCACAGTCTTTCAGCTCTTCCGGAAATTCATTTTGATTGACGTTGATACCAATTCCGATCACCACGTAATTGATCCACGTCATCTCGGTACTCATCTCTGTCAGAATCCCGCATATCTTCCGCCCCTGTACAACAAGATCATTGGGCCATTTGATCTGTACATCGACACCGGTCTGTTCCCGAAGCGCCCTTGCCACGGCAAGCGCCATAACAAGCGTAAGCATAGGCGCTTTCACCGGCTGGAACTCCGGACGCAGCAAAAGGCTCATGTAAATGCTCTCTGCTGCCGGAGACTCCCAGCTTCTCCCCCGTCTTCCTCTTCCTGCACTCTGGCTTTCCGCCACATACAAGGTACCATGAGGCTCTCCTTTTTCTCCGCCTGCTTTGGCCTGAATATTGGTGGAATCAGTCTCCTTAAAAACGAAAATGGATTTGCCTGCCCACTTTGTGCTTCGAAGACTCTCCAATTCTGCTTCGGACAGCACGTCCGGGCTCTCCACAAGGCGGTACCCCTTCCGTGGCACCGCCTCAATCTCATATCCTTCTTTTTTTAACTGATCCACAACCTTCCAGACCGCAGTTCTGGACACTTGAAACCGCTCACACAACTGCTGCCCCGACACATGATCATCGCTTTCCTTCAGCAATCTTAAAATCTCTGACTTCATTTATTTCTACCTTACCGTTCTCCAAGTGTTGCCACCATAACCGCCTTAATGGTATGCATACGGTTTTCCGCCTCATCAAAGACTTTTGATTTCTCAGATTCAAACACCTCGTCCGTCACTTCAATATCATCCAGTCCGAACTTTTCTTTGATCTCTCTTCCAACACCGGTCTCCAGATCATGATACGCCGGCAGACAATGAAGAAATATTGCCGACTCACCGGCATTGTCCATAACTTCTTTTGTCACTTTATACGGAAGCAATTCTTTAATACGCTCTGCCCAGATTTCTTCCGGTTCTCCCATAGATACCCATACATCTGTGTAAATAACATCTACATCTTTTGTTCCGTTTTCTACGTCTTCTGTAAGCGTAATACTTCCTCCGCTTTCTTTCGCATATTCCTCACAGAGCGCTACAAGCTCCGGCTCCGGAAAATAATTTTTAGAAGTACATGCTGTAAAATGCATTCCCATTTTCGCGCAGACGATCATCAATGAATTTCCCATATTATATCTGGCGTCTCCCATATACACCAGACGGATTCCTTTGATTCGTCCAAAATGTTCGCGGATTGTAAGAAGATCTGCCAGCATCTGTGTCGGATGATATTCATTCGTCAAACCATTCCACACCGGAACCCCCGCATATTTTGCCAGTTCTTCCACAATCTCCTGACCATAGCCCCGATACTCAATACCGTCAAACATTCTTCCCAGCACACGCGCAGTATCCTTGATACTTTCTTTTTTACCAATCTGAGAAGCGCTTGGAGCAAGGTATGTAGTTCCCATTCCCATATCGTGCGCCGCCGTCTCAAAAGAGCATCTTGTCCGAGTGCTCGTCTTTTCAAAAATAAGCGCCACATTCATACCACGATAATGATCGATGGCAATTCCTTTTTTCTTCTTCTCCTTCAATTCCGCCGCAAGATCCACAAGATACAAAATCTCTTCCGGTGTATAATCCTTCAGTGTCAAAAAATGTCTTCCTTTTAAATTCATCTCATTTCCTTCTTTCAATTCCATCAGCACGTGCACAAAGCGCGGCAAATTTATCTGATCCTCTAAAGTTATATATTTTTTATATACCATTTCAAACAATTGGTCAACTGTATAGATGCGATATTTGGGAATCCGCAGCAATTTTGCCGCAGCTTCCAGCATTCCCATGTACAGTTCTTTATCGTTATTTCCAAGGGATAGTTTGAGCACAAACGCGATCTCCGCTTTCTCAATCTCCTTTAACGGTTCCAGAAGCCTGCTGTAATAATCATCCTCATGGGTCTGCTCCAGATAGTAGATCCGTCCTTCCAGCCCATACAATACCCGCTTCATATCGTAATATCCAATGGTAAGATTCTGCCTGCTTCGCCTTGTAGAAAATTCAAGGATACTTCCGAGTTTTACCCGCGGAGACACCTCATAAAATGTTCCGTCCTCCGGCAATTTCACCCTCTGTTCCCAGCCCGGTCCATGAATCCGCACTACGATCAAATCCTCATAGCCCCGTTCCAGAAGTGAATTTACCGGCACGTTATTGGCAATTCCACCGTCCGTATATTTCTTACCATGGAGCGGTTCATTCTTAAACCCGATCAAATACGCGCTCGCAAGAAGAAAATCCTCCAGAAGTCCCTCTTCTATATCTGCCACACTAAGCGTCAGCTCTTTTTTGTCTGTCAGTGAAAATGTAGACAAGCAAAATTCTTTTCCGCAATTTCTGATTTTTTCTTCGTCGATCACTTGGTGGATCAAATTGCGAAGCGGCGTAATATCTACTCCGCCATCCTTAATCTTCTCCCAAAGCGTCCTTAAAATATCCCTTACAGATGTCTCGCCGGAAAACCAGCCTTCCATCTCTTCATCATCCACATCCATCACCGTGGAAAATGTCATTTCTCTCCAAATCGTCTCTGCTTTCTCAAGGTCACCCATGCAAATAAGGGCGCCATTTAAAGCGCCCACCGATGTCCCTGCTACAGCCTTAATCTTAACACCGGCTTCCCGAAGCGCTTTCCATGCACCAATCTGGTATGCGCCTCTTGCTCCGCCGCCGTCAAGGACAAGTCCATATTCTTTTGTAAGGTCAAGAACAGGTCTCACCTGCATCCCCCTCTCGGCATCATTTTATCTGTTATTCCATTTTATCCGTTCCGACCTCTGCCAGTGATTTCACCAATCCGGCAATACTCTGAATCTCGGATGGAATAATAATTTTCGTAGCTTTTCCGTCGGCTGCTTTTTCAAACGCTTCCAGACTCTTAATTGTAAGTACCGCTTCGTCTGCCCCCGCCTCTTTCAAATAGCGTATACCGTCTGCATTCGCCTGCTGCACTTTCATGATTGCTTCTGCTTCACCTTCCGCCTCACGGATCATAGCTTCTTTCTTCGCCTCCGCACGCAAGATTGCTGCCTGCTTCTCTGCTTCCGCATCAAGGATTGCCGACTCTTTCTGTCCCTCTGCCACAAGAATCGTAGATTTCTTCTCACCTTCTGCACGAAGAATCGCCTCACGTCTCTCACGCTCAGCTTTCATCTGTTTTTCCATCGCATCTTGAATAGCTGCAGGCGGAATAATATTCTTAAGCTCCACACGATTTACCTTAATACCCCAAGGATCTGTTGCCACATCAAGAGATGCCCGCATCTTCGTATTGATCGTCTCTCTGGATGTTAACGTCTGATCCAGTTCCAGATCTCCGATAATATTACGAAGCGTTGTTGCTGTCAGATTTTCAATCGCCATAATCGGATTTGCAACTCCGTAACAGAACATCTTCGGATCAGTAATCTGATAAAAGACTACAGTATCAATTCTCATTGTAACATTATCCTTTGTGATCACCGGCTGCGGTGCAAAATCTACTACCTGCTCTTTTAAATCTACTTTTCTCGCCACCCGGTCTACGATTGGCAATTTAAAATGAAGACCGGTGCTCCATGTCGCCTGATAAGCCCCAAGCCTCTCAATAACAAGCGCCTGCGCCTGTCTGACGATCCGTATACAAGAAACCAAAATAAGTACAACGATCACCGCCAAAATGGTTAATAACATGATTAATCCAACTCCAAACATAACTACTGTCCCTCCTTCTTCCTTACGATCAATTTTACACCTTGAATCTCCTCGATTACTACAACTTCTCCCTTTGATATCCTACCGTCTGCCTCTTTTGTTTTTGCCGACCACTCCTGACCATTTACCTCTACCGTTCCATGTGCCTGAAGTGTATAGATATCTTCTGTAACAATTGCTTCCTGCCCCACCAGACGGTCCGCATTGGTCTTCTGCCGGTCCTTATTGAAATATTTCACCGCAACCGGTCTTGTAAATACAAATAAAAGAATGGAGACAACCAGAAACAAAATGATCTGCACCGCCAAACCGCAGCCCAAAAGCCCCGCTATAAATGCAGCCAATGCACCGCCTGCGAACCAGATTGTCGTCAGTCCCATTGTGGCAATCTCAATGATCAACAACAGGATAAATAATGCCAGCCACAACATTTCCTGCATCTCATCTCCTCCTTCCCTCTCTGCATAGTATTACTTATGAACTATATTACTATACTTTTTCGGTAAATACAATGAAGATTATCTTAATATTCAGATAATTCGCCCTTTTCTCTGTCTTCGCACTTCAAACATCAGAACAGAGGCGGCAATCGCTGCATTTAATGATTCCACCTGCCCACTCATGGGAATCTTCACATAAGTCTGAGCCGCCTGTGCGATCTCTTCCCGCAGACCATTCCCTTCATTTCCAATAAAAAATGCACAAGACGTACGATAATCTTCTTGATCATAATCATTTTCCCCAAGAAGATGTGCCGCATACGTATGAATGCCAGCCTGTTTGATCTTCTCTATCGCTTCTTCAAGATTTTCTGCATAGCAAAATGGCATGCGATAGACCGAACCCATGGTAGACCGGATTGTCTTGGGATTGTAAATATCCACACAGTCTGCACTCATAACAATTCCATTTACCCCAGCGCCTTCCGCTGTTCGAACAATGGTTCCGAGATTCCCCGGATCTTGGAGATTATCAAGCACCAGAAGGTGGCGCTGTTCTCCCTGAATCATTTGCTCCAGCATATAATCCATCTGTTTTACCACGCACAGAATCCCCTGTGGTGTCTTCGTATCCGATATATGCGAAAATACCGTATCTGATACTAATTCCGGACGGATGTTTCCTCCTGCCAGCACTTTTTCTACCGTCTCTTTTTCTTTCTTGTAAAAGGATTCCGATACATAGACTTCTTGCAATTTATCCACCGGAACTTCCCGGAACATGCGGATACCTTCTACGAGAAACACTCCTTCTTCATCTCTTGCCTTTCGTTTTTTTCTAAGATTTACAAGGCGTTTCACTCTTGCGTTCGACGTACTTGTTATCATTCTCTCACCTGCTTTTCTCCGAATTTTTCCAACGCTTCATTGGAGCCGATCATAATCAGCATCATTTCCTTTTGGAGCGGTTCCTCCGGGTCAATAGTTACCTGAATCTTTTCTCCGATTCGAACTCCCACCACATTCACATCTTTTGTACGCCGCACATCGATTTCCGAAAGCGACTTCCCAATCCATTTCTCCGGAACTTGGATCTCTGTAATACTGTAATCCGGAGACAGCGAGATCCAATCCACGAATTCACCGGACACAAGATTTCTGGCTACGCTTTGTCCGATTTCTTTCTCCGGGAAGATGATGCTGTCTGCTCCGATTTTTTTCAGCACCTTGGCATGAAGCTCATTTTTTGCCTTCGCAAGTACATATGGTACGCCAATCTCCTTAGATACCAGCGTCGCCATAATACTAGCCTCCATATCATCCGCAACCGCAACTACTACTCCATCCAGATTTCTTGCGCCGAGAGATCTTATCACCTCAGGGTCTTCAATGTCCGCTTGAACTGCATATGACACATACGGAGAAATATCCTCGATCCGTTCCATGTGATTATCTACAACAACAACTTCACAGCCAAGCTCCTGAAGTGTGACTGCCACACTCTCGCCAAAGCTTCCAAGCCCAAATACTGCATACTGCTTTCTCATTTTTCCTCTTCTCCCTATATTTCCATCTGATTATCCAATCATTTATCCAACCATAATCCGCTCTTCCGGCAGTTTCCTGATCTTATCCCGCGGATGCATTTTCCCGGCGAATAAAAGCACCAGCGTCATTGGTCCCAGACGTCCGGCATACATCATAAGCATAAGTACCACCTGACTCGCCCGTGCAAGATGCGGCGTAAGATCCGCTGTCAAGCCCACCGTTCCAATGGCAGACGCTGTCTCATAAATCACATTTACCAAAGGAACCGTATCCGGTTCAATGACAAGAATCGTCAGCGTTCCTGTCACAAACACAAAAAACGCAGCCATCACTACGCAAAAGCCCGTTCGGAAATTTTCTACAGAAATCTTTTTTCCCATACACTCTGTATCATTCCCTCCTTTTACAAATGTGAGACACGCAAGAAATAACATGGCAATGGTCGTTGTCTTCACACCGCCTGCTGTCCCTCCCGGCGAGCCTCCGATAAACATCAAAATACTATTGAAAAGCTTCGACTCTGTGTGAAGCGCACTCTGGGAAATCGTAGCAAATCCCGCCGTCCTATTTGTAACGGACTGAAACATTGATGCCATCATTTTATTTCCGAGAGATAAATTCCCAAGTGTCTCCGGATTATCATACTCCGCGAAAAAAATAAAAACCGCACCGCTCACAACAAGCAGCAGCGTCATAATAATCGCCAGTTTAGACTGCAATTTCAATCTTGTGAACCACCATCTTCGCGGCATCTCCTGTCGAATCAACTTTTTCCCATTTGCAATTACATCAAACCACACTGTAAATCCAAGTCCACTTAAAATAATCAATATCATTGTCGTAATATTTATGATCGGATTGGTCACATACTCTGTCAGACTTGAAGCTCCGAGAATATCAATTCCCGCATTACAAAAGGCGGAAACTGCATGGAAAACCGAATACCAGATTCCCTTTATGATTCCATATTCCGGTATGAACTGAATAGCGTAAAGCGCTGCGCCTACACCTTCCACCGCGAAAGTTCCAAAAAGAACCCCTCGCACAAGAAGAACCATCCCGCTTAATTTATCCATGTTATATGTCTCTTGAATTACAATCCGTTCCTTCAGCGTGATTTTTCTCCTCAAAAGTAAAAAGAATGCTGTCACACAGGCAATCACCCCAAGTCCGCCGATTTGGATCAGCACAAGCAAAATCATCTGCCCTGCCACCGTAAACTGCGCTGCCGGAGTGATTGTTACAAGCCCTGTCACACACACCGCAGACACAGAAGTAAAAAGTGCATCCATAAATTCGATCGGCTGCCGGTTGGAAAAAGGCATCCACAAAAGCATTCCGCCAAGGAGAATCACGCCTAAGAAGCCGCCGGCAAGAATGCCCATCGTATTCCATCTGATATTTTTCTTTTTTCGTCCCATCATTTCCATCATGACCTTATGTTTTCTATTTTATTTTAATAATATCCATTGTTGTTCTTACATCATACTCGCAGTAAATGTGTCCGTCAACAAGAAAAAACGCGGAGCACTTTCATGCATCCGCGTCTTTTCTCGAGTTTATATTGGAAGTTCGAGATAAATGTCTTTTCCTTCTTTAATGGAAATCACTACTTTTCCTTGTTTGATTGTTGTAACAACTCCTTCAACCTTAACCTCTGGTGCTGCTTCTGCCGCCTCTTCTTCCGGTGCTTCCTCTGCAACCTCTTTAATTCCCTCTACATTATCAGCAGTTAATGGGCTGAGCGAATCACTTGTCTTTGTCAATTTTGCTCCCAATACCTGCTCAATCGTCAGACAGCCATCCAGATTCAATAATCCAGAATCAACCAATTCATCAAAAATAGCCGGATCCTCAAGATTTGCCGGTTCAATTGTAATTCCCGCTTCTGCTCTGCAACATAATACTGCCGGATCTTTTGCATGCGCTTTCGCTGTTTCCGCTGTAATAGACATACTTCATACCTCCTACTTTATATATATCTTAAGTATAGTCTCTCGAAATTCGAAATTCCAATTGATTTTTGTCATATCCCTGCACCACTTATTACATTTTTCTATATGAAGTGCCTAATCCGCTCTCTTTTTTCAACTTCTTACGCTGCAAAACAAAATTTTCTATACCACAAAAAAACACAACCCCGAAACGGAGTTGTGTTTTTCAAGAGGCGCCAACCAGATTTGAACTGGTGATGAAGGTGTTGCAGACCTCTGCCTTACCACTTGGCTATGGCGCCTTATTTCTATGTGTCACCTTGCGGATACTTGTTAAGTATAACAAATACCCGCAAGTTCGTCAACCTAAAATCCTAATTCATCATTAACAAGAATCACTTTTATTCGTTTTGGAAGCTTAGAGAATCTTGTAATCAAAATCTGACAGCAGATTGTATCCGGGCTCTTGCAGTCAAAACACGCCCCCGTCTTAGAGCATGGAGTATCCAACGAAAATCTCTGTGCATTGATCGGTGCAGCTTCATTTCTTGCTCTCGACATCGCATCGTCTACATCTTTTACAACTTTATTCATGCCCACGATCATGATTACGTTTCTCGGTCCTGCCGCAATCGCGGATACCCGGTTTGCAAATCCATCTATATTGACCATTACACCGTCTTCTGTAATCGCGTTCGCACTGGTAAGGAAATAATCACAATCATAGGTAGCAATTTCAATCTTACGCTTCTCTTCACGGTCTTTTGCATCATCTCGATTATATTCTCTGTAGTTGCCTTCGCAAATTGCCTTCTTAAGCCCAATCTCTGCGATTGACATAGAACCGCCCCACGCCACGGTACTCTCTTCCGGAATGAGATCCAGCGCAATCTTCAAAGCTTCTTCTTTGGACTCGGCATAGAATCCTTCCATATTACGGGATTCCAGTCCCCGAATAACTCTCTCGCCAAGCAATTTGTTTCTTTTTACACGATTTTCATTCATTGATGATTCCTCCTTACTACTATATTGCCGTCCTATTAATTATAGCACATTATCTGTTAAAATTTCTTTTTCTTTTTACACATAATATTCCCTATCCAGACGCAAAATTCGCAAACTTATCATTATCTTCATTCGGTTCTCATTAAGCAACATATCATATCCCAGTATTCCCTTTATTTTTCCGATTTTGTAAGACAACGTATTTTTATGACAATACAGCGCCTTAGATGTACAAATAATGCTGCATTCGTTTTCAAAATAAGTCTCTAATATATGCATATAATCCGTCTGATTCTTTTTATCGTAATCAATAAGCTTTCCCAGTGCTTCCTCCACAAAATTCGGATAAATTGTTTTTTCCCTATAATCGGTCAAAAGCTGATAGATTCCAAGTTCTTCATATGTTAAAAAATTGCGCGGAATCGTAGTCTTCGTCAGTTGATATGCTGTCTTTGCCATCTTGTAAGATTTATGAATATCTTCAATTGAAGTCACCGTCATTCCAGCCCCCGCATAAATATTGGTATCTTTTTTGCACTGGTCAACAATCCCTTTATTTAATAAAGAAATCTGGTCTCCCACCGCTAAAATGATAAGTATATCATTTTCTTCATATAAAACCGTCTTTTTTAGAAAATAGCGTAAATCTTCCTTCATCTTTGCCAACGCTTTATTTCCATCCTCTGTATGGTAAGTATGACAGCTCAGTACAAACGTACAAAAAGACATCCCTTGAAAGAAGCCATTACTCTCAAAATCCTTTACATATAATTCTAAATTATTCGGATAATAGATTGCGTTTTTCAGAGCCGAAACAAGGTTCGTCTCTTTCTTTTCATTTTGAAGCAAAATTTCTGAAAAACGCCTCATCACATCAATATACGGCGTATCCCATGACGCCGAAAATAGAGGAAAACGAATTTCATTACAATATTCGATAATTTCCTTCGAAAATTCTCGTCCTTCGGGCAAGCCAAGAATCAGTCCGCCCGCATGTTTATTGTACAACATATCCACAAAATCTTTCATCCATTCTTCCGAAGTATATTGCACGCCACTCGTAAATATAAGTTCATTTCCATGTAAAAATTGTGCGAACAATTCATTCTCCACAATGTGCACCCACCCAATCTCCTTTTCAAAACAACTACTTGTGTGAAGCTTCACATTATATCTGGAGCGAATGTCTGCATATAAATCAATTAATTCAACAGCCACATAATCACCTCTCTTCTAAATTCTACCACAATTGTGCTTCAAGCACAATTATTTCATATATTTATGTATTCAAAAACTATTTTCAATTGTTTTTCTAGGTGGTATATTGTTTTAGGAACACAAAATAATACAACCCCGAATTTTGTGATTTGCATTGAACTTCAGATCAATCAAAAAAGAAACCAGTCCCTCTGGTTTCTTTTTTCATTCTTTTCATCTCTTTATAATTCAAATTTCTCGGCAAATTTCTCCAACACCGGATAGGTTTCAAAATATTTATCAAAGCATTTCCCATACCAGCCGATCAACAGACCATTGCAGCAGGCAAGTACGACCGTTCCCGGTCCAATTCCTTCAATTCTATGAAGAAGTAAAAAAGATACTGCCACAGCAACTATGAAACAGCACATATCAAAACCTATTTTGAACTTTGACAGCTCCACGTGGAAATATTTACTCACACCTTTTACAAAAAATTCATATACCTGTGGATAAATGTACGACTTAAAATAGAGCATCACGCCAAGGGAATTGAGCAAAAATCCTGTCACAAAATAAAAAATCCGAAGCTGCATAGAAAATCCCCCCGGCTCATACAGATCCGGATTAAAATGCGGAATGACCATTCTCCAGAAATCTAAGATCAATCCGTAAATAAAACCTGATAAAAACGCACAGAAATATGTGAGCTTTACTTTACGCACTACTGCGCAGAACGCTACAAACAGGATTCCCTGTACGATATACTCCGCCTGCCCAAATGTAAGAAAGTCAAATTTCAAGCTGACAATGTAAGCAGGCGCGATCACCATAGACAGCCCCAAATCAGACGCCGTCAAAAGTGCCGTTGCAAAAGCCAAAATAATCGCTCCCGTAAAATAGACAAATTCGCTGCTGATCTTTCTTTTTTTCATACGCTTTTCCTCAATAGTTATCCACTGATTTCCACATATTTATCATATCATTTCCACATATTTCCTCGCAACAAAAAAACACAACTTCTTTCGAAGTTGTGTTCAAGAGGCGCCAACCAGATTTGAACTGGTGATGAAGGTGTTGCAGACCTCTGCCTTACCACTTGGCTATGGCGCCTTATCCTATAACGAACATCAAATGTTCGAGTGACTCCAACGGGAATCGAACCCGTGTTACCGCCGTGAAAGGGCGATGTCTTAACCGCTTGACCATGGAGCCATACGATTCACAGAACGTGACCGTGTTATATCTTATCACACCGCGCCTTTCTTGGCAAGTACTTTTTTATATTTTCTTTGTTTTCTTTGTTTATCTGAAGTGAAAAGTTTATTTCCACTTTGAATACTTTCTTTGTTTAATATTCTTTATTTAAGTTTCCCCACTTTATATTCTGTCACGATCAGATCTACCATGCGGTCATAACTCTCAACGCCCTCCTGCTGCCCATTTGCTTTTAAATAAGTATCATTGATCCTGTCAGACACTTCCGCCACCGCAGTATCATATTTCGCCCAGAAGGCACTGTTTGCGCGCAGATCCGACAACACGCCGTCTTTCAATTCTCCCCGCAGTTCCTCCCACGCTTCATAATCCTCCTGATATAACACATTGGTACAGTAGATCCAGCCCATAAGATATCCACTATAGCGAAATGCTTCTGTATCCGAGCCGATGCAGGCAAGGAATCCAATATAATTTGCTTCTTTTTCTTCCATAAATCCTCTCAAATGCGATAATTCATGGCAGGCAGTAAATGGAATGTTATAATCCACCATTCCGGCATTATAATTTGCTTCTACCGTAAATGGCGAATATACCCCCGTCAAATTCTGTACGGATAAAATCCAGTGATTCAATAACGCCTTCGGTCTCGGATAGAACCCCTGAAGCGCCTTATATTCTTCGCTCAGATCTTCCATCGCTGCAACCGCCTCCTGCTCCACATTCACAGATTCAAGTGTCATACGTCCATTCGCATCCCGATAAACCTGATCCGCAGTCTCATTCACCTTATCTGTGAGCCACCGACACACTTCCTTTAATTCTTCCACCGAATATTCCCGGGTCACAATACCTTCACTTTCCGAAAAAGTTTCTCTGTAATAATTCACTCCGCAATTGATCGCATACAGAAAAAACAGAACGGATGTAAGCAGAAATAACGATATGAATCCTTCCTTAAGCTTCCACTTCTCTTTTCTTCCCATACACCGAAGAGTAATACGCTTCCCAATCCACCACAGCACACAACCAAGAAGCACATACAGTAAAATCTCAGATACTGAAAACGGAAACCGTCCCATCAGTCTGCCGATTACATTTACAAAAACAGTATAAATATGGCTGCTGTACCAGTCTGCAAATCCTTCCGTGGCTCGCGCTGCCAGAAGCAATGCACCTCCTACCGCCAAAAACAGTATCCCCGACAGCAGTATCTTCTTTTCTTTTGTCACTTTTCTTCTCTTATCCATCTTCTAAGCCCCAGAGTATTCTCCTGCTCCGCCTTCCAACAATCAAGTACTTCCATATTCACATAGTACCATATTTTCTTTCGCTTTGAAATCATTCGCCTCCTCCATTTTTACCCATTATTTGCAAAAATCGGTTGACAAATCAACTCTACGAATGTACTATAATTTTAGTTTCACACTTTAAACAACTAAATTTTTACAGTGTGACTATGGAGGATATTTTATGATTATTGTATTAAAGCCAAATTCAACTATTGAAGATATTGCCCACGTCGAACAGATGGTCACCGTACGTGGTCTTGACACACACGTTGTCCACGGCACCGACATGACAATCATCGGTTGTATCGGAGACACCAGTAAAATAGATTCGAAAATATTTGAGGTGGATTCTGCTGTAGAAAAAGTCATGCACGTGCAGGAGCCTTACAAGCTTGCTAACAGAGCATTCCACCCAGAGAGCTCTATTATCGATGTTTCCGGCGTAAAAATAGGCGGAGGAAATCTCGCTATGATCGCAGGTCCTTGCTCCGTTGAATCCTATGAACAGGTGCTTTCCATCGCAAAGGACTGCAAGGCATCCGGCGCCAATCTCTTAAGAGGCGGTGCGTTTAAGCCAAGAACAAGCCCTTACTCTTTTCAAGGTTTAGGACTGGAAGGATTAGACATCTTATGCGCTGTAAAAGAAGAAACCGGTCTTCCAATCGTCACAGAACTTATGTCTACAGATTATCTCGATATCTTTAATGAGAAAGTAGATTTAATCCAAATCGGCGCCCGCAACATGCAGAATTTCGATCTCCTCAAACAATTGGGACAGGTCGATCGTCCAATTCTTTTGAAGCGTGGACTCAACGCCACCTACGAAGAATGGATCATGTCTGCGGAATACATTATGGCTTCAGGTAACGAAAATGTCATTTTATGCGAACGCGGAATCCGTACCTTCGAAACTTATACAAGGAATACTCTGGATCTTCAGAGCATCCCGGTTCTTCGGAAACTGACGCACCTTCCGATCATTGTAGATCCCAGCCACGCCGGCGGAAAATGGTGGTTAGTAGATTCCATGGCAAAAGCGTCTATTGCCGCTGGAGCAGACGGACTGATGGTCGAGGTCCACAACAACCCGGAGTGCGCTCTCTGCGACGGCGCCCAGTCTTTAAAACCTGATAAATTTAATGAACTGATCAACGATGTCACTCAAATCGCAAAGGTACTTGGAAAAACACTATGAAATTAACAGTAAATCTCGGGGAACATAGTTATCCCATTTATATTGAAAACCATATCTCCGAACACACAGCTTCTTATATAAAAGAAGTCTTTCAAGGGAAGAAAATAATGATCGTGTCGGATGACAGCGTATATCCACTGTACGGAGAGCGCATCCTGTCCTCTTTAAACAAGGATTTTGACTGCTATCACTTCATTCTTCCACATGGTGAGGAAACGAAGAGCTTCGACAATCTCCCACGCATTTACAAGGCGCTTCTGGATGCTCATTTTACCAGAAGCGATCTTCTCATTGCGCTGGGCGGCGGTGTGATCGGCGATCTTGCCGGCTTTGCGGCCGCTACATTTTTAAGGGGAATCAAATATGTGCAGATTCCCACCTCTTTGCTTGCGCAGGTAGATTCTTCTGTCGGCGGCAAAGTTGCCGTTGATCTTCCTGAGGGAAAGAATCTGGCGGGAGCATTTTATCAGCCTTCTCTCGTACTGATAGACCCTCTTGTTCTGGACACCTTACCGGAACGCTATATCCACGATGGTATGGGAGAGGTGATCAAATACGGATGTATCAAAGACGCCGATCTTTTTGAACAGCTGGAGAATGCCGGCTCTTTTTCGGCATTAAAACCGATGTTGCCGGATATTATTTACCGGTGTGTCGATATTAAACGAATGATTGTAGAGGAAGATCAATTCGATACCGGAAACCGGATGCTTCTGAACTTTGGACACACGTTGGCACACGCCATCGAACAGCACTACAATTACAAAAGAGAAAGTCACGGCGAGGCTGTTTCCATCGGTATGTATCAGCTTACACGCATCACCGAAGAGCATGGACTCAGCACCCCCGGCACAGCATCAAGAATCAAAAGCCTGCTTATCGCTTATGGACTTCCGTATCAATGCACGCTTCCTCTTTCGGAGCTCACCAAAGCAATCGTGCTGGATAAGAAAAACCTGAATGATCACTTGAATATCATCTTGCTCCACAATGTGGGCGACAGTTATATTTACCCTGCAACAACAGCATTTTTTACAGAAAACGAACGAATCATTTAGTCAGCAGCGGAGGAATCACCTATGAAATTAAAAGGAAAAATTGCAATTATAACCGGTGCCGGAAAGGGAATCGGACGAGAAGCTGCCCTTGCGATTGCTGCCGAAGGCGCTACCGTTGTAGCGGTTGCCAGAACGCAGGCGGATCTCGATGAAACAGTAAAATTAATTAAAGAACAAGGCGGAACCGCCTCCTCTCTTTCCAGAGATTTGACAGATTCCGCCCAGGTGCAGTCTATGGTTGACTCCGTATTGGAAACTTACGGCCGCATTGACATCCTTGTAAATAATGCAGGTGGTTATCCATCTGAGATCTACGACACAGTAAAACAACAGGCAATTAAAATATGGGAGTGGAGCGAGGAACAATGGGATCAGATCATTAAGACTAATTTAAAAATCCCATTCTTATGTATCAACAAAGTAGTTCCTGTCATGATCCGTCAAGGCGGCGGCGACATCGTAAGCGTATCTTCCCGTATGGGGCGGATTGCCTCTCAGATGGGCGCTTATGCCGTTGCAAAAGGTGGGATTGTAACACTCACTAAGACTACCGCTATCCAGACACAGGAATATGGAATCAAAGTCAATGCTGTGGCGCCGGGAATCGTAGACACACCCGGACAGCGCGTATATAACCACAATGTGGGACAGGATGATGTGAAGATGGGAAGTGCAGCTGACGTTGCCAAAGGAATTGTTTATCTTTTATGCGATACACCACCGGTCATGACCGGACAGGTCATCGATATGTTCACAACTCTATAAAAGTGTTAACAATTACTTCTTATTTTCATCACACTTTCATCACATTTTCTGCATATACTATAATTGTTCGAAGAAATCGAACAACAAAATTCTTTTTCATAACTTTTTCCTCAGGACTGCACCTCGCCAATATGCAGTCCTTTTAAATTGCCAGATTACAAATCGGGACGAGTTTTTAACCCGTCCCGATTTTACATTTTGTTTATTTTCAATTTTTGCAGGCTGCCCGCCTAGCCGGTTGCGCCCCCTCAGCTTGAACCTGCGCCCGCTGTACAGGCATAACAATGCTTGTCCATGCGGATTTTTCTTTTTTTATAAGGCTGTTTCACATAGTCAAAAATGGTCTCTTCCGTAAATACCGGAAGCTCTGCCGCCAAATTAAAATCACAGTCATAGACCTTCCCATCATAATCCACAGATACTTGATAGCGGCACATAAGCCCCTCTACAGTATCTCTATTAAACGCTTGATACAATTTCTTCATATATCTGTTCAAATTTCCGGATCGTCTTAAAAACATTCCGAATCTCCCCATCGGATTGTTATACAACGTGAATAAATGATCAAAGACAATTCCGTAATCTTCTCCCAGACGTTGTTTATACTCCTTTTCCATTGCCTCTTGATCCGGTGGAAAAAATGCTCCTGCCGGATTATACACCATGTTCAATACCAAATTGGGATCTTTTCCATATCCCAGATCGTTCAACTGTTTTAACACTTTAATCGCTCCATCGAACGTTCCGTCTCCACGGACGCGATCCATCTCTTCTGCCCGATAATAAGGAAGCGAGCAGACAATTTCCACACCTTCCCGCACATAAACATCCACCAGATGTTTATACTCCTCTTCCAGCAAAATCGTCAGATTTGTCCGCACGATCACATGGTCGCATACCTTCTTTGCCTCTTCTATCAACCACTCCAGATTAGGGTTCATCTCCGGCGCTCCGCCCGTAATATCAATCGTTGTCACATTCTGTTCTTTTGCATAGACCAGACACGCCTCCATAACTTCTCGTGACATTTCTTCCGTTCTTGCCGGTCCGCAATTCACATGACAATGCTTACAGGCAAGATTACATTTCCTCCCGATATTCATTTGCACCACATCTAAATGATCTGCCGTCTGTAAATAATCTGGCTCTTCAATCATACTCTGAAAGACCGGTATTTCCTCCAGATCATGAAATTCTTTGATGATTTCATCCATAACATTTCCTCACTCACACTACTCTTATCTGCTTACATTTATTCAAATTGTTGTTCTATCATTTTCAGAAAATCCCACGACAAATACTCTTCTAATTTTCGAAATGTAGATTCATTAAAAATAAGCTTATCCGGCTGCTTATATTGTATCCACGCCATCGCGCACCAGGTAATTCCTCTAAGGCAGGTGATCGGCACAAACACATCCACCCGCTCTTTTAATCCCTCTGTAGAAAATCGCCCCTTAACATTAGCTATATACGCCGCTACAAATCTGTCCATCTCTTCCCTGCTTAAAATCACATCCGTCTTCCAAAATGTTGTCGTCGGCGCCAAAAAATGTCCTAAATCCTGTGCCGGATCTCCAAATAATGGTTTTTCCCAATCAATAAGATAATTCTTCTCATTTTCCCCATTGATTAAAAAATTGGTTGAATTCAATTCCGTATTGATACAACATTTATACGGACAATCCAGATTTGATTCTTTTGCCTTTTCCCATCCCTGTTTCAGCAGGTTTCGAATTTTACTCTTCTTTTTCTCTTCTCCCAAAGGTGATTCTTCATACACTCGAAACATTTCTTCACACTCTGTCAAGATAGCTTCCAATGCCCCTTCCGGTGCGATTAGATACTCACTCATTTTATCCGACTGTACGCTATGGATATCCGCCAGACATTCTGCTGCAAACCTGCATTCCGTACGATAATCCAACACATGGCCAGAAAGATATTCCATGACAAGAACCCCATGTTCTAACAGCTTCTTACTTCCGTCTACATAAAACACCTTCGGCGTTCTTCCACATTCTGCCAACAGCTCCAACGCCTGCGCCTCATATTCAATCTGATGTTGCAGATGCATCTGACTTCCACAATTAACACGCAGCACAAGTTCCTGTCTGGTTATTGGATGCACAAAATAATAATTTCGATTATATTCTCCCTGCGCCAATAACTGATAGGTCTCTTCCTGTTCATCCGGAAGTCCCAACGCCTTTCGGTATTCTTTACTTTTCACATATTCTTTTAGACCTTTAATACTGTCCATCTCCACGCCTACTTTCTGTTTTTTACCCTTTATCGCACATCCCTGTACAGATCCGATATCTTCTCTATCGAAATGCCATCCCGATACATTTTCCTAAGGCGGTTCATTTTCCACATTTCCTTAAGCATAGGAATCGTTTTTTTCGGAAATCTTCGGTCTGATGTGTAAATTCTATGTTTCGCCATTCCCAGTTTAATCCCCATTTCCTTCAATGTCAAAGAAAACTGGTAATCCTCCATAATCGGAATTTCCGGATACATCCCTGCCTCAAAAAACAAATTGCGGTCGATAAAAATACCCTGATCTCCGAACATCACTTTCCGGTCTTTGATTCGGTGATTGGAAATTATCCGGCATGTCCACATAAAAAAATGTCCGGAATGAAATGCAATCCCGAAACACCCGGCACTATATTTTGCCATTACCGCACGGATTTCTTCTAATGGACGCTTCGGAAGTTCACTGTCACTATGAAGAAAAAACAAAATGTCCCCATTACTTTCTTTTGCACCCAGGTTCATCTGCTTTGCTCTTCCTTTTGGCGCATGCAATACACGAAATTCCGGTCTGATTCTCTCAACCGTCCCATCTGTACTTCCCCCGTCAACAAAAATAATCTCACAGCGGTTCTTAATCGGAAGTAATTCTCTTTGTATCTGCTCAATCGTTGTCACTTCATTATAAACCGGCACAATAACTGATATCCTCTGATTTCTCATAAGGTATTTTCCCGTTTTGCTCTTTTTCCAGTCCCCTTTAAGCCTTATACGATTTCTAAGTGCTTCCACATCTTCTCTTACATCGACATCTCCCAGTACACGAACATACCCCGTTCTGCACTGCTGTCCCTTTTGTTTCGATATCTCTTTATAATATGCCACCGTTCTCTCCAGAACATTTCCGTGACCGTATATCTGTTTTTCGAACACCTCTTTTATCGGACGTTTCATACCGACCAAATAATACCCGCCATCTTTCGTCGGTCCAAATACGACTTCACAATCCATCAAGGCTCGGAAGGCATCATCCAGATCTGTACTTTTTATTTCCGGTATATCTGTACCGATCAAAACACACGCATCATACCCGGCTTCCAGCACTTCTTTTATCGCATGATACATCCGCTCTCCCAGATCATTTCCTTGCTGTTCCCGATAAAACACACGCTCCCCAAACAACGCTCTCAGCTCATGAATCCTTTCCTTGGGCGTTCCATATACAAATACATCCGCTTCCGTCCTATCGCATTGACTGGCAATATCGATCAGAAAACAGGTATGCAAGGCCGCGCATTTTTTCGCTGAAAAATACGGCATAAGTCTGGTCTTTGTAGCCCCTGCCACAGGTACTCTCGTAAATACGATCAATGCTCGTTTCATACTGCTACTCTTTTTCCTCCTGCATCTTTTCTTCCTGCACATAACGCCTTTTTAAATAAGCGCCAACTCCTATCACACTCACTGCCAAAACTATCGCAATTCCAATATAGAGCCATCGGTTCTCCCGATCAGCGAGTCCCGCTGTTCCAACAGTATACATGGCAGTTCCGGGAAGCATAAAAATCAACGAAGCAATCGAATAAGTCGAAAATTTAATGTCTGTCACACCGTAGGCAAAGTTTTGAAGATTGTATGGAAAAATCGGTACTAATCTTGTGATCATCAAAACAAAAAGCTCATTATTCCCCGACTCGTCAAACAGCCATTTTTTCAAATATTTATTTTTCATAGCCATTGGCTTTACACTATCTTTCAAAAAAAAGCGTCCTACTACAAAAGCCAGCATAGCTCCAAGCGTTGTGCTCACAGAACACAACACCGTCCCCAACACCGGACCAAAGATCAAGCCTGCTACAATGGCAAATGTCACTCCCGGAAGTGCCAGAACAACGCATCCGATAATCGTCAATATTGTATAAACAGCACTTGCCAAAAACAAATTTTCTTCTACCATATTTTTCAAAAACGCAAGGTTTTCTTTATCACTTAGATACTCCGACCATCCGAAGATGTGATTTAACACAAGTATTAAAACCACTATTCCAACAAATGCCCACATCTTTTTATTCTTCATTTCACTTCTCCATCCCATGCAAAAACGCTGTCACCTTCCAAACAGCAACAGCGCATTTTTTCACCTTATGAATTTGTATTAAAACTCCAGCTTTTTCACAATATTTTTCATCTGTACACCATGAACCAAACTTGCACCGCCACGGATTGCTGTCGCCACATGAATCGCCTCTGTCATCTGTTCTTCATTTACCCCTTTTTCCAGACAGTCATTCGTATAGGCATCAATACAGTATGGACACTGTACAGTATGTGCCACCGCCAACGCAATCAACGATTTTTCTCTGGCTGTTAATGCTCCTTCTGCAAAAACCGCTCCATAATAATCAAAAAACTTTTCGCCTATTGATGGGGCTTTCTCCGCCATTGTGCCAAATTTTTCCAAATCCTCCGGTTTGTAATACGTTTCCATTTTACGTTCCCCTTTCTAAACCTCTTTCTTCTTAGCAGACTGCTTATCCGCATATATTTTTCTCAACATAAAAATTAATGCTGATAACGCAAATAAAATCATAAGCGCGGTTACAAATGTCTTAGCTCCTCCTGTGAGCATACCCCCAACATAGGAATAAACAATGGTTGCCGGGAGCTGCCCTACTCCGGTAGCTACAAAAAACGCCACAAAAGACATTGATGTAAGCCCCGCTGCATAGCTGACAATATCAAACGAAACAAATGGAAGAAGCCGACAAATTAAAATCGTATTCTTTCCATATTTTTCAAAAAATGTATCAATCTGTTTTAAGCCAGCCTTGCTGGTCAGCTTCTCTGCCACATCTCTCCCAAGTATTCTGGCAATAAAAAAGCATACCGCCGCTCCCGCCATTGCGCTACTCCACGAAAGGATGGCTCCCTTCCACCAACCAAATAAACTGGCATTCGCAAACGTCAACAGGAAGGCCGGAAGCGGTGCTGCTATTGATTGAAGAATCATTAGAAGAAACGAAATCAACGCCGCATATGCACCATAAGAGGCTACAAATTCTCTTACAACCGTAAAATCACCGCTGGCAAACATACTGAATATTTTCGCCAGCACACCATGCACTTCCGGCACAAAAAAATATGCCGCCGCCATAATCGCTGCAATAGCCAGCAACACAACCTTTTTGACCCACGTTTTCTTCTCTTTCATCTTCAACTCCTGTAATTTTGGCTTCTATCTCACCAACTTTATTTTTGTAACATCATTGTACCCATTTTACTATACAAATGTCCAATTGGCAATTTGAATATATAAAAAGAATTTATTTGTTTTATCTATATGCTATTTCAACCATCCACATATCCTATCTGCTTTTTTCATCGCTATGTCAATATTATCGCAGAACTTCTCTTCTCCAACTTCCTTTACAAATCCTGCTTTCTCCATCATTTTCCACGGCTGCTCTGTCACATGTGAGAACAATAAAGTCACATGATGTTTTTCGCACATTTTATACACTTCTTGAAGTTTGCGAAGCGCTGATACATCCATCGCCGGCACGGATTGCATACGCATAATTACAACTTTTGTGTCCTTGTCCATAGACACATTCAAAAACTGATCTGCCACTGCAAAAAACATGGGACCTTCGATTTCATATACAAGCGTCCCCTCGGGAACAACCCGAAGCCCTTCCTGTTCCTCTTCTACGTATGTCCAGCTCCTTACTTCCGCAACATCAGCCATCCTTTTAAGGAATAAGGCAGCTGCAAGAACAAGTCCAAATTCAATCGCTACTACAAGATCAAATACAACTGTCAAGACAAATGTGATAATGAGTACCGCAATGTCACTTTTTGGCGACGTCTTCACAAGATCTACAAATTCTCTCCATCCGCACATATTATACGCTACGATAAATAAAATCGCCGCAATCGTCGGCATTGGAATAAGCGCCGCATAAGGCATCAAAACCACAAGAATCAATATAAGCACAACTGCATGTACCATTCCCGCGATCGGGCTTCGTCCACCGTTTTTAATATTTGCCGCTGTTCTTGCAATCGCTCCTGTCGCCGGAATTCCGCCGAATATTCCTGATGCAATATTTCCGGCTCCCTGCGCTACAAGTTCCACATTCGGATTATGTTTATCACCAATCATTCCATCCGCAACCACACAGGACAACAGCGATTCTATTGCCGCAAGAATTGCTATGGTAAATGCATCCGGAAGCACATTTTTCACAAGTCCAATATCAAATACTGGCAAATGTGGCACCGGAAGCTTATTCGATATGTCATAAAGACTTCCAATTGTATTTACATCAAGCCCTGCCATTTTTACAACTGCTGCTGTTACAATTACCGCAATCAGAGACGCTGGTATTTTCGCATTAAACTTGGGCCAAATGATCTGAATGGCAAGCGCCAAAATACCAATGAGCAGCGCTGTCACATTTAACGTACCAAATGTAGAGATACATCCCTGTAGCTTTTCGACCGTTTCAATCGGACTATGCTGAAATGTCAGTCCAAAAAAATCTTTTAATTGCCCAATTACAATCGTAACTGCAATTCCCGCCGTAAATCCCGTTACGATCGTATGCGGAATGAAACGGATCAATGCTCCAAATTTCAAAAGTCCCATCACAACCAGAATCACTCCTGCAAGAATCGTTGCAACTACGAGCCCCTCCATTCCTTTCGTCGCAACAATCCCCGCCACGATAGTTGCAAATGCCGCCGTCGGTCCGGAGATCTGCACCGGACTTCCTCCAAGCATAGCAATCACAAAGCCGCCGACAATCGCAGTATAAATTCCTTCCTCTGGTCCGACTCCTGATGCAAGTGCAAGCGCGATAGACAGTGGAAGCGCAATAATTGCCACGATTACTCCCGCCACCACATCCTTCGAAAACTGCTGCATAGAGTAATGCCGAAGCATAGTCAACAATTTCGGCATAGATTCTTTTCTCATAAGCTTTTACCTCTTCCTTTGTTTTTAACATCTTCTTTCGTTTTAAAGTTTTCGCAAATCAGCATATCATAACATATTTGAAATTGCAATTTTGTGAAAAAACAATCATACCTTCAGTGTACTTTGATTTTAAAGGAAAAGAATCTTTTACACATTTTAAAGGCGAAGATCAACAATCCCCGCCTTTAATAATTTTTACATTTATTTTGCTCTTCTCTTTACTACTGCTACAGTCAAAATCACTGCAAGCGTGCCAAAAATGCTTACTGCAAGTGGTATTAACGGTGTAGCGTCTCCTGTCTGAGGTGCTTTCTGAGAATTTCCATGTGCACCGGAGCCATTTCCACCTGTACCTGCATTCGGATTTCCATTTCCGGAACCATTTCCACTTGCAGAATTATTTCCGCTTCCGGAACCATTTCCGCCTGTACCTGTTCCGCCACCCGGAATTTCACCTGGCTGATTTACTTTTCTCAATCCTGCTTTTGCATCTGCAAGCTTCTGGATCACAGCCAGATATCCATCCTTTGATGCACTCTTTTTCACCATATCTTTTGCTTCTTTGATTGCATCCTTGTATGCTTTCCAGCTTTCTTTGGTATACTCTTTTTCTTTCAAAGTGTTAATATATTCTTCCGCGTCCTTGATTTCCTGCTTCAACTGGTCTAAAGCTTTTTGACGTTCTGTTTCATATGCCGCAATATCAACTTCATTACCTTTTACATCCTGCTTATTCTTTACATCTGCCAGTTCAAATGCCACGCCAGCCGTCCATTTCAAAGCTTCTGGGAAGTCTTTTACCGGGAATGTAACTTCAAATGTTCTTTCATTTTCATCCCCTTTTGCAGTTACTTCTTTTGCTTCTCCAGTTGCGATCCAATCCGTCAAAGTCTGCTCTTCTCCAGATGTATTTGCGATCACTTTCGCGCTCTTCGCTGCTTTTGTTGCTTTTACAGCAGAAGATTTCACTTGCAGGGTAATCTCACCGGTGTAAGGCTCTCCATCTACGGTTGAAATACATGGTACCCAGTCAATTATCTCGAAACTAATCACCTTTGGTACATCACAAATACATCCACTCTCTTTTGTCGGAAGTAATCTATATGTATCTTCATCTTCTCCAAAAATATTTTCATCACCTGTAAAAGTATAATTCATTTCTCCAGATGTATTTGTTGAAGACAATTCCACATCTCCCAAGCCTTCATATTCTTGAGATTGTAAATACAGTTCTACTCCCTCTACAGGATTCCCCTCTTCGTCAACTACTTTCACATTCAATACTTTCGGATCTACCTCTGGTTTCTCCGGCTCTGTATTTCCTTCTTTCTTGACAACAAGAGTAATTTCGCCTGTATAATTCTCTCCATCTACGGTTGAAATACATGGTACCCAGTCAATTATCTCGAAACTAATCACCTTTGGTACATCACAAATACATCCACTCTCTTTTGTCGGAAGTAATCTATATGTATCTTCATCTTCTCCAAAAATATTTTCATCACCTGTAAAAGTATAATTCATTTCTCCAGATGTATTTGTTGAAGACAATTCCACATCTCCCAAGCCTTCATATTCTTGAGATTGTAAATACAGTTCTACTCCCTCTACAGGATTCCCCTCTTCGTCAACTACTTTCACATTCAATACTTTCGGATCTACCTCTGGTTTCTCCGGCTCTGTACTTCCCGCTTTCTTATAGAAAGTATTGTATGCAAGTTTCTCTGGTAACTTCGATCCAGTTACCGTAACTTTTGCCTTTGCACTATCATCATTTACTTCTGTAAGAGATACATTTACGTCATCAATTGCGGGAACAGATTCTCCGTATTGAAGCACGATCGGATACACCGATAATGAATTCATAGAAAATGTTACTTTATTTCCACTCTGTTTGAAATCAAGCTCTTTAAGTCCCCCATCTACATAATAGACTTTCTCAACTCTCTTTCCATTATCAAGTTCTTCGGTAATCTCATAATTTCCGGTTACCAGTCTTGCAATTTCCCATCTATGAGGGTTGATAAGAGACAGTTCAAGAACATCATAATCTTTTCCCCCAAGTTCAGGCACAGCACTCTTGTCCAGTTTTCGCTCAAGCACAAGAAAATCCTTGAAATTCATACCTTTAATTGTCGTATTTCCTGCAATTCCCTCATAAAGCCCTGCAAAGATTTCATCATAGTTTTTATTTGTAAGCACTGTATCTTTTGCATGCTCTTTGCCTTTCGGCACAAGCGTAAGTTCCTGAACCATTGCACAACTAGAATAATCATACGTATATTTTCCTGCTCTGTATTCTGATTTATCCTTGACAACAATCGGGAACGGAGAGATTCCCCATGTATTATTCTCCACCGAAACCATATAGTTTACATCTTCCAGCAATTTTACCTGTACTTTGCCAAGACGAGAGTCACTGAATGCCTCAACAGTCTCTACATCGCTTGTGAAGCGAACTTTTACATTAAAAAGACTACCGCCGCTTTCTGTTTTCACCGGAAGATCACATGTCACTCTTCGAGCATTTTCCGGATGCGTTTCCGTCTCAGCCCTCTTATATACACGCAGTTCATCTACCTGCCCATAATGATATTTTACTTTATTATCCGGAGTTCTCTCGACATCCTTGATATTTACAATGTCATTTTTTCCTTTTATCCATAAGTAGGCATTATTCATTTTGTAGTCGGAATCTTCCAAAAAGAAGATATAATTATGATCTTTAATCAGTTCTAAATCTGTAAGCTTTCCGTTCTGAGTTTGCACTTCCTGCTCTACTTTCTGTAACGTACTGTTAAAAACTTTGAATTTCACTGATTTTTTTACCGGTGTGGTCAGTACCGGATTACTGGTAGAATTAATAACTTCATTTACCGGAAACGTAACCTTCACCTTTTCTGTAGCATAGATATCTTTGAACTGATAGCCCGGAATATCATGCTTTGTTTCTGGCGTCCAAGACGCTTCCGCATTCCCCGGAGCTCCTACTGCCATTAAGGAAACAACCATAACAGCACTTAAAACCTTTGCCAAAACGTTCCTTTTCCTCTTCATTGCTCTTTCTCCTTTTTCATCAAGCGTTACAGCTCTTACTTTAGAAACAAGTATAACAACAATGCTTTTTCGGTTCAAGAAGTTTGACAATTCCACTTATTGTTTTTTTTGATATATATTTGCTTTTTATTTATATATTCTATATAAATTTCAGATTATTCAGAACTTGAATTAACTAACAGAAATAGAACACTTTCATTTTAGGACAGGTCAAAATGCAAAAAAGGACACCCCGAAATGCAAATTGGGACGTAGCCTTTTGTAAAAAGGCTACGTCCCAATTAACAATTAATTACTCCTGAACGTATGGCATAAGAGCGATATGACGTGCTCTCTTGATTGCTACTGTAAGAGCTCTCTGATGTTTTGCACAGTTTCCTGTGATTCTTCTTGGAAGAATTTTTCCTCTTTCAGAGATGTATTTTCTTAATTTTGCTACATCCTTGTAGTCGATTTCGTTATTCTCTTTACCGCAGAATACACATACTTTTTTTCTTCTACGTCCACCGCCTCTTCTCTTGAAGCCGCCTTCTGGACGATTACCTTTATCGAAAGCCATGTTGCTTTACCTCCTTATATCCTGTCTAGTTGAACGGTAATTCTTCATCAATTCCATCTGGAATATTCATGAAACCGTCGCCTGCATCAGATACTGGTGCCGGAGCCGGTGTGGGAGCTGACGCGCGGAAGTTACCCATGTTCGCATCGCTTGTCGCTTTGCTCTCAGCAAATTCCTGATCTTCTACCACAACGTCTGTTGTGTATACCTTCTGACCGTCTTTATTTGTATAACTGCCAGTCTGGATACGTCCTGTAACAATTACTTTCAATCCCTGACGGAAATATTTCTCAGCGAACTCTGCGCTTCTTCCAAACGCTACACATCCGATGAAGTCTGCGTTCTGCTCTCCATCTCCGTTACGTCTGAATCTACGGTCTACTGCAAGTGTATATCTTGCAATCGCTGTAGAACTTTCACCCTGTGAATATCTCACTTCAGGATCTCTTGTTAAGCGTCCCATCAAAATTACTTTATTCATATAATAACCTCTACTTCCTGCTTATGCTTCCTGTCTTACGCATAAATATCTGATGACATTGTCCATGATGCGAACTCTCTGCTCGATTTCGCCTGGAGTCTCAGCATCAGACTCGAAGTGGATGAAATAATAATATGCTTCTTTCATCTTCTGAATCTCGTAAGCTAATCTTCTCTTACCCCATTCATCAACGTCAGAGATCTGGCCACCAAAACGCTCGATTAAAGCTTTTACTTTTTCGATAACCTGTGCTCTTTCGTCGTCTTCGATTTTTGCACTGACAACAACAGCTAATTCATATTTATTCATGTCGTCTTGCACCTCCTTCTGGTCTTTTGGCCCCCGCTCAACTTATGTGGGAGCAAGGATATCCGCACATTCTACGCGGATTATAGTGTATCACAATTTAGGATGATAACACATCTTCGCTCTTGTTTCAAGCGTTTTTTCAAGAAATTTAAATGATTTTTCAAGAAATTTAAACGATTTTGAATACACTTGTTTTTCTAAAATCTGAGCTTCATCCGATTAATAACAGACTTGACCGTATCCGGTTTTTCTTCTCTTCCTAATATCTTAAGAAGTAAATGATCTGTATCTTGATAACCTTTTCTCGCAAAATTCCCAGAGCAAGACGCACAATAAGAGTATACTCGTCCATGTTTTTTAATATCTTCGATCATTTCCTCCACAAGCTCAGACTCATTTCTGGCCGCACATCCTCCAAGACCGCAGCACTGTACGTTATCAACAAGCTCTACCTTTCCTTTTAAAAACGGACGCATCCCTTCCAGAATTTCTTTGCTTTCCCTATCCGGACACGGTGGAAATATCGTCACATCCTCTTTCACCATTCTGCCCCATCCAAGTTCTTGCAGTTTATCATAAATACTTACCATTCGAACATCCAGATATGGTTTTAAGAACATATAACAATTAGGACAGAGCATAATCAGTTCTTCTATCCCCGCATCCTGAAGTCTGCGATTTAACCGTTCAATAATTATCTTCTCAGATTGCTCCATGCCCAGCTCGGCAATCGGCTTTCCGCAGCAATCGTAAACAACCCCAATTCCTGCTTCTTGCAGCTTTTGAACCAAATACTTTGTCGTCTCCGGATAAAAAGATGGAAAATTACATCCCGGAAACAGCACACTCTTTGTATTTCCGTTCTTATAATTTTTAAAAATATAATTTTCTTTTTCTTTTATCAACATCTCATATCCGGATATCTTTATTTTATTTCCATTTTCTTTTACCTGTCTTCGCCGCATATCCAAGACCATCTGACGCCCATCAATCCTCTCCGGACATACCGCAGTACATTCTCCGCAAAGGAAGCAATGATACAGAAGATCTTCCCTTTCGGCAAGATCTCCTATATCAATCCCGTATTTTTCCAAAAAACGACAGTTAGCTCTACATGCTCCACAATGTGTACACGCTTTGTTATCCATCTATCTTCTCCTAATCCTTCCTCTTACTTATCCAGGTCAAATATCTCCCGTAATCTGTTCTTTCTAATGGCTCTGCCAGCTTTCTTAACTGGTCTCCATTGATGAATCCCTGACGATATGCAATCTCTTCAATACATGAGACATAAAGTCCCTGCCTCTTCTGAAGCGCCGCAACATAATCCGACGCATCCTTAAGAGCACTGCAATTTCCGACATCAAACCATGCGACTCCTCTGCCCAACGGTAAAACGTTAAGTTTACCTTCCTTCAGATATTGTTCATTTACAGAAGTAATTTCCAACTCTCCTCTTGGTGAAACCGGAATTTTTCTCGCCACATCCACAACATCTGCATCGTAAAAATACAGTCCCGGTATCGCATAATTGGATTTCGGCTCATCTGGCTTCTCTTCAAGTGACACCGGACGCCCACTTTCATCATAATTAACTATTCCGTATTCTTGTGGATTATTGACATAATAATCAAATATAACCGCTCCTGACTGTTCGCCTGCTTTTTTCAAAACTTCCGAAATTCCTCTGCCATAAAACAGATTATCTCCAAGAATCAAAGCCACTCTGTCTGAACCAATAAATTTCTCTCCAATCAGAAATGCATCTGCCACGCCTTTCGCCTCTTCCTGAATTGCATAACCGATCCGAAGCCCAAGCTGACTTCCATCTCCAAACAATTCTTCAAATAGCGGAAGTTCTCTTCCCCCGGAGATAATCAGAATATCTCTGATTCCGGCAAGCATCAGAATCGAAAGTGGATAATATATCATCGGCTTATCATAAACAGGAAGCAACTGCTTAGATGTCGCTATGGTAAGCGGGTACAGCCTCGTCCCTGTCCCTCCCGCCAATATGATACCTTTCACTATTTATCACTCTCCTGTATACGATCCGGGAACAATTCCTTGTGGATATCCTCAACATCTTTCTCCAGATTCGTTCCTTCTACTATTTCTTCAAAATCTGCGAACTGTACGCCTTCCTTCTGCGGCTGACGTACCTGCTCTTTGATCGTTCTCGGAAATGCCGGAAGTAGAGATACTTTATATTTTTTTGCATCTGCTCCATAAGAAATGATATCGCCATTCTCAAAATTAGTTTCTACATTCGGCAAAACAATATCCATACACTTATCTACCTGCTCAAACCCAGAAGTTGTCAGCTTCTCCAACATTTTGTTGATCACTTCCATCTGTCTGCTTCCGCGCTTTACATCTCCGCCCTCTGTAACGCGGATACGACAGTAACCGGTTGCCTGTACACCATTGAGTGTCTGCATCCCTGCTGCCGTAACGTCCGGTGTATCTTTGCCAAGGGCCTTCGCGATTCCCTGCGCATATCCGTTGATATGTGGAATTTCTTCTTCCGTTACTTCAATCTCAATTCCGCCAAGCGTATCGATCATATCAACCATTGCCGCAAAATTTAACGTAACATAATCTTTGATATTTAGATCAAGATTTTCATTCAGCACTGCAATCGCTTCTTCCGCACCGCCTTCTGCATAAGCCTCTTTCATTTTCACCGATTTACCATTATGCTCCAGCATTGTATTTCCGTAAACAGAGAAAATCTTCACTTCTTTCGTCTTCTCGTTTAAACTTGCCACATAGACAGCATCACTGTCCACGGCTTTGTCATCTGCACTTTTCGCATTTACACCAAAAATTGCAACATTCAGATAATTTGCCCCGATTTCTTCCTCAACCTCTTCCGAAATCTCTAATTGATCTTCGTCTACAGTCGTCTGTTTTACCTTCGAAAGTTTACTGTTCGCATACACGCCAATTCCGATTGCAACCGCCGCAAGAACCGCTATCACTCCAATAATGATCTTCTTTTTCGAAGTCGTTTTCTTCTCTTCCGGTTTTGAATCTACACCGTTCTGCTCTTCCACGCCTTCTACCTGTTCTTCCACTTTCTGCTCTTCTACTTTCTGCTCTTCCACTTTCTGTTCTTCCATCTTATCTTCTCCTACTCTCTTATCTTCCATCTTCATTCCTCCTCCAGTAATATTGATCCCAACTCCATTTTTTCACAAGCCACATGGGCAATTTATCATAACGCTTTCCCGCTTGATATCCCAGGAATTTTACCGCGCTTAAGCAAAATAGCCTTGGCAGGAGCCGAAGCCTCTTTTGTTTTAATAAATGCAAGGCTGTTCCTTTAACCAGCTCCACTCCCTCTTTTTCCGACGACAATCTGCCGAAAATTTCATCATACATCTTGTGTACAACACCAATATCAAAATTCCGCTTCCACTGCACCCTGTATCCGAAATTATGTGCATGTATCACATGTGCATCTGCATTGTAGATCACATCAGCCCCGGCAAGTAATGCTTTCGCGGCATACACACTATCCTCACTAAGAAGAATATGTTCCTCAAAACCTCCAATTTTATCATACCAGTCTTTCCGGTACATGGCGCATACATTGGAGGTAAAACAATCCTTCACTCCACCTTTGATAAATTTTGCTTTTGTTTTCTTAAGACTGTAGGACGGATAATTAAAATATCTTGTATATTCTTCAATCTCATCACAGCCAAATCCGGGAATCTGCCTTGCATAAGCCACTGCATGATTGGGATTCTCAATACTTCTCACCAGTTCCCTCACCAGTTCTTCGTTCTCCGGAACTGCATCCTGCACCAGAAACAACAGATAATCCGCATCATTTAACCGCGCCCACTGATGTCTAGTGCCTCCATGATTAAACTTTGCACGCGGTATTTTTATAATCTCCACCTTATCATCATAATCTGCAAACCACTTCTCTGCCTTTCGGTCATCCCACATCTTATCAATCGAAAAAACCAGTGTGATTTTTCGTGGCTTACAACTCTGGTGCAGAAGACTCTCAACACTCTGCCGCAAACGTTCATCCGGATTCCACACCGGAATCATCACATCTATTATACACATCTTTAAGCTTTCCCTTTTCTTCTCTGTCAGTTATAATAATAATAAATCATTTTAAAGGAAAAATCACTATGAAACTGCATATTATTATCCCCAATTATAATGGCGCACATTTTTTAACGAACTGCCTTAATTCACTGCGCCGACAGACCTATCAAAATTTTCGGATCACAGTGGTTGATAATGGCTCATCTGACGAAAGTGTGACTTTGCTTCAAAGGCATTATTCGGAAGTAAACATTTTAAAACTTCCATACAACAAAGGCTTTGCCGCTGCTGCCAACGCCGGCATTCAAGAAAGCAAAGAACCTTATGTCATGTTACTTAATAATGACACAATCGTTAAACATAACTGTATCGAAAAAATGATGAACGCCATCCTCTCTGACAACCGGATATTTTCTGTAGGCGCCCATATCCTCTCTATGAACGCTCCGCACCTTACAGATACTATCGGAGATTTTTACACCCTCTTTGGCTACGCTTTCTGTCGGGGACAAGGCTTAGCCTCCGCCCGTTTCGCTTTACACCACAAGAACCACATTCCGTCATTCACAAACTGTGGATGCGCCGTCATTTACCGCCGGTCTCTTTTAGAGAAAACCGGTCTTTTTGACGAGCATTTTTTTGCCTATCTGGAGGATGTGGATCTTGGATTCCGCGCCCGAAAAATGGGTTACAAAAATGTAGTCTGTCCGGAAGCCCACATATTTCATTATGGAAGCGGAACAACCGGTGCAAAATATACTCCGTTTAAAGTATACTTATCTGCTCGGAATAATATCTGGCTTCGCAAAAAAAACCTAACCTTATTTCAAAGACTGTTCCGCGCGCCTTTTTTTCTCACAGGAACATTGTTAAAACTCTTATATTTCCACAAAATGAACCTTGGACGTTTTTATACAAAAGGCATTCTGGACGGGACAAAAACAAGGCGCCATCTGACTTCTCACATTTCTGGCAACACACTGTCCTATCTCCGGACAGAATCTTGGACGATATATGGAAGCATTCTTTATGCCTTTCAGTTTCTCCAACGGCATTTATAGCATTCACTGCCTCTTTCTTAACTTTTCAACGAAAAATCATGGCGGTCAAGGGCAAGATTCGGATTATAAGCCGGATCTCCCCAGTACAGAAAATTCGCCCATCTTCGCTGGAAATATTCAATTTCTCCACGAAAACGTTCTATTTTCTCGGGTGTATCCTCCGCCCCTCTTGTCTTGGATTCATCATGATACCAGATTGAAAAAGGATTGTATATGATTTTATATCCCGCTTCTTTTACACGAAGACAAAAATCCACATCATTAAACGCAATCTTCAATTCGGTATCCATTCCTCCCACTTCCATAAAAACAGTTTTCTTTACCATCAGGCATGCCGCTGTTACTGCACTGTATTCCTGCGCACAAATTGCGCGACAGCAGTACCCCGGGTCTTCTCGATCCATTCCTACAAATGCGTGATCTGCCACACCGCCCAATCCCACGATAACACCAGCATGCTGAATCGTATCGTCCGGATACAACAATTTAGCACCTACAATCCCCACATCATCTCTCATACAATATCCCAGCATTTCTCGAATACTTTCCGGTCTTTCCAGCCATGTATCATTATTCAACAGAAGCAGATGATCTCCTTTTGCTCTTACTGCCGCATAATTTTGAATATCCGCATAGTTAAACTCTTTCTCATACCGAAGCACACGCACATTGTCATATTGCCTCTGCACCTGATCATAATATGTAACTATTTCTTCTGATACGCTATTATTTTCTACAATTAAAATCTCCAGATTCTTATACTCAGATTCTTGTTCCAGCGACTCTACACAACGCATAAGATCTTCTCGGTGATCCTTATTGGCAATGATTACAGACACAAGCGGCTCATAAGGAAGTTGATAAACCGTTCGGACTACTCCCGGAAACACAGCCTTCACTTCTGCCTGTATTCCCATCCGGTCATAATGTTCTCTCAAAATCTTCTGAAACAATTCATAAGTATAGGGCTTATTGTCTGTATCTACAGCCACCGATCCCGGACACATGCGCCAGTGATATAATATCTTTGGAATGTGAACAATACGATTCGTCTGTTCCACACAACGCAGAATATGATCATAATCCTGCACCCCACTGTAATTGGAATTCAGATACCCGACTTTATCAAGAAACCTCTTCTGGATAACCGTAAGATGACAGATATAATTCTGGCATCGCAAAAGCTCCATATTAAAATCCGGTTTAAAACAAGGCTCACTGTATCTCTTTCCATTTTCCGAGAGTTTATCAGAATCCGTATAAATCACTTCCACATCCGGTTCACGATTCAACACTTTCACACACTCATACAATGCGTCCGGAGCCAAAGTATCGTCATGATCCACAAATACAACATAGCCTCCGTCTACCTGTTCTAGCGCCCGATTGGTATTATCTGAAATATTCAGCCTACAATCATTTTCAATAATATGTATCCTTTTTTCTTTACGCGCATAGTTCCTAAGTACTTCCTTAAGCGAAGACTCTTTCCCACTCCCATCCGAAAGATATAATTTCCACTTCTCATACGTCTGTGCCTGTATAGACCAAATCAGATCCTCAAGATAAGGTAGTGGCGTTTTATACAGCGGAACTACAATTGAAAAGAGTGGTTCATACACAAACTGTTCTTTTCTCTGTCTATTCAACTCTTTCTTATCTGGGAAATACCTTCTTCTGAACGCTTCGTAAGTCCGAACCTCTTTCCCTCCTAGCTTCTCTATCGCTCTTCGAACTGTCTGTTTTAATCCAAACTGCTGATAGTACACCTTGACTTTCCACCCTTGTTCCTTTATGCTCTTACCTATTTTCATCGGAAGTGCCTGTCTAAAGGAGTGTTGCACAATCTCCTTCACACCGTCACAATAGACTTCAACTGTCACTTTTCCTTCGATCCGCTCTTTCGATGTAAATAAATATCCATGAATCCATTCTTTTTTGCACTCTGGATACGCCTGTTCTACATCCGTTCTTCTCCGGTCCATGATTTTTCCGGAAATGACAGTCCCTGATGCATCTTTGAGGCATATACTATAATTTTCTCTGGCAATACACCATCCACTCACGCTGATTCCACGATCATCCAATACAAATTCATCTACAGACATCGGGATCTTATCCTTAAGCTTTTCTATCTTCTTCGTCTCTATAGCATAGGCTTCTTTCAGATTCGCACCATCTCGTTCAAATATTCTAAGCTTTTTATACGCCCTATAACTTCCCGGCAAAGTGATCCACAAAAAATACCGCTTCTCGCACACCCCCAACGTACGCACCGTCTCTTGAACTTTAATATCCGTCTTTACCGGCGTGTAATCCAAAGACACAAGAAGGTCACCACTCCCTCGGTCTGTTCCTTTCCAAAATCCGCAGACCAATACCTTATTCTCTGCCGTCATATGCGCTCTGCAATGCAGAATGCAAAACTGATGATCCATTTATTTTTCTCCCCTTCTTATATATTCTTCTGTCACTTCCATACACGAGCCATCCATCTGAACAACTCCCTTTTCAAGCCAAACTGCTCTGGAACAGATTTCCCGAACTTCACCCACACTATGAGATACCAGTAATATAGCGGTTCCCTGTTTTCTCAATTCTTCAATCCGCTCTCGGCATTTAGCCTTAAAAACAAAATCCCCAACCGAAAGCACTTCATCCACAATAAGAAGATCCGGCGTTCCAAACGTCATTACTGAAAAACCAAGTCTCGCAAGCATACCCGATGAAAAATTTTTAAGCGGCGTATCCATAAAATCATGAAGACCGGAAAACTCTACGATCTCATCATAATGCTCCCTCATAATGCTTCGATTATATCCGAGAATTGCTCCATTGAGCCACACATTTTCCCTGGCAGTCAGATCTATATCAAATCCGGCGCCAAGCTCTATTAAAGGAGCAACACTTCCTGCCACTTCCACCTTTCCTTCTGTCGGTTCCAGTACTCCTGCCAAAATTTTAAGGAAGGTACTTTTGCCGCTTCCATTCAGTCCAACAAGCCCAACACTTTCTCCTGCATCCATCTGAAAATTCACATTTCTTAACGCCCATAACGTATCATAAGAAATACGCCCTTTTACTTTCTTCACAAAATATTCTTTAATATTATCAATCTTTTCCGTTGCCATGTTAAATTGCATAGATACATTTTCTGCCTTAATTATCTGCTTTCCCATTCTCACGCAATCCTTCCTCTCGCTATAGATCCAGAATAAATGTCTTCTGTCGTTTTTTAAACACCGCTCTGCCGATAAGCAGCATCACAAAAGATGTTCCCAGGCTATAAAACATGCGCCCTGGCTCCGGATTCTGTCCTTCCAGAACAATCATACGAAACACCTCCATGATCGCCGTTAAAGGATTATAGTAAACAACCCCTTGCACATACTCCGGCAAAATAGAAAATGGATACATGATCGGCGTTAAATAAAACAAAGCGGTACAAAACACACCGTACAAATGCATAACATCACGAAATCTCACCGTAATCGCCGCCAATAAAAGCCCCATACCAAACGAAAAGATCATTAAGCTAAAAAATACAGGAACTACAAATAACAGTGGTCCCGCAATTTTGCTTCCCGTCACCGCCATGACAACAAGAAGCGCCACGAATGATGCCAGAAGGTACACTGTACCAGAAAGAATTTTAACCAACACAAGCATATACTTTGGAACATATACCTTTTTGATCAATGTTCCATTATTCAAAATCGCCATCATTGCGTCCGTCGTAGACATTTGAAAATAATTAAAGATCACTTGTCCGCTCAACACATAAATCGCATAATTCTCTATATCAAATCGAAAAAGCTTAGAAAACACAAAGCACAACACAAGCATCATGAGAAGCGGATTCAACACCGTCCATAATAAGCCCAGAATCGAGCGCCTGTATTTTACTTTAATGTCTCTTACTGTCAATTCATATAATAATGCCCTAAATCGTAAAAATTCCTTCACCTTTTGCCTCTCCTATACCTTTGCTGCTGTCTTTTATCATAACATTTTAAACTAAAAATGAAAATATTTTAAACCAAATAGCCCCCGCTTATTATAAAAGCAGGGGCTGTACTTCATCATTCCATCAACTATCTAATGCTTCTTTTTTTGTTTTTAACATACATAATAACTGCACATGCGATAACCACTGTCATTGCAAATGGCATAAGCGGCGCTTCATCGGCTGTTTTTGCAACTGCATTTTTGTCATTATTACCTTTATTTTTATCGGTTTTTCCAGTGTTATTTCCATCTCCATTCGTAGATGGTTTTACTGTTTTATTAATCTTAACACCTTTATCAAATGCATTCACTGCTACATTTATTGCGCTCTCTGGAAGTGTTACTTCTGTAATCTTGTTATCAGCAAAGGCTTCTTCGCCAATATTTACCAAATGAGACGGAAGTTTAACACTTGTAATGCCATGTCCCTTGAATGCTCCTGCATTAATAGATGTAATCCAGTCTCCATTTGGATTTTTATCCGGAAGCACAACATCTTCCATGTATTTTACATACTGTAGACCTTTTTCTGAAAATCCTATAATTGTTGTTCCTGCATATTCAAAACAGTCTTTTGTCCACGGAGCTTTGAATACAAATTCCTGACAGGAATCAACTTTGAAATCCATGTGTGCCAGATTCTCTGTATAACATCTTACTGTTTTGCTGTTGTTATAACCCGTATTATCTCTGAAGGCCTCTGGTGCAACTGCTGTAATAGATTTTGGAATTACTACCTCCTCCAGATATCCCATTCTAAATGCTAATGAACCAATCTTTTCGATTCCTTCCTCGAGAACTACTTTCTTCATCGTAATTGCCTTATAAGTTCCTTCAAATGCCGAATCACCGATTTCTTTTACATTTCCCGGAATTGTAATTTCCGTCATACGGTGAAGCTTAAATGCTGACTTCCCAATTTTTATTACCGATTTCGGAATCACAATTGATGCAATCCTATCGCCTGAAAATGCATAATCTCCAATCTCTGTAATTGTTTCCGGAAGCTCTACATGTGTCAAATGAATATTACTAGAAAACACTCCACTTTCTAATTTAGTCAACCCCTTCGACAGCTTCATCTCTGTAATATCATTTGCCGAAAAAGCGCCTGGCTTCATCTCTGTTACGGAATCCGGCAAGCTTACTGCTTTCAGCTTATTCGAATTAAAGGCATTGTCACCAATACTTACAAGTCCTTCCGGAAGCGCTACAGTTTCAAGATTATTATACTGGAATGCGTTATTTCCAATCTTTGTTACAGTTCTTGGAATTTTCACCGTCACCATACCGTTGACAGACTCAATTCCTGTATGTCCTTGATCCCACTCATCAGAAGGAATCTGGAATGCCGCATCACCGATTGCTGTAATTGCTTCTCCAGTCATTGGATTTACTGATGGTACTACAAGATTTAAGTTCTCTTTTCTTGTAATATTTCCCTGCTCAGACCAACCTGTAACAGTTGTCCCTTCATAAGTAAAGTCATCAAACGTCCATCCATGATTTAACATATCTTCAAGGATAACTTTATGACCTTCTCCTTCCGGAACATAGGTTGTTCCATTTTTTTCTAATTGTTTCTCATTGTTTGCATATAAGAATACAATCCCGTTTTTTCCGTTCTGGAAAGATGTACTCTTCAATGTTGTAAGCGACTCTGGTATTGTAACATAGGTTAAAGCAGAATTCTTAAAAGCACTATTTCCAATCTCAGTCAAATTTTTGGAAAGTTTTAATGATTCAAGCTTCCTACCTCCACTTGTCTGTGCAAATGCATTCGCACCAATTACTTTCACACTGTCTGGTATTACTAATTTACTCAAATGATTATTCGCAAACGCATAATCTCCAATCGTTATAATTCCATCCGGCAGTTCAAGCTCTGTAAAATTAATCAGACCCTTTTGTGTATCATCACTACAGAAAGCTCCTTTCGGAATTTCAGTCAAGCTCTTGGATAACACTACTTTCGTAAGATTTTCATTAGATGCGAATACATTTTCACCAATTTTTACTACACTGTCCGGCAAAATAATATTCGTTAAATTGCAGAAGTTAAACGCACCTTCTCCAATCTCTTCCAATCCTTCTGGGAAATTAATTTTTTCTACTTTATTCCACTGGAAAGCATAATTTCCAATTCTTTTTAATCCCGTCGGCAAAACAACTTCTTTATAGATAGTAGCTTTGAAATCCGTCGGATTCTGTGTGAACGTTCCGCCTTTTACATTTTCAGTATCCGCAATCTCCGTAATCATCTTGCCTTCCGGGCTTGTCCTTGGAAGAACTAAAACCTCACCTACAGACACCCCTTTTCCAAGCCCTGTAATAGCTGCTTCGTTCCCCTTTACTTCGTATGTAAATTCATTTTTATTGCGAAGTTCAAAGGATGGATTCATTAGTCCATCTTTCAATGTATCCAACTGTTCTTGGCTATTTACCCAAACAACAGGATTACCATATGAGGCATTTGCAAATGCTGTCGCATTCAATGCTTTTCTTTCTTTTACAGTCGTTGGCAAATCTACGGATCTAATTTGAGAATACCCAAACGCATTTGATCCAATTTTTTCTAATCCCTCGTGAAGAATTGCTTCTCTCAATGGACTGTGTTCACTTGTATTCATAAATGCCCCTCTTCCAATTTCTGTTACAGATTTTGGAATCTCAATTTTAGACAAACTATTGCCGGTAAATGCATTACCTTCAATCTTCGTAATACCTTCCGGAATAACAAGCTCTTTATACGGCGCTACATCTTTACCTGTATTACCAAACGCTGTTGTTGGAATTATCGTCAAATTTGGGGAAAGCACTAATTTTTCTACATGTGCGTTCGCGGCAAAAGCTGCTGTTCCAAGAGAAGTAACACTATCCGGTAAAATGATTTCTCTCAACTCATTTGTCTGGAATGCCAAATTTCCAATACTTGTTAATGTGTTAGGAAATGTTACCTGCTGAATTCCCTGACCTCGAAATGCCCCTATTCCTATCACCTCAAGCTTTGCAGGAAGCACCACTGTTTCAAAAATAACTCCTTCTCCACCAAACAATCCATCCTCATCACTCAGTTCTGTTGCTGCAATCTCTGTTACCCATTCTCCTTCCGGTGTTTGATCTGGAATAGTAAGTTCTTTTTTATCCGTTCTCTTTAACAGTCCTTTTTCAGAAAATCCGGTTACGATTGTTCCATCGTATGTAAAATCATCAGTTGTCCATGGACCCGGATTGATTCTCACTTCATGCCATTCACTAATATTTTTAGGATCTGTAAACTTCTTATATTGTTCCATATCGTCAACATATACTTTCGTTTTTTCACCATTTTTTCCGTAGAACACATTTTTATTTAGTGTAGTTACTGTTGTCGGAATCTTAATACTATCTATTGAAGAATATGCAAATGCATTACTATTAATCTTCTTTAACCCTTCATGCAAAACCACTTCTCTCAGCGGTTTGTGCGCACTTGTATTCATAAATGCATTACTTCCAATTTCTGTTACAGATTTTGGAATCTCAATTTTCGATAAACTATTTCCGACAAACGCACCACTTTCAATCTTTGTAACACCTTCTGGAATAACAAGTTCATTATATGGCGCTACGCCGTTATCTGTATTACCAAACGCCGTTCTCGGAATTTTTGTCAAGTTTTTGGAAAGGACTAATTTTTCTATATGTGTATTTGTTGCAAAAGCAGCTGTTCCAAGAGAAGTAACACTGTCTGGTAAAATGATTTCTCTCAACTCATTTGTCTGGAATGCCAAATTTCCAATGCTTGTTAATGTGTTAGGAAATGTTACTTTCTGAATTCCCTGACCTCGAAATGCCCCTATTCCTATCGCTTCAAGCTTCGCAGGAAGCACTACCGTTTCAAAATAGACCCCGCCACCGCCAAATAATCCATCTGTATCTGTTGTCGCCGCATCGCCAATCTCAGTAATCCACTCTCCATTGGTACTTTTATCCGGAATCACAAGGTTATGATTATCTTCTGCCTTTTTCTTTCCGACCTCCGTGAAACCTGTTACAACTTTTCCTGTCTCGTCATAGGTAAAGTCTTTGTCGTTCCAATCTCCAAGATTTAACTTCACCTGATGATATTCGGATGCCGGGAATGAATTCTCTACATTTGTATAAAGAATGACTTTCTCTGTTCCTTCTCTCTTAAAAGTATCTTTATCCAACGTCTTCAAGCTATCTGGAAGATTGACTTTTGTAAGTGCAGAGTTTGCAAATGCTTCTGCTTCAAGTGTCTGAATTCCTTCCCCCAATATAAGCTCTTTAAGGCGCGCCTCACTCTGCGCAAAAGAAGATGAGGCAATCACTGCTACTGTACCCGGAACCGATAATTTACTAAGTTTATTTCCTTTAAACGCTTCTTTTCCAATTTTTTCTACTTTACTAGGAAGCGTAAGCTTAGTAATCTCAGCTCCTGCAAATGCGGAATCGCCAATCTCGGTCACAGACTCTGGAATCTGTATATATTTAAACGGCGTTCCCTTCGCCTTAAAAGTACCCTTCACAGCTGTAATTGCTCTCCCTGATGGGTTCTTATCCGGAAGAACTAATTCCTTATTACTTTCACTTTTTGTAAGCCCCGCAGCCGTAAATCCTGTTACTGTCGTTCCCTCAAAAGTAAAATCTGATGTTTTCCAAGTATTGTCAACTTCTGGCTTTGCTGCAACAATCAGCTTCTGATGCCATGAAACCTGTGTTTCATTTTTCCTCTCAATATGATGGATCCGCTCCATATTTGCAAGATTGGGATTATCTGTATACATATATACAACTCCCCCCATATCGCTTTCTCCTGATGGGGCATGAGACGGAACAGATTCCATTCCCGGATTATATATAAATACATGTTTGTTCACAACCATAGTGTAATCCGGAAGTCTCACAGATTTAATATTGTTTTTCGCAAATGCGGATCCATGTATTTCAAGCTGAAACGTACATGTTTTTGGAAAATTTACAGTTGAAATATTATTACTTCTAAAGCTAAAATTCTCTATCCACCAAATTGTGCTTGGTAATGTCACTTTTTCCAACTTATTCATATCAAATGCAGAAGTCATAACTGCAATAACACCTTCCGGAAGACTCACTTCTGTAAGATTATTCTTTGCAAAAGCTGATTCCCCGATTATAAAGTTTCCTCTTTCTGTCACAACATGTGTTAGCGTATCATCATACGGTACGATACAGCCTTCTGGGAATTTAACAGATGTCAGGCCTTTCTCTTTAAATGCTCCGGCAGTAACACCCATAATGCTTGTTCCGTCCGGAGATTTCGCCGGAATTATCAAATCCTTATTTGTTTCTAATTTCTTAACACCCGTTTCCGAGAAGCCGGATACCGCAAGACCAGATACCTTGAATTCTCTGGAATAATCACAGCCGTATAGTCTTACAGACATCTGTTCATAAGTAAAGTCCTCTGCTGTCCAAGCGGATGTCTCTGCTTCCCTCGTTTTTGCTTCAACCTTTTCGCCCTCAAACGCTACTGGTTTTTCAGTTTCTTTCGGCTTTTCGGCTTGACTTTCATCAGCTTCTACAGTTGGTTTATCTGTCTCTCCTTCTGTTTTGTCTTCTGATGTACCCTCTGCTGTCTCTTCCGCCATTCCACCTGCATCGACATTCACCTGCTCTTCTTCCCCCTCAACGGGCTGTTGCACAGTTCCTTCTTGTGGAAGTTCTGCTGCAAATGTTGTCGCACTCATAGATATGCTAAGTGCAATAGCGAGAAGTCCAGCAAGAAATCTTCTTTTCATAACCTACCTCCTATTACGCTTTAGAAATATTTTCCTCTCATAGTATCGTATCACGTTAATCTCTCCTCATCTAATTGATTATAATGATAAGCAGACTATACTTATTTATTTTATCTATATATTTTTGCAGTTTTAGCGCAAAAAAATACCCGTCACAAAAATGACAGGTATTTTTTATATCACGCATTTTTATTTTTCCACTTCTCCAACTACAGCCCATCTCCAAAATGACTGACCATAGCTGTATGTATGTTCATAACCGCACATCTCCAATACAAGCTGAACGTATGCGGAGCGAATCCCTCCGGTACAATAAGTTACTACTTTATCCTCCTTATGGATTCCTTTTTCTTCGAACATCTTCGTAATTGTCTCGTTATCTTTTAATGTTCCGTCACTCTGGAACAATTCTGTATATGGAAGATTGACCGCTCCCGGAAGGCGTCCACCTTGCGCCTCATCATAGAGGACTGCACCTTCATATTCTTTTGGTGTACGTGTATCTACAATCTTGTAATCATCATAATTCTTCTGAAGTTCCTCTGTCATAATATCGTGAGACTGGTCAAGCTTTGTGACAACAATATCCGATTTTTTCGGTTCGGCTATCGGAGCCTTAGCTTCTACACCAATATCCTTCATTGCAGTAAGACCGCCATCTACAATCTTCACATTCTCACAGCCTGCCTGTCTTAACTCCCAGAGAATTCTTCCGTCTTCTCCCCAACCATTTTCCGGCTCTCCTAATACGATAATCTCTTTTTCTTTATCAATACCAAGTGCTTGTAAACGATTTGTAAGGTCTGTAGGTTCCGGCACCAGTCCCCAATTCTCGTCTCCTGCCTTTCCCTCTTGACAAGTAGAAAGACTTGTCCAGTCTGTCACCGGAGCCCCTTCTATTGTACCTTTCTTAGCAGAAGGTTCCCCTCTACCATCAATAAACAGTACATTCTTATCTCCCAGCTTTTCTTTCGCTTCCTTGGCGCTGATTATGAATTCCCCCTTAAAATCAGACGTTCCATCTGTTTTTTCAGTCTTTGTAGTTTTACCGCATCCACCAAGCATCATAGCGCTCATCAAAACTGTTATTCCTACAACCGCCACTGCCTGTTTCCATTGTTGTTTCATCATTTCTCCTTATCTCCTTTTCCACTTTTCTTCTATCTTTAATTTTTTTAGCAACGCTTCATTTAAAATTGCTGTCTTCTCTTCATTTTCTATTTTGATTTCTTCCGACACTTTCTCCTTAATATCCAGTGTTCGTTTCATCATCAATAATTTTTCTCTATTTTCTTCCAATTCACTGCGCATTTTTGATAGTTCTTCTTCCAAATCCCTACTCTGTTCTCTCTGCACAGCCAGAAGTTCACTAAGTTCTTTCCTATCCTCTGTTATTGCAAGAAGATTCTTGTTCAGCTTATAAAATTCATCCTGCAGCCTCTGAAGTTCCTTGTCTTTTTCTGCAAATCGGTTATGAATCCCATAATCCATATAGAAATGCTGAAAATTCCACTTATAAATATCCTGCGGTCTAATCTGATAAATTTCTTTTAATACCTTAACAGCTTCTGAATCTCTGAGAAGCTCCTCGAACTTCTCCATACCAAGTACCCATAGATTCGGCAAATCTTGGATGCAGTGCATAAGTAAAAATGCCTTTTCAATTTCCAGTTCCAAATGCGAATATGCTTCTTTATAGCGAAACTTATTGTCAAAAAATTCCAACATTTCTTTATCTGTCAAATCATTGATAAAATTACGCCTAATAATCATATGTTCATTTAAACTTCGTGTCACCTGTTCTTCACTTACACCGCTGATCTGGTCTTTTGCATTTTCAAAATACCGATAACTGACTAACGGTTCTTCTATCATATGGATCGAATAATATCTTAGAATTCGAAGCCAAAGATCCATGTCAGCCAAATGACCATAATACAAATGATATCCTCCGACTTTGTCCAACACTTCTCTGCGAACTACCGCAGACGGATGACAAATACAGTTTCCTTCGAAGATCAAGCGCTGGATCCAATCTCTGCGTGTATAATAATTTTTCTGAAGCACTGACGCTAACCCAGCATATCGTTCATCAGCCGCTTTCCCATCTTCATCAATAATGCCTGCAAACGTAAAGCAAGCTCCACACTCTCTACATTTCTCCAGATAATCCATCTGTTTCTCTAATTTGTAAGGACTCCAGATGTCATCACTGGTCGCAAATGCGATATATTCCCCTTGGGCTTTCTCAATACCAAAATTGGCTGCCGCACAGTAGTAACTATTTTCCGCTAATACAAAACTTCGAATCCTTGCATCTTTATAGTGCTCTATCAGCTTCTGTGTATCATCTGTTGAACCATCATCTACAATTATCAATTCAAACGCCGTATACGTCTGCTTTAATATACTGTCAATCGTTGCTTTCAAAGTATGTGCACGATTGTATGTACACAAAATAACGCTAACCATAACTTTCCCTTACCTATCTTCTCTATTATACATACTTCCTATATTATTTTACAGAAAAACGACTCAATTCCTCCACATAACGTTCTACCGTTTCAACCACAAAAATATCTGGATCTTCTTTCTTAAAATCTTCATAGGAGTATGCAAGGTTATATTTCATACAGCTCTCCTGATACTGAGAGCCAATATAATCTGCAATTACTATTCCAAAAGAATCTCCAAGTACGTAAATCTTTCTTGGATCTGCGTTTTTCGTCTGATAACAACATTCATCATCTAAGTCCCACTGAATCGTCCTGGCAGCATGAGTATCATACCCCTCTACCCGATATTCCACATCATAGAACTGCAATTTCTTACTTAATCCGAGCATTTTCGCCAGATCCCCCGATCGATTTTCTCCCTTAGAAATCTTTATCCGACTTTCAGTAATCTCTGGCATTTCTATTCCAAGTTCCTCCAATAGGGCTTTTGCACCCACATATCCCCCAATTTCATTCCAGTGAGAATCTGTTTTACAATAAATATTTTCTTCTAAAACCCTTTTTGTCTCCATCAGTTCTTCATACGGATATACGACTCGTAAGTCCGTATTTTCCCGAAGATACTCCACCACCTGCATTGTCCGGTATCTATCCGCAGGTTTACCATATCTATCCGGAAGATATTCACAATAAATGCGTTCTTTGTTTGGCACAATGAAAATGACAAACTCTTTCCCTTGACTGGCAAGAAAATCTCTCTGTGCAATACAGTTATTTTTAATCGCAAGCAGATCAGCCTCTGTAAAAAGGTTTGTCCCTTGATAGCTGCCAATCGGATCTCCGTCGTCTTTGCAGTCATAAAACAACCATTGATCCTCACCAAGAATCACTCTTTCGTTGGATGCTTTATGAAACACAAAATAATCAATGGAATTATTTATCGCAATTAGTTGATTCTTAAATGGAATATTATCAGTTTTATACCCTTTTCCTATAACCCAAGAAGAACAAAGAACTGCAAATGCTGCCAAAATCAAAACCGAACTCTTTCTTTTTTTCAACGTCTATCCCCCCTAGAACTGAAAGTATATAAATGGGTTATAGGTATCGCTTGCAATAGATGCCAGCGAAAGCACCAATAGCATGATGATATATAATGCTTCTACAATGGAGTTTTTCCATTTTTCTGCTATTTGTACCGGAACAATTCTCTTTAAAATTCCCGCGCCTGCAACAGCACACATCCCTATGAAAAGTGTTTTTCTATCCATATAATTCCACGGTTGTATCACGATATCTAAATATCGCCAAGGTATAATCATTCGGAGCATATATTGAAGTGCATTTCTAATACTGTCTTCCCGAAATATCACCCATCCAAAATTCACCACAGTAAAACAATACCCCACAGCAAGTACTTTTGACTTATCCAACCATTTCTGCAATCCTGCCTTTTCCAGCAATACAAATGCACAATGATACAACCCCCACAATACAAAAGTATAACGGGCGCCATGCCACAGTCCCGTCAAAAAAAATACCACCACAAGATTACAGAATGTCCTATTTCTTCCCTTTCTACTTCCTCCAAGAGGAATATATACATATTCCCGAAACCAAGAACCAAGCGAAATATGCCACCGTCTCCAAAATTCGGAAACCGATTTTGACAAATACGGATATCGGAAGTTCTCGGGTATCGTAAAGCCAAACATAGCACCAAGTCCAATTGCCATATCTGAATACCCCGAAAAATCATAATAAATTTGGAATCCATATGCAAGGGCTCCTACCCATGCCATTATTCCATCCACCGAAGTCACTTGATAACCGCAAATCGTATCCGCACATAGCCCTAAGGTATTAGCAAGCAAAACCTTCTTGGCAAGACCATAAACAAATCTTTTAAACCCATCAGTAACGCCCCCTGCGCTAATTTCCCTCTCTCTAATCTGACTGTCAATATCCCGATATTTTACAATAGGACCCGCAATCAATTGTGAAAAAAAAGATATATAAAGTGCAACATTCACCAAACTGGATGCAGCCTCAGTCTCTCCCCTATACACATCTATAATATAAGATATTGCCTGAAATGTAAAAAAAGAAATCCCGATAGGTAATGCAATCTCTACCAATGCTCCAAAATATTTGTAATACCCTAACATCCCCAAATCACAGGCAATTCCTGCAATAAGCACTGCACGTTTTTTCTTTCCACTACTTTTTCCAATAATCTTCCCAATCTTCCAATTAAACAAAATAGACAAAATCATCAAAAAAACCGCACGAGGCTCTCCCCATGCATAGAAATATAAACTGGAAAAAAGCAATAAAATATTCCGAATCTTTTTCTTAACCAAACAATGCAGAATAAATACAACCGGCAGAAATAAAAAGATAAAAATCGGTGAATTAAATAACATATAGCTCCTCTTACTAGTGCTCTCATTCCAACAAGCACATTATTCTACATTTTTTATAACACAAACATATCGCTTTTTCAAGATTGACACCATTCTCGTTTCAGCTGACAAAGGCGCCGGAAAATCCGACGCCTTGTATACACTATCTTATTTTACTTCTCGTTTTTTCTTGAAAACAACTACAACACCTGCTAAAGAAATAACTGCTACTGCTGCAATTGGAAGAATCGGATTTGTATCTCCTGTCTTCGCTACATTTCCCTTATTAGTTGTAGCTGACAGATTTTGAGCATCTGGTTTCTTATTATGACTTCCAGAACCATTCTGTCCGTTAGCTCCTGAACCACTCTGTCCGCCATTTCCAGTATTTCCGTCATTTCCTGATCCGGAACCAGAACCATTTCCGTCTCCTTCTCCCTGACCGCCTGGGTCTGTACTTCCCAGTTTTCTATATTTGAACTGGAAATTATAGTCTTTCTTATTTCCGATAAAACCTTCGTACTGGCTCATATCCGGTGCACTGACAAGTTCATAACCTTCAATGTCTTTTGCCTGAATACTTGGTGTATATGTTTCCCACTCGGAAATGATATATCCCTGAGCCTTGTAAGCTTGGGCAATCTCTTTTCCCTTTTCATCAACATAAGTTGCTGTAATATTAAATAAGTCTTCTTTTCCACACTCTACCCAGTTCATACCGTCAGCTCCCTGTCCTTTCAATGACTCATTGTTGACTGTCAGTTTAACACTAGGTACATCTAAGAAGTTCTTGCCATCTAAAGCAATCTGAATGGTATATGTTTTATTAGTTCCTGCTAAACGTGGTGGAAGAATCTCAACTAGCTGACTGTTTCCATCTCCAAACACACCGTTTTTATTAATCCCTGCGACTCCAACGAAGCGCCAAGTGCCATCTCACTCCGGTACGTGCGATACCGGCCAGATAACACCGTTTTCATCAATCGCACGTGCTTCCGTCTTCGTAGAATCTAAGTTAGTTCCTGTAAGTTTTAATTCTACTTTTAATTGTCCAAGACCCTTTTCAACATCAACTTTCAGATCTGTTAAAGTACCTCCTTCCAGTTTACCATTACCACTAATCGTCATTCCGCTTATTGTCGGTTCATTATGATCTGCGTCTTTTGGCAACACAGATACAACTGCTCTTTTGGCTTTATTAGAACCTGTGCCTTCGTATACCGGACTTCCGTCTAATTCAAGACTAAGAAGATAAGACTGTGTTTTATCTGTCTCATTCTTTGGCACTGGAAATTCAATCGTAGGTGCCTTGTCTTCCGCAGCGTTCGTAATTGTGAGCGGAAGATCCACTTTTTCTAATGTCTGTGGATCTAAAACAGATGCTTCCAATCTCTTAGGATCTTTCAGATTAATCTCATCCAGTCTCACACCTGTTAATACTGCAACAGCAGTTCCACCATTATAATCAAATACATCTTTTTCATAATCGATACTATAAATACTCGGATTAGAAGTAACTGACCAGTGTACTTCTTTAAGTGTAACACCTTCAGGCGTCTTAAGTGCGCCCTGCTCAAAATAAATTGCGGCTGTTCCTGCTGACAATTTTAATATCTGACTTAATTTGATTGTTACAGTATCTCCATTTGCTGTAACCACATCATCTTTCTGTAAATAATAAACAGAATCATCCGCAGGCTGACCATCTATTTCTGAAACACCGCTAATATGAATTAGTTTTCCTAATTCTTCTGCTTCTAACTCAGCTACTTTAACGTTTTTTTCAAACTTTACAATAATAGTCTGTCCATCCGGCTGAGAGGCTTCTACAATATCAACTGTCTCTACTTTAATATTCTTATCCTGATAGATGACAATTTCCTTCTGTGGCTGCATTACCCCATCCACAATCGGCCCCGCCTGAATGGTCCATTGGATACGATTAGTAGAAATCATATTTCTGCCAAAATTAAAGATTGCTCCATCTGCTGTAACATCTACAGCGTCTACAGTTCCTTTGCTAGCATCTGTTCCTTCCAGAACTCCAACTGCCTTTGCTGTCCAGTTATCGGCAGTCAGATTCTCACCTTCAACAGACAACTTCACAGAACCACCCTTTGATGGAAGGCTGTCCGGTGTAGCAGTAATCTTTGTAATCTTTGCCTCTGCCTCCGGATCAGTCGGGCCTTCGCCGCCTTCTTCTTTACCGGCAACAGTCACCGGAATGTATTTGTTCTCCAATGCACTCGCTCCTACGATACACTGTACACTGTAGTACTTTGTCTGTGTCGTTTCATTTGCCGGGAACTTAATCGCATAGGAATGTTTTGTATCTGTTGAATCCATGGACTTCTCAGCCTGAATATCAGTCACCTGACCTCCAAGCTTCACTACAACAGATAAATGCTTGTCTAATTTTTCTCCCAGAACAAGCAGTGTGGCTTCACCACCCTCTGCAGTAAATTCTTCCGGTGCTAAGATAGCACTTGTAATCTTGCCTTTTTCTTCCTCGACTTCACCACCGATTTTCTTTACTGTAAATGTATATTCTTGCTTTCCATCATAGGCTTCGCCATTTACAGTCTGAATCTCACCCTTATTTAAAACGAGTTTTAATTCTTTTACTGCTGAAGTCACTTCATAACTGTCTTTTGAAGACTCCTTTAATCTAATAATCGCTTCTACTTGATCCACATCAACAAATGTCGCTGTAAATACTCCATTTCCTTCGCTCTTCAAGGTTTCTTCAAAGGTATATCGTGGATCAACACTTACAAATTTACATTTATCGTCTGTCACCGGCATTCCAACTTCATCTACAACTTTGATCTTCAATGACTTTTTATTAACTTCCGGTTTTTCTGGATCAGTTTCTCCGCCACCGCCAATTTTCTTTGCTGTAAATGTTGGAATTTCTTCATTATAGTCTTTTCCATCTACTGTTACTTTTGTTACTTTCCCATCAGTAACATAATATGTATATCCCTTTATCGGATCAAATGTATACTCAGATGTTGTATGTATTGTTAATGTATATTCCCCATCTTGAGCATCTTTTACTGAATACTCAGTTTCTCCGTTTGAATCTGAAGCCGGAATATTAATTTCACTTCCTTCAAGTTCTTCAAACAATTCAAAATCTATACCATTTAATGGTTTACCCTGTTCATCTACAACCTTCGCTTTAATAACGGAATCATCTACCGCCGGTTTACCAGCAGCAATTGCATCATTAAGCGCCTTGGTTGCAGCCTTTACTGCTTCTTCTGTAGCAGCACTATCATCTTTTACTTTTCTAGCTTCTGTCAGTGCAGACTGAAGTGCCGTCCAAGCCTCTGTTGTATAATCAGACTGTTTACATGCTTCTGCATCTTTGATTGCTTTCTCAAGAGCAGTCTTGTCTACAGTTGGTGTCTGTCCACCGGCTGCAGCCTGTGTGATATCAACTGAATTTTTTTTCTCATACGAAAATTTATTATCTTGATCTGTAATACTAATTCTAAGAGTTCTTTCTGTACCCTCTGTATTTTCCGGAACCGGAATAGAAACAGTTCCTCCTTCTACACTCGGGCATACAATCGCTGTATGGGCTACACTCGGGCTAAAATATGATTCGCCATCCTTTTTAGCCGTGATCTTATAATACACATTGCTGCCAAGATTTTCTCCTGTGAAAGTTACATCTACATTACCACCTTGACTAGGTAATTCTTTTACCGATGTCGTGACACTGAAAATTTCTGAAATGCCCGCCGCTTTCGACGTTGTCCCAAGACCGGTAAAGTTTCCAAGGATAAGTGCAAGCGCCATAACAAGTGCGAGCACTCTTCTTGTGTTCTTTCTCATGTCCTTCTCCTTTCTCAATTTTTGACATACTTTTACATTTTCCGTTAGATATCGTATACCCCCCCCCGCGGTATGTCAATATTTTTTATCTATTTACTTATTGATTATTCTGACAATTTTATAGACGAAATCTATATTAACAGCTTATTTATAGACACCATCTATATCAAAGTGAATTTTCCATTATAAAAGCCAAGTTTCTAATTCTCTGTATAAGGATTAGAAACTTGGCAACCATCTTATGCTTCCTTCAATCTTCTATATATTTTTTCTATGTCATAATCTGGACTCTCTGCAACCGCAGCATCGTAAATTTTTTGTACGACATTCTTATCTTCTTCCAATATATCCGCAATCTCTATCGCACTATATCCTTTTCGTATCTTACGGAGAACTAACGAAATTATATTTTTACATCGTCCTTCTTCTCGCCCTTCTTCTCGCCCTTCATTTATTAACATCGTCCCTAACTTTGTCATCTTAACTGCCTCCCTGACTTCTTCCATATCTACTTCATTCAAAAATTTCTCTGCCATCGCATACATCACCGCCTCAATCTTATTTATCTCTTCCTTCGGGATGTCTTTCTCTGCCTGCCTTGAGAACTCAAACGCTTTTGTAATCCGCTCTTTCTGGCTGAGTTTCCCGCCCATTAAAGAGCAAAGCGTCATTGGAACTAAATCTTGTTTGGTCAACTTTTCTCCTGCTGCTGTCTTTTTCTGCAGTTTTTCTACAAGTTCTTCCACTTGCATATTCGTCATAATCACCGGATGAATCCGATAGGTATTCATCCCTTCTGTAAATTCTGTCATCGGATTCTGAATCGTTCCCGAAAACAATACATATGTGGTAACTTCCACGTGATTCTGATAACTTGTAACCGCTTCATATGCCCGAAATCGTTTCAAACCTTCCAGACCTTCGTTTTTACTTTGGAATTCAAAATGACTCCACGAGCCATCTTCCATAACCAGATTAAAATCCTGCAAAAGCTTCTTCAATCCGAGGTAAACTACTTCTGTTGCTGCGATTCCGACCGCCTTTCCCTTGATTCCTAGATAAGGCAATAACTCATCCTTGAAGTAGTGTATCATTGTCTTAAGCACTGCATCCTCGGTCTGACTATAAATTTCCTTTTTCACATCTGCTCCAGACGATATAACTTCCCGATATTCATTTGTCCCGCCGCGTTCATTCATATAGCATCCTTTCCGTAAGGCTATATGAGAAACTATCTTTATAAAAACATAATAGCAAAAATGCCTTTCCCAGACAATGGATTCCCTACTTTTCGTTTTTTCATTTTATTCTTCTTTCAAACGAGAATATATTCCGATTTGGAAGATTCTTCATAGAAATATGATTCATATTTAGATTCTAAGAATTGTGATAGTTCCTCGATACAGCAACCATCATCTGCGTTGATTTTAATATACGTCAATTCAGAATCTCTGTCAAGAAAGGGAATCATAATACATATATCTTTTCAATGCGTCTCTCCAGGGAGGCAGCACTTTAAATCCTTCTTTTCCCAACTTCTTCTTTGCAAGCCTGCTATTCTTCGGTCTCATTGCTTTCTTAGGGTATTGCTCTGTTGTCACCGGATGCACCACCGCTTCTATATCTGCGTATTTTAATATCTCACATGCAAATTCATACCATGTACATTCGCCTGTATTCGTCACATGATAGACTCCATACCGTTCAGTCTCTATCAGCTCGCTAATCGTCACTGCCAAATCTTCTGCATATGTCGGCGAACCGATCTGATCATTTACTACTTGAAGCTCTCCTTCTTCTTTCGCCCTCTTAAGAATTGCTGTGACAAAATTTTGTCCCTCTCCATAGAGCCATGAGGTACGTACAATATACCACTTCTTCAAATTCTTTTTTACAAGTTCCTCTCCCTCATGTTTGCTCTGTCCATATGTGTTTAACGGATTCTTTTCATCCTCTTCTCCATGCGGCACCGTTCCTTCTCCCGAAAACACATAATCCGTGCTAACATATAGAAATTTTGTATCATGTTCGCCGCACCACTTTACGAGATATTTCGTTCCACATACATTCACCCGACGACAAACCTCTCGCTCTTCTTCCGCCCGATCCACGTTTGTATACGCGGCACAGTGTACGACTGCATCCGGTCTTACTTCTTCCAATACTGACCAAACAATATCCTCTTTTGTAATATCCATATTTTCATGGCTTGCGGGGATCACTTCATGACCTCTGTGTTTTAATTCCCTAACCACCGCTTTCCCAAGCTGTCCGTTACTGCCTGTCACTAATATTTTCATTATAAAAGCCCTTCCCAATTTCGATCCTTTTCTGAAATAATAAGTTCACTTTGAACGGAAATCGGCCACTGAATCGCCAGCTTTGGATCATCCCATGCGATACCGCCTTCGTCTTCCGGATGATAGATTTCACTGCATTTATATAAAATCTCTGCTTCCTTTGACAATACAAGGTATCCATGTGCAAATCCTTTCGGAATAAATACTTGCTTCTTATTTTCATCAGACAATCTGATTCCGAACCACTTCCCATATGTCTTAGAATCTTTTCTAATATCTACTGCAACATCGTATATTTCTCCTCTCAATACACTCAACAACTTATCCTGTGGATATTTCACTTGAAAATGCATCCCGCGAAGCACGCCCTGCTTCGAATATGCTCGATTATCCTGCACAAACTCACAGCAAATACCTGCTTCTTCATAATCTTCTTTTCGATATAATTCCATAAACCAGCCTCGATCATCAGCAAATACCTGCGGTTCTATAATTTTCAATCCTTCCAATTCACATTCCGTCACTTTTAACATACCCACGTTGTTTCCCCATCCTTCCATTTTCAACATATTATATCCTATTTGGGTATTGTTTTTCAACTGAAGCCCCCAATAAAAAGCGCCGGAATCTCTTCCGGCACTTTTCTTGTCATTTGACTATTATTTTACTTTTTTTCTTCTGAATACAACGATTCCTGCCATTGCTGCAAACATGGCTGCTGCATATACAATCGGATGCGCTGTATCTGCGGTCTTGGCAGCTTGTGGTCCGGATGTTCCGCCATTTAGGACTGTTCCATCTGGTTTCTGTCCACCAGCAGCATTTCCGTTTCCATCTTGTCCACCTTGTCCACCGGTTCCCGGAGTATTTGGTGTATTTGGTTTCTCCGGTTTTTCTGGTTTTTCCGGATTCGGAGTTTCACTTCCTTTTGCTTCCAGATTATTGATTGCTTTATTAAGGGCCGCAACTTTTCTATCAACCGCTACTTGATCCGCTTCTTCGTCTTTATATACGACTTCTGCCTCGGCGATGGCTTTCTGTAACGCTTCATAGCTTGCTTTTGTCCAGTCATCCGCTTTGTAACTTTTAGCTTTTTCCAGCGTTTCTCCCAAAAGATCTTTATTTACGTCAACAACAGCTTTTTTTAGATTATCAATGGCTTTCTGAAGATCAATCACCGCTGTAAATACTTCCTGCTGGGATGGATTGCTATTTAATACGCCCTCCGCTTTTTTAATCGCATCTTGAAGCGCTGCATAAGTATCTGCGGTATATCCTTTTGCACTAATTGCTTTCGCTTCTTTTAATTTATCCTTCAAAGGAGTTGTATCAACAGTTCCTTCTTCTTTTTCTTTCAGATTGTCCATTGCTGTTGTAAGTTTGTTAACCTGCTCTGTAACCTCATCTTGCGCTGCGTCATCACGATCAAATACTTCCTGCGCTTCCTCTATGGCTGCCAACAGTTTATTATAACTGTCTTCTGTATATTTTCCCGAATCTACTTTCAACGCCTCTGCAAGTTTCGCCTCTAAATCGCTCTTATCTACACTTGACTCTCCGCCGACTTTATTGACAACAACATTAACAATCTGTTCTTCCAGAGTCGTAATTTCCTTATCGTTAATTGATATAATCTCTCCGGTTTCCCAATCAGTTCTCACACGAATCTCTCCGCTTGTTGTTGTGTATCTGTCATCTGCAAGCTGAAGAGTCAGAGTCTCTCCAAAATTCATGGTATACACAATTGCGCCTCTTGAATCGGTCACTTTATTTACATCTGATACGTAGGTAGAATAGCCGGTAAACTTAACGCCTTCTACTGGTTTTCCTGTTCCATCTTTTGCAATGATCACTGCTGTTGTCCTGTCTGTCGGTTTAACCTCTTTTGGTACAAGATTATCAATGGCTTTCTGAAGTGCGCTCTTCTGACTATTCACTGTCACTTGAGATGCTTTATCGTCTGCCACTACTTTTCTTGCTTCATCAATGGCTTTCTGAAGCGCTGCATAGCTGTCTGCGGTATAGCCTTCCTCAACAATCGCCTCGGCTTCTTGGATCAACGCCTCTAATGCCGATTTATCGACTGGTTTCAGATTCTCTTTCTTCTTAAGAGTTACGGTTACATTCAAGTCTTCCGGTCCTGTCACCGTCTTATTATTTACTTTCACGATTTTGTTTTCTTCTTCTGTGAAACGCAGTTCATTTACCATGGTATAATTTTCGTCTGCGTTAATAACAACCGTATAGTAATTGATTGGATATTTAGGAACCGTGTAACTCATTTTACCAGACTCATTAGAAATAAGTTCTGTTCTTCCGCCATTCCATGAATTACTTACTTCGAAATGAATGTTCGGAATCGGATTTCCCTCCCCATCTTCAACACTCATCTTCAAAGTCCTCATGTCCGCACCTTTTTCAAGGTCATCCATCGCATTTCTAAGACTTGCTTCCGCTTCATCTACATCTTTCTGCGTAGCGGAAGAATTCTTCACAACAGCTTTCGCATCCTCAATTGCTTTTGTCAATTTAGAATAGCTCACATCACTATATTCGTCCGCACTGATTTTTTCTGCTGATGCGATCAGTTTTTCCAGTGTCACTTTATTCACGGACAACTGTGCACCTGCTTTTAATGTAAGCGTACGGTCAATTTTTCCATCCTCTGTTGCTTCTCCATTGATATGTGTAATCACAGAATCTGCTGAAAGTGTAATCTCAATATCCGCAGTATCTCCTGTAAATTTTGCACTTTCTTGAAGTTTAAAAGTATATGAGGTTTCATTATTATTTGACGGAATTGTATATTCTGCAAGTCCATATTTATCTGTACTGATTGTTCCGTAAATTTCCCCATATCTCTGACCCTTTACGTTAAAACGTGCATGTCTCACGGGATCACCGTTTGTATCAGTCACTCTGATCTCTAACGTCTTGACATCCTGTTTTGCCATATTTTCGAACTCAGACAATTCATCATAGCGAACAAGATCTTTTCCCTGCTCCAGTCTTGCAATGTTTTCTTCTGCTGCGGTAATTCTAAGTTCTGTGATATAGCTCTTAGCTTCTTCTGACAATCTGTCATAAGCCTTTCTTGCTTCTTCTACTTTTCCTTTATCCACAACACTGATTTCATTCGCATTGAACCGGTCAATTAATTTGTTGACTCTGATAACTTCGAATAATAATTCTTTCTTTGTCTCAATCTTTGTTCCAACTAAATTAACTTCATCTTCCTTCAAATTTGTAAGATTGACAAGTGGTGCAAGATCTGCTATTTCACGATTATTTCCGAGATTGAGAGATTCCAGATTTCTAAGGTTTTTAAGCGCTGAGACATCTGACACTTGATTGCCATACAAATCAAGTTCCCGCAATTTTGTCATATCAGCCAAAGCTGAAATGTCTGTAATCTGATTGTTATTTAACCACAAGAACTTTTCCATATTTATCAGATTTCCAAGCGCTGAAATATCCGAAACTTTATTTCCGCTAAGGTTCAAAGACGAAAGCTTAGTACATCTTTCTATTCCCCTCAGATCAGAAATTCCAGTATTCTCAACATTCAAGTCCTTCAAACTCTTCATGTTTATCAAAGGACTCAAATCCTTCACTTCATTAAACGCAATATTTAACTGTTCCAGATTCGTAAGTTTACGAAGAGGTTCAATACTTGTAAGCTTATTCATATAGAAAGTCAAATCTCTCAAATTTGTAAGATCTTTGAGCGGTGTCAAATCACTTACCATATTATAAGAAAGATCAATCTTTCTTAAATCAGTTGCGTATTCTAATCCTCCCAGTTTATACACATATACATCAATCGGATATGCCTCTGGATGCGCTCCTGCTGAATATGTAAACTGCTGTAAACCTTTAAATCGATCTGGTTTGATTGGAATATAGTCCTCTTTTTTATAACTCTGGTCTAAAGTAACCCCTCGGATTACCCAGTTGAGCATCTTATCCTGAACTACGTCATCAGGCGCCGGAGGGAAGACATCCTCTTCCCGCACATCCACTCAAGCGTCTGCCGCCTGAGTGGTAAGAGCCAGGTTGCCGGCGGTAATTAAAACCGCCAACGCAACTGCCCCTATTCTTGTTGCCAAAGCCCTAAGTTTCATAAAGTTTCCTCCTGCTCTATTCGAAAGACTTTCTCTTCTTTAAAACCATACCTGCTACTGCTGCTGCACAAATCATACCTGCCATGCATGGAACAAACGGTGCAGAATCTCCAGTTTTTGGAGCCGCGTTCTCATTCTTATCTACATTTGGTTTATTTGCATTCGGTTTATTGGTATTTGGCTTATTTGGATTTGGTTTATTTGTATTTGGCTTCTCTGTATTTGGCTTCTCCGGATTTGGCTTCTCCGAATTTTCCTTTAATCCATCTACTGCCTTTTTAAGCGCTGTCACCTGTGCATCTACAGCATCCTGTGTTGCGTCTGCATCATCACGCACAGCTTCTGCTGCTGCGATTGCTGCCTGCAATGCATTCCAGCTTGCTTCTGTGTAGTTCTCATTCTCGATTGCTTTTGCGTCTGTGATTTTCTGTTTAAGAGCTTCCTTATTTACTTCCGGTTTTTCCGCTTCCTTTACCGTAACTTTTGCTTCTTTTGCTGAAGCTTCATCTCCTGTTACTTTCGCTCTCAAAGTATACTCTATCGCGGTTGTTTCTTCATTCTTTGGCAATGTGATCCAGTATTCATTCCATGTCTCTTGATTTTCCATTTGCTGGATCTTCACTTCTCCTGCTGCAACTCCGTTCTTTAAAACTTCTACCTCTATTTTGTCTTTCAGTTTTTTTCCCTTTACAGAGAACTGTACTACACCACCGGTGCTCTCTAAACTTGTCTTATTTACACTTACTTGCGCAATTTCTGACTTTACTTCTGCTGCTTTTACCGTAACTTTTGCTTCTTTTGCTGAAGCTTCATCTCCTGTTACTTTCGCTCTCAAAGTATACTCTATCGCGGTTGTTTCTTCATTCTTTGGCAATGTGATCCAGTATTCATTCCATGTCTCTTGATTTTCCATTTGCTGGATCTTCACTTCTCCTGCTGCAACTCCGTTCTTTAAAACTTCTACCTCTATTTTGTCTTTCAGTTTTTTTCCCTTTACAGAGAACTGTACTACACCACCGGTGCTCTCTAAACTTGTCTTATTTACACTTACTTGCGCAATTTCTGACTTTACTTCTGCTGCTTTTACCGTAACTTTTGCTTCTTTTGCTGAAGCTTCATCTCCTGTTACTTTCGCTCTCAAAGTATACTCTATCGCGGTTGTTTCTTCATTCTTTGGCAATGTGATCCAGTATTCATTCCATGTCTCTTGATTTTCCATTTGCTGGATCTTCACTTCTCCTGCTGCAACTCCGTTCTTTAAAACTTCTACCTCTACTTTGTCTTTCAGTTTTTTTCCCTTTACAGAGAACTGTACTACACCACCGGCGCTCTCTAAACTTGTCTTATTTACACTTACTTGCGTAATTTCTGGATTTGCTACTAGCCCTGTTCCTTTTACTGTAACAGTTTTCTCTTTCACTGTTGCAGGATCTCCTACCAGTTTCGCTCTTAAAGTATACTGCACTTCTGTTTCTGCCTCATTTTTTGGCAATGTGATCCAGTATTCATTCCATGTCTCTTGATTTTCCATTTGCTGGATCTTCACTTCTCCTGCTGCAACTCCGTTCTTTAAAACTTCTACCTCTACTTTGTCTTTCAGTTTTTTTCCCTTTACAGAGAACTGTACTACACCACCTGCATTTTCTAAACTTGACTTATTCAAAGATACGCTTGTAATCTCCGGCTTATCCTCTACCGTACCGCCTTTTTTGTTCACAGTGAGTTCCAAATTTTTAACATTTTCAGCCGGTTCACCATTAATAGTATCAATAACAGTATAAAAGCCATCAAATTTCACCTTAAATGTAATTGAACCAATTTCCTCTTCCTCGTTAATTGGCTTAATCTCTAACACCTGTCCGTTATACATATCAAAATGTGAAGGAATGTTCCAACGAACTACTCCACCCATCTTGGACTTCAGATTCGTATATGTTCGACCTCCCCGATCATATATATCTAACTCAACTCCTTCTACTGGATGGCCCTCCTCATCTTTAACTGTAAAAGTTAAAACATCAACTCCTTTGGCGTCTCCTGCCGCCTGAACCGACGGTAATGGAACTCCGCTCAACATCACGACTGCGGCAATTAATAATGCAGCAAATCGTTTCATTTTCTTTGTTACTTTCATTGCTTTTCCTCCTCATTGGTATTTTTTTCATACAGATTAACTATATCGCATTCTTCCATTTTTTCACAAATTGATTTTCGTAATAAATCATAGCTATTTATTTACTTTTTCTATGGTATATATTTTAAAACTAATCCGAACACAAAAAAACGCCGGATTTCTTCCGACGTTTTCTTTCCTCTGTCTGCTATAAAATTTCTTCCAATATATCAAGGACATCTTCCACTACTCCCGGGCAGAAGCTGAACATCAAGCCCTCTTCTAGAACCTTTTCGAGTTCTCCTTCTTTTGAAAGATCATGCCCCAATAAATCTCTGCACATTGTGGAAGAGCGTTTCTTTGCATATCGCTCTTTAAACTCTGCCACTTTTCCCATCATAATGTTTTTCTGATCCATGTCCCCTTCTTGGCTATGCCCATAGACCATGCCAATAACCATAAGCGCTCCTGTTACAGCTCCGCAAGTCTCACCGCACATCATACCACCGCCAAAACAGGCTGACATCTTCCTTGCATCTTCTTCAGACATTTGCATCTTCTCTGCAAATGTTCCCGCCACTACCTGTGAACAGTCAATTCCCTGTGCAAATAATTCTTTAATCTTCTCTCTTGCCATTTTACCCTCTCCTATATTATTTTTACTTTTTCTATCTTACTATTATATATTCTCTTCACATTTGCTCCAAACTGCATGTGCAAGATACCATTTCACCGTTTCACGAATCCCGTCTTCAAAAGAAGTCTCCGGCATCCAGCCTGTCTCTCTTCTTATTTTATCTGCATTGATGGCATAACGCCTGTCATGCCCTTTCCGATCTTCCACATACTGGATTAGGCTATCATTTATAAATCTTTTCCTTGGATCATTTTCCTCTAATGCTTCCCTTAAAACTTCAAGGATTGTATTTACAATCTCCAGGTTCGTCTTCTCATTGTGACCGCCGATATTATATGTCTCAAAGAGCCGTCCTTGCTCCTGCACTAAATCAATCGCCTTCACATGATCTTCTACGTAGAGCCAGTCTCTTACATTCAATCCATCTCCATAAATCGGAAGTTTTTCTCCTTGCAGCGCATTCTTTATAATAAGAGGAATCAGCTTCTCCGGAAACTGACGCGGTCCATAATTATTACTGCAATTCGTAATATTGGCAGGGAACCCATACGTATCTATATAGGAACGAACCAGCATATCTGCAGACGCTTTGCTTGCCGAGTAAGGACTGTGCGGGGCATATGGCGTTGTCTCATAAAAATATCCGGTTTCACCTAATGAACCGTACACCTCATCTGTAGATACATGAAGAAATTTCTTATTCTCCAGATACATGCCATCTTCTTTTTCCCACGCCTTGCGGGCGGCATTTAACAAAACAGCGGTTCCAAGCACATTCGTTTTCACAAATATTTCCGGATCATCAATGCTGCGATCCACATGACTCTCTGCCGCAAAATGTACCACTCTGTCGATTACATATTTTGAAAAAAGCGACTCTATCATTTCTTTATCGCAGATATCCGCTTCTATAAATCTATAATTTCCCCTGTCTTCTACTTCTGCCAGATTTTCTAATCTTCCGGCATATGTCAGTTTGTCTACATTAATAATCTGTATACTATCGCCATATTTTTCAAACATGTAATGAATATAATTGGAGCCGATAAAACCGGCTCCACCTGTTACTAAATAAGTTCTTTTCATATCTACTCTTTTTTCTTCAAATCCTTTGTGTTCTTTTCTACAATTTTACGCGCGATCATAATCTGATGCCCGCAGCCCATACATTTCAGCCGGAAGTCTGCCCCCACCCGGAGGATTTCCCACTCCTTGCTGCCGCATGGGTGTTGCTTTTTCAAAGTCACGATATCGCCCACTTCATATGTATACGACATATTCCCACCTCGTCTCTGTTAAATTACTGAAGCTCCACTTCTTTCTCTTTGACTCCCCGCACAACAAAACGGTGTTCATCACTGGCTGCGGTACATGTGGAAAGTGTAACAATAGTATCATCCGTCGTTACTTTTACGCCTGTATCGTAGTCTGCCTCTTTCACTGTCATATCAAGGAACTTCTGATAGTCCTCCTCGCCGGCAAAAGAGGTCAGATATGTGTCGGACGTATCAAGCACTTGACCAACCGAATAAATCTTATAAGTAATCTCTTTTCCATCCGGTGTATAAATATAGAAATACGGATTTTCTTTCCAGAAATCCTTGTCTTTATACTCTTCCAGCTTACGGAACATGGAACCGTCTTTCATACGATGTCCGTAAATGATTGTATTTTTATCTGTAAAGTCTGAGCTTGCCGCCGCGTCTACAAAGATCGCTCCCAGTGTGTTTTCATTCGCCGAAAATGTTTTGTGGAGATAGAGGTCATTATCTTCGCCCTGCACTACCGGATAGTTGATCTGTGACGGTTCCTTATAGAACCTGATCCATCCTACCGTATCATCGTTAATTTTCATAAGCTCATCAAAATCAACGCGGAACTTCTCTTTATCATCCGCATTTTTTATTGCCACACCTCGTACTTTCTCATATTCACTCTGCCCGTCTTTATAGCCTTTTCCTATCTGTAATAGTTTGAAAGCAGACACACAAAAAACAACAATCGCAGCTACAAGGATCGCGTTCAAAATCATATTTTTACGTCTCGCCTTCCTCGACTTTCTGCGCCCTCTGTGATGATTTGCTCTCTTACGATTCATTTCCTTTGATTTCCCATCTATCTTTCTCTTAGCCGACATTTTCCTCACTCCAAGTCTTCCTCATTTTCCACAGCTCTATCACTGCAGCCATCATCAATCTACGCTTTATTTTAGCCGATTTTTCTTCACAGTACAAGCATCATTCACACAAAAGCAAAAAAGACTACAGTTATTTTATATTTTTTTAATTTCTGTTTTATTGACTTTACTTGCCATTATCGTATGATAATAATATATTTTCAGGAGGTTGATGACTTTGAAAGAAAAATTTATGCGTTTTATGTATGGGCGGTACGGAGTAGACACTTTAGGCAAATATTCTCTCGGTGCAGGGCTTGCCACAATGGTGCTGTCCATCGTCTTTGACAGCTACACACTGTCGCTCTTATCGTGGTTTTTTATCATTTTGACATATTTTCGAATGTTCTCTCGAAACCTGTACAAAAGATCCAGCGAGAACCAGACATTCCTAAATAAAACCTACAAACTCAGAACATGGTTCGGCAAACAGAAAAACATGATGGCACAACGGAAGACACATCACATTTACCGCTGCCCGGGCTGCAAGCAGAAAATCCGCGTACCGCGCGGAAAAGGACGGATCGAAATCCGGTGTCCGAAATGCCACACCACCTTCATCAAAAACAGTTAAATCAATTTTGGACACCCCAAAACGCAATTTAGGACGTAGCATTTTGCAAAAATGCTACGTCCTAAATTATACCTTAAACCGATATCCTACGCCCCAGATTGTTTCGATATACTGTGGGTTTGATGTATCCAGTTCTATTTTTTCTCTTATTTTCTTAATGTGCACGGTTACCGTTGCGATATCTCCTACGGATTCCATATCCCAGATTTCCCGGAACAGGTCATCCTTCGTGTATACATGATTTGGGTGTGCCGCCAAGAATGCGAGGAGATCGAATTCTTTTGTCGTAAATGTTTTTTCTTCTCCATTTACCCACACGCGGCGGGCAGTTGTGTCTATCTTGAGTCCGCGAATTTCTATGATTTTATTTTTCTCTGCCGCACTTCCGATCAAGCGGTCGTATCTTGCCAGATGCGCTTTCACTCGCGCAACCAATTCGCTTGGGCTGAATGGCTTCGTCATATAATCATCCGCTCCAAGTCCTAACCCTCGTATTTTATCGATATCGTCCTTCTTTGCTGATACCATGATAATCGGAGTATTCTTCTCATCGCGAATCTTACGGCAGATTTCAAATCCATCCACCCCGGGGAGCATTAAATCCAGAATAAAAAGATCGTACTCTCCGCTTAACGCTTTCTCAAGTCCGAGCGTCCCTTCATTTGCCACTTCTACTTCAAATCCTGAAAGCTCCAAATAATCCTTTTCCAGATCCGCAATCGCTTCTTCATCCTCCACAATCAATATCTTACTCATTTACCGGTACCTCCTGATATTTTCTAAGCACAAAATACATGGTTGTGCCTGTATTCTCTCTGCTGGTAGCCCATATCTTGCCGCCATGTTCTTCGATGATTTTCTTGACAATCGACAAGCCGATTCCGCTTCCGCCCTTCGAAGAATTTCTGGAAGCATCTGTTCGATAAAATCTCTCGAATATATTTGGCAGGTCTTTGGCTGCGATTCCTTTTCCGTTATCTTCAATCTCTACCTGCACGAAATCTCCTACATCTTTAATTCTGAGATTAATCTTCCCTTTTTCCTTGTCCATATATTTCACAGAATTGTTGACGATATTGTGGATCACACGTGTGATCTGCTCCGCGTCCGCAATAACCTGCACTTCTTCTTCCACATAATTAAAATATCCGAACTCGACATTTTTTGCCTCCAGATCAAACGAAAGATCTTCTGCACAATCCGAGAAATAATCATTCACTGACAAAATCTTGAAGTTATATGGGATACGATTCGTATCAATCTTAGAATACAATGTCAATTCATTGATCAACGTATCCATCTCATTTGCTTTGTTATAAATGGTCCGAATATATTTTTCCATTTTCTCCGGCGTATCCGCCACGCCATCCATGATTCCTTCCGCATAGCCTTTAATCGTCGTCACCGGTGTCTTCAGATCATGGGAAATGTTACTGATCAGTTCTTTATTTTCCTTATCAAAAGCAACCTTCTCTTCCGCGGTATCTTTTAGTCTCTGGCGCATATCCTCCAAGTCTCGGCTGAGCTGTCCCAACTCATCATCTGCCTCTGTCGGAATCTCAAAATCCAGATCTCCGGTCTGTATCCTTCTTGCCGCTACACGCATCTTATTAAGGGGACCCATAATCCCACGGTAGATCCAGACAATCAGAAGAAATGCTGTCAATACAAGCACAATGGCCACACCAAACATCATATCCATCACAAACTCTTCTACTTCCGGAATCACATTGCTGATGTTGGTGACAATAAATGCACTTCCCTGTTCCCCTGCCGGATAAACGAAATCCACCTGCTTGACAAGCGCCTGTACCTCTCCGCCAAGATAAATACCATTTTTTGACGTCGTCGCAGAATCCCCGTAATCAGGAAGCTGACAGATAACTTTCTCCACCTTTCCTGCATCTGCGCCGGTATATACGATCGTACTGTCTTTGCGCACAAGAAGATAGGACTTCTTTTCTTTCAGACGCTGATTAAATCCATCTAAATATGTTGCATCTTCCATTTCTCCGGAATGCAGATCTGCCATCTCTTCCAGTTCGCGATATGGCTTTTCAGTTAGATTCGACAGCACCTGCGTAGAATTCGACAAAGATTCCACTGTTGCACCGGAAATGCCATATGTTTCTTCAATTGCTCCCGCCTGGATTCTCCACATGATCAGCACCATCGCAACGGAGAGTATGACCGGTATTAATGTAATTGTTAAAAAGGCAATAGACAACCTTGTTTTCAACTTCATATGCTTATGTCCTCCGCCTTCAGTATAGCATGAAAAAGGGCGCCTCTCACCAAAGCGCCCATAAACTTTTATTAAAATTTTATAAATAGGATTTGAGAATTTCTGCCTTGTCTGTTTTCTCCCATGACAGGTCAAGATCCGTTCTTCCAAAATGTCCGTATGCTGCTGTCTGCTTGTAGATCGGTCTTCTAAGGTCTAACATCTTGATAATACCTGCCGGACGAAGGTCAAAGTTCTCTCTTACGATATCAACCAACTTCTCCTCAGAGATTTTTCCTGTTCCGAAAGTATCAATCATAATAGATGTCGGCTGTGCTACACCGATCGCATAAGATAACTGAATCTCACATTTCTTTGCAATACCTGCCGCAACAATGTTCTTAGCCACATAACGCGCCGCATAAGCCGCAGAACGGTCTACTTTAGTACAGTCTTTACCGGAAAATGCACCGCCGCCGTGCCGAGCCATTCCACCATAAGTATCTACGATAATCTTACGTCCTGTTACACCGGAATCTCCGTGAGGTCCGCCGATTACAAAACGTCCTGTCGGGTTAATGAAGAATTTTGTCTTATCGTCAACCATTTCTGCCGGAATTACCGCATCAAATACATATTTCTTAATGTCCTCGTGAATCTGCTCCTGTGTTACATCCGGATCATGCTGTGTAGAAAGTACCACTGCGTCCAGTCTCTTTGGTACTCCTGCCTCATCATATTCTACAGTTACCTGAGATTTTCCGTCCGGTCTCAAATAGCCAAGTGTTCCGTTTTTACGAACTTCTGTAAGCTTCCGTGTCAATTTGTGCGCGAGAGAAATCGGATATGGCATAAGCTCCGGTGTCTCATCACAGGCATAACCGAACATCATTCCCTGATCTCCTGCGCCAATCGCTTCGATTTCTTCATCAGACATCTGGTTTTCTTTCGCCTCCAACGCTTTGTCAACACCCATAGCAATGTCACTGGACTGCTCGTCAATTGCAGTAATTACGCCGCAAGTATGAGCGTCAAATCCGTATTTTCCTCTGTTATATCCAATCTCATCTACTGTTTCACGGACGATTTTCTGAATATCTACATATGCGTTTGTTGTGATTTCTCCCATAACAAGAACAAGACCTGTTGTGATCGCTGTTTCACATGCCACACGACTGTTCGGGTCTTGCTCTATGAGAGCGTCAAGTACTGCGTCAGAAATTGCGTCGCAGATCTTATCCGGATGACCTTCTGTTACAGATTCAGATGTGAATAATAATTTCTCCATGTTCTTCTTCCTTTCTTTCGTACTTTCTCTGTCGGGGCTATCATTCATTCTATAAAATGCGCAGAGCCGCCTCGCGCCATAGGCGCTCAGTCGCGGACATTCTTTTGCCCTGCTCTTTGTTTTCGCGAAAAAAACAGCCCACAACAAGTGGACTGTTTATATTCTCATAAACCAATCCTCTTATTGTTCGATTGCTCGCTCAGGTTGGCACCTTCCCATGACGGGGGTTGCCGCAGCTTCATAGATCCTTTGTATCTCCACTGCTCTGAATAAGAGAAAGTTTGCATTATTTATTTTTGGTACTTATAAACCTTACATCCTTTTATAGTAATTGTCAAGGATGAATTCCAGCTAATTTTATCTAGCCGACTTTTAATTTGAATTTCTGGATTTCTCTCTCAGTCTCCACTTTTTCGATCAAGCCGCCGATACTGCGGAGTTTTTCTTCGAAGCGCTCATATCCACGCTGAATATAAACAATATCATCCACGATCGTAATTCCGTCTGTCGCAAGACCTGCAATACAAAGCGCGGCTCCCGCACGAAGATCCGGCGCGCTCACTCTCGCTCCGGAGAATTTCTCCACACCTTCAATCGTAGCGGAATTTCCCTCCACTTTGATATTGGCTCCCATTCTCGCCAACTCATCCAGATATTTAAAACGATTTTCGAAAATACTCTCTGTAATCGTACTTGTCCCTTTGCAAAGAGCTAAGGTAACGCCGATCTGTGGCTGCATATCTGTCGGAAATCCCGGATATGGCAGCGTCTTTACATGTGTGCTTGTAAGGCTACCCTTTGACACAACGCGCACTGCATCATCAAATTCTTCCACTTCACATCCGATTTCTACTAATTTAGCAATTGTTGCCTCCAGATGCTTCGGAATTACGTTCAGCACAGTCACATCTCCTTTGGTAGCTGCTGCTGCAAACATAAATGTTCCTGCTTCAATCTGATCCGGAATCACGGAATACTCTGTCCCATGAAGTTGTCTAACACCACGGATCTTAATCACATCTGTTCCCGCGCCACGGATATTTGCGCCCATACTGTTCAAGAAGTTTGCCACATCTACAACGTGTGGTTCCTTGGCAACGTTCTCCATAATGGTCTGACCCTCTGCCATTGCCGCAGCCATCATCACATTGATCGTTGCCCCGACGCTCACCACATCAAAATAAATATGCTTCCCTACCAGACGCTCTGCCTCTGCAATAATCTTACCATGCTCAATTTCAACTTCTGCACCAAGTCCACGGAATCCTTTCAAATGCTGATCGATCGGTCTGCTGCCGATATTACATCCTCCCGGAAGTGCAACTTCTGCATGCTTATATTTCCCAAGCAATGCTCCCAACAAATAGTAGGAAGCTCTGATCTTCTTGATATAATCATATTCAATACTGAAATCTCTGATCCCTCTGCCATTGATCCAAACCGTATGACGGTCCACACGCTGAACATCTGCTCCAATTCCTGCAATTGCATCTAACAGGACATTGATATCATTTACGTCCGGCAGATTGTCAATTTTCACAGTTTCATCTGCCATAATAGCTGCAGCGAGAATTGCAAGCGCCGCATTTTTTGCGCCACCAATTTCAACCTCTCCCACTAATGGATGACCACCCTTAATAATATATTGCTCCATATATTACACCTCTGATTTTTCTTCTATTTTCTATCTAGCAAATTCTAATCTATGTCCATACCTTTTGACATTATAACACATTTTCCCTGTTTGTAAAATATTTTTTACACTTGTGTAACTATTTCGTAATATTTACAGTGCCTCAAGCGCATCCAAAACACGAGAAACTGTTTCCTTGAAATCAATGCCGTCTTCGCAAATGGTAATGTCGGCATATTTCTCAAAAAGCGGTACTCTCTCATCATACAAATCTCTCAGTGTCTGTCCGTCTTTCAGCACAACACCTCGATTTTTTGCATTGAGCAATCTGCTGTTTATTGTTTCAAAAGAAGCTTGCAAATATACTATTTTCCCGATCTCTTTGTAGTGCTTCATAGCATTTTCGCAATAAACCACACTGCCACCCGGAGAAATCACTGCATTATGTGCCTCCACGCCGGCATTCACCCGGTCTTCAACTTTCAGGAATCCATCGTTCCCCTGCTCTTCAATGATTTCTTTTAACAGCTTTCCTTCCTGCTCCTGAATCAGAAGATCTGTATCAATAAACTGATATCCTAAACGTTTTGCTGTCACAACTCCGACTGTACTTTTTCCGACTGCCGGCATACCAATAAAAATAATATTATCCATCGCTTGGCTTCCTTTATCTGCTGTATCTTTTCAAGGTTACGTGGAGGTATTCTAACACATCTTCTCACACTCGTCTACTTTTTATAGCGAGAATCAATAAAACTTTCTTTTTTCTCTGCGTTCACGCCTTCTCAAAAGCAGCTCCTGACACAGCATCACCTGAATAAGATCCAGAAGCCATACTCCCGGATTTTCTTCTTCCTCCTGCGCTCTTTCATAGATTCTCTTCGTCATGAAACGAAGCTGCAAACGGTCCGGATATTCGTCATAGATCATACTGGAACTATATTCCAGACGGTCACACTCTTCTTCTACAAGCGGAAGCACACGCTTTGCGGTGTCCGGATAAGTACTCTTCATATAATCATAATCCATCCGGTCCGTCCGCTCCGTTCCATACATGAAGAACTCCGGATAAGCCATATAATAAGGGATTTTGTTATGCATATCTATACGCTCCTGTAAATAAGTATCTACCTTAGTATATGTGGGATGCCATCCCGTGGTGATTGCTATTTCTTATCCTTGTTCCATTCCGGACAAATTCCGGACAAACCTTGATTTTTGCACTTCTCTATGCTACACTATTACCCGTTACAAAAACCCGAAAAACAAGGTCTTACAAGGGTTTCGCCGATTGCCGGCGTAAGCCAAATGCCTGCGGTATTTGGCTCTCGCGACATTCGCCAGATGGATGTGCAAGCACATCCGCATGGCTCATTGTTTCGCGGAAAATGAATCGTGTGTTCGTGACCTTCCACACGTAAAACAAAACTAAAGGAGAACTGAATATGAAAAATCAAAAGGTAACTTTCATGACACAGGCAGCTATGATCGCTGCTATCTATGTGGTGCTTACTTATGTCTTCGCACCATTTTCTTTCGGAGAAGTACAGGTTCGTATTGCAGAGGCACTGACCATTCTTCCGTTATTTACTCCCGCCGCAATTCCGGGGTTGTTTGTCGGCTGTCTGATCGGAAATATTCTCGGCGGAGCAGTTTTACCGGATATCCTATGCGGAAGTCTGGCAACCTTGATCGGCGCTTTTTTCACGTATCAGCTTCGTAATAAAAGCCCTTATCTTGCGCCACTTCCTCCGATTGCCGCCAACACACTGATCGTACCATTCGTGCTGCGATATGCGTATGGCGTTGCACTTCCAATTCCATTTATGATGCTGACCGTTGGAATCGGAGAAGTTGTTTCCTGTGGTATACTGGGAATGATTGTTTACTTTGCTTTAAAAAAATATAGAAATGTCGTATTTCAGCCGATAAAACGAAATCGTTAACAAATCAGGGACGGGTTAAAACCCGTCCCTGATTTTGTCTTTTATCCGATATACGTATGTCCACTTCCTGCGGTCATTGCGTCCATCTCTTCAAATGTGCTGGTTTTTCGTTCGCCGCTTGCTGCGTCCACATAGATTACATTCTCATCTGTGTATCCTACAAGAATGATCGGCTTTCCGGCCTCTTTCATTCCAATCACCGGTTTCCCCTGATTGATAATGTAAGCAAGTTGTTCCGCTGTACATCCTGTAAGATTAAGACTTGCGCCGGAATTATATTCTTTCAGCGCTTCCATCGGCGAAACTCCACTGTCAAGCTTTGCTTTAATCTGTGCTGCCATATCCTCAGAATGATCAATGGTATAGTTCAAATCCCGATTTCCTCTCTCCCATATATAGGACTGGCTTTGATCCACCACGACTCCTCCATACGAATCTGCCTTTTGGATGGCATCACCTGCAATTTCATAAGAGCCCTGAAGTTTTCCATATCCATAGACGTAATATTGTTTCTCTTTCTTATCGTAATCAAAGGTAATCGTTGTCGGATTCTCAAACATTACTTGTTTTGGCTTTAATACCTTCGGTTCTTTATCTGAAATGCCATCTTCATAGGTCAGCCGCATCTGTTTTTTCTTCAATTCTGTCACATAAGAATCCAGATAAATATTGCTTTCCTTCTGTTCTTCGTTATTAGAAATATATTCTTCTGCCGTTGCAGTGTAGATGCTTCCGTCTCTTACTGCCCGCTCCAGAATCACTCTGTTTTTCTCCATTTTAGCGCCCAGTATATAGATCTCTTTTTGCTCATAAGTCTTGACTGTTTTTCCCTTGCTGTTCTGAATCTCCACTTTATACATAGGGCTTGCATCTTCACCCGCTGCTGTTTGTCCGGCATCTTCTATTCTTGAAGTTCCGTATACAAAATCATTTTTCACAAATCCAAGAGGATATATGTTCTCGCCTTCTTTGCCGGTTACTGTCCTTGTCTTGCCGGAAGACAGATTCATAATGGTAAGCTCATTAGCTCCATTTTCTCCGCTTTTTGACTGATAAGCAAGGAGACGCCCGTCGCTGGATACTACATAATGATCCTCCGTAAGTCCTGTTACCAGCTCCTTCGTCTTTTCCTTTTCCACATTTGTCTCATAAAAGGTATCGCCGGCAAGTACATACAGCATCTCTCTGTCCACACTATAGTAGACTAATTTCCCCAGCTCGTGAATCGCATTTCCCCACGAGGTATCTGTAGGGATAAACACCTTTTCTTCTACAGAGCTTTGCTCTACATTATAATAGTAAACCGCAACACCAACCTGTCCTTCGTGTTCTCCACGGTTCATATATCCATATACAGCAAATGTCACATTTCCGTTTCCATCCGCCTCTAATAATTGTATTTCATGCTGATTTGTAAGATTTCTCTCATCCGTATTTTCCGAAGCTGCGAAACTGAATACCAGCGATACTTCATCCGTCTCTTTGTTATAGCTCCAAAGATCATCTGCCTGCACAAAAGAGACAATGCTTCCATCCTTATCATTCAGATAAGGGATATCATATTCCGCGATTCCCAGAAGCACACCCTTTTCGCTTAACACCTTTTTGGTCGGATCAAAGATCTGCTCCATCGTACGGTCATAATCCAGCAAATATCCCCGCTTGGCATAAGAATCATAGCGCACACGGAAGAACTCTCTTACTTTATACAGATCATCCTCATTTTCTTCCCCTTTACACCGCACAATAAATTCTGCCTGTATCGATGAGGAGGTATCATTCATCTCTTTGATTTCCCAGCGTTCGCCGCCCTCTAGTTTTGGCTCCAGCTCGCCGTAAGATACCTGATCATAATTCGAGTGGATCGTTACATGTGCAAAGGTACTGTTATCGCCATCTTCATTCGGCTCAATCGCCTTTCCGACGCCGACTCCTTCTTCCTTATTCAAAGCTCCGTTATGGAACGTCGTCACATAATCCAGACACTGCTGTATATCTGCCTTCTCTTCATCGGCAATTCTCGTATAAAAATGTACGGTTTTTTCTTTATTATAATTTAAAATAATTTCCAGCACCCGCTCTTCATCTAACAGACCGGACTTGTTAAGATCAAGCATTTCCGTTTTCCCCGGCTTTTTTATCTTTTTCTCCAGAAACGCTTCTGTGCCATCTAACGAATACACCTTGTATTCCATACTTGAAATTGCATTTTCATAAGCGTTGATCTCCACATTCAGCTTTCCGGATAAGACCGGTGTGATCGTGTCGCGAATCGTCGGAATGTCCATAGACTGCGCATATCCGGGAACAGCATTTATCCCATATCCGCCGCAATCAAAACCTATCTTTGGAAACGTTGCAGTTCCAATGTCCGCCGTCATATTATCGTTTCCCTTATTAGTAAAATAACTGAACACCAATACTGCCACGATAAATACTCCGATAAGAATACCGGCTTCTTTTAATTTGTTCTTTATATTCATCCTGTGTCCTCTTTTATCTAATCCTTCTGCATACCAAGGAGACGTCCAAGCGTTGGTTCCACATTTAAAAATGCTTCACAATCCTTGATTCTCTTACTATTCTTTCCTTTTTTTCCGGTATCTATGGCACGGATCAAAATATTTTTCGGTGTATGCTCCATGTCAATGAATTCCAAGACCTGTACTTCATATCCTTCTCTTTCCAAATATTCTGCGCGGAGTGCATCTGTCACGATTGCAGAAAAACGTTCTTTGAGAAGTCCATGTTTCAGAATCGGTTTCAAGACATCATTTGCAATCTGCCCATTAATCTCATGCTGACAGCACGGAACAGACAAGATAACTTTCGCGTGCCAGCCAACAGCTTTTGCAAGCGCATAATCCGTTGCAGTGTCGCAAGCATGCAGTGTCACTACCATATCTACCTGATCAACACCCTCGTAATCCGCAATGTCGCCTTCCAGGAAAGTCAATTTCTCATATCCGTATTTTTTACTCAGCTCATTACAATGTCTGATAACCTCTGTTTTTAAATCCAACCCGATGATACGGATATCGTATTGCTTTAACTCATGCAGATAATAATACATGGCAAATGTCAGATAAGATTTTCCACATCCAAAATCAAGGATTGTAACTTCTCTCCCCTTGTCAAGCTGCGGAAGAATATCCTCAATAAATTCAAGGAAGCGGTTAATCTGTCGAAACTTGTCAAACTTCGTCCGCACAATCTTCCCTTCTTCGGTCATAACCCCAAGATCTCTCAAAAAAGGAACCATTGTTCCCTCTTCCAGAATATACTGCTTCTTGCGGTTATGGTTCATATCTGCCTGCTTATTCGGATTCTTCTGCGCTTTTCGCTTGATTGTCAGCTTCCCTTTTTTGCTCACGAGAACCGTGTAGTTCCACTGCTTCGTCTCCATCTGCATCTGTTTCATATTTTGCATATATTCAAAAATTCTATCCGCCGCCTCCTCGGCACTAAGATTCTCATGAAACGCCTGACGATTGCAGAAAGACTCCAGTTGAAAAACAAGTTCCCCTCTCTTAAGAAGCGGACGAACCTTCACCTTCTCTACACCCGATTTATCCCGCGGCGCACTCAAAACCGCCGCTAAAAACTCCTGATCCAAATTTTCTTGTAATAATAATTTTAAATTCTCCATAATAGTAATATTGTAATGTGTTTTTGAAATAAGCGCAAGTAAATTTGGGACGTAGCAAAATACAATTTGGGACGTAGCAAAGTTTAACTTTGCTACGTCCCCCGTTAATTATTTAACCCGCGGAAATCTTATGGTTACCTTAAATAAATCTCCATCTAAGTACAATTCAAACTGTCCTTTTTGCATTTCTGTCAATGTTTTTGCTATGGACAATCCCAGTCCGCTTCCTTCTGTACTTCGCGATATATCTCCTCTGATAAATCGTTCTGTCAATTCGTCTGCGGATATATTCAATGGATATGCGGATACATTTTTCAGCGTAAACAGGACTTGATCTTCCAACACGGTAAGATCTGCATAAATCCTGCTGCCTTCCATTGCATATTTTGCCGCATTGTTGTAAATGTTCTCCAGCACTCGCCATGTTCTTCTTCCGTCTACGCAGATCATTGCCTCTTCTTCCGGAATATTCAACACCTCTTCCAGATTGCGGGCAGCGAATTTTTCTTGAAATTCTCCGCTCGTCTGCTGAATCATTTCCACCAGATTCAAATTCATCATATCCAGTGAAATATTTCCGGAACTTACTTTCGACGCCTCCACTACGTCTTCTGTCAATGTTTTCAGTCGCTGCGACTTCTGTTCCAGTACTTCGATGTATCGCCGAATCTTTGGATCTTCAAAATTTTCCTGTTTCAACAGTTCTACATAATTGATGATTGATGTGAGCGGTGTTTTAATATCATGGGATACATTTGTGATCAAATCTGTCTTCAAGCGCTCATTTTTCACACTCTTTTCCACCGCTGTATTCAAGCCTTCTCCGATAATATTTACAAGCTCTGCTACTTCTTTTTGTTCCCCGTGCAGACCAACGGTATCAATTTTATAATCAATCTCTCCCTGTGCGATCTGTGAAATCCCCTGTTTTATCTTCTTTTTTCCGACCGCCTGGTAAATGAGATAAATGAATACGACAAGATCAATCGGCAGAAGTACAACAAATAATATCGAATGCCCGCTGATCTGTGCCAGACTGTGGATGATCAAAAGTCCGCCAAACCCAACGACTGCCTTCCAGACTGCATTCATGTTCACACCCACATATTGGACAAACTTAAAGACTCCTTTGAGCACACTGTTTTCCCACATCGTTCCGGCCTTCAAGCGTCTTACAAGACTCAAATATCCTCCGAGAAACATGACACTGGTATATGCCGTCAAGATACCGCCGACAACAATATACGGAATCGAATTCATCACATAATTATAATAGCCATACATTGTTGCAAGTTCATCATTGACACCGAGAAGTATATCTGTAACCGATATCGTGCTTCCCGACACAAGCATTGGAATCAGCCACAACACAATAACGACTGCCGCTGCAAGCTCTGTCTTCCATGCATCAAACCAGTTCAAATGAAGCTCCTCGTCCCTGCTGCTCCGTCCGGCAACCACCGTAAGCCATACAAGACATATAATCAGGGTCATAAAGGAACTCATTCCCAACGCCGCGACCGCTATTCCGCTTGACGCATATTTTTCAAATAATTGGTTTTCCGCATAAAAGCTGTCCTGAATCGGATAATTCGTATCTACCGCTGCCACAAATACAAAATCCTCCGTCTGCGGACCGGAATATTTAATGTTGTCTCTCCATGTAAGCGCATCCTCATTTGACAGATTTGATTCAAATTCGGACAGCTTCGGTCTCACGACAACATATTTTCCATACTTTTTCATTTTTTTGACATTTTCTTCCAGTTCCAGCGGGTTCGAATATTCTTTTTTATTTGTATAAACCTTTTTACTCTTTAGATCAGCATAGAGATAATAATAGTTCGAATCGCCTTCTTCAATACCGGAATCCACTGTCATATAAGAATCATAACCGCTTCCGATCGTCTCGATCACGCTGGATAACATTTCATAAACATCCTGTAAATGCCCATTCCATCTCGGATCTTCATTTACAAGCTGCAGCAAATCTTCTACACCGACAGGATGATATCTCTCGACGAGCTGCACATCATTATACTGCCAGAACGCAATGTACTTTACCTGACCGTCCGCATCAAGAATCTTGATTCCGGATCCATAATCGTCCAGCACATTCTCTTTAAGCATATTCAGAATCTGCTGTACATCCACCCCTTGAGCCGGCGTCTTTACTCCCTCCGGTAAAAATTGGAGTTCTCCATTTTTTACCCTCGCCTGAAATTCAGCATAAGAGTAATAATAAAAACTCCCATCTGTCTTTTCACATACAATCACGCATTCCTCGTCACTGGCCACATCTTCGCTGCTGTAATACTCCGAAACAGAAGCTTCATCCCACGCAATCAGATCGCCGAGTTTATAGGCAAAACCACTTTTATTTTCACCACTGACCGTTCCCCTTTCATAGTATTCTCTGACATCAATGATCTTATCTGGATTATACTTTCCTTCGGTCTCGAAAATGACATTCTGGCTTAAGCCTAAAGTTACCTGATAATTGTATTCCTGCATCTTCTGGTCAAAGCTTAATGTATCTTCATACGCTTTTGCCCTTTTCCCGTCTAACAGCTCTTCTCTCAATACCGGATAGGCAACAAACCATAAGATACTTACGACAATGGTCACGGAACATAAAATGGACAACAGAACCAGAATCGCTTTGGTTAATTTGGTTTTATACCATGTATTTTTCATAAATACCTTCTTTCTATAATTTTTCTATCTTATAACCGATTCCCCACACAACCTTCAGATAGCGTGGCTCCTTCGAATTAATCTCGATTTTTTCACGGATATGTCGGATATGTACCGCGACCGTATTATCCACTCCTATGGCATCCTCGTTCCATATATTTTCATAAATCTGATCAATCGAAAATACCTTCCCCTGATTTTTCACAAGAAGGAGTAAAATGTTATATTCTATCGGTGTCATTTTCACCGGCTCTCCGTCCACACTGACTTCCTTCAGATCATCATTTACCATTAAGCCTCCGGTCGTGTAGACTGCTTCATTTTTGTTTGCAGCCGTGCTTCCAAGCTGTGTATATCTTCGAAGCTGAGATTTCACCCGCGCCACCAGTTCCAGCGGGTTAAATGGCTTAGTCACATAGTCGTCTGCTCCTACGTTCAATCCCAGAATCTTATCTGCATCTTCTGATTTTGCCGATAAGATAATAATCGGAATATTATTTTCCTCCCGAATTTTAAGCGTCGCACGGATACCGTCAAGTCTTGGCATCATAACGTCGATCACCAGAAGGTCTACCTCCTGATCCTTTAAAACCTTAAGCGCTTCCTCTCCGTCATACGCCTTTAAAACTTCATGCCCCTCCTGCGTCAGATAAATATCTATCGCCTCTACAATTTCTCTGTCATCATCACATACTAATATTTTAGCCATTTTTATCACCTCTCTTCTACTATACAAGAATAGCAGGGATTTTTTAAGGACAAATGTTGAAATTTCTTAAAATATTATGAATCTATTGCCCTTTACGTCGGTTATGATTTTCTTCCTATGTTCTTAAGGTGCTCTTAAGAAATTTTCTATTTCTTTTATAGATACAACATATTTTAGACACATTTATCTTATATACTAAAGTCAGATAGTTGATAGAGCAACTATCTCCCCCTCATAAAGTAAAACATCGGGCACGCACCCGATGCACACTTTACTCTCATTCCTTTAGATAACTATAAAAACAACGAAACCCGTTAGCCGGAAGGTTAGCGGGTTTTCGCTGTTTTACGTCAAAAAAAGTATGCGTTTCTCATTTTTGACAACTATAAATATTGACTGAATTCAACTTTTTCTTTATTCGGTCCCTCAATCGTGAAGAACTTCACTCCATTTTCCCAGAACGGAAAGCACCTGCACGATCCCGCGAATCAGCATCATCACTACCATGAACGGAAGCGCAAGGTTATAGAGCACAAAGAATTTTTTAAATAAAGAATTCTTTTCCAGTTCTGTCACTTTTGCAAATAGTGCTGCCAGTAAAAATACGCCTGTTCCTAACACTAACAAATGCACATGCAGAACCCCCAAAGTTGTCGGCTCTGTATAACCATTCCATTTTGTAAATTCACGGTAAAAAACACCGCCTGCCATTGCAAGCACACAATAAATCAAAGATGTATTCATTATTTTCTTCATAAATATCGGTTCCTCCTTATCTTATTTCCTAAGTACACTTAAATAATTCCATCCAAATAAAACGCCCGCCAGACACTTCTTTAATACAAATAATTCTTCACAAACTCCAGAAATGCTTCTTGGTCCGCTCTTTCATCAAACAATATCGACAGAAACAATGTAAAAATGTAGTCTACATACACTTCTTTCGACAATCTCTCTGAAAATATATGCGGACGTATTTTTTCATCATTTCTTATAAAACGAAGCATCTGATGCTTTATTTTTTGAAAATATTCTTCCATCGTCTTTCGCCCTTCCTGCTTCTCTCCTGCCGCAAAGCTTAACGCATGCATAGAGAAAAACTGCGGGTAACGCTCCTTACTTTTCTCTGCGCTTTCCAGAAGTATTTTCAAATAATCCACTATATTTTTGCAATCTTCGGATATTTTCCCAACCGGAAAGATATCTGCCCACACCGCTTCCACTGTTGCAGACAGCAATTCCGCCTTTGATACAAAATAGTTATAGAGAGAGCCAAGCGCAATTCCACATTCTGCTGCAACCGTCCGCATATTTACGGCAGTAATTCCATCCCTCGCCGCAATTTTTCGACTCACTTCCAATATCTCTTCTTTTGATGTCACTGCCTTATTCATTGCTTTCCTGCTTTCTCATATCCTGGTACCCAATCACTACCGTCCACACATATGCGCAAGTTTTAGGAATCATCAGCATTCCGATAACCGGAATAGCATCCGCCCACAAAACCACCGGAATATAGAAGCCAAAGCTCAGCACGATGGTCAGCCACATAAATCGGAAAGAGCGGTCTTTTCTCTCTTTTGCGCTTTTGTAAAATAAAAGGATAACCAGAAGCCCCAACAATGCAAATGGAATATTTCTGTAAATCCCCCATGAAAGCGGTACATCCGCATGAATCCATTCATTTTGCGGAAACAGACAGAGAATCACCCGAATCAGTGCAAGTACATAGACTATAACTGTCAGATTTCTTTTCCCTTCCACCTGATAGCGCAGCCGCCACACATAATAAAGTAAAATATAAAATACAGTCATTGTCACAGAAGTAATCAATTTCCCAATTCCCAACGCAACCGTATAATCCTCCAGACCGGTCGTACAAAGCGCGATGGCTCTCGGCACTAAGTGAAAAGCATCTCCCAGCCCAAGCGTTACCGCCATAATTCCGAATAATTTATATTGAAGATTTCCTTTACATTGTCTGATCATCAACGTTCCGATTGTAATGACTGTGACCAGATAAATAATGTCAAATAAAGTTTCTGCTATTGCCTGCATTTTTCTTTCTCCTTCCCATTGTTTCTATATTGAACAATGTTCATTTTAATGTTCAGCGAAGTCTCTGTCAAGAAAAAAGTAACCGATTCTCGCATTATGCCAAGAATACGGTTACTTTCTTCTATCATTCGCTCTATTTTATTATCTCACAAGCTTTCTATGCACGAAGCCCCTCCATCCACCGATACAAGTCTTCATATACCTGCCGGCGGTCAGTCTCATTTAAGATCTCATGCCGGTCTCCTTCATAAAGCTTCAGTGATACATTCTTTATTCCGGACTTTTTTAATCTTTCATAAACTCTTTTTACACCTTTTCCAAATGCTCCCACCGGATCATCCGCTCCTGCCACAAAGAAAATCGGCAGATGCTTCGGAACTGCCTCTGCACCTTTTTTCCCCGCGGCAATCTTGATTCCTTCAAACATCTGATAGTATGCTCCTACAGTAAATCGAAAAGAGCAAAACGGATCTTTTACGTATTTCTCCGGAATCTTCGAATCAGAACTTAACCATTCCTTCCCGGTCTTTCCCGGTTCAAACTTCCGGTTGTACCCGCCAAACGCCATATTATCGATCAGCAGGCTTCGATGTCTCCAGCCTTTGGCGCGTGCGATCACACGGCACAGTTTCTGTCCGACAGACGCCAGAAGCTTCGGCTGGTCGCCGGTTCCCATAATCACTGCTCCCGTAAGCCCTTCGCCTTTGTTCATCAAATACTGTCTCAGCAAAAAAGACCCCATGCTGTGTCCAAGCATATAGTATGGAACGTTCGGATATTTCTTCTCTGTAATTTCTCTCAGGCGGTGAATATCCGACTGAATATAGCGATTGCCATGCTTCTCCGGGAAATGTCCAAGATCTTCTTTATCATGCGCGGTTTTCCCGTGACCTAAATGGTCATTTCCGGTTACATAGTATCCACGCTCGTTCAGATAAGTTGCAAATCCATCATACCGGTCAATATATTCCACCATTCCATGACAGATCTGAACAACGGCTTTGACCTCTCCTTCCGGAATCCATTCTTGTACATGTACGCGACTGTTCCCATCTGCACTTAGAAATTCAAATTCATTTTTCATTATCTATCCTTCATCCTCACATAATCACGATATGGTGCCAGCGGCTTGTAAGCTGGACGAATAATCTTATCTGCATTCTTCAACTCTTCCAGTCGATGCGCGCTCCATCCTACAATACGCGCTGTCGCGAAGATCGGTGTGTACAATGACGGTGGAAGATCCAGCATACTGTACACAAGACCACTGTAGAAATCTACGTTTGCATTTACACCTTTGTAAATCTTACGCTTCTCGGCGATAATTTCCGGTGCCATGTGCTCTACCGTCTCATAGAGGGCATATTCCTTCTCGCAGCCCTTCTCGATGGCAAGCTGTTTCACAAAGTTTTTGAAAATGTCAGCTCTTGGGTCTGATACGGAATAAATCGCATGTCCCATTCCGTAGATAAGCCCCTTCTTGTCAAATGCCTTCTTATCAAGAAGATCACACAAATACTGACGGATGGCATCTTTGTCTTCCCAGTCAGACAAATGTTCTTTCATGTCCTCAAACATCTGCGTCACTTTTACATTTGCTCCGCCATGTTTTGGTCCTTTTAAAGAAGCCATCGCTGCTGCCATTGTAGAATAAGTATCCGTTCCGGAGGAAGTGACAACGTGTGTAGTAAAGGTAGAGTTGTTACCACCACCGTGATCCATATGGAGCACAAGCGCCATATCCAGAATCTTCGCCTCCAGTTCCGTGTATTTACGATCCTCACGGAGCATCATCAATATATTTTCTGCTGTTGACAGCTTCGGTGATGGAGCATAAATGAACAGATCACCGCCCATACGGTAATTGTATGCGTGATAGGCATATACCATCATCATCGGGAACTGACTGATAAGGTTCAGGCACTGACGAAGCACGTTCGGGATGCTTGTATCGTCTGCTTTCATATCATATGTATATAAATTCAATATTGAACGTGACAGGCTGTTCATCATATCGCGGCTTGCCGCTTTCATAATGACATCTCTTACAAATGTCGGCGGTAATGTTCTTCTATTGACAAGCGTCTGTTTGAATCTCTCTGCCTCTGCTTCATTCGGAAGCTCTCCAAAAAGAAGAAGATACGCAATCTCTTCAAATCCAAAATGTCCGTCTGCCAGAAATCCTCCGACCAGATCCTTAATATTGTAGCCTCGATAGTAGAGATTACCTGCGCACGGAACCTCTTTTCCATCTACAACTTTGGTAGCACACACATCGGAAATGTTTGTCAAACCTGCAAGAACGCCTTTTCCGTTTAAATCACGAAGACCTCGCTTGACTTCATACTTGGCATACAGTTCTTTATCTATGGCTGTATTTTTCTCGCACAATTCAGCAAAATGTTCGATTTCCGGAGTGATCTCAAATAATACATACTTATTCTTCTTTGACATACACATCATCCTCTCTTTTTGTTGTTTTTATATAGATTACATAGCCCGCTCAAAAATATCATTGCTAAGGCTGGCAAATTCTTGAAGGCTTAACGCTTCTCCGCGTACGCTGGCACCCTTGCCAAGCTTTTCGATCGCCTTAGTAATGATTTCTTTTGAACAGGTTATTTTATCAGAATTGTTTAATCCATTTGCCAACGTTTTTCGCCTTTGGTTAAAAGACGCTCTGATAATATCAAACATCAGCTTCTCGTCTTTTACCTCTACCGGTGGTTCTTTATGTCTGGTCAGTCGAATCACCGCAGATCCCACCTTCGGTCTCGGCATAAAACAATTAGGCGGTACATTTGCCACTATGTAAGGCTCCGCATAATATTGAACCGCCAGAGACAACGCGCCATAATCTTTATTTCCCGGCCCTGTCTGCATACGATCTGCCACTTCTTTTTGTACCATGACCGTAATACTCTCTACCGGCACATGATTCTCAAATAATCCCATAATGATAGGCGTCGTTATGTAATATGGAAGATTTGCAACTACTTTGATTGCCTTTCCTCCATTTTCTTCGTCCGCTAGTTTGCGAAGATCCAGCTTTAGCACATCCTCGTTGATTATCCTCACATTCTGGTATTCACTTAATGTATCTGATAGAATCGGAATCAGATTTTTGTCAATTTCAACTGCTATAACTTTTCCTGCTGCCTCTGCAAGATATTGGGTCATCGTACCGATTCCCGGTCCGATCTCAAGCACCATATCTTCTTTTGTAATATGGGCTGCGCTGATAATCTTATCTAATACATGTGTATCGATCAGAAAATTCTGACCAAATTTCTTTTGAAATGAAAAGTCATATTTCTGCAGAACCTCTATGGTATTCTGCGGATTTCCTAGTGTCGGTCCACTCATCTTCTTTGCTCCCTGCTTCATAATTGTTTCTAATTATACAACAAGATTGTCTTTATTGATATACCTTAAAAGAAAAATAAATATTAAGAATGTATGAACAATTTCTTTCCTTTTAAGCTCTATACTTCCGTCAAATTATACAAATCTCTCGCATTTTTCTCTGTCTGTTCCACAACCGCTTCATAAGAAATGCCCTTGATTTCTGCAATCTCCTCCGCAACATATTTAATATAAGAGGAATTATTTCGTTTCCCGCGAAATGGAACCGGCGCAAGATACGGGCAATCGGTTTCTAATACGATCGACGTTAACGGAATCTCCTCCACGGTCTCTTTGAGCTTTCTTGCATTTTTGAAAGTCACAACACCTCCAACGCCAATATAATATCCCATTTTCACATATTCTTTTGCCTGCTCTTTCGAATACGAATAGCAATGAATCACACCTCGTAATCCCTGCCCGTGCTCTTTCATGATCTCCATCGTATCTGCTGCCGCCTCCCGGCTATGAATCAGCACCGGAAGGTTCAACTCTCTGGCAAGATCAAGCTGACGGACAAACCACTCCTTCTGCACATCATGCGATTCATTATCCCAATAATAGTCAAGACCGATTTCACCGACTGCAACAACCTTCTCCTGCTTACATAACTCTTTCATCTGTTGAAAACGCTCTTCATTCAAGCTTCCCACTTCATCCGGATGGATTCCCACTGCTGCATACATAAAAGAGTACCTCTTCACCAGCTCCACCACTCGTTCACAGGATTCATATGTCGCGCTCACATTTACAATCGTGCCAACGCCCTGCTCCGGCATCGAGGCAAGAAGCGTTTCCCGATCTGTGTCAAATTGCTCATCATCATAATGCGCATGAGTATCAAAAATCATAGTTCCTCCTATCATTTAATTAAGGACGGGTTTTTAAATGTCCCGTCCCAAATAAATAGTTATTCTGTCTTTTTTCTGTCTAAATGTTACAATATCTGTGCTCTTAACTGTTCTGGTGTTTTCTGTGATAATAATGCCGGTGCAATGTCAAATACACTTCTTGCTCCGTTCTCGCCTTTTTGGGATAAACGGTAAGCAGCTCTTGCATAAGCTACCAGTACGCTCGCAGTAAACTCCGGATTTGAATCCAGTTTTAACGAATACTCAATCACATGTTTATTTCCTTCGGTTCCTGTCTCGCCTGTACGGATTACGAAACCGCCATGAGGCATTTTGCTGTGGTTTTCTTTTAATTCTTCCTCAGAAATAAATGTTACAGTCGTATCATATTCGTCAAAATAATTCGGCATCGTTTTAATTGCCTGTTCAATTGCCGCCTTGTCAGCGCCCTCTTCTGCCACTACATAACATTCGCGCAAATGTTTCTCTCTTGTGGTAAGCTCCGGTTCACTTCCTGTTCTCACACGGTCAACCGCTTCTTCAATGGGAACGGTGTACTGAATTGCATTTTTCACACCATCTATGCGGCGAATTGCATCAGAGTGTCCTTGGCTTACACCTTTTCCCCAAAATGTGTATGTGCTTCCCTGAACTAAAATAGATTCTGCATACAGGCGATTCAGTGAGAACATTCCCGGGTCCCAACCGACCGAAATAATACTCACATTATTTCCGGCTTTGGCTGCCTTATCCACATTCTCAAAATACTCCGGGATCTTTGCATGCGTATCAAAGCTGTCAATGGTATTAAAATTTGCCGCGATCTCCGGTCCCATCACCGGAAGATCTGTAGCAGACCCACCACAAAGCATCATCACATCAATTTCATCTTTCATAGAAAGCATATCGTCAAAATGCTTCACTTCTGCGCCAGCCGTCTTAATCACAACAGCAGAAGGATCTCTTCTGGTGAAAACAGCCTTCAATTCCATATCATCATTACGGGCAATTGCCTGCTCTACACCTCTGCCAATATTTCCATACCCAACAATACCAATTCTGATTTTTCCCATTGCTTACTCCTGCCTTTCTTCTATTTGGGACGTAGCATTTTTACAAAAGCCTACGTCCCAAATTGCTTTTTGACCTGTCCTTTTTTAACTTATTTCTGCTCCTGCCGGCATATTTTTCTCCGGTGTCATCAACGAGAGATGGCCTTCTGCATCTTCTGCGCAAAGAAGCATGCCTTCTGATAATACTCCTGCAAGCTTCGCCGGTTTTAAGTTTACAAGTACCATTACTTTTTTACCAACCATTTCTTCTGCGCTATATTCTTTCTTGATACCGGACACGATTTGTTTTACCTGGCTTCCGATCTTTACCTGTGAGCAGAGAAGCTTCTTTGATTTTTTCACTTCTTCACATGCAATGATCTCGCCAACCTGAAATTGCATTTTCCCGAAGTCTTCAAAACTGATCTCCGGTTTTGCTTCTATATCTATAACATCTTCTTCAGCGACTTCTTCCGGTGTCTCTTCCGGCTGCTTCGGATGACGTTCCTCTACTTTTTTCATCACTTCTTCAAGATCTAATCTTGCGAAAAGAATTTCCGGTTTTTCTACCACCTTTCCATCGCCCAGCTGTGCCAGAATTTTCTCGGATGTCTCAGGCATAAATGGCGCTAACTGTTTTGCTCCGGATTTGATGCTCTCTAACAGATTATAGAGAACAGTTTCCAGACGATCTTTCTTTTCCTCTTCTTTTGCAAGCGCCCATGGCATTGTCTCATCAATATATTTATTGCAGCGTTTAAACAAATTGAAGATTTCTGTAATTGCATCTGCAACTCGTAAATCATCCATTTTCTTCTCAACTGCAATCGGCGTATTTTCTACTACGGATTTAAGATCTGCATCAATAGCAGCTTCTTCTTCATTTAACGTCACATTTTTATTTTCAACTGTTCCGCCAAAGTATTTATTAGACATAGAAATCGTTCTGTTTACAAGATTTCCAAGTGTATTTGCAAGATCTGAATTAATACGCTCTACTAAAAGTTCCCATGAAATCACACCATCATTTTCGAATGGCATTTCATGAAGCACGAAGTAACGTACTGCATCCACGCCGAAAAACTCTACCAGCTCATCTGCATACAACACATTTCCTTTTGATTTACTCATTTTTCCATCACCCTGCAACAGCCAAGGATGTCCGAAAATCTGCTTCGGAAGCGGAAGGTCAAGCGCCATTAAGAAAATCGGCCAATAAATGGTATGGAAACGAATAATATCTTTACCGATCAAATGAAGGTCTGCCGGCCAGTTTTTCTTAAATTGCTCCGTACCTTCTCCGTCTGCATCATAACCGATACCGGTAATATAGTTTGTCAACGCATCCAGCCAAACATAGACAACATGCTTATCATCAAAATCTACCGGAATTCCCCATTTAAAAGAAGTTCTGGACACACACAAGTCTTGAAGTCCCGGTAACAGGAAGTTGTTCATCATCTCATTTTTACGGGAAACCGGCTGAATAAATTCCGGATGTGTATTGATATGCTCGATCAAACGATCTGCATATTTGCTCATTTTGAAGAAATAAGCCTCTTCCTTGGCAGGCTTCACTTCGCGCCCGCAGTCCGGACATTTTCCGTCTACAAGCTGTGACTCTGTCCAGAAAGATTCACACGGTGTGCAGTAAAGTCCTTCATAAGAGTCTTTGTAAATATCTCCCTGATCATACAATTTCTTGAAAATTTTCTGAACCTGCTTCTCGTGATCCTCATCCGTTGTACGGATAAATTTATCATAAGAAGTGTTCATAAGATCCCAGATCTCTTTTACCTGTCCGGCAACATCATCCACATATTCTTTTGGTGTAACGCCTGCTTCTTCTGCTTTTAATTCAATTTTCTGACCATGCTCGTCAGTTCCTGTCTGGAAAAACACATCATAGCCTTGGCTTCTTCTATATCTTGCAATCGCATCTGCCAGTACGATTTCATAAGTGTTTCCAATATGCGGTTTACCAGAGGTGTACGCAATGGCTGTCGTCATATAATACTTTTTCTTTTCCATGTTAAATCTCTCCTTAAAATTTTTAAATAATAAAAAAACTCCGATCCTTCCATCCGGAAAAATCAGAGAAGACGGGAATTCCCGTGATACCACTTCTATTTACTTTCTATCTCACGACAAAAAGCCTCATCAGGTGCTATTGCACCTACCGCTGTAAAGGGCGGACCCTTTATGATCTCACCAGAAATTAATTACTATAGCAACTTTATTATTTCCTAATCTCTGCTCAACCATACCACTCAGGAGCCATCTTCTGCCAATTCTAATTTATCCCTCTCAGCCTCCGGGATTTCTCTGTAAAATATCAAAAAGGCGTACTCTCTCCATCACTGTGTTTTCTTTATTATTTTAAGTAATCCATACTGAAAATCCTAGCACATAAAACCGTCTTGTGTCAAGGATTTCCACACTTTGATTAATCATGGTTTCTCATTCTTAACATATACATATAAAAAACAACTAAGGTCTCTATGCAAAAAATGAACATTCTAAAAACAAAATCTTTGAAAAAAAGAACTCTTGGAATTCTACTTACTTTTTCCATCCTTTTACTGTTGGGCACATTTTTTTACAGCCAACATCATACTTCCCAAACGGAAGACCAACGTTTTGAAAATTATACAGATCAACTTTTTCGGCAAGAACTTTCCGGAAATACTTTATCCCTTCATTATACATTAAAAAATCCCGCTACTTACAATATTGTAAACTCTTCTGTTTCTTTAGGCACTTACCAAACTGACACATCGAACTTATCTGCTTCTTTAGAAAATTCTCTTTCTCTTCTGCACTCTTACGACAAAACAAAACTTTCAAAAAGGAATCAGGTTACTTATGAAATACTGGAAAAACATCTTTCTTATTCTTTAAAAAGTTCCCAGTATCTTTTATATGAAGAACCGCTTGCTTCACTTACCGGCGCTCAGGCACAGCTTCCTATCCTTTTGTCAGAATATCAATTTTATACGAAGCAGGATGTAGACACCTACCTTGCACTTCTTGCAGAAACTCCAGAATACTTTGCTTCTATTTTAGATTTCGAAGAAGAAAAAGCCAAACACGGACTCTTTATGTCCAAACCTCAAGCCGATGCAATCATAGACGATTGTGAGACATTTATTAATTTACAAAACAATAATTTCCTTTACTCTTCTTTTGAGCAACGATTACAAACTCTTAATTTACTAAAAAAAGAAAAAGACGCTTATGTTGAAAAGAATGTGGATTCTATCAAACAGTATGTCTATCCCGCTTATGAACAATTAATGCAAGGACTCCATGAATTAAAAAATAGTGGAACAAACTCCGGTGGATTGTGTCACCTTCCTGAGGGGGACAAATATTATGAACTTCTTACAGCCATTGAAACCGGCTCTTCCAGAAGTATTCCCGAACTTCAAGAATTAACGAAGAAACATATCGCAGAAGATTTAGCTTCCATACAAAAAACTTTATCCTCCCTCTCTGCGGAAACGCCCTCACCATCATCCGATTTATTTAAATCCCAGGGAGTTGTTTTGGAGGATTCTAACCCTGCGTCCATACTATCTTCATTAAGAGGAAACCTTTCCGGACATTTCCCAACTCCGCCAAATGTGAATGTCCAAATCAAATATGTTTCACAAGAAATGCAAAACTTTCTAAGTCCTGCTTTTTACCTTATTCCAGCACTTGATAATACCGAAGAAAATATTATCTACATTAACAATGGACATATCAGCGATGATTTATCTCTGTATACAACGCTTGCCCATGAAGGATATCCCGGACATCTATACCAGACTACTTACTTTGCAAGTAAGAACCCCTCGCCTATCCGTCATCTCCTTGACTGTGGCGGATATACCGAAGGATGGGCCACCTATAGCGAAATGTTAAGTTATTATTTTGCTCCCATAAAAAAAACGCAAGCTACCCTAATGCAAAAAAATAGTTCTATTCTTCTAGGTTTATATGCTCTTGCAGATATGGGTGTTCACTATGACGGCTGGTCTCTCCTTGATACGACCACCTTTTTCCGCGAATATGGAATTACCGATACAAAAGCTATCGAAGAAATCTATCAACTAATACTCTCCGATCCGGCAAACTATTTAAAATATTATATCGGTTACGTAGAGTTTCTGGAATTAAAAAAAGAAGCCATGACCTTGTGGGGGAAAGAATTTACGCAAGAACGCTTCCACAAAGCAGTATTAGATATGGGACCGGCACCATTTGACTTAATTCGGAAGTATATTTTTTAAAAAAGGACAGGGGAAAAAGCAATTTGGGACGTAGCATTTTGCAAAAATGCTACGTCCCAAATTAATTTTTTAATACTCTTCTATATTGATTTGCTTTGTTGAAGCCACATCATATGGCAATATGCTGTTTGCAAATTTTGTGAATTTCTCTGCTGCATCGCTGACATAAAATTCATACGTCGCAGGTTTCCCGGATTGGTTGACCAGTCCTTTTTCTTCTAATTGTTTTTTCAAATCAATTGCTGTCTCATAAGCCGGATTTACAATGTGTACTGCGTCCCCAAAATATTCCATGATACTGGAACGCAAAAGCGGATAATGTGTACAGCCAAGAATCATCGTATCAATGTCTGTATTTTTCATATTAGAAAGATAAATATCAATCACTTCTTTCGTAATGTGATGTTTCGCAAATCCTTCTTCCACAAGCGGTACAAACAACGGGCATGGTTGTCCGATCACTGTCGCATCTTCCATAAAGCTATGAATCACTTTATTATAAGTTTCGCTTCGTATTGTGCCTTCTGTTCCTGCCACGCCGATTTTCCCATTCCGCGTCTCTTTCACAGCAGCTCTTGCTCCGGGCACAATTACGCCTATAACCGGAATATCGGTTTCCTTCTGCAACGTCTCCAGTGCAAATGCACTTGCAGTATTACAAGCAATTACCACTGCTTTCACGTGCTTTGTCCGCAGGAAACGAATAATCTGCCTTGAAAAGCGAATAATGTTATCTCTCGACTTACTTCCATAAGGCACTCTTGCCGTGTCTCCAAAATATATCATATTTTCACTAGGCAGCTGACGCATGATTTCCCTTGCAACTGTCAGACCGCCTACACCAGAATCAAAAACCCCTATTGGTGCATCTGCTTTATTATTTATCTCCATAATCGCAAAACCTCCATTAAATTCGGATGTTACTCTGTGTTCTATTCTAGCAAATTCTCCTTGATTTTTCAAATTGAATGACGGTTCTAATTGTATTATTTGAAAACAACGTTATAATATAAAAAGCATTTATAAGGAGGCATCATATGAAACACACAAATTTAAAACTATTACTGGGAAGTCTTTTATTATCACTTTCCTTATTATTTGGCGGGTGCAGCACTGACGAATCCACCAACACAAATACCCGAATGTCCAATGAAACATTCGACAAATTAGCCGATACCCTTTCTACTTCCTATGATTTGAAATCGATACCGGAATACTCCGGCGAGCCTTATGTCACGATCCACGACAATGTTCCCTTCTTTTCAGAGAAAGAACTTACAACAGACGCCTTTGAAACCTATAGCGAACTGGATGACCTTGGCCGGTGCGGTACTGCATATGCAAATATTTGCGAAGAAATCATGCCCACCGAAAAACGCGGTAAAATCGGAATGATCAAGCCTTCCGGATGGCATACTGTAAAATATATGGGAATCGACGGAAACTATTTATACAATCGCTGCCATTTGATCGGTTACCAGCTATCCGCTGAAAATGCAAATGAGAAAAATCTGATCACCGGTACTCGGTATTTAAATGTTACAGGTATGCTCCCCTTTGAAAATATGGTAGCGGATTATGTAAAGGAAACAGGCAATCATGTTTTATATCGCGTAACTCCGATTTATAACCAAGAAAATCTTGTAGCCGACGGTGTTCTCATGGAAGCTCAATCTGTAGAAAATGATGACCTTGCATTTTGCGTTTACTGTTACAATGTCCAGCCCGGAATAGAAATTGACTATCATACCGGTGACAGTAAGTCTTCCCAGACAGAGCAACCTTCCAAAACCAGTGAAGATCTATACGTTTTGAATAAAAACACAAAAAAGTTTCACCGCCCTGATTGCAGTAGTGTGCAAGATATCAAACCGAAAAACAAGCAGGAGTTCTCAGGAAATACTAAAGCCTTGATTCAACAAGGCTATTCTCCTTGTAAAAACTGCAACCCGTAAACTTTTTTCTTTCTACATCATTCCTGCCAAAATTACACTGGCAATAAGACCTGCAAAGGTCGCAAACAATGCACCACCTAACGTAAATCTAGTCTTTGTCACTTTGGCTGCCATATAGTAAACGCTCATTGTATAGAAAATAGTTTCTGTACAAGACATACTGATAGACGCGATCAGTCCAATATAAGAATCTGTTCCATATTCTTTGAAAATATCCAGCAGAAGTCCTGTGGCAGCCGAGGACGAAAACATTTTTACCACCGTAAGTGGTACAAGCTCTCCGGGGAAACCGATGACTTCTGAAAAATTTCCCAGAAATCCAGACAAAAAATCCAAAAACCCTGACGCGCGCAGAATTCCTACTGCAACCATAAGTCCTATCAGCGTAGGCATAATCTTAATCACTGTAAAAAATCCATTTCTGGCACCTTTTACAAAAGAATCATAAACACTTACACGCATAATTATCCCATAAGTCACAATTCCAAATATGATAAATGGAACAATCAGCCTTGATACATCAAGAAATATTTTCATGCAATTTATCCCACTCTAATTCCCGTCACTCATCAAATGTATATGCATCCACTTTCTTTCATAATACTTCACATTTATCCATACAATAATTTAAAACAAATTTATGGAGTTTCTCATGCTTAACTATCTCTGGGCCGGAATGATTTTTATCGGAATTCTTTATGCCGCCTTCACCGGACGAATGCCGGATATCACAGACGCTGCTCTCGACTCCTCCAAAGAGGCGGTCACTCTTTGTATCACTATGATGGGAGTTATGTCTTTTTGGACCGGTCTTATGGAAATTGCCACAAGATCCGGCATGATTGAAAATATTTCCAAAAGGCTTCACCCTTTTATTCAATTTCTATTTCCTGAGCTTCCATTAAATCATCCGGCGCGGGAACATATCACTACAAATATCCTTGCAAACATTTTCGGTCTTGGATGGGCAGCTACTCCGGCAGGTTTAAAGGCTATGGAATCACTGAAATCACTGGAGGATGATCGAAGGAAAGGACTTCTGCCCGGTCCCGTACGAAAACGCAGAACAGCCAGTAATGAAATGTGCACATTCCTAATTCTAAACATTTCGTCTTTGCAGCTTATTCCCATAAATGTGATTGCCTATCGAAGCCAATACGGAAGTATCGATCCCGCCGGAATCGCGGGCGCTGGAATTCTCGCTACGGCAATAAGTACACTGGCCGGCATTTTTTATTGTAAAATATGGACCGGAACAAGACACAAAATAAAAAAATCATAAAAAATTTATTATAGTGCTTGCATTTCCAAAACAAAGGGTATAATATAAGCATATGTTTAATGTGGTTTTTAATACTACGTGTTGTTATTCGAATATTGTTTCAACCGGAAAGTAGTGAACATTCGCTATTTTCACCGAATTAAAACTATCAAAGCAGCAACCGAAATCGTCAGATATAAAATTAGAAATGGAGGCATCTATATGAAAGATATGGCGATACACACAACAACTTCAATTAACCATTTATTTGAAAATTCTTCAACAACCAAAGAACAAAGTACATTTAAAACATTAGTTATAAAATATGTAAAAGATCCAGGAAGCGCTATTACCCATTTTATCGGAATGGTTATGGCAATCGGCGCTTCCGTTCCACTTCTTATAAAAGCAAGCAGGCAAGCCGATCCACTATACCTTATTTCCATGAGCGTCTATGCGTTAAGTTTGATTCTTTTATATGCGGCAAGTACCACATATCACACATTTGACCGCAGTGAACGTATCAATACAATATTGAAGAAAATAGACCATATGATGATCAGCGTTTTAATCGCCGGAAGTTATACACCGATTTGCCTTTTAGTTTTAAATAAAAAAACTGGTATTATTCTTCTTAGTATTGTATGGGGTATCGCTCTAATCGGAATTTTAATCAAGGCATTTTGGGTTTACTGTCCGAAATGGGTATCCTCTATCCTTTACATCGGCATGGGCTGGACATGTGTACTCGCATTTACACAAATCTTTCATGCATTGTCACCGGCTGGCTTCGGCTGGCTTCTGACCGGCGGAATTATCTACACTGTGGGTGGAGTCATTTATGCCTTAAAACTTCCGGTTTTCAATAACCGGCATAAATACTTCGGAAGCCATGAAATCTTCCATTTATTCGTAATGGGCGGCAGCCTCTGTCATTACATCGTAATGTATGCTTATATATAAGTTTGGGACGTAGCATTTTTACAAAATGCTACGTCCCAAACTGCATTAAGGGGTGTCCTTTTTTAATCTTTAGGGTGTCCTTTTTCCACTAACTTTTCTTTTTTTCTTCTTGTAAAATGTTTTATTTCATATTCTCGTTTCATTGCCTCTTCTTTTGTCAAAAACTCCTCATAATAAACCAACTCCACCGGTCTTCGACTTTTTGTGTATTTTGCGCCTTTTCCTTCGTTATGGACCTTTACTCGCCTCTCCAGATCGTTCGTCCACCCAGTATATAAACTTCCGTCACTGCATTTTAAAATGTATGTATAATTCATATCTTCCCGTTCTTTCCTTAAACTATTTTCATTCCTACCGACCATTATAAAATAAGAATGATAAAATCACAATCTGCAATTTGGAACAGGTCATTTTACAATCTAGGACAGGGCAATTTGTAATTTGGGACGTAGCTTTTTGCAAAAATGCTACGTCCCAAATTCCGTCCCAAATTCATTATTCCACCAGATATTCCATTGGATTTACCGGCTGTCCGTCTTTTCTCATTTCGAAATATACGTTGCTTCCTTCTACGCTGTAGTATTTGGTTGGTTCGCTTACGTAACCGAGTACTGTTTTTGCCTCTACATGATCTCCGACTTTTACCGGTACTTCTTTGAGCTGCCCGTAGAAAAGTTCGTAACCGCTTCCGATATCTACATTTACGGTCAGCCCTGTCTCTGCGGACTGGTCAATGGACTTTACAATTCCCGGAGCTGCTGAGATTACTTGGTCGCCTTCTGCTCCCGCAATTACCAGCGCCGGATTATACTTATATTGATCCAATGTGGAAAAATAGACTGTTTTATCCATGCTATAGCTCATAAGGATATTTCCGTTGACCGGCCAGAGCAATTTACTATCGCTATTAAAACTTACTGCTTTTGTCTCGCCTGCTGCTGCCTGTGATTGTAGGCCGGAGTCCGTATCTGCCTGTCCATTTTCTGTAGTATCATCTGCTTCTTGTGTTTCGTTTTCCAGATTTGTCTCTTCTACTTTCTCTTGCAGATCATTAATGATCAGATCCGTTGTCGTCTCTTCTAAAGGCTCTTGCTCTTTTTCTGCCTTCATTTTTTCCTGTTTTGCCAGCAACTGTTCATTTTTCATGGCTTTATAGTCTTTGAATGTATATGTTCCAACAATTGCGATAGCTGCCACAAAACAAAGAACTGCTGCAACAGTTGCCCCTCTGTTTTTTCTTTTTGGTCTTGGTCTCTTCGGACTCTGCGTTTGATTTTGATTCATTTTATCACCACCTCTGACTTTATTTTTGCCAGATCGCAGTGCAGTTATACTTTCGCAAACATAAAATATTAGAAATTCGGCACAATCTGTGTGACTTCTTTTAATTCTGTATCTTTAAAAAAATATTTTAAAATCTCCTCACATTTTTTCCCGTCCTTTGCCATTTGATTTGCCGTATACTGACTCATACCGATTCCATGCCCCACGCCTCTTGTCGTGATTCTTAATTTTCCATTGTAATTTTGAAGTGTAAAACAGCTGGACGCCAACCCGTACGTATTTCGAAATTCCTCTCCGCTCACTGTTTCCTTCCCCACACGAATGCTTTGTACATATCCGGTTGTATCACACTGTGTAATCTCTGCATCTAATTTATCTAGTGTAACTGTCTGAATCTGTTCCACAGCTTCTACATCTTCTGAACAATCCGTAATTGTAAGATACGGATAATCCTCCCCCAGCGCCTCCTTTCCATCTCTTGTACTTCCATTCGTCAATCGGCAAAATGGCGTTTTCGCAAGCTTATCTTCATATGTAAGAACCTTTCCTTCCGTAGCATCCCACGCATTTTTTAGTTTTTGATGATATTTAAAATATTTTGCCGCTCCCCATACTTTCTCCATTTTTTTCTGGGTCCAAAAATCGTCCGAAAATTCCACCTCACTTCCGCCTTCCTGAATCTTCATATACGCATTTGTCCGCACAAGGATTGCCTGTGCTTTCAATGCTTCCTCCGTGTAATCCGCCGGTATTTCTTTTGCCAAAACTCCGATACAATATTCCTCGATCGGCATTTCCAGCAAGCCGTTTTTTGTTTTCACCTTAATGTAAGTATTATCTACATTTGATGTGGATGCAAAGCTTGGCCCATGAATAAACACCGTTATAATATAAGGCAGCAATACCATGATTGTTAAATATGCCCACACCTTTTTTAATTTTATCCACATATTCCCGCATCCTGTTTTCATACGATACTTTCTGCCAGATTGTCTATACATAAAAATATCCCTCCTCATACACTACTGTATGAAAAGGGATATTCTATTATACTAATTTATCTAATTTCCAAATGTCATCCACATATTCTTGAATTGTTCTGTCGGATGAGAATTTTCCGCAGCTTGCGGTGTTGAGAAGTGCCATTTTTGCCCATCTGTCTTTATCGCGATATGCTTTTTCCACTTCTTCCTGTGCATTTGCATAAGAACGGAAATCTTTTAAAATAAAGTACATATCTGCTTTGTCAAAGCCATTACTCTTAAGCAGGCTGTTATACAGATCACGGTATCTTTCTCTGTCTCCGTCTGCGTAAGTTCCATCTACAAGCTGATCTACTACGCGGCGCACGTCCGGATCATTGTTGTAAATCTCATATGGATCGTAACCACCATTTTTCTCGTAGTTCATAACTTCGTCTGAACTTAATCCGAAGATAAATGCGTTCTCTTTTCCTACTTCTTCTACAATCTCCACGTTCGCTCCGTCCATGGTTCCAAGTGTCGGCGCTCCGTTTAACATGAATTTCATATTTCCGGTTCCGGACGCTTCTTTGGAAGCTGTGGAAATCTGTTCACTGACATCTGCTGCCGCAAAGATCCACTCTGCATTAGATACACGATAGTCTTCGATAAATACAACTTTCAGCTTTCCGTTGATGCTGCGGTCATTATTTACCACGTCCGCAACAGAGTTGATAAGCTTAATGATCTCTTTCGCACGAACATATCCTGCGGACGCTTTCGCTCCAAAGATATAAGTTCTCGGATAGAAGCTCATCTCCGGATGTTCTTTGATCTTATTGTAAATGTACATCACATGTAAAATGTTAAGGAGCTGACGTTTATACTCGTGCAGTCTCTTTACCTGTACATCGAAAATAGATCTCGGATCTACCTCTACTCCATTGTGCTCCAGAATGTATTTTGCAAGACGCTCTTTATTCTTGTATTTGATCTCCATGAATTCCTTCAGCGCTTCTTCATCATCTGCATATTTTTTCAGTCCTGACATAAGAGACAGATCTGTAATCCAGTCTTTTGTTCCGAGCTTTTCTGTCACCCAGTCTGCCAGGAGCGGATTTCCATGCATAAGAAAACGTCTCTGTGTAATACCATTTGTCTTATTGTTAAATTTCCCCGGCATCATCTCATAGAAATCACGAAGTTCTCTCTTCTTAAGAATCTCTGTATGAAGTCTTGCAACACCATTTACAGAATATCCTGCAACGATAGCAAGATGTGCCATTTTCACCTGACCGTCACGAAGAATTGCCATCTTCTTCACTTTTTCTTCATTTCCCGGATACATCTCACGGATCTGAATAATAAATCTTCTGTCAATCTCCTGAATGATCTGATATACTCTCGGAAGCAGTCTTGAGAACAGATCGATCGGCCATTTCTCAAGCGCCTCTGCCATGATTGTATGGTTCGTGTAAGCACAGGCTTTTGTTGTCACATCCCACGCCTCATTCCATTCCAGATGATAATCATCCAGAAGGATTCTCATAAGCTCTGCAACTGCCACCGTCGGGTGTGTGTCGTTCATCTGGAATGTTGCTTTTTCATACAATTTGCGGATATCATCATGATCCTTCATATATTTATCTACTGCCAGCTGAAGGCTTGCTGATACGAAGAAATACTGCTGTTTGAGACGAAGCTCTTTTCCTGCATAGTGATTGTCATTTGGATACAATACTTCTACGATTGTCTTTGCAAGATTCTGCTGCTCCACAGCCTTGTGATAATCGCCTCGTTCAAAGGATTCCAGCTGGAAATCTACGATCGGTTCTGCGTCCCAGATACGAAGTGTATTCACCTGACCATTTCCGTATCCTACAATCGGATAATCATATGGTACTGCCAACACAGAATCATAGTTTTCCTGTTTAAATAATGTCTTTCCTGTAGCGTCATCATATTCTACTCGAATATTTCCTCCGAAACGAATTTCTTTCGCATATTCCGGTCTTCTAAGTTCAAATGGATTACCGTGTTTCAACCAGTTATCCGGTTTTTCCACTTGATATCCGTCTTTGATCTTCTGCTTGAACATTCCGTAACGATAACGGATACCACAACCATAAGCTGCATAGCCAAGAGATGCCAGAGAATCAAGGAAACAAGCTGCCAATCTTCCAAGTCCACCGTTTCCAAGAGCCGGATCTGGCTCTTGGTCTTCCACGGCATTTAAATCAATTCCAAGTTCATCCAACGCTTCTTTTACTTCTGTATAAGCAGTCATATTGATCAAGTTATTACCCAGTGCACGCCCCATCAAGAACTCCATGGACATATAATACACAATCTTCGGATCTTCTTTGTCGATCTTCTTCTGCGTCTCGATCCAATCGTCAATGATCGCTTCCTTTACTGCGTAGGACACTGCCTGAAACTGCTCCTGTGGATTCGCCTCATCCAGTTCTTTACGGAACAATCTTTTTACATTGTCCTGCACATCTTTCTTAAATCTTGCCTTTTCAAATCTTGGGTTATACATAAATTTAATTCCTTCCTAACTATCTAAGCTGATTTTTGCATTATTGCTTTTCAACACCAAGCACTACATTTTCACCGTTGATCTTCCACTCTTTTACATATCCTGCCGGAGCTTTCTTTTCAACAGATACTGCCAGTGTCTCCGCACCGATTTCCTGTGCGTGAGTTGCAAATACTACCTCTGCCTTTTCACTTCCCTCATAAGTGATCGCAATGTTATCCATCACTTCAAAGTCTGCTTCTTTACGCATGGTCTGGACTTTACTGATGATCTCACGTACAAAACCTTCTTCCAGCAGTTCCTCGGAAAGGTTTGTATCAAGAACAACTGTGATTCCATTGTCATTTTCAGACACATATCCTTCCATCTGTGCGGACTCGATCAGAAGATCCTCACGGAATAAAGTCACTTCCTGACCATTTACGTCAAGCTTCAGAGCATCCGCCTTGTTCAACTCATCCATTGCTGCATTTCCATCAAGAGAAGATAACGCTGCTTTAATTCCACCAAGAAGTTTACCATATTTTGGTCCCACTGTCTTTAACTGTGGTTTAAATGTATAAGAAGTAAATTCACGAACTTCGTCTGTAAATTTAACATTTTTTACATTTAATTCTTCTTTTACAATATCCTGATAAAATTCCGGAAGATCGAAACCTGCTTTTACATACATCTGACCGATTGGCTGACGGTTCTTGATGTTTGCCGCATTTCTGCACGCACGTCCCATCACAACCATTTTCAGAACTTTATCCATATTCTCTTCCAGCTCTTTGTCAATATGAGCTTCATCTGCAACTGGGAAGTCACACAGATGGATACTTTCTTTTGCATCTTTATCAATGCTTCTTACAAGGTTCTGGTAAATGTCTTCTGTCATAAATGGAATCATCGGCGCAGCTGCCTTACATACTTCTACAAGGGCTGTGTAAAGTGTCATGTACGCATTGATCTTATCCTGTTCCATGCCTTTTGCCCAGAAACGCTCACGGCTTCTTCTTACATACCAGTTACTCATATCATCTACGAAATCCTGAAGCGCTCTTGCTGTCTCAGGAATACGATAATTGGTAAGATTATCGTCCACTTCTTTGATCAGTGTATTCAGCTTAGACAACAGCCATTTATCCATGACAGATAATTTATCGTATTCTAAGGTGTATTTTGTTGCGTCAAAGTTATCAATGTTCGCATACAACACGAAGAATGCATAGGTGTTCCACAGTGTTCCCATGAATTTACGTTGACCTTCCACAACTGCTTTTCCATGGAAACGATTTGGCAGCCACGGAGCACTGTTTACATAGAAATACCAGCGGATCGCATCAGCTCCGTATTTCTCAAGTGCATCAAATGGGTCAACTGCATTTCCCTTCGACTTACTCATCTTCTGTCCGTTTTCATCCTGTACGTGGCCAAGAACGATAACATTCTTGTAAGGTGCCTCGTTGAAAATAAGTGTAGAGATCGCAAGCAGTGAATAGAACCATCCACGTGTCTGGTCTACAGCCTCGGAAATAAATGCTGCCGGGAACTGTTTCTCGAACAATTCTTTATTTTCAAATGGATAGTGAAGCTGTGCAAACGGCATAGATCCACTGTCGAACCAGCAGTCGATAACTTCCGGTACACGGTGCATTGGCTTGCCGCATTTCGGACAGCGAATAGTCACTTCATCGATGTATGGACGGTGAAGCTCGATATCATCCGGACAATTATCAGACATTTCCTTCAGCTCTTCGATACTTCCGATAGAGTGCTGATGTCCGCACTCACACTCCCAGATATTCAGAGGTGTTCCCCAGTAACGGTTACGGCTGATTCCCCAGTCCTGTACGTTTTCCAGCCAGTCGCCGAAACGTCCTTTACCGATGCTCTCCGGAATCCAGTTGATCGTGTTGTTATTTGCGATCAGGTCGTCTTTTACCGCTGTCATATTGATAAACCATGACTCACGTGCGTAGTAGATAAGCGGAGTATCGCATCTCCAGCAGTGAGGATAGCTATGCTCAAAGTTCGGAGCCTCAAACAGAAGCTTTCTCTCTTCCAGATCTTTTAATACTTCAGGATCCGCTTTTTTCACAAACATTCCGGCAAATGGAGTTGTCTCTCCCATATTACCTTTCTCGTCAACTAACTGAACGAACGGCATGTCGTATTTGCGTCCAACCTTCGCATCATCTTCACCAAATGCAGGCGCAATATGAACGACACCTGTACCATCTGTCAGTGTTACATAAGTATCACATGTAATGAAGAATGCTTTCTTATGCTGCTTTTCAGCACATTCTGCGGCACACTGATACAGTGGCTCATATTCTTTATATTCTAAATCTTTTCCTTTATATGTCTCTAAAATCTCATAAGCTGCTTTTCCATCTTCGCCAAGCTTGCCAAGAACTGTGTCAAGAAGCGCGCATGCCATATAGTAAACATATCCGTCTGCTGCCTGAACTTTCGCATAATCTTCCTCCGGATTGACACAAAGACCGATATTAGAAGGAAGTGTCCACGGTGTTGTTGTCCATGCAAGGAAATAAGCATCTTCACCGATTACTTTAAATCTTACGATTGCAGAACGCTCTTTGACATCCTTATATCCCTGTGCAACTTCCTGTGCAGAAAGCGGTGTTCCACAGCGCGGGCAGTAAGGAACGATCTTAAATCCTTTGTAGAGGAGACCTTTATCCCAGATTTTCTTAAGCGCCCACCACTCAGACTCGATAAATTCATTGTGGTAAGTAACATATGGATTCTCCATATCAGCCCAGAAACCAACCGTACTTGAGAAATCTTCCCACATACCTTTGTATTTCCATACGCTTTCTTTACACTTATCGATAAATGGCTCCAGACCATACTCTTCAATCTGATCTTTTCCGTCAAGTCCGAGTGCTTTCTCAACCTCAAGCTCAACCGGAAGACCGTGCGTATCCCATCCGGCTTTTCTTGGAACCTCATAGCCTTTCATTGTACGATATCTTGGAATCATATCCTTGATAACACGTGTAAGCACGTGACCGATATGCGGCTTTCCATTTGCTGTCGGAGGGCCGTCGTAGAACATATACATCTCATTGCCTTCCCGCTGCTTCATACTCTTTTCAAAAATGTCATTTTCCGCCCAGAATTTCTCTGTAGCTTTCTCTCTGTCAACAAAATTCAGATCTGTTGAAACCTTCTTATACATGATAATCCTCCTTTTTATTGAGCGATAAATAAAAAAGCTCCCGTCCTGAATAGGACGAGAGCATTACTCACGTTTATGAACCACCTAAACATACCATCATATGTCTTCCCTGTAACGGGGGAATACCGGCAGGGCCTACTTGGATGTTCCTGTGCTTAACACTTGTTATGCACCGATTTCTTTTCAGCGGCTGCAACTCTGGAGTGATATTCAGACATCTCTTACTCGCACCAGGCTTCCACCATCCCCGGCTCGCTATGCCTTTCTGAAACACCGTACTGTCTCCGTCATCATTTTTTGCTTATGTTTTTTACCTTCTCTATTATAGTAAAAGAACCGTTCTTTCGTCAAGGGGTATTTTACTTCTTTCGCCTGCGCGGATTCTGCCCTGCTCTGTTCTGCTGGCTCGATCTTCTCCGGTGTCTTCTGCGACGTCTCTCCAGTCTTCTGCGATACTGTCTGATCTTCGCGATAAATAACAGTATTAAGGCCAAAAGTAAAACTGCCATTCCCACAACAATCAGACTCTGTTGAAGATTTTTCCCATCCGATGCATCTGCTTTCTTCGTCTCCTTTTCTTGTTTCTTAATCTCAGCCCTATGCTCCTTGAGATATTTCTCACTGAGTTTTACTCTGGCACTTCCCACAAGATTTCCTTCATAGGTATAAGTAAGCACTGCTTCTCCGGTATGTCCCTCATCAACCGTCATTTCCATCTTAAGATCTGAAAACTTCACACCCTTCGGAACAACTACATATCCACTGTGTTCTCCGCTCTCGTCTTTCAGAATATCTCCTACATCTTCCGAAGTCTCCTGCCCATTCACGTCAATCCGTTCAAAATTATCGAACGCGTAATTAAAAAGATTGGTAGTATCCGGGTAATTATTTCCCCCATGCGTTCGAAGCACGACGCAGACAAGCTTCATGCTTCCATTATCTGCCATAGTAATAAGTGTCGCCAATGCATCCGATGTATAACCGGTCTTTCCGCCTACCGCATACTCATAATATTTCGAACTTGAAGGCTGCAGCATCTTATGCTTTTGTTGAAATACATGCTGCTGACATGTACCTGATGACGGGATCTCATACTGCAGTGTCTGTACAATCTTGAAAAACTCCGGATGCTTAAAAAGCTCCTTCCCGATCAATGCCATATCCCTTGCACTGGTGTAATGGTTTTCATCGTGAAGTCCGTTTGCATTTACAAAATTGGAATTGGTTCCGCCAAGCTCTTTACAACGGGCATTCATCTGGTCAATAAACCATTGATAATCGTGACCGGCGTTTGTTCCCACATTTTCCGCCACAGCATAAGCCGCCTCATTTGCCGATGCCAGAAGCGTTGCATACAATGCCTGTTCCAGCGTGATCTCGTCATTTTCCTTCATTCCGATACTGGAGTCTCCGGGCTGAAGGAATGAGACACAGTCATGCGTAAATGTCACTTTATCATCCATCTTGCCGTTTTCCAGCGCCACCAGCGCCGTCAGCACTTTCGTGATGCTTGCCGGATAATGCTGATCATCAATATTTTTCCCGTATAAGATGGCACCGGTTCCTGCCTCCATAATGATTGCCGCTTCTCCGTAAGTTCCCGGCCCCTGTGGCCACCCTTTGATCTCATTCGTTGCCACCGGCATATCATAATATTTCTTTAACTGCGCCGCCTTAAATGCCTGCGCTTCTTCTTCCGTTGCTTCAGCCGGTGGCTGCTCCTCCGGCGTTATCTGCGGGACTGCATAAGCTGTCATGCTCATCCCCATACATAGCAGCATGATCAACAACGCCGCTATCAACCGTTTCCTCATCTTCTTTCCCTCAATCCTTATTTCTATCATTATTCACGAAGCAGCTCTTCTACTTCTTCTTTGGACGGCATAACCGCCAGTGCGCCTTTTCGTGTTGTGATGACCGATGCCGCTGCATTGGCAAATGTGAGAAGTTCTCTTAAATTCTCCTCGGTCAGATCTTCTAATCCATGTTGGATAATGTAATGTAACATACATCCGCAAAATGTATCGCCGGCTCCGGTTGTTTCAATGGTATTCTTCTGAACAAATCCCGGAACTTCTACGCGCATTCCCTTATAATATGCGCGGCTTCCATCCTTTCCAAGTGTCACACATACGAATGGGATGTTGTATTTTTCAATCAACATCTTCGCACCTTCGTCATAATCTGAAGTTCCACAGAGGAATTCCACTTCATTGTCAGATATCTTCAAAATATCAGTCTTGGAAAGTCCATATTCGATTTCTTTTCTTGCATCTTCCAGTGTGTTCCAAAGCGGCGGTCTAAGATTTGGATCAAAACTAATAAGACATCCTGCCTCTTTTGCCACATCAATGGCATATCTGGTTGCCTCTCTTACTCCTTCATGTGTAGACGATAATGTTCCGAAATGGAACGCTTTTGAATTTCTAATTAAATCTTCCTGTATCTCCTCTTTTGCCAGCATCATATCTGCTCCCGGATTCCGGTAAAATGAGAAATCACGGTCTCCATCTGGAAAGGTATGTACAAACGCAAGCGTTGTATGAACTTCCTCATCTTCCATCAGATTCCTTGTATCTATGCCAACTGCTTCCACCGCAGTTTTAAGCTGTCTTCCGAACATGTCTTTTCCGACTTTTCCGATAAATGCAGTTGTACCTCCAAGTTTTTGAATCATCGCCAGCATATTACAAGGAGCTCCTCCCGGATTCGCTTCCATAAGTGGATTTCCCTGTTCACTATTTCCGTTCTCTGTAAAATCAATCAATAACTCTCCAAGTGCAGTTACATCATATTTTCTCTCTGCCATAAGTATTTCCTCCCATTCTGTCTTTTATTTTTCGAATATACTTAACTTTTATTATACCACACCTGTCTGAATATTTGCATGCTATTTTGATTCTTGTCATTAAAAGTTATGCTCAGATTCCGTCTAAAAAAGGTCAGCTAAGCTTTGATTGCTTTCTCTGACCTCTTCTTCTAAATATTATACTGACTCTTCAATCTCTCAATTTCTCTCTTCATTTGTTCTACCACTTCATCCGGCGAGATAATCTTCACCTGCTCTCCAAGAGAAAATACCCATCCAAGAAACTGCTTGCTCACATGAACATCTACATTGATCGTAAAATGTTCCTCATCAACAGGAATCAGACTGATTGTCTTGCCAAAACGATCGATCATCACCCCCGCTAATTGATTATCAACTAACAATTTTACAGTCTTTTCTTTTCCGCGGAACATCCCAAAGCTCTTCTTCGTATAATCCGCCATATCCAATTTGTTAAAATGCTCTTTTCCTTCTCTTTCTTCTTCCGTCATTTGAATATGAAGCATCTTATCTACGCGGTAATGCTTGATTTTCTGCACCTCAGAGTCATAGCCCACCAAATAATAATTTTCATCATCCCACGACAATCCCCAAGGGCTGACCAGATACCATGCCCCATCATGTCGAAGCTCCATTTCTTTTTTCACATTCCACTGAAAATACTGAAACCGAATCTTCCTATTCTCCGATATAGCATTGTGGATGGCGTCTACCGTATAGTAAATACTCTCATTCATCGTCTTAATCCGTCCGGACACATAGACCTGTCTCTGCAATTTTTGTGCCTCATGTTTGCTTAGAAGCTTCTCCAGTTTTTTTATAAGAATGTTAGATTTTCTCTCTGTAATAAACTTAGATGACTGGATGGCGTCTACCAGAAGCTTCAACTCCGGAAGTTCAAAAGGTCGGTTTATTACATGATAGTGATATCCATTTCTGACTTTCTCTCCTTCCACTTCTATTCCCATAATTTCCAAATCCCGTAAATTCGCATAAAGACTTTTCCGATCTGCTGTAATTCCGTATTTTTCTAATTCACCGATAAGCTGCGGCATTGTAATAAAATGCTCTTCATCCGTATGCTCCATCATAATCTGCGCAACTCTATACAGCTTATATTTTTGCTTCGCTCCCTTTGGCATAAGAACTTCTCCTTTTTCATCATCCTTGGAATTTCATCATTTCGATTGTTTTTCAATATGTATACAGTCCTAATATACTCCCGCCGGTGAAAAGTGAATTCTTTAGCCACTTCACCCAACTTACGCTGTTCCCACTCGTTTCTCTATTACTTTACTAATTTCTTACACTTACAATAATTTAAAGTTATATCAAAAAAACTTATATTTCCGCTTGAACAATTCGTCCGAAATTCATCTCATCTTTAAAAAGATCATACACATATTCTGAACTTTCCACATATAATCCAGTTTCTTTATCTTGTAGTTTTTCAAAAACTTTTGAATTATAAAATTTATTCATAGCCTCATCATATTCTATTTTCTGATCTGAAGAGTACATATCAACAATGTCCTGAACTATATATTCAATCAACTGTTCCTGTTTACCCATATTAACTCCCTACCCTTCGCAATAATTCTATACTTTTTTCTGTTTTCTTCTCACTCATCCACCCCCTCCTATTTTGGGGTAAATACTTGTTTACATCGTAAATCTCTATTTTTCACACAACATTTTTCTCTGTGTGTTTATCATCTCCATATTTCTATTTCTGTTCTAAATCAGTACTGATTCCCTAAATAAATATATTTCGCAATATAAATTTCTTAACTTTAATAATAAATTATAGCCTTCTTTTTCCCAGTAACATTTTTAGTATACCATAGATAAGACGAAGATATGGTATTTTTCCGTGTAAAATGTCCCGAAAAAATACCATACTATTTCTTGGAATTCTATTCGCTCTCTAAAAGGCTCTTCTTGCTCAACCGACAAATAATTCCACAATCAGTGACCAGCACTACTTTTGCTTTTGCAGTATCTCCCATCTTGTCATAGATTCTTCCAGCGCTCATGGAATCACCGATTACTGTGTAAGAACTGTTTGCTATATATCCAATTTTCCCAAGTCCTTCACAAGTTACCTTGATTGCTTCCTTATCGTATTCATTATCCCGTTCTTTCTCTAAGTAGATCTTCATACCTTTCTTCAGAAAATCTTGTCCATAATAATGTTTTGTTCCTGTCAACGTGAAATAAATCTTACTCATGATTTCCCCTCCTTTTACGCTTCCATATAATCATAATAATCTGATTCACTTGCAAATAACACATATTTTCCGTCTACCAGTCCCATATATCCTTCTCCTGTATGAAATCCTTTCATCATCAATTCCTCCGTTTCTGCGAACACCTATCTTTTTGATGACTTTATTTTAATTCCACAGGTGGGTTATAAAAATGCCAGCTAAAAAATAAATCAGGAATGCAGTTTTTCAAAAAACCACATCCCTGACGGATTATTCACTATTCGCTATTCATTATTTATTATTCTTCTTTTCCCCGATTTTTCGCCTTACATATGAGCTGTGTCATGGTTCCCATCGGACAATATACGCACCAACTCCGAGGTTTGAACAATACCATTGTGACAAGTCCCAGAACCGTTGATTTGAGCATCACACTATAGAAACCGAATGCAAATTGTGCAACTCCCTGATGAAATACCGTTCCATGATATGCCCAGTGCCACGGAAGCTTAAACGTCCACAGAAGTGTTACCACCTGACCAAGGTCTTTCGCACCTGCAAACACGAGTCCTGTGTTCCAAAGCATCTGGAAAAACATAAGGAAGAAGAAAATCAAAAAAACCATAGCGGAACCATTTACTCTTCAATGGAATAAAGAAACAAAGAAGCCCAAGCCATGCAAATAGATTCCTTTCCAAACTTCAATGGCATTTCGCGGACACACCTTCACACAGCACCCGCATGCAACACAATCATTCTCATTTACAAAAGCTCTGCGCTTCTTTTTCATTTTCGTTTCCATGACTATCCTCCAAAAAGCATTTTTTAGAATATATCACGGAGAAGGTATTAAGTTCTGTGATGGAGTCACTTTTCATTTTTCCTCTTTAAACAGCCATTTATAATGAATAACGCACTTGCAATACTGCCAATAATCAAAACTATCATGTAAATATTTGCATTCACACAAGACACATTTTTCCAATCCGAAAAATCTACAAAACTGATTGTCAGCTGCTTTTTATGTTCTGTGAAAAAGACGCATACATCATTTGCGAACGCAAACCATATACCGGTAACTGCTGTCACGATTCCTGCCTTGATCCATCCATTTGTTTTCAGATACCGGATAATTAGGAAAACAATCCACACGCCGCTCATCATAACCGCTGAAACGATAAAACCGGCGCGCATTCCTTCCACATCTCCGGAACGATTGCAGATTACATAAATGGTAAGATAGAGCCACATCGTATCCCAAATCATTGTAATGAGCGCTTTTTTATCAGACAGTGCCACCGGAAGCTTTATCTTTCTCATGATGATTGGGAAAAATACGACAGACAATCCGAAAATCGTTGGTACAGACCAGAAAATAAATTCTCCGCCGCCATTCATGCGATCGACAAAATACATGATAAGTAATAAAGCGAAAATTCCAATCAAAATACTTCTCAACAGTTTATTTTTGCCGGATGTCAGCGGAACAACGGTCAATGCTCCCGCCAGAAGCATAGATGCGGTCAGCACCCAAAACACTCCCAATCCTCCACCGCTGCTTACAGACACCCAAAAAGTAATTACAACAGGAATTATAAGCAGTAGTGCAATCACAACTCCGGCTTTATATGCGGTATTTTTTTCCTTTTTTGCATGACGCTCTAACACGCCTTCCGATTCCTTTTGGATCATTGTATCAATCGTAGTATCTTGTAATTCTTCATAAGTTCTCTGACATTTTTGACATGTTTTCAAATGATCTTCAACCAACTGCCTGCTGACGGTACTGCACGCATCATCATAATACAGTGGGAGAAGATCTTGAACAATCTCACATTTATCATAACTATGCTTATTCATTTTTCCCCATCCTTTCTTGAATTTTAATTCTCGCCCTATGATAAGTAACTCTTGCCCAGTTTTCGGTTTTGCCAAAGATAAGTCCGATCTGTGAAAATGACAATTCACCAAAAACTCTTAACTGAAATACTTCTTTGTAGGGTTCTTGCAGTTCATGAAGTATAAGATGAATCTGAAGTGCTGTATCTTTATCTTCCATTTCCGATTCCAGATCAGCAGATATTCCTCCTGCTCTTTCTACAGATTCATCGAATTCACAGCTTTTCGCATTTTTCCGGTGTTCATCCATTGCCAGATGTTTCGCGATCCCACACAGCCACGACAATTCATTTGATCTTCCTTCGAACTTCTTCTTTGCTGTCATCGCTTTAAAAAAAGTATTCTGCGTAATTTCTTCAGCCATTGACTGATTTCTCATAATTGTCATCACATACGAATAGACCTGCATGTAATATGAATGATATAATTTCTCGTAATCCAGAACTGCTCACCTCCTTCTTCATAGGTTAGTCGGAGAAAATCTGCTTTCGTTACAACTTTTCTCTAAATAATTTATTTTTTTGATTTTTCCAGAAAATAATAGGCAGGTTATCATTCACCTGCCTAAAAACGCTTCTTTAAAAACTATTTAACCTCTATGCTTTGTCCTATATCCATGATTCTCTTTTGGTCTTAAATCATTCGGGTACATCGTGTCAGAATAAATGGTATCATAAAAACTTTCATAGGTCCTGTACCTATTCCTATAAACCCCAGATCGAAAACAGCCCATACCGTCTACTTCTCCCAAAATCCATCCCACCTCACTTTTTATTATCTTGATTTTCCTTGAAAAATCAAGCCTTTTTCATAAGTTTAACTTTTTTAGATTCTCTTCATATACGTTATCCGGTAAACTCAATTCAAAAAAATGTTAAAAAATTAGGGACATTGTGGTTCCTATGAACCACAACATCCCTGTATAATTTTTTCAATTTCTTCTTTTTCAGGCATAACCTTCAACGCGCCTCTCCTGGTTGTAATCAATGATGCTCCCGCATTGGCAAATATTAACATTTCTGCCAGATCACTTTCTGTCAGATCATCCAACCTTTTTTCGAGAACAAAATTCAACATACACCCTGTAAATGTATCTCCGACTCCTGTTGTTTCAATCGTTGCATCTTGAAGAAATGGTTTTGCAAATACTCTCTTTCCTTTATAGTAAGCGCGACTTCCGTCTTTTCCAAGTGTCATACATATCAGCGGAACCTTATAGTTCTCCTGAAGAATAGATACTGCTTGATCAAACTCTTCTTCTCCGGTAAAAAACTGTAATTCATTATCTGCAATTTTCAATATGTCACAATTTTGAAAACCATAAGCCATTGCTTTCTTTGCGTCCTCCAGATCTTTCCACAGAGGTTCCCGCAAGTTTGGATCAAAGGAAATATGTATTCCTGCTTCTTTCGCACATTTTACTGCAAATTTTGTTGCCTCTTTTACTTCTTCATGCGTAAAAGACAAGGTTCCGAAATGAAAAATCTCTGTCACCATCTTTATCTGTGTGAACAAAAGCAAGTGTTGTGTTTACCTCTTCGTCCATTACCAGATTTCTAGAGTCAATCCCTGCCGACTCAATGGTTTCCTTTAACAATCTGCCAAATTGATCTTTTCCAACTTTCCCGATAAAAGCGGTACGCTTCCCCAATTTCTGTAACATCGCAAGCACATTACAGGGTGCGCCTCCCGGATTCGCTTCTAACAGCGCATTTCCCTGTTCACTCACTCCATTTTCAGTAAAATCAATTAACAATTCTCCCAACGCTGTCACATCATACTGCTTCTGCATAGCTCTTCTCCTTTATCGGTAACATTCTCCTAATCCATATGTTTCCATATCCTTAAGAACCACTTTTCCACCACGGGCACATACATAAGTCTCGTTTTGCTCATTTCCGGCATAAATGTTCAGCGAGTGATTGTTTCGATACTGGTCAGTGAAGATCTCTACGGAACTCTGATCGGAGAAAATATGGATATCTAATTCTTTTTTGTCCTGAAGATACAAAATACTTTCAGATATTCCTTTGCTCCATCCGTCTGAGTGATTGCGGTCTACGGACATTTTGCTTTCCGCAAAATCAAGCGTGCATACCGTCTCTTTTCCTTCACCGCTTCGCATGATAATTTTCAATGCTGTTGCATCTGTCTGTTCGAGATCGACTTTAAATTTCCATTCATAGGAAATTCCATCTCCTGCTTTTACAGCCTGTCTTTCTTCGCCTACAGACATCTGCTCCTGCTTCCACTCTTCTTGTGGGAGCAATTCCATTTCTTTCACCGGTATAAACTGTAACGTATTATCTTCCATCAATCGCACTTCTCTTGGTATATTATAAAAACCGCACCAGCCTTCCTGATAAGTCGGTCCCCAGTCCTTCCAAAATGGCATCCAGTCCCACGCATTTGCCCATCCTACAATAATCCGGCGTCCGTCCGGTGCTTCAAAGGACTGTGGTGCGTAGTAATCGAATCCCCAGTCAATTTCACCATTTACATGGTAATCAAATTTTCCGGTCTGATAATCAAAGTCACCCACCAGATACACAACCGTACGATCACCTACTCCCATAGGGGAGAACATTAAGACATATTTATCACCAAGTGGATAGAAATCCGGGCACTCCCACATGTAGCCCCACTCACCGCGGCTCTCTGCAAGCACATTGAAGAACTCCCAATGAAACATATCTTTATAACGATACAGAAGAGCCTGCGCTTTATGGTTTCTGCTTGCACCACATACCATATAATAAGTATCTTCATGCTTCCATATCTTAGGATCTCTGAAGAAATCAGTCGGAATTCCTTCTGGCGCTGTCAGCACCGGATTGCCTTCGTATTTTTCAAAATGAATTCCGTCTTCACTGTATGCAATACACTGCGTCTGTTCGAATCCATCTCCGTTATTGGCTGTTCCTGTAAACATTAAGAATAATTTTCCATCATGCTCGATGACACTTCCTGAAAAACAGCCTCCGCGAGGATGATTGTCATAATTCTCAGAAGGCGCCAGCGCAAGAGGAAGATATTCCCAATGAACAAGATCTTCACTTACTGCGTGTCCCCAGTGCATACAATCCCAAAAGCCATAGTATGGATTGTATTGGAAGAAAAAATGATATTTCCCTTTATAATAAATCAGTCCATACGGATCGTTGATCCACCCTGTCTGTGCCATAAAGTGATAATGCTGACGCATCTTCCCATTTTTAACAATATCTTTTTTAGCATCAATTTCCAACTGGGCTTTCTGGATATTTTGCTGCATTAATTCTCTAGACATAAAAAACCCTCCAGATTATCTGTATTCATTGTTGTTTCCTATCTCGGCCATCTTTTTTCTTTATCGAGAAGATTCGGAAATGTATTGTGAGGCTCATTTTGATACCAATACGCAACACTTGACAAGTCATCCTGTCGTTCAAACAATCCGTTATGTCCTACACCAATTTGCTGAACTGTTACCTTAAGATTTTCTTCAAAAAAGATTGGATCTCTCACATGCCACCGATAGAAGCCTCTCATAGGCGGGCAATCATCATTATGATATGGATTCTTTGTAAGATCATCATGTCTGGAATAATACGGATATCCAAGAAAAGAAGTCGTATAGGTCTGTTCTATTGTCTTTCCCGCTTCCTGTTTTGCAAAACTCCAGGAACCGCCGAAATAATCTTCCATACCGGTTCCACAAATCGTTGGATATTCTTCATCTCCGTCAATATAAAACTTTACTTCTCCCCACCAATATCTTTGTAATGTCGATAGGGCAATATATGTTCCTATATATTGTCCTCTTCCTTTTATTCCATCTATAATTAGTGTCTGCTGATTAAGTCCCACACGGACTTAACCAGCAGATACTACTTATTAATCATTTTCTTTTTACTTTATATACCTTCACAAACGATATATATCATTTTCCAACAAAAAATCACTGATTTTAAAAATCCAGTGGTTTTTTGTTTTTCTCACATATTACTTCACATTTCCTTTGAATTGCTCTGATATATCCTTTCCCTTCTTGATTATCTTATTCTCTTGTCTTCCTTTCATTCCTGTGTTACTATATTTTACAATTCAAATATTCTATTAATCTATAATTTCAGGATGTTTTCATCGAAGATTCCAATGTTTGATTCATTAAATGTACAGGAGTGATGCCTATGACTGTATTTTCCTAATTTTATCTATGCACTAAAAAAACTTTATGATAAAATCAAAGGAGAAACATATGAAACAAAATTTAATACCGTTAAGTGACTTAAACCTTACTGACCGCTTTTTATTTGATGAAGTAATGGAAGACCCTCAGGCACATCAAGATGCTCTCAGCATCATCTTTGGGCATACTGTTCCACTGCTTACACAAAATGAAACCGAGAAAGAACTCCGAGTCTCACCCGCCATTCGTTCTATCCGTATGGATGTTTGTTCAATGGACGAGGATAAAAGCATTTACAACACAGAGATGCAGAAAAAACGTCAGACTGATTTAGCTAAAAGAAGCCGTTACTATCAGGCAATGATTGACACCAGCTTAATGGAGCCCGGTATTCCCAATTATAACATTCTGAATCGATCATTTATCATTATCATCACACCATTTGACCCATTCGGATTAGGATTATATCGTTATACTTTCAATTATAAATGTGAAGAACGACCTGAATGCGGACTAAATGATGGTGCTACTAAAATTTTCTTAAATACCCGTGGTACAAATCCTGAAGAAGTATCGCCGGAACTTGTCGAATTTCTGCACTATCTGGAAAATACTACAAATCAAGTAGCTGAACATTCAACCAGTGATCGCATCAAACGAATCCATCAGCGTGTGCAAAAGGTTAAGTCCAACGAAGAAATTGGAGTGAAATATATGCAGGCATGGGAAGAAAAATATTATGAACGGGAAGAAGGGCGTGAAGAAGGCCGAGAAGAAGGCAGAAAATTCAAATTATTAGAACAACTCACCAAAAAACTCCGCAAAGATAAAACTCCCGAAACGATCGCTGAAGAACTGGAGGAAGATGCGGATACTATCCGACACCTCTGTGCTGTAGCAAAAAACTTCGCTCCCGACTATAATCTTGAACAAATTTACAACGCAATATATAAAAAAGACAATTAATACATAAGAAGTGGACACTTTCTTAAGAATGCGTCCACTTTTTATCTATTTTCCTTTTATTATTACATATTTTCCAATTCCTTCGGATCAATCTGATTCTTCTTCAACTTCAAATATACGATTTCCCGAAACAGTGCATATACTACAGACACAATTGGGATGAAGATCAACATTCCCACAACGCCCATCAGACTTCCACCGATACTGACTGCTGCCAGTACCCAGATGGATGGGAGTCCCACCGAATTGCCAACTACATGCGGATAAATAAGATTTCCTTCAATCTGCTGCAATACAAGAAACAGTACAACGAAGATTAAGGCTTTCATCGGGTCCACCATGAAAATCAAGAATGCTCCCACTCCACACCCTATGAAGGCTCCGAAGATTGGAATCAACGCCGTAAATGCAATCAGCATTCCAACAAGAAGCGCATACGGGAGCTTCAAAATTGTCATCGACACTGCAAACATACTTCCTAAAATGACAGCTTCTACACACTGTCCGGTGAGAAAACTGGAAAATGTATTATAAGTAAGAGACAGTACTTCCACCGTCGCCTCTGCTCTTCCACGCCGCACAAAGGCAAACAATACTTTCTTAGCCTGAACTCCCAACTTCTCTTTCTGCAATAAAATATAAATTGCAAATACAAATGCAATGAAAAACGTCGTAAGTCCGCTTACAATACTTTTTGCAGCTGTGATCGTAGAATCCACAACACTTCCTGCACCGCTCTTAAAAAAATTAATTCCGGTATCCATAATCTTATTCCAGTCAAATTCCAGATTATTAACCGTGTCCATAATTTCTTTGTTGTCATTAAAGAGACGAGCTGCCCACTCTTGAAGCTGCGGAATAAAAGCCTGAATACTTCTTCCCAGATTTGCAAAGGTCTCTCCAAGCTGAGGAATCAAAATAAACATAACGATTGCAACAATACCGAAAACAGCAATAAGTACAAGAATCATACTCACCGGTCTTGCCATCTTCTGTAATACTTTACTCTTTTTGATTCTTTCTTCATCAAAGAGGTGCCGCTGTACAAAATTCATAGGAACATTCAGTACAAAGGCAATAGCACCTCCCAAAATAAATGGCGTCAGAATATTCAACACAAAAAACAATATGTCTAACACGGTCTCATATTTCCAAAGACAGACAATAATAACCGCTGTAAACAATATGATTTCTTTAATTTTCCGAATGTTTTCCTGATTTAATTCCATGTGCACCTCACTCTCTGATTCGCTTTACTTACAATTTACTTTATTTCTGATCCACTTTAAAAGTTGTATTACCGGAAGGTTCAACAGTGACAGACCATAAACAGTTAACAACTGACTCATATTCAGTGTAACAACTTTAAACATTCCCTGCAATGCCGGAATCGTCATAACTGCTGTAATCAATACAAATCCAATGAAAAACGCTCCGATCAGGTAAATGTTATTGAAGAATCTCTTTGTGAAAATAACCGGTTTTGCAGCTTTACAGTTAAAGCCATGCACCAATCTGCTCATGCAAAGTGTTCCAAATGCCATCGTACTTGCAAGTAAGCTTCCGCCCTGTCCATATCCGATCATAAATGCAACCATTGTCATAATTCCGATTACAAGGCCTTCTGTTCCAATACTCAATAAAAATGGTTTTGTCAAAATAGATTCGTTCATCGGACGAGGTTTTTCATTCATCACATCTTTCGTATGCGGTTCCAGACCAAGTGCGATTGCCGGAAGACTATCTGTCAACAAGTTGATAAATAACAAGTGAACCGGTGCAAATGGAACCGGCAAGCCCGCAATTGACGCATACAATACAGCAAGGATCGCACCAAAGTTTCCGGATAACAGGAACTGAATTGAGTTTTTAATGTTCTGATAAATATTACGTCCATTTTCTACTGCTTTAATAATGGTTGCAAAGTTATCATCTGTAAGAACCATAGCTGCCGCATCCTTAGATACCTCGCTTCCCGTAATTCCCATTGCTACTCCGATATCTGCCTGCTTAAGAGCCGGAGCATCATTTACGCCGTCACCTGTCATAGATACAATATTTCCCTTATCCTGCCATGCGCGGACAATACGGATCTTGTGTTCCGGTGAAACTCTTGCATAGACGGAGATTCCTTCTACAAAATCTCTTAATTCTTCATCGGACATATTTTCAATTACTGCGCCTTCACAAGCTTCAGATTCGTCCTTTAAAATACCGATTCGCTTTGCAATTGCTGCTGCCGTGATTTTATGATCTCCAGTGATCATGATCGGCTTTACACCGGCACGAATACAATCTTCAACTGCTGCCTTAGACTCTTCTCTCGGCGGGTCCATCATTGCGATCAATCCTAAGAAAGTAAGCTGATCTTCGTCTTCCAATGTCAATTCTCTTTCTTCACCCATTTCCTTATACGCAAATGCAAGCACACGAAGTCCATCCCGTGAAAATTCCAGATTCTGTTTTTCAATCGTCTGTCGATCCTCGTCTGTGATCTTGCGGATCTCAGAGCCGATACAAATGTGGCTCATACGTGTGAGCAGCACATCTACAGCGCCTTTTACTACCATTGTATATTTTTGATTCATTGTATGTGCAGTAGACATCAATTTTCTATCACTGTCAAATGGAATCTCAGACTCTCTATGATAGCGATTTCTTATATCAATAGCATCAAAACCAAGCTTACTTCCAAGATTGATAAGTGCAGTCTCTGTTGGGTCACCGATTTCTTTTCCGTCTGTGTTTGTAGAGTCATTACATAAAATACTGAATCTTAGAAGCTTTCTCTGATTTTCCTGCTCCGGATCAATCTTGTCTGCCGGAATTCTGCTGCCATCTACGTAATAATCTTCCACCGTCATCTTATTCTGAGTCAACGTTCCCGTTTTATCGGAACAAATGATAGATACACTTCCAAGTCCCTCTACTGCCTGCAATTTCCGAATGATTGCATGCTCTTTTGCCATTTTCTGTGTACCGAAAGAGAGAACAATCGTGACAATCGAACTCAACGCCTCCGGAATTGCAGCAACTGCAAGAGCAACTGCAAATAAGAATGCATTTACAATAGAATCTCCGCGAAATACATTAATTCCAAAGAGAATACCGCAGAATACTAAAATGATGATCGACAATTTTCTTCCGAAATCATCCAGATTGATTTGAAGCGGTGTCCGTTTCTCTGAGGTTGTCTTCAGAAGCTTCGCAATCTTGCCGACTTCCGTCTCCATTCCAATCTCTGTAACTTCACAGGTTGCTCTTCCGTAAGTAGCAAAGCTTCCTGAAAATACTCGATTTGTCTGATCCCCAAGCGCTGCGCCCTCCGGCACCTCATCCAGAGATTTTTCTACAGATAAGCTCTCTCCGGTCAGTGCACTTTCATCCACCTTAAGACTTGCTACCGTCAGAAGCTTTCCATCTGCCGGAATACAATCTCCTGCTTCAATGATCACTTCGTCACCGATGGTTACTTCTCTGGAAGGAATCTGAATTACGACACCGTCTCGGCGCACCTTCGCTTCCGGTGCAGACAGCTGTTTTAAACTCTTCAGCGACTGCTCCGCCTTCACAGTCTGAACAGTGCCAAGAATCGCATTGATCGTAATTACTACAAAAATAACGATCGCACTTTCTGCATCACCTAAGAATCCTGAAATCACTGCTGCGAAAATTAAAATGATTACAAGGAAATCTTTGAATTGCTCTAAAAATATTTGTGGAATACTTTTCTTCTTTCCTTCTACCAGTTCATTAAAACCGTACTTTTCTTGATTTTGTTTTGCTTGTTCACTTGTTAACATGATTTACCTCACTTTCCTGCAATAAGGTTCTTCCTTAGTGTACCCATTTTCTGTGATTGTCAACATCTTTCACATCCACATAAACGGAATAAAAAAGTGTCTCCGACACTTCAACTCCCCTTCCCCTCACTCTTGAGGGGTTA